>NZ_JAQWCQ010000091.1 GCF_028705895.1 Massilibacteroides sp. | reverse complement strand
CCTGGAATCCAGCTTAGGCTGGCTTTATAAACAGGGGCTAGGGTTTCGAAAAAAAGAAATATAACACGATACAGACCGTGTAATTAAACAAATCCGACTGTCTGGAATTTTAGTCGGTTAATAGTGAAAAAATATAAAGGATATTTTCGGAAATATAAAGGATATTTTCGGAAATATCCTTTATATTTTTACGTCTGTTTTTATATTGATTTTCAGCATCAAAATAATTCCCGTTTGAAGGGGCTAAATCAGTATCTATTTCATTCGGCCAACGGGTTGGATAACTTGCTTTTTCAGAAAGATTTCATCCACTCCTCGGCGATCGGTAGAGAATCCGGTTTACCAACGTCGAAAAGTGTTAGATTTTCTGCCGCGTAAGCCTGAATATTTGATTTGGCGCAAATCGATAAGTAGAAATTGATGATAGGAAATTTACCTGTCCATTCTTCCATCCACTCAAAAATCTCCGGAGATATAACATGCACACCACCAAAGCCATATTCAGTATATTGCTGCGGATCAAAATCGGGATAATAAGACTTCACCTCACCTGTTTCACGATTACGCCAGCCACACAGTTTCGATTGTTTATCAAATAGAAGATAACGCGATGTTTCTCTTTTACTCACCAAAAGAGTAGCCAAAGGACTATGTTCAAGATGGTAATCATAAAGTGCCCGAAGATCTACATTGGATATAATATCGACATTATGAACCAAAAACGGCTCGTTTCCTTGTAAAAACTCAAACGCTTTCTTTATTCCCCCTCCTGTATCTAACAAATAATCTCGTTCATCAGATATCTGGATTTTTAATCCAAAATTCTCATTAGCAGTTAGATAATCAATAATCTGCTGCGCAAAATGATGCACGTTAATAACCACATGACGAAAACCTGCTGCTTTCAATTTTAAAATCACATGTTCCAGCATAGGTTTACCATTCAATGGTATTAATGCCTTCGGCATTTCATCTGTCAAAGGCTTAAGACGCGAACCGACACCGGCCGCAAAAATCATAGCTTTCATATTATGGCGTCAAATGTTTGATCAATGTTTTGTTCTCTATGAGTCAAATGTATCTTTACTCCAAATTTCTTATGCAAATGTTCTGCAAGATGTTGCGCTGAATAGACCGAACGGTGTCTGCCACCGGTACAGCCAAAACAGACCATAAGATTCGTAAATCCTCTGTCTAAATAACGCTTGACTGTCGTATCTACCATTGTATAAACGTTTTCCAGGAATTGCGTTATTTCTCCATCTTTTTCCAAGAATTCTACAACCGGTTCGTCTAATCCGATAAAATGATTATATCGTTCATATTTCCCCGGATTATTTATTGCCCGACAATCAAAAACAAAACCACCACCATTACCGGATGGGTCATTCGGCAATCCTTTTTTATATGCGAAACTCATTACTTTGACTTCCAGCATTCGTTTTTGCATGTCATCAGAAAACTGTTTCAGACCACAAAGTTCTTTAAGAACTCCACAAAGATAAGGATATTCTTTAAATTCATCTCGTAGCAAAACTTTCAAGTTCTCTATCGCATACGGGATACTTTGAATAAAATGTGGTTTTTTCTCAAAATATCCGCGGAATCCATAAGCGCCCAAAACCTGAAGCGTCCTGAAAAGGATAAAATGACGAAGTTTATCAAAGAATTGTTCACGATCCACCACAGTATAGGCAGATAGAGCATCGATGTATTCATTTACTAATTCCGTTCTCAGATCATCCGGAAATCGCGCCTTTGCCTGCCATAGAAAAGAAGCAATATCGTAATAAATAGGCCCCTTACGTCCTCCCTGGAAATCAATAAACCAGGGATTTCCATCTTTCACCATTACGTTTCTGGACTGAAAATCACGATATAAGAATGTAGAAGAAGGCTTATCTAACAACACTTTCGCCAGTCGCTGGAAATCATCTTCGAGACAATTTTCCTGAAAATCCATTCCTGTAGATTTCAGAAAGCAATATTTAAAATAATTCAAATCCCAGAGGATAGAACGTTCGTTAAATTCGGCCTGCGGATAACAAAAAGAGAAATCCATTCCTTCTGCACCTTTAAATTGAATCTGAGGCAGAAGACGAATGGTTTTACGAAGCAATTCACGTTCGTCATCATCGAAAACGCTACTCTGCCTTCCTTTGGCTATTGCATCAAAAAGCAGTACATCTCCAAGATCTTCTTGCAGATAATACAGTCCATCATCCGAAACATGATATACCTCGGGAACGGGTAAGTTCTGAGCCCGAAAGTGAGAAGACATATATATAAAAGCAGCGTTCTCTTCCTTAGAAGTTCCGCTAACACCAATCAGAGTTTTCTCTCCTATCAATCGGAAATACCTCCGGTTAGAGCCGGAAGACGGCAATTCGGTTATTTCATTGACTGGTACTCCTAAGTTGGTCAAGTATAGTTTTTTCAGTACGTCTGCAACCATTATGCTACATTTAAGCTACGAAGTTAAAACAATAATGTTCAAATGACAATTATATAGGAAGGGAAATTAGGAGTTGGTTGTTAGAATCGAAAAGAAGTAAGCAGAAATTCAGGAGTTAGGACATTGCATCCTAACTCCTGAGAAATTTGTGTTTCAGGATTTTAAAGAATTCCTTGCGCCATCATTGCTTTGGCAACCTTCATAAATCCGGCGATATTTGCACCTTTTACATAGTTTATCGTTCCATCCGGTTCAGTACCGTATTTTGCACATTGTTCATGGATAGAGAACATGATACTTTTAAGTTTCTCATCAACTTCTTCGCTGCTCCAGCTTAATTTCATCGCATTTTGTGTCATTTCCAATCCGGAAACAGAAACTCCGCCGGCATTTGCAGCTTTCCCCGGAGCATACAGAATCTTCGCTTCAAGGAATACATCAATAGCTTCTGGCGTTGAAGGCATGTTTGCCCCTTCGGACACAGCGAAGCAACCGTTTGCCAACAAGGTCTTTGCGTCGTCTCCATTCAGTTCGTTCTGCGTTGCACTCGGCATAGCAATATCACATTTTTCATTCCACGGACGACCTCCGGCAACATATTTGCAACCGTATTCTTCTGCGTATTCACGGATACGTCCACGATACAGATTCTTCAATTCCATTACATATTTCAGTTTTTCTGCATCTATTCCATCCGGATCGTAGATATAGCCATCAGAATCTGAAAGAGTAACCACCTTCGCTCCAAGACTTATCAGTTTTTCCGTTGTATATTGCGCCACATTACCCGAACCGGAAACAGCAACCACTTTCCCTTTAATATCTATATTACGTGTTTTCAACATTTCAAGTAAGAAGTAAACGTTACCATAGCCGGTTGCTTCCGGGCGAATCAATGAGCCACCGAACTCAATTCCCTTTCCGGTAAATGTACCTGTGTTTTCACGAGCTAACTTTTTATACATTCCATACATGTAAGCCACTTCACGGCCACCTACTCCTATATCACCGGCAGGTACATCCGTATCAGGACCAATATGACGCCAAAGTTCCATTACAAACGCCTGACAGAAACGCATTATTTCTGCATTGGATTTACCACGTGGGCTGAAATCGGAACCTCCCTTACCACCTCCCATAGGAAGCGTAGTCAGTGAATTCTTAAAAGTCTGTTCAAAAGCAAGAAATTTAAGAATTCCAAGATTTACAGAAGAGTGAAAACGAATTCCTCCTTTGTACGGGCCAATCGCATTATTGTGTTGTACGCGATACCCCATATTGGTATGTACATTCCCTTGATCATCCACCCAGGTTACGCGAAAAGAAAATATACGATCAGGAATACAAAGACGTTCAATCAGATTACTTTTCTCAAACTCGGGATGTTCATTATAAACGTCTTCAATAGTTGTTAAAACTTCAGTCACAGCCTGATGATACTCAGGTTCATTCGGGAACCTTCTTTTTAGAAGGTCCAAAACTTCGTTCGATTTCATTTTTTAATTATTTAGAATGTTATACCAATATTCTACCGCTAAAGTGTCATTTAACAACGACCGAACAAAGGTAAGCATTTCGCGCAAACAAACAAAATAATGATAGCAAAAATGAAAATAAAATGACATTTAGACAAAATCAGAATGAAATAAAGAAATAAACTTAGGATGCTTTATTAAAGCATACATGTACTCTTAATTCATAAGACAGTAATCGTTCTGATAACGAAATAAAATCATCTCTCGAAAACGAAAAAACAAGCTTTTCTTTATCTTTAGAGGATGAAAACTTTTCATTTTCATTTTTAATCTGCTATTTTGCAGTTAATAACTGAATTAGTAAACCTGTCTATAATTTTAAAACCTATGAACAGAGTCATTAGCCTTTTCTTATTTCTTGTTTTAATCAGTTGCACAAACAAAAATTCACTTCAGGTTACGGTAACGAACTCATCCTCGTCTGACCGCACCAATGAAATTATTGAGCTGCCTTATACGGCTATTAACCTAAAAATGCAGGATAAGAGTTTTATTATTACAGATCCTAACGGAAAACAAATTCCTTATCAGATTACCTACGATCAGAAATTAATCTTCCCGGCAAATGTAACGGAAAACAGCAAGGTTACTTATTCAATTAAAGAGGGTACTCCGGAAGAGTATAAGTCTTTTGTATATGGTCAACTGTACCCTGAACGGGTTGATGATATTGCCTGGGAAAATGATCGTATTGCATTCCGTACTTATGGACCGGCTTTACAAGCAACAGGTGAAAAAGCATATGGTTTTGATATTTGGGTAAAACGTGTTCCGGAATTAGTCGTAAAAGAGCGTTATCGCAAAGAACTGGAAGATAAAATTTCTTATCATAATGACAATGGGAATGGTTTGGACTATTATAAGGTTGGCCCTACGTTAGGAGCGGGAACTCCTGCTTTGTTTGTTAATGACACTATTGCTTATCCATATTGCTACAAGGCGTTTGAGATTATGGACAACGGACCTCTTCGTTTTACGGTACAACTAACATACAATCCACTCAGCATCAATAATAATCAGAATGTTATCGAACACCGAACAGTATCTTTGGATGCCGGAATGCAACTAAACAGAATTACGGTTTCTTATGAAAATCTGAACGAGACTCTTCCGGTTGTTGCCGGTATTGTTTTGCATGAACCAAGCGAAGAATTTGTCGCTGATAAAGATGCAGGTTATATTGCTTATGCAGATCCGGCAGACCCTAAAAACGGTCAGACATATATAGCCACCGTATTTCCAGCTAAACTACAAGATGCTAAAGCAATCCATTTCTCAGATAAGGAAAAGGCAGAACGTGGAGCGAATGGACATCTCCTCGGATTTTCGGAATACAAACCGGGTGAGAAGTTCACTTATTACGCCGGTGCGGGATGGAGTAAATGGGGATTCGAGACTCCGGCTGATTGGTTTAATTACGTAAAAGATTTAAGTGTACAACTAAAAGAACCTCTTGAAGTTTCTTATAAATAAAGAAATACGAGCTGTTTAATTAATGAATAAGCAAATCCTGCGGTTAGCATTACCGTCTATTATATCAAATATTACAGTACCGCTGTTAGGACTGGTTGACATGGCAATCGTGGGGCATTTCGGAGATGCAGCATACATAGGAGCGATTGCTGTAGGAACAATGATGTTCAATATAATCTATTGGGTATTCGGATTCCTCCGAATGGGAACAGGTGGTTTTACTGCACAAGCCTATGGTGAACGGAATCTGAAAGAGGCTATGTTACTATTGAGCCGTTCACTTTCAATAGCCTGTGGTTTGGCACTCACACTAATCCTACTCCAAACCCCTATTGAATGGCTGACTTTCCAGCTTGTTGACAGCAGTGAAGAAGTAGCCCATTTTGCCAAAGTGTATTTCCGGATATGTATCTGGGGAGCACCAGCTGTTCTTTCATTGTATTGCTTCACCGGTTGGTTTATCGGCATGCAAAACACGCGCATTCCGATGGTTATCGCTATTACGCAAAACATAGTCAATATTATCGGTAGTCTTCTGTTTGTTTTCGTTTTCAACTGGGGAATAGAAGGTGTGGCCTCAGCTACATTAATCGCGCAATACAGTGGAATCATCATGGCAGTTAGCTTTTGGATGATTTATTACAGCCGTCTAAAAATCTTTTTAAACTTCAGGGAAAGTTTCTCTTCCACAGCAATGAAAAGATTTTTCTCCGTCAATAGCGATATATTTTTCCGCACGATTTGTTTAGTTGCAGTTACCACCTTCTTCACCACAACAGGAGCCAAACAAGGAGATTTAGTATTAGCAGTCAACACCTTGCTCATGCAACTATTCACCCTCTTCTCCTATTTCATGGACGGATTCGCTTATGCAGGAGAAGCACTGACAGGACGTTTCGTGGGAGCAAAGAATAAAACAGCCCTTCGCAATATGATCCGTAAATTATTTGGATGGGGCATTGCATTATCCCTCCTGTTCACCCTGCTTTACCTAGTTGGAGGAAAAGAATTTCTACGTCTCTTAACAAACAACGAAGACGTGATACGTACCTCTGCAGACTACTACTACTGGGTACTGATCATTCCATTTGCAGGTTTCTCCGCATTTCTTTGGGACGGAGTCTTAATAGGCGCAACCGAAACACGAAAAATGCTCTACGCCATGCTCCTTGCCTCCCTTGCATTTTTCTCATTATATTTACTATTAGTCGCCACGTTAGGCAATCATGCACTCTGGTTAGCATTTATCACCTACCTATTACTCAGAGGAATCCTTCAAACCATCTGGAGCCGCCCTCTATTAAAGGGAGTTTGATAATATAAACTATTGGAAGGCTTATCGATCCTTAATATTGTGGAAAATTATATTGCTATTCAGGTTCATATCCCTCATAATAATAAGATTGAGTAATGTTTTGACAGATAAAATCTACACATAGAATAGACTAAGACCTTGAATTACGTGGTAATCTATCTTTTGCAAGAAAGCAAAGAAAAATATATTAGCAGATGTTGTATGTCTCGCTCCCGTATGATCTAATTCATAAGGAGAGTTATTGTTTACCATGCAATTATTTGGAATTGGCAAACCAAGCTTATTATATGCGTCCTGTGGGGTCAGGCAAAATATCCGGTTGTTTTGATGATAATCCATCGTGATACGTTTATACTCTAAACTGGCAGGTTTAGAGACTACGGAGAGCAGAGGTATCTAACAAATCAATCCCGTTCATATTCTTGATTTACAATACATTAAAATCAATTGAATAGTTTTGATTTTTTTGTGTTTTATTTTGACAAATAGATACTTTTTTCGTCCTTTTACTTACGCGTAAAAAAATGTCCATCCTTGTTTTTTGATTTATAGCATCGTTTTAGACCAATAAATATTGTATTTAGACTAAAATAGCCCGTTTTTTACCGAAAATATAAAGGTTATTTTTTGAAAAATATCCTTTATATTCAAAAAAAGAATAGAATCTTTTTCCAAAAAGAATAGGGAGACTTTATCCATTGCCTTTTTTTGTTCAATTTTGATAATTCAAAAAAAACGGGCATGCCGTATCGCGCGTTTTAAGTGTGGTTTTTCGGTATCTGTTTTTCGGGGACACATATTGTCATTTTATTTAATAAAGCGCGTTAAAACAACGCTGTTGAAGCTGTGTTCAATTTTGATAATTCAAAAAAAACGGACATGCCGTATCGTGCGTTTTAAGTGTGGTTTTTCGGTGTTTGTTTTTCGGGTACATATATTGTCATTTTATTTAATAAAGCGCGTTAAAACAGCGCTGTTGAAGCCGACGACAATTTGTTGTCTGAAAATGACAAATCTTGCTATTATTTTGTTTTTCCTGACTTTGACGGTTTATTTTCGAAAACGAATGATTTTCAGTGTCTTTTGTTTTTGTTTAGACACTACACCTAATTTCTACTATCCAGTTTAAATGGTACGGTATGCCTTTTCATTTTCAT
>NZ_JAQWCQ010000006.1 GCF_028705895.1 Massilibacteroides sp. | reverse complement strand
AAAAAAACGGGCATGCCGTATCGTGCGTTTTAAGTGTGGTTTTTCGGTGTTTGTTTTTCGGGTACATATATTATCATTTTATTTAATAAAGCGCGTTAAAACAACGCTGTTGAAGCCGACGACAATTTGTCTGAAAATGACAAATTTTGCTGTTATTTTGTTTTTTATTTCGTTTTTTTATATTTGCTGTCCACGATTTGTTTTAACCTCTCGAGGTAATCCCATTAAAAACGACATAATCCAAGTGTAATAACAACCGGGGTTTCGGACTGATCCGAAAAAAATATAAAGGTTATTTTGGAATTTCATCGTGTTAAAATGCAAATTACACACCCCGTTAATGCTGGTAATTTCCAACACCAGGGCTTTTATACATTATTATTAATATACTCAAATTCAAATTTCAGATCGTTGTAAAATTCTTGTTTTTCTTTTGACTCGGCATTTTGGTAATCTTTTATACTGTCTAAAGCCTGTTTTGCTTCAGTTGTTCCGAGACGACCATAGCGTTTCAAGGCTAACAAGGCGGCACGTTGAGGGCGGGATATTCCCTTATCCATAACTCGTTTAGCTTCTGTCAAAAGTTTTTCAGAGGAAAGCGACGTATTTCCCTGCGTGTATAAACGGGCGTATAGAAGAAAACCGGAGACTTGTGTATTCTCCCGTTCATCTTCAATCCAACGTTCTGCTAATGAAAGCGCAAAAGAGAGAAACTGAACTAAATTAGCACAAAACTGTTCGGCGATTTCCTGATAGCGTATTTCTTCAACCCAACGTTCTGCCTCTTCTTCGGTAAATGCCTCATGCGGATATAATAATGTGGCCAGGATCTTATGTTCCCTCACATCCTGCGCCCAAAGCCATTTAGCCAACTCAGCATCGGGAGTATAATCGGCGGCTATCGTTTTTATTTCCGGTATGGCTACTCCGAAATTAAGTTTATATTCGATTCCTTTCTGTCGCATACTAGCAGAGACTACGCCATTCATTGCTTTGCGGAGCCGGAGCCGGATATCTTTGATTATTTCTTCCATTTTTATTTACTCATTATAGGTTGGAAGGAAGGAGTAATCCCGACTATAACGAAGCATTTGTTCTGTATAGCCTTCTGAATAATCAAGCGCGATATCAATCACTTCTCCTTGCTTGTTTTTCACTTCTTTCATGACTGGATTAACAAATCCTTTGTAGGGAGCTAAGTTGAGTTTGGCATAGCGTTCTAATATTTCGGCATGCAATTTCGGATCAACTTGTACGGCATAGTCCTCAACTAATTTCTTGCCCGCAGCAAAGTCGCCTTCGCTTTTCAAACGTTGCACCTCACCAAGCAATTGTCCGAACAGGCTGCGCAGTTTCTGATAATCATTGATAACTACATAGGTTTCTCCATCACGCTGTTTCAATTCCACTACATTCTCCGCCTGCCCCTTTTCGTACACCCACCGGGCGATCAACTGACGGTTACGCATATGTGCCTCTTCGATATTTTTACCTAACTCGATACGGACAAGCTGCGTCATCAAACCATTCATCATGAATTTATAATATTCTGCCTTATAGGCTTCGGCATCAGGAAGAAGACCGAGTTCTACGATTTTGGCATCGGCAATATAATAGAGTCCGAACAAATCGGCTCTGGCTTCTTCCAATGTGGAAGAATAAGCTTTCAGAGCATCGGCAGCCACACCCGACAATGTAATTCCTGATCCATGTCCGAGACATTCGTGCAAATCCGTGTGCAGATTGTCCGTCATAAATCCGTATTTCTTCAATAACCCGCGTTCGGTATCACTCCAGACAAATTCTTCACTGAAGCCATTTCCTTGCGATGCTTTATCATAAGCTTCAGTAATATTCTCAATCGTCACCGATTTTGATCCGTGATCCCTTCTGATCCAGTCCGCATTAGGAAGGTTTATTCCGATCGGAGTGGCGGGATAACAATCGCCACCCAACATGGAAACCGTAATCACTTTGGCGGTCACTCCCTTTACTTCCTTTTTACGGAACCGATCGTCAATCGGAGAATGATCTTCAAACCATTGCGCATTATCGCTGATTAGTTTTGTACGCTTGGTGGCTTCCCTATTAATAAAGTTGACCGTTGATTCCCAACTGGCTTTCATGCCTAACGGATCTCCATACGTTTCCGTAAAACCATTAACAAAGTCCACTTCCGAGTCGGTATCCTTTACCCACAATACAGCATAAGCATCGAATGTCTTCAGATCTCCGGTTTTATAGTAATCAATAAGAGTTTCGATTACAGCTTTTTGTTTTTCGTTTTCAGCGAAAGGAACCGCCTTCTGAAGTTCGGCAACAATCTGTTCTATCGCCTGCGTATAAAGTCCTCCTACTTTCCAGACTTTCTCTTGGATGATTCCGTTTTCCTTCACCAAACGACTATTCAGACCATAAGAGATAGGCGTGCTATCATTTGGATCTTTCATCGCATCATAGAAATCCTCGACCTCCTTTTGCGTCAGGTCACCCGCATAATAATTATTGGCAGATGCTTTGATGATATCCTCGTCGCCACTCTGTACAGTTCGTTTCGTAAGTATTTCAGTAGAAAAAATCACATCAGTCAGTTCCGAAATAAACTGTTCGGTGGTTTGCCTGGTACGAAGCGGAACTAAATCTTCCGGTAATTGCGTCACACAGTCGGCAAAGAAAGCCCGCGAAAATTCAGGAAAGAATTTATCCTCCGCATAATGATGATGGATACCATTCGAAAACCAAACCCGTTTCAGATAGACTTCCAGCGCTTTAAAATCGGCCGACTTACGATCGCCATTAAAATTCGCATAAATCGCTTCCAGCGTACGGCGTACAGCCAGATTGTACCGGCAATTCTGATCAAACAAAATATCACGCCCCATCAAAGCCGCTTCCGACAGATGATATAGCAATTGTTTTTGATTTAAAGACAGCGCCTCAAAGCCCGGCACCTGATAGCGCAATATTTCCAAATCGGCAAACCGATCAACTGTATAACTAAACTCATTCTCCTTTGTTTCCGCCTTCTTATTCCCTTCCGAACAGGAAGAAAAAGCCATACCTACTCCTAACATAAATACCATTGTTTTTTTCATTTTCTCTGACAACTTAATATAAAGGATACACGCAAAGGTAACGAATTCAGAAATCCCTTGTAAAGAACTTGCCTCAAAAGTAAAAACTAAAGAGCTGTATTGTCAGAAATATGTTTAGGTTGTATTGATGTTCCTTTATAATAATACGCGGATCATGTATTTTGCTTTTAATTCTTTTTATTATGTTTGTAATGACACAATATTAATATCGTATGACAAATTTCTCGGACGAGACCTTTTTGTTCAAAGAAATAAAAAACGGAAATCAAGACGCTTTCAAATTCTTATTTGAGTCTTATTATCCGCGCTTGAAAGGATATGCTTCACGCTTTGTCTATGAGGAAGAAGCAGTCAACGATATTGTGCAGGAGAGCTTCCTTCGTTTTTGGGAGAAAAGAAGCTTGTTGCATGATGCTTCTCTTTCGTCTTTGCTTTTTGCTATGGTGAGAAATGCCTGCCTGAATTATTTAAAACATCTTCATATTGTTGATCAATACAATATCGAATACCTCGCATCAATAGAAGGAAAAGAAGAGCTTTACCATACCGACCTCAGCCTGAATCCCGAACAGGCCATTTTATATCATGAATTGCAAGATCAGATCAAGCAGGTGATAGATCGTCTTCCTTCCACCTGCAAAGAAGTTTTCCTGTTGAGCCGTTTCAAAAACCTAAAGAACAGAGAAATCGCAGAAAAGCTTAATATTTCTACAACTGCTGTGGAAAAACATATAACCCGGGCCTTGTCTTATTTTTCAAAACACTTTAAAGATAAATATCCTCTTGATATTTACATCATTATCCTTGCCTGGCTGCTGAACGATAAATAATTCTAAAAAAAACAGGAACTAAGGGTTGGGTAAAAGAGAACTCAGTTGTTATATCATTTAGAAAGCAAGAACATGGAAAAGCTGAATGAAAAATATCACCAGTTAGCGTTAGCCTATTTTAACGGTACGATCTCTTTGCAAGAAGAGGGAATGCTATTCGATTTTATTTCATCAGATGATGCCCATTTAACGCTGTTCCGTCAATGGGAAAAGGAATGGATAGCTTCTTCGGATAAAAATCTGTCCGTTCAAAAAGACTGGAAACAGCTTCAGCAACGGATGGTAATCCGGGATTCGTTCTTAGCTGATAAAAAGAAATCCGTATTTACACTCCGAAAAATAATTGCAGCGGTAGCGGCAGTTTTACTTATCGCTGTCAGTTCAATCGGTTCATTCCTGTTGTATCAATCCAATCAGAAGCAACCCTATTATACGTTGATGACTGCTCCAGGAGAGAAAAGCCGGATAGTATTGACCGACGGCAGTACAGTTTGGTTGAATGCGGGATCCACATTGCGCTATTCTGCCGGATTCGGGAATAACAACCGGGAGGTAGAGTTGGAAGGTGAGGCCTATTTTGAAGTCAACAAATTACAAGATCAGAGTCCGTTTCTTGTCAAAACATCTCATTATGATGTATTAGTCAAAGGAACTAAATTCAATATCAATTCCTACGAAGAAGACCCAACATCATCTGTAACTCTTATTGAGGGAAGTATTGATGTTATCGCTCAAAATAAAACCGTCAATCTTAGACCTGGAGAATTATTGAGTTTGAATAAAGCAAGCGGACAGTTTTTACGTCATGCAGTTCAGGCATATCAATATAAATCCTGGATAGACGGACGGATCGAGTATGATGAAATCACATTAAGTGAACTTGCTATAAGGCTATCACGAAAATACGATGTAAATATTTATTTAGATGAAGCACTTGAGAAAGACGAAAAATTCAAAGTCTCCCTTCGAAACGAAGAAACCATTGGACAGTTTTTGCAAGCTCTTTCTCAAGTCATAGAAATCCGGTTTGAAAGAAACGACCGGGACATATATATAATGAAACAATAGCGCTTTTTGTTAACTATATTTCTTTCGATCTATTACTAATTTATTAATCATTATTCTTATGATGTATAAAAAAATCATGGGTAGAGCATTGATACTGACCATTCTGTTTTCCGGGTCATTTGTTATTAATGCTCAGAAAATAACCCACCAATTCAGACAAGCTTCTTTAAAAGAGGTATTGGAAGAAGTTGAGCGTCAACTCCAATATTCCATAATTTACAAAAAGAATGAAGTGAATGAGAATAAGAAAATCACTCATGAATTTAAAGACTCAAGCATTGACGAAGTCTTATCAAGTATTCTGGATAGCGATTTAAGCTATTCAATAGAGGGTAAAATGATTGTAATCTCGCAAAGATTAAATGAAGTAAACCAACAGACAAAACGCATTAGCGGGGTGGTACTTGATCCACAAAATGAATCTGTAATTGGCGCAAGTATTATGATTAAGGGAACTAATCATGGAACAATTACGGATATAAATGGAAATTTCATGTTGGATGTTCCCGAAAATGGTATTATACAGATTTCATATATAGGTTATGAATCACAAGAAATTCCGGTAAAAGGAAAAACAAGTTTCAACATAACATTGACAGAATCCTCCAAAAACCTGGATGAAGTTGTTGTCATAGGTTATGGTTCTCGTACGAAAAAAGACCTGACAGGAGCTGTTGCACAAATAAGTTCGGACGAAATATCAAATAACAAGACCATGTCTCCTGAATTTGCTATGCAGGGAAAAATGGCAGGTGTATTTGTAAGCAATCCGGGAAGTAGCCCGACAGCCAGACCTGAAATCCGTATCCGTGGGGTAAGTACCTTAGGATACAATGATCCGCTGTACGTAATTGATGGAATTCCTTTGACCGAAGGAGGGGCAAGTTCAAGCGATGCTCGTTTACAAACATTACGCGGAGGTATTAATATTTTCAACCTGATCAATCCGAATGATATCGAATCTATCTCAGTCTTAAAAGATGCTTCGGCAACAGCTATTTATGGGGTAAGGGCTTCGAATGGTGTTATTCTTATCACAACGAAAAGAGGGTCTGAAGGACGTACTAATGTTGATTTCTCCATGAGTTATGGGATACAGAATATATTCAAAAGATACGATACGGTTTCCATGCAGGAATATATTAATATGAGCTTGGAAGCGATCGATGCAAATCCGGCCTATGTAAAAGACCAGTATTATCCGTTCTTCGATAAGAATTCTTCTCAGTATTTAGGTAATAGTCCGGATTATAGGGATGACTGGATGGATGCCATGCTACAGGAAAACGCAGCCATACAGGATTATAACATCAGTGTATCCGGAGGAAATAGGGCAACAAATTATGCTTTAGGCGCCGGATATGCTAAACAAGATGAGGCCATCTATAAAAGTTCTTTCGACCGTTTTTCATTCTTCCTGAATTCTGATCATAAATTAGGAAACTGGTTAAAACTGGGAGAATCATTCCGTTTCGCTTATTCCCGCACAGATTCAGAAACGCAACCTTCGTTTACAGGTGTTTCGTTTATGATGCCATGGCAACCATTATATGATTCGAACCAAACCAATGGACTGGCAAGTACAGCTCGTACTGTTGATGGGAAATTACTCCCTTATGGTTATGGTCAGGCAACGATCAATAACTTTTTAGGACAGGCAGAACATCAGGTAGCAAAAACGGATCTGCTACGTAATATCGGTACTTTTTATGCGGAATTAACTCCGTTCAAAGGCTTCCGTGTTAAGGGGACTTTCAGCTTTGACTATTATACGCAGAAAGCCGATGGATACGTCGAACCAGAAAGAGGTTTGTATGAAATTGGAAAAGGGGTTTTATATACAGGAGAAGGGAACAGATACAATTTAAGAGAAACCGAGAACGTAAACTTTGTAAAGGAACTTTTGATAGGTTACAATAATACATTTGGGGAACATACCGTTGACCTTGTTCTTAACGCTATGGATCAGGATATTAAATGGCGTGTAAAAAGTATTTCAGTGGAAAAGAATTCTCCTATACCTAATTGGGAACAGCATTATATAAATGAAGGGTGGGATGCAGCAAATAAAAATGCATTCTATGAAAGGTACTATTCCGGTTTGATTGGTTATATGGGACGTTTAAGCTACAATTTTGCCAGTAAATATTATTTTGATGTGACAGTCAGAAGAGATGGTACATCCAAATTCGGTCCCGGTTATAAATGGGGTACATTTCCTGCTTTTGCCGGAGCATGGCGTATTTCTTCGGAAAAATTCATGGAAGAGATTAACTGGCTTGACGATTTAAAACTTCGTGGAGGCTGGGGTAAGTCAGGAAATCAGGAGACCCGTGATTATGCTTATCTTTCGTTGCTGAACGTTAACCCGAAAGCGGCTTTTGGAGACAATGGAGATGGTAGCGGAACAATATATCAAGCGGCAGCATTAGGAGACTTCCCTATTAAGGATATGAGTTGGGAGACTGTTACGACTTTATCTTTGGGGTTTGACCTGACAGCATTAAACAATAGATTCAGTTTCACCGGAGAATATTATAATCGTAAAACCGATGGGATCTTACAACAAATCAGTCTTCCATTGGTAGTCGGAGCTTTAAGTAAGCCGGTGATTAATCTTGCGGAGGTTTCGAACAAGGGTATTGAATTGCAAACATCGTTCAATGATAAGATTGGGGACATAGGTTTTAATGTATCTGCCAACCTGACAACAGTGAAAAACCGTGTAAGTAACCTTTACCGAGGTAATCCCTCGACAACAGGAAATTTGAGAATTGAAGATGGCTATTCTATGAATTATATCTATGGATTAAAGACAGATGGGATCTTCCAGACAGAACAAGAAGTCGCTGATTGGGTCGCAAAAAACAATGATATAGGGTATAGCTCACAGAAAGCTCCGGGCGATGTACGTTACGTTGACTTATATGGCGCTCCAACAGATAGTAATCCGGATGGCGCATTGAAAAACTATTCCCCAGACGGAAAGATCGATGATTATGATAAGACTTATTTGGGAAAAACAATACCAGGATATTACTATGGTATTAACTTAGGTGCTGATTATAAAAATTGGGATATTACACTTGGTTTCCGGGGCGTGGGCGATGTTCAGAAGGTTAATTCTTTAGGACTTCTTAGTATTGCTGGCGGTGGACAGAACTTCCTGACCGACTATCGCGACCGTTGGACAACCGAAAATCATTCCAACAAGATTCCGCGTGCTATACAAAGTGATCCATCGGGAAACAATCGCGTCTCAGATCGTTTCGTACAAGATGCCAGTTTCTTCCGTTTTCAGAACTTCCAGATCGGATATAATTTCAAATCCTCTGTTTTATCCAATCTCGGAATACGGAAATTACGTTGTTATTTCTCCGGAACAAATCTGTTCGTTATATCATCATACAACGATCTGGATCCGGAAAATATAACAACACCAACCACCTTTACATTCGGTGCTAATCTTAGTTTTTGATTATAACCTATAAATTGAAGTATTATGAATAAAATAGTAATATCCGTTTTAATGGCACTTTTTTTAGTAATAAGTGCCTGTGATACCGATACGATAAATCTGGATCCAATCGGAGATACGGAGGCCAGTTTTTTCCAGAATGAAGATCAGATGCAACAAGCTATATTCGGTGTCTATCAGAAAGTCTCTTTTTTCTATGGTTTCCGAGGTGGACAAAACAACCATTTGTTACCAATTACGCTATTACCGTCAGATGACCTGACCAGTCCGGCCGCTTACGCATTCGAAAATTTCACAGGTCTAAGCGGATCATCAAGTCAGCTTACCTTGTATTATCAATTTGCATATCAGTTGATCGCAAGGGCAAATACTGTGCTTGAAAAAATAGAAGAAAACGGAGAGAAAATCTACCAATCGAAACCGGAGTTATTAAACTACAACAAAGGAGAAGCTTTGTTTCTTCGTTCATTGGCTTATTTTAATCTCTGGAACGTGTTTGGAACGGCACCGTTAATTACGGAAAGAATTACAGACATTAATGATGCTTATCCACCGAACACCACCGGAACACAGCTTCTCGATCAGGCCATTATCGACTTAAAATTGGCGTCCGAACTGCTTCCGGAAAGCTGGAGCGCAGAATACAAAGGCCGGCTTGTTAAAAATTCGGCATTCGGACTTAGAGGAAAATGTCTTGTCTTCAGGGGAACAGTAAACAAAACTACGACAGATTTCACAGAAGCAATTGCTGATTTTAATTCAATAAAAGGGGTTAGTCTGACTTCAGTGTATGGAGAAAACTTTTCTATCGAACATGAGAATAATGAAGAATCACTTTTTGAATATCAGGCAAATGACTCACCAGCTAACGTAAATCCATTTGTGGGTGGTGCAGGAGGAAACGATGCCTTCGCCGTTATCGGAGAAATCGGACATTATCTGGGTATGTTCAGTCAATTACCTACCTGGATCGGTAATTCTTACTTTTCCGCGACAGAGTCAATTCAAAAAGCGTATGACGAAGGCGACCCGAGAAAAGATTACAATATTAATCCGGACGCGACAAACCTGATCAATGTCATGAAATATCTTAGGAACAATCGTTATGCAAATGGAGGATCATCTAATGGTGTTTCTGTAAATAATCCTCGTATATTAAGATATGCTGATGTATTACTCCTGAAAGCAGAGGCTATTGTCAGAAGTAACGGAAGCTTAAGTGAAGCTATCGGCTTAGTTAATCAAATAAGAGAAAGAGCGCGCAATTCCGTAGAAGGCGCACCCTCTGCAATTCCGGTTGATCGTAACACGTCCGAATCAAATGCACAGACTGTTCTGGAATGGATATTTCAGGAAAGACGCCTTGAGTTAGCCTTTGAAGAAGGCCATCGCTGGTGGGATTTAAGAAGAAGACATATCGCAGGAGAAATTGATTTAAAGAAATTAGATTTCAGTTCTTTACTGATTGACTGCAAGTTTTCGGACTATAACGTCAACTTCCCTCTACCTTCGGATGAAGTTGTTGAAAACCCCAATATGGATCAAAACACAGGTTATTAAAAGCTGTATTAAATAAAAAGAGCTTTGCCCATGTAGCTTATTTACATGGACAAAAGAGATTTTCTAAAAGAGCATAGGGCTTTGAAAAAAGAGTAGAGTCTTTTTCCTAAGTCCCTATGCTCTTTTAAAAAAGTGAAATAAAAAGAACAAAATAATAGCAAAATTTGTCATTTTCAGACAAATTGCCGTCGGCTTCAACAGCGTTGTTTTAACGCGCTTTATTAAATAAAATGACAATATATGTCCCCGAAAAACAAACACCGAAAAACCGCACTTAAAACGCGCGATACGGCATGCCCGTTTTTTTGAATTATCAAAATTGAACAAAAAAAGGCAATGAATAAAATCTCCCTATTCTTTTTGGAAAAAGATTCTATTCTTTTTTTGAATATAAAGGATATTTTTCAGAAAATAACCTTTATGTTTTCGGTAAAAAACGGGCTATTTTAGTCTAAATACAATATTTATTGGTCTAAAACAATACTATAAATCAAAAAACAAGGATGGGCATTTTTTTATGCGTAAGTAAAAGGATGAAAAAAGTATCTATTTGTCAAAATAAAACACAAAAAATCAAAACTATTCGATTGGTTTTAATGTATTGTAAATCAACAACATGAACGGGGTTGATTTTGTTGGAAGCCTCTGCTCAGCGTAGTCTCTAAACCAACGTCATCAACTCAAGCTATGCAGTTTGGTTTTAAGGCTGAAAGCCTGTTATATTATAGTCCAACTGTTAGGGTAGGTTTATACTGTCCTTTCAGGCCGCAAAGGAAGGGTGTCCTATTACCCAACACGTTGTGTTGGGCTGATATATACTCGGCTTTCAGCCGGAATTATTCGATGAATAGTAAGACTAAAGTGGAGTAAGAAGTTTGAGTTGATGACATTGGTCTCTAAAATGCCAGTTTGCAGTATAGACGTATCACGATGGATGATTACCATAACAACCGGATATTTTGCCTGATCCCCAAAAGTCACATTTGCGTATCCTTTTTTTTAAAAATAGTACTTCTGAAAATTTTGAAGCTCTTCAACTTTCGTTTCTAAACGCCTTTAATTTTTTTTGGAAAGGTGTATTCCCGACTTTTCACAGTGGACTCAACTATTATTAATCAAAACGGTTTATATTTACGAGATAAAGCAATCATGAGACAGATGATATAAAAAGAATCCACCATAAAATTCAACTAAAACAGATTAATACCTTTAAATCATGAAAACACGTATTACTTTATTCTTACTATTATTTATTTCCTGTCAAAGTCTGTTTGCTCAGGAAGTGTTTGTTACGGAAGAAGCAAAACTTTCTTCCCATCCGCGACTCCTTTTGCCGAAAGGTGGAGAGAAAGCACTGAAAAAACAAATACAAAAAGATGTGGTATGGAAAGATGTTCATGCGGCTATTATGGACGAATCGAATACAATCTTAACCACACCGCCAAATGAACGCAAACAGATCGGACGTCGCTTGCTTGGTGTTTCCCGTGAAAATCTGAGACGAATCTTTTTTCTGAGTTACGCGTATCGGATGAGCGGCGATAAGAAATATGTCAAACGGGCTGAGGAAGAAATGCTGAAAGCAGCCAACTTTAGTGATTGGAATCCTTCTCATTTCTTGGATGTGGGTGAAATGACGATGGCTTTGGCGATTGGTTATGATTGGCTGTACGGTCAATTGTCGCCGCAATCCAAACAGATTATTGAAACAGCTATTATAGAGAAAGGTTTAAATCCGTCTTTTGACAAACGGTATAACTGGTTTGTCGATGCGAATCATAACTGGAATCAGGTTTGTCACGGGGGGATGACTTATGGTGCAATTGCTGTATGGGAAAAGAATCCGTCCTTAGCAGCAAAAGTGGTCAACAGAGCTATTGAGAAGATTACCATTCCTATGAAACATTACGGACCCGACGGAGTTTATCCTGAAGGTATGGGGTATTGGGAGTATGGAACATCCTTTAATGTCATGTTTTTAAGTGCCATTGAAGGGGTGTTTAAGTCTGATTTTGGATTATCTGAAATACCCGGTTTTCTTGAAACGGGCGATTATTTGTTGCATATGGTAACTCCGGGATTAAAAAACTTCTGTTATTCGGATAATGGATCAAAAGCGTTCTTTACGCCCACTATTTTCTGGTTTTATAACAAAACAAAAAATCCGTCTATCATTTATAATCAATCGCGGTTAATTAAACAATCCGGGGTATCGTCTGTCAAAGGAACGCGCCTTGCGCCGGCAATGTTACTTTGGGGAGCTTCGGCTTCTTTAGATAATCCGGTCAAACCGACTGAATTATTCTGGATGGGACAAGGAGATAGCCCTGTAGGGGTTATGCGCTCAGATTGGGATAAAGAGGATGCTACTTTTCTTGGCGTAAAGTTAGGCTCTCCCAGCATTAATCACGGTCATATGGATATTGGTAGTTTCATCTTTGAAGCAGATGGTGTGAACTGGGCTATCGATATGGGAGGTGAAGAGTATAATCGTCTGGAAACGCGTGGTGTGGAACTTTGGGGACGAGAGCAGGATGCGCAACGATGGGATGTGTTCAGATACAATAATCTGGCGCATAGTACGCTCGCCTTTAATGACAAATACCAGCTGGTTAAGGGTAATGCAATCATTGATAAGCACGGAAAAGAGGAGAATAACATGTATGTTATTTCCGATCTTACGCCTGTATATGCAAATGAGGTACAAAAGATTGTTCGTGCTGTTTCTTTAATTGATAAAAAATATGCCGTTATTGAAGACAATATTGTCAACCGCAAACGATTTACTAAACTATCCTGGAGGCTGGTCACTCCAGCAACTGCTAAAGTGATTTCAAATCAGGTGGTAGAATTAAATAAAGATGGAAAGACACTCTATCTGAAGGTGGAAGGC
The DNA here is from genome assembly GCF_028705895.1 of Massilibacteroides sp. Classification (GTDB taxonomy): domain Bacteria; phylum Bacteroidota; class Bacteroidia; order Bacteroidales; family Tannerellaceae; genus Massilibacteroides. The sequence goes on along the minus strand of NZ_JAQWCQ010000006.1, from coordinate 85,709 downwards.
GTAAATAGTCCCGTATGGGATATTAAACCGGCTAAATCAACATATAGTTATGATTCTGAAAATCAGGGGATATCGATTATTACGTTGAATTCAGACTTAAAGCCTTCGGAAGAACGAAAAATCACGGTTTATTTACTACCGGGCGAGAATAAAAACATATCCTATAAATCTAAATTTTAATACGATAAGACATGAAAAAAGTATGGTTACTGCTTCCTTTATTTCTATTCGGTTCTTGTGCCGGGAATAAATCGGGAGATATTGTAAAAGAAAACTTTGATTTTGCCGGGAAACAATTGAAATTTGCTTTCACGGAAGTTGAACGAGTGAGAGCAGAACTTGGCAAAACGCCGGAAGAACTACCTTCTCCCCGCAATATTCAGGCAGACGATTCCTTGCGTCTTGTTCGTGCCAAAGATTGGTGCAGCGGGTTCTTTCCCGGCGAACTTTGGTATATGTATGAATACACCAAAGATGACTATTGGAAAGAAAAAGCAATCGAATATACCAACTTACTGGAACCGCTTAAATCGTATAAAGGAACACACGATCTTGGTTTTATGATGTATTGTAGTTTTGGAAATGGATACCGTCTGAATCCTACTGAGCATTATAGAGAGGTATTGATCGAAGGTGCTAATTCATTAATTTCTCGGTTTAACCCGACAGTAGGATGTATTCGTTCGTGGGATCATAACGGAGACAAATGGCAATTCCCGGTTATTATCGATAATATGATGAATCTGGAATTTCTGTTCTGGGCGTCAAAAATTTCAGGAGATCCTGTTTACCGCAATATTGCTATAAAGCATGCAGATACCACTTTGAAGAATCATTTCAGGAACGATAATAGCTCGTATCATGTGATCGATTACGATACAATCACGGGCGATGTACGCAATAAACATACGCATCAGGGATACGCACATGAGAGTGCTTGGGCGAGAGGACAAGCCTGGGGGCTTTACGGATACGTCATGTGTTACCGTGAAACAAAAGATAAACGGTATCTTGATCAGGCGGAAAAGATTGCTGCATTTATATTTAATCATCCGAATCTTCCCGAAGATCTGATTCCTTATTGGGATTTCAATGCGCCGGAAATACCGAACGAACCGCGTGATGTTTCGGCATCAACCATTACGGCATCCGCTTTATATGAATTATCCGGTTACGTAAATAACGGTCAAGAATATAAAGAAAAAGCCGACATCATTCTGAAGAACCTGACTAAATCATATCGTGTTCCTCTTCATGGGCAACATGGTTTTTTATTAAATTCGAGCACGGGGCACAAACCGCACGGTTCTGAAATCAACGTACCTATTGTTTATGCAGACTATTATTATATTGAAGCATTAATGCGTAAAAACAAAATAGACAAAAAATAATTCTATACATAAATTTTCACAATCAGTTATCGTTCCCGATATTTATTGAGCATATAATAAATATCGGGAACGATATTATTAATTATAGTTAAAATAAATATCCGAACATTAAATAATACGTTTTTTATATATAAAATACTCTATGTTATTTTTTTATTATTAAGAATCTTTTATTTTTGTTCTGGGAGGCCGATATAACAATACTTAATTTAATACTATTAAAAGTTCTTTTCTCTGGTAATTGAACAATGAACAAATGATAAAAACAGCCATTCAGGTTAAAATAATCAAAACAAAATAGTTAAAGGTTAAATATTGTTTTTTGCTTTATTTAAAACTAATTTAAGTTACATTTGTAACAAATTAAAACTATTAACAACCATAAAGACATACAAAACTCTGTATTTACATCAATTTGTCTTTTTAGGGGTGCTGCTTTAAATAATTAAATAATAATTAAACCAATGTTACTATGGCTGCATTGAATCAAACAAAAAAAAGTATCTTCATGAAGACGACATGCGTCCTCTTTGCTGTGATGATAATATCTTCTGCAGGGAGCATGGATGCATCAGCGAGTCCTGAACATTCAGACCGAATGTACGAACAACAGCAATCTTCCAAAACTGTAACTGGAAGGGTTACTGATCCAAAGGGCGAACCATTAATTGGCGTTAGTGTTAGCGCCACAATCAACGGCGCGATAACAGGTACGATTACTGACGGGGAGGGAAAATACAGCATAACCTTAAAGGGAAATCCAAAATTGAGCTTTACCTATATCGGTTATAAAACGGTAACTTTAACTCCTGCGGGAACCACTCTTGATGTCAAAATGGAAGAGACCTCAGAATTAATAGACGAGGTGGTAGTAACAGCTATGGGTATAAAAAAAGAACGAAAAGCATTGGGTTATTCAGTGCAGGATATCAATGCTGATGAACTGATGAAAAATAAAAATTCAAACCTGCTGAACTCGTTAAACGGGAAGATAGCTGGCCTTAATGTTACACAGTCCAGTGGTGCTGCCGGAGCTGGTGCAAGTATTATTATACGTGGAGGTACCTCTTTGGAAAGAGACAATCAACCTCTTTTTGTTGTGGATGGAATGATTTACGACAACGGTACTGATGTCGGAGGAAACAGCGGTTTTGATGGGGCCAACCGTGTCAATTCGACAAACAGCAACCGTGTTATGGATATTAACCCGGAAGATATTGCCAATGTTTCTGTATTGAAAGGGCCTGCAGCTTCTGCATTGTACGGTTCTCGCGCAGCAGCCGGAGTTATAGTTATCACAACAAAGAAAGGAGAAGAGGGGGTTACCAAAGTAAACATCAGCAGCAAGTTAAGCACTTCGTGGGTAAACAGCTACCCGGAACAACAGATGAAGTATAAAAGAGGTTTTTACAGTCAGGCGGGTACTTTTGATGATTATACAACGCAGTCTTGGGGTAAGGCAATTGAATCCGGAGATCAGGTATATAACAACATTGAGGATTTCTACGATAATGGCAGTACCTGGGATAACAACGTTAGCGTTTCTGGAGGTTCTAAAAACAGCAGCTTCTTTTTATCTACTTCTCGCTATGATCAGACGGGTATTATTCCGGGAACGGGCTACGATAAAACTACTTTTCGTTTCAATGGGGAACATAAATTTAACAAACTGACTGTAGGTGCAAAGACAGCGTATTCTGTTGCTAATACAGATAAGGCGATAACAAGTGCTGGATTAACAGGTTCAGGTGGAACCGGAGCCATGTTATCCGTAAACCGTTGGGCTATTGATGACGACATGAAGCATTGGTTGAATGAAGATGGCAGTAAATACCGTATGTTCGAAGGGAAGCAACAATTGGCCGACGATGTGGACAACCCCTATTGGATAATTGACCGGAATCCTATTACGGACAAGACAACACGTTTTACGGGTACAATTAATGCTAAATATGATGTAACCGATTGGTTTAACGTAGCCTATACCTTAGGAACGGACAGATATACAACCAATACAAGAAGGCTTATCGGAGCTGGTGGTGGCGTGCAACTTTCTTATCAGCGAGGCATGTTGTCTGAAAATGATTATACCTACGAATATTTGTCTTCAAACTTTATGATGAATTTTTCGAAGAAAATAACGGACTTCGACTTTAACCTTTTAGTGGGACACTCGGTAGAAGATACTAAATCAGTAGTTAATCGTCGCTTAGCCTGGAACTTTGTTATTGACGAGTTTTACAATCTTAACAATACTTCAAATGATGACAGACGTATAGCGCAATCCAATAGCCGGAACAGGCTTGTTGGTGTTTATGGAGAGTTCAGAGTCGGTTATAAAAACTGGGCATACGCAACCGTTACTGGAAGAAATGACTGGACTTCTACTTTGCCGGTGGACAACAGATCTTATTTTTATCCGTCTGTAAGCGGTAGTATTTTGTTTTCCGAACTCTTACCTAAAAATGACATTATTTATTTCGGAAAACTTCGTGCATCCTGGGCTGAAGTTGGTAAAGATGCCAGTCCTTATGTAACAAACACCTATGTGGATCCTCCTTATCCTACAATCGGAGGGAATGGTATTCAGGATTCCTGGTCTCACGGAAATAATATTTTAATACCCGAAAAAACCAAATCTACTGAAATAGGTCTTGAGATGAGCTTTCTTGACGGACGTCTTGGTTTTGATCTTGCTTATTACAACAACAAAAGTATTAATCAACTTGTCAGCCCGCGAACGTCACAGGCTACCGGTTATATATTCATGATGACTAATGCCGGGGATATTACGAATAAAGGGATTGAACTGTCTATCAAAGCAGAGCCGGTAAAAACAAAGAATTTCAGTTGGAACACAATGCTTAATTTAGGAAAAAACAAAGGCAAGGTCAACAACTTATTACAAGGTTTGGAAGTGTTGTATGTAACAGATGTACAGGTAGGAAATGCAAAGGCTGCTTCCTTCAATGGCGGAAACTTCATGGCTATTGCAGGCTCTAAGTACAGCCGAGATGATAATGGAAATGTGATATTAGACTGGGATACGGGTATGCCGACCTACGATGGCAAGGCTACTTACGAAATAGGTAATCGCGAACCTAAGTTGACCGGTGGATTAACAAACACACTCAGGTATAGAGATTTTGAATTTTCGTTCTTATTGGATTTCCGTCTCGGAGGTGATATTTATAACGGAACAGATTATTATATGACGAGCATTGGCAGAAGTCTCAGATCAATAGATCGTGAGTCTATAACACTCTCAGGGGCTGCCAAGAACCCAACGACGGGAGATTTAGAATCAAAGACATATACTTTCGAAGCAAATAAGTTTTATCTGAAAGGGGTAGAAGTTCCTTCAGGTACGGCAAAGGCAGAGAGTGGAAATTATATAATTCAGAATTATTATAGCGACTACTATAACAGAGAATCTGCTAATTATATGACAGATACGAACTGGTTACGTCTGCGTTCAATCTCTTTGGCTTATTATATGCCAAGCAAGCTTATTAATAAATTAAAGTTCGTCAAGGCCATGTCGGTAAATGTTACGGGAACCAACTTGTTATTATTCACGAACTACAAGGGGATGGATCCTGAGACAAGTGCAGCAGGAGGAGCTATAGGTTCCGGTTCTACAGGTATAGATTATAATGGAGTACCGGCAACCGCCGGAATGTCTTTTGGTCTTAATGTAACATTCTAATCATATCTTGAAAATCTTTATAAACGATTTAAATTTAAAAGCGATGAAAAAAATAATATATATCTGTTTTGGGTTATTGCTGATAAGCTTCAGTGCTTGTAACGATTATCTGGATATTAATGACAATCCCGACAGCCCCAACAACACCGTTCCCGCACCTGATCTCCGGTTAAGAGGTTTGTTGACTAATTTTGTAGATTCGTATGAATCTTCCGGAACACGTGGATGTTGGTTTACAGGAAATATAACAAAGACTTACGGAACCACGTCCAATGACTATAACCTGAGATGGGATCCGGTTTCAGCAACGACAACATGGCCTTATCAGTCCTGGTTTATTTATACAGCGGCTAATATCAATCCGTTGATTGAAAAAGCGACAGCAGAAGAGGCCTGGTATTATGTAGGTGCGGCAAAACTAATTCACGCATGGGGATTTATGACGATGGTCGATGTGTATGGTGAGATGCCCTATACAGAGGCGCTGACAAATACGATCACTCCTAAATATGACGATGGCGAAACGATATTCAATGGTTGTATGGCCATGCTTGACGAAGCGATTGCCGAGTTTCAGAAAACACCACCGACAACGGCAACTTCATTTGCCAGTGGTGATATTTGGAATGGCGGAGACCCTCAAAAGTGGATCAAATTAGCTTATGGGCTCAAGGCTCGTTGGCTAAATAATCTTTCAAAAAAGAAAGCGTATGATCCGGATGCTGTATTGGCAGCTTTAGAGAAAGCAGCTCAATCGAATGTTGATAATACGGTTATGAACTATGTCAATTCGGCGAGTGAAAACGAAACAGGAATCAGATCATTGCAACATCAGAATTTAGGAGGTACGACTACACGTATCACAAAATGGTATCTTGATTTGCTTACTAATACGTTTACGGGAGGTAGTGGCGTTGAAGATCCACGTACGGATTTATTAGTTCCAAGTGGACAGTATAGAATAAATGGTGAGATAAAATACGTCAGAACCAAAGGTGTAGATATGATCAATAGTGACATTCGCACACAGGCAGGGCCACTTACCTTTGATATTTATTCCCGTTCAGAAGATATGTCAGGTAATAAGTTTGATGAGCCATTAGATATCTGGTATCGCTCTACAACGATAGAAGCAAGAAAGGGAGATTCAATATATACTCCGGTCTATTCAGAATCATTATCTTGGGTAAAAGATGCGGAAGGGGATGTAAATGACGATCGTTATATAGCAAACCGTTACAATGGGGAAACGGCACAGATCATCTCAACAGGGACGTTCTATACAAGAGCGGATGGTCCAGGACATCTCATGTGCTATCCTGAATTGTGTTTTATCAAAGCGGAGGTTCTATTCCGGAAAGGTGATAAAGCTGGTGCTTTAACGGCATACAAGAATGGAATACGTGCGCATATGGAACTGATGAATGAGAAACTTCAGACTTATCCTCAAACGGTATTCGGGAAACAGGTTATTCCTGCGGATAAGATTGACGCATTTTTAAACAGTACTGCCGTTGCACAATCCGCCACGGATCTGACGATGGCTAAGATTATGCAACAGAAGTTTATAGCTTGCTCGTATTCTATACAGAACTGGAATGATATGCGCCGATTTAATTACAGCGCAGGAAATATCGGAGGTTTCGGGGTTGTATATATTGACTTTGCCCGTCCGTATGAGTTTAACAGCAGCAGTAACAATCATTATACAAGTACTGATCCAAATAATGAACGATATTGGATTCGTAGATTCCAGCAATGCGATTTGGAAAAAAACTATAATATTAAGAACTTAGAGGAATCTAATCCCGAAGCCCTCAGTCTTACTATAAATTCATTGCCGGTATGGTGGGATACAGCTGACTAAAGCGTACATGTATTTTTATTAGTATAACTGTTTTGCAGGAACGAGGAGTAAAAAAGAATTTATTTCTTGTCCCTGCAAAACGTCAAAAATGAAGTTATGATACACAGGTTTAGTTTATTTTTACTATTAATATCGATAAGCGGAACAGTTGCTGCGCAGAAGTTAAAATCGGTAAAGCCAGAAAAAGTCGGCATTGCCTCTTCCAGATTAGCGTATGCTGACAATGCCATTAATCAATCGGTTACCGACAATGAAATACCCGGAGCCGTATTGGCTGTGGTAAGGCATAATAAACTTGTTTACCTGAAAGCGTATGGAAACAAACAAGTATATCCCGACACGATTGCAATGACGACCAATACTGTCTTCGATCTTGCATCTGTTAGTAAAAGTGTATCTATTGCCATTTCCACTATGTTATTGATTGAACGTGGTCAGATCAGGGGTCGTGACAGAGTATCTCTTTATATCCCCGACTTTAAACCTTGGAAGGATTCGGTTACAGGTCGCACACGTAATATACGAATCGTGGATTTACTTACGCACACCTCTGGGTTACCTCCGTATGCTTCTGTGGATGAATTAAGAAAGAACAATGAACTGTCTCCGGAAGGTTTGATAAAACACATAGCCAACGTAGAACGCAACAACGAGCCGTCAACCGTATTTGATTATAGCTGCCTCAATTTTATCACTTTGCAACAGATTATTGAAAAAGTATCGGGGATGACTCTGCAACAGTTTGCCCAACAAAACATATTTGGGCCTTTGGGTATGAAACATACGGATTATAATCCGACGGGGGAGACCTTAGAATGGACTGCTCCTACCGAAAGGCAAGCGGACGGTTCTGTTCTGAAAGGCAAGGTACACGATCCTTTAGCAAGACTTGCAAACTTAGGTATCTCGGGCAATGCAGGTGTGTTCTCAAACGCCGAAGATTTGGCTATTCTTACAGCCATGCTATTGAATGGAGGCGAAATAAACGGTATTCGTATCCTTAGTCCGTTAACCGTAAAGGCAATGCGTACGGTTCCGTTTGGTTTTGAAGAATTCGGACGTGCTCTTGGTTGGGATGTCTATTCTCCTTATGCCAGTGACGGGGATTTATTTAACACATCAGCCTTTGGACATACAGGATATACGGGCACTTCATTGACGATTGATCCGGAAACAGACACGGCGGTGATTTTGCTCACTAACCGGGTACATCCGGATGATGCAGGAGCTGTATCCCGCTTGCGTGAAGTGGTTGCCAATATTGTAGCAGCATCAATTGTTGATTTAAACAAATAAGTAGAAAACGCCTGAATGATTATATCTGAAGAAATAACGCTATGAGAAATTTAATACAAGGATTATTCGTAATCAGTTTCTTTTTTTTAGTGTCTTGTGAAAATAAAAAAGACACTCCCTCTTTTCCTGAGCTAAGTGCTTTGATCGATAATGTGAAGGACACGTATGTTCCGGACAGACGTGATAACGTTTATGAAATACGTGTAGAAAACATAGACGGCAAACCTGTCCTCAAGGGGTTTACTTCTGTAAAAAAGGCAAAGACGGACTTAGTTCAGCAGGCTTTTACTCAAAATGCGTCTGTAATAGACAGTATAATTGTATTGCCTTATGAGACAGGCGACAAGATTTTCGGTGTAATCAACGTATCGGTTGCCGATGTCAGAATGAATGCAAGCTATTCTTCGGAAATGGGTACGCAACTGCTACTTGGCGCTCCGGTGGAGGTGTTACAGCCGCAAAGTTACTGGTGGAGAATAAAAAGCGCAGAAGGGTATGTGGCGTGGACTACGGCAAGTTCTTTTGTCCGCATGGATAAAGAAGAGTTTAATTCATGGACGTTGGCCGACAAGATCATCTTTATTGATGATTACGGGTTTTGTTATGAGAATTCGGCAACAAATGATCAACGGGTGTCCGATCTTGTTTTTGGTTGTCTCCTCAAAAAAGAAGGAGAGCAAGGACGTTTTTATAAGGTTTCCTATCCGGACGGACGTGTTGGTTATGTACAGAAAGACAGCAGCAAACCATATAACGAATGGCTGGCTTCGCGTCAATTAACGGAAGAAAATATTCTTCAGAAAGCCTTTTCTTTGAAAGGAATCCCTTACACTTGGGGAGGTACTTCAGTGAAAGCGGTGGATTGCAGCGGTTTTACCAAAACGGTGATGTTAATGAATGGTGTTGTATTACGTAGGGATGCCTCTCAACAAGTACAAACCGGTATTCCGGTCGATATTAGTACGGGATATGAAAACTTACGTCCGGGCGACCTGATGTTTTTCGGGAAAAAGGGGCAGGATGGTAAGAAAGACAGAATACGGCATGTTGGTTTCTACATTGGGGACAACGAGTTTATACATGCTTCAGGGTATGTGAAAATAAATAGTCTTGATCCGACAAAGGGTAATTATGATGAGGGTAACACGCGCGAATTCATCCGTGCTTCACGAATAATCGGTGCAGTAGGAACAAAAGGGATATGGAAAATCAACAAGATGCCCTTGTATGGAGAACAAAAATAAATTAAGAATAAATCAGTTAGACAGATGACTCAGACAAGACGTGGATTTCTGAAAGCAACATCATTGGCAACTATCGGAGCAGGATTAAGCACAACTCCCTTAACGCTGTTTGCCCAGAAAAATAAAGTAAAATCTTCGGGAGGAAAAGGAAAAATGAAGCTTACATTCAAGCCTTTCGACTTGCAGTTAAGGCATGTATTTACCATTGCTAATTCTTCAAGAACTACGACTCCGGTTGTCCTTACCGAAATAGAATATGACGGAATGATCGGTTACGGAGAGGCTTCTCTCCCGCCCTATCTCGGAGAAACACAGGCTTCTGTAATCGAATTTCTGAAGAAAGTGAATTTATCTCAATTCTCCGGGCCTTTCGAATTGGAAGATATACTTACTTATGTTGACAAAATCGCGGAGAATAATACAGCGGCAAAAGCATCTGTTGATATTGCCTTACATGATCTGGTGGGTAAAATAATGGGGCAGCCCTGGTATAAGATATGGGGATTAGATCAATCGAAGACTCCATCCACGACATTCACAATCGGAATAGATACGGCAGAAGTAGTAAAACAGAAGACTTTGGAGGCGGCTCCCTTATACAATATATTGAAAGTAAAACTGGGACGGGATAATGACAAAGAAATGATCGAAGCTATCCGTACTGTGACGGATAAGCCTATTGCTATTGATGCGAATCAGGGATGGAAAGACAAGCATCATGCGCTCGACATGATTTATTGGCTAAAGGAGAAAGGAATTGTCATGATAGAGCAACCCATGTCTAAGTATAAATTGGATGATATTGTCTGGGTAACGGAACAAAGCCCACTCCCTGTTTTTGCTGATGAGTCTTTTCAACGTCTTACTGATGTGATGCGGCTGAAAGGAGCATTTACAGGAGTGAATATTAAATTGATGAAATGTACGGGTATGCGTGAGGCATGGAAGATACTGACCGTAGCACGTGCTGCGAATATGCAGGTGATGGTCGGCTGCATGACGGAAACATCTTGTGCCATATCGGCAGCGGCACAACTCTCTCCTGCGGTAGATTGGGCGGATCTGGATGGCAACTTACTAATCAGCAATGATATTTATAAAGGGACTACGGTAGTTGACGGTAAACTTACATTAAGCGATCTACCGGGAATCGGAATTCGCAAATTATAACTAAAAGCAATTGAGAATGAAGCATCTGGCAACAATCATATGCATTCTGTTCATCGTAACCTCATGTACAGAAAAACAAGTTGTAACCATTGAACGGATAAACACAGAAGAAGAGGCGGGCAATTTCACAGATGCAAAGCATCTTATTGATTTATATATGGCGGATAACAACCTGTCCGAAACGGAGATTTACGATCTGAACTGGCGAAAGGACAGAATGAATCGTATTGCTTTAGACTTCAATAAAGACAAGGAGTCGGTTATCAAATACATCAGTAAATATTATCCGGATGTCAACAATGAGATGTTAGCTCGCTGGGAAACAGAAAAGGCCTTGGAATCTTTAGTTATTGATGGTGAGAAAAAGTATTTCAGCAGAGCCGCTTCCAATTTGTTTCGTTTAGATAAGGATGCGATTGTCCGCAAGAAAGAAGTAGATACTCTTTCGGCCAACCAAAAGGAGAATGTGTTAAATACGCATCTGCCGAATATTGTAAACACATTGGCGGGAACAGCACAGACACAGGTTTCCCCTGTCGGTATGACGGTGCAATATGAGATCACACTCCAACCGAATGTAGTTCTCGACGGAGAGATTGTTCGTTGCTGGCTCCCCTACCCGAGGGAAGATGAGCGGCGGCAAACAAACGTGAAATTAATCTCGGCAAATGATGAAAACTACATCATTTCTCCTGAACAATACGCGCACAGAACGCTATACATGCAAAAAACGGCAAAAAAGGATGAAGCGTTGAAATTTGCCATTACATTTTCGTATGAATCGGCTGCTGAATGGTTTGACCTCGACAATAAAGAGATCAGGGAGTATGACACAAACAGCGATAGTTACAAGAAATACACAGCCGAACGATTACCGCACATCGCATTCACGGATTCTATCAAAGCAATTTCAGAACGGATTGTGGGTAATGAGAAAGATCCCTATCAGAAAGTAAAAAAAATATTCAAGTGGGTGGATGAAACATTTCCTTGGGCAGGGGCAAGAGAATACTCAACTATTCCTAATATACCGGCTTATGTTCTTGACTCAAAGCATGGAGACTGCGGACAGGTTACGCTTTTGTTCATCACTCTTGCACGCTATAATGGTATTCCGGCACGCTGGCAAAGCGGCTTTATGATGCATCCCGGTGAGTTGAACCTTCACGACTGGGGTGAATATTATATAGAAGGAATCGGATGGATTCCGATTGACCAATCCTTCGGACTCAGTCGTTTTTCGGACGATGATCGCGTTTTTAATTTTTATTCTAACGGAATGGACGCATACAGATGGATTGTAAACAATGATTACTCCCGGCCTTTATTCCCTGAAAAAATATATCCTCGTAGTGAAACCGTGGATTTTCAAAGAGGAGAACTGGAATGGAGAGGAGGAAATATTTATTTCGACAAATGGAACTGGGACTTTAATGTCTCCTACGATTAAAATCAACCGTTCAGTCAGAACTCTCCCCCAAACCTGAAATAGCGATAATTATCAAAGATAAACAAATAACACTTCCGTATTCATGCACATAATGCCCAAAGACGTAGATAAACATTTAGGGCAAATAGCAAACGTATTAAAAGAAAGCGGGAAATATATGGCTACATTCTTCCTTTTAACACCGAAAGTGAAAGAAGGGATAGCCAACGATAAAAACAATTTACAGGCAGACTCCATACATCAAGGAAGTTGGTCGGGAGGAGAAATGGCTTTGGATTTTCAGGATGTAGTGGTTATCTCAAAAAAGCATACTATTTGATGAAAAAATATAACACTTTACTCTGTTTTTTACGAGGGTGCGTTCAGACTTTTTACACACCCTCATTTTTTATTTCGTTACGTTTTACAAAGTCTTCAGTTTCAGATTACGCCAAAGGACTTTGATTCCTCCTCCGTCATGGATCTGAAGGGCTATACGTCCTTTACCCGCTCCGATTTTAGCATCGGTCAGGTTAACCATTTCTTCGCCATTCAGCCAGGTCGTTACGTTGTCTCCCTGCACTTTAATACGCATGGTATTCCAATCTTTTACTTTCAGGATATTCTCTTTTTCATCCGGAATCTGTTCCAACCAGCCGCGTCCGTAGGATTCATAAATGCCACCGGTATCGTTTCCTTTAGGCGCAACTTCTACCTGCCAGCCGTTAACTTTCACACCCTCTTCAATAAATGAACGGATAAATATACCTGAGTTACCGTCTGCTTCCTGTTTGAATTCAACCGTCAGATCGAAATCATCGTAATAATCACGTGTCGCTAAATAACCGTATTGTTTGTCCGGACCACTTTCACAAACCAATAGTCCATCCTTCACATACCACAATTCTGTTCCATACGCTTCCCATCCATTAAGATCTTTTCCATTGAACAGGTTTACTTCTTTATTCTTACGAGGAAGTTCTTTTATTTTAATATCACGGAAAGAAGCAGGATACCCGTGATCTTGCAAACAAAGTACACCTTTCTTTGCCAAACCGTATTCTGGAGCGTTCTCCCATTTTCCACTGTTCTTACGTGCATGCCAGTCATCCGTCCAAGCTTCGAACTCAAGAATCTTTTGTCCGTTCAGCCAATGTTCCACATGCCCGTTATCAAACACAATTTTCGAATTATTCCATTCTCCGTAAGGGTTAACTTTCATCTTGGATTTATCCGGCAAATACATTGCATAGTCCACACCCAATTTCTGCCATTCTTCCAATTCCTGAGGGAAATTAGGCTCGTCGATCAGTTGATATTCCGGACCGGTTACATAAGGCACGGCAAACTGCGGACGTTCCACTACATGATACAACATACCACTGTTACCCCCTTTTGACAGTTTCCAGTCCCAAGACAATTCAAAGTTTTCGTATTCTTTATCGGTAACGATATATCCGCTTGCATCACTCCCGTCGCCTTTAGCCTGAATGCAACCATCCACGACATGCCAAGGTTGAGTAAGCGTAGTTCCGTTATAATCCTTCCAGCCATTCAGCGTCTGGCCATCAAACAGCAGTTTCCATCCCGCAGCTTCTTCTTCCGGCGTTAATACATTATGCTTGGTCGTATCGCACGAAGGCAGTGCGAACAGAACAGCACACGAAGCGAGAATACCCGCCAACGATTTTGCAAAAGTTGTTGTTTTCATTTTAGATTCATGTTTTAGATAGATTTATTCGCAAATATAATAATATAAACCCCTTAAAACATGATAAAAGAATGTTTTATACCATTTTCTGTTTGAAGTATTTCAGCGACATAAGAAATGCAATAGCTGCTAACGGAATAAAAACTGTATTCTCTATTAAGAGCTTGTTTTATTTCATCAAAAAGTCTGTTAATCTATTTGATTAACAGACTTAATATCTTTAATTGAAATCGTACGGCTTTTGGCCTTTATTTTTTACAAACTATCCCCGAAGTCTTCTCTGAACTTAGCCATTAGTTTTTCAGGCCAGTCATTAACAGGAGCAAGTCCTCCCATGAAGAAACGGAGTACGGGCGGTTCGTCAACGAACTTTAATCCTCCGATCAGATGACGGTTTTCGTATAACCAGGTCATACGATCTTCTACATATTTAATCTGAGACAGTGTAAACACTCTTCGTGGAACCGCCAAACGCAATAGCTCCATGTCTGCATAGGTTTCATTGCCTTCTTCATCCCGTTGATTGGAAACCGAACCACGTTCCATTCCACGAATACCGGAAATCAGGAAGAAAGCAGCAGCAAGTGCACCCGCAGGATATTCTGTCTGAGGAATATGAGCACAGACACGCATAGCATCTACATGGCAACCTAAGACACCGGCAGGCGTAACTACGGGTATTCCTTTGCTGTCAAGCGCATTTACTAAGTATTCTATAAACTGAGGACTCTGACAGATCATGGACTCATCCAGCGTTTCATAAAGTCCGACTGCAATAGCCTCAACCTCACGAACAGACATACCTCCATAAGTCAAGAATCCTTCAAACAAAGGAATAAGCGGTTGCAATTCTTTAAAGATAGCTTTGTTATCCGTACAGATACCTCCACCACGTGCAGAACTCAACTTCCTTGCAGAGAAATAAACCAAGTCGGCCAGTCCGGTCATTGTTTGGATAATCTCCTTCATTGAACTGTTCTTGAATTCCTCTTCCCGTTGTTTAACCAACCAGGCATTTTCACCCAATAAGCTGGCATCTAAAACCAAACGGATATTGTATTTGTCGGCAATAGCCCGGACATCTCTAAAGTTGGCAATAGAGAACGGCTGTCCACCAATCAGATTGGTCGATGCCTCCATACGAATATAAGGAATATTCTCAGCACCGTGTCGCAGGATGCAGGCTTCCAATTTTTCTATATTCATATTCCCCTTAAACGGATGCTTGCTACTGATTACATAGGCTTCATCATATAACAATTCTTCTATATTTCCGCCATATTGAGTAATATGTGCCATTGCCGTCGTAAAATGGTAGTTCATCGGCACCAGATGTCCTTTTCTGACAAAAGCATGATTGATAATATTTTCAGCAGCACGTCCCTGGTGGACAGGCAGCAGATATTTTTTACCTAAAACTTCTTCTACGGCTTTCTGATATCTTACGAAACTTTGCGAACCGGCATACGCATCATCTGCTATCATCATAGCCCCTAATTGATGGTCACTCATCGCATTCGTTCCACTATCGGTCAACATATCCAGGAATACATCTTTCGTATCAAGACGGAACGTATTGAATCCGGCCTCATTCAAAGCCTCCAATCTTCTCTCAATCGGAACAAGGTGTAGTTTTTGTACTATACGAACTTTATGCAGTTCCAGCGGAATATTTTCTCCGCTATGAAATTTAATCGTTTTGTTAGTGTTTTCCATTGTTTAATACTGAATATTTCAAAATCAAGCTCCAAAAGTAATAAATTATTTATAAGTGAGGCGATGATATAGAAAAGAAAAGGTTAAAGAAAGCTGTTTGAAGATAAGAAAATGGCATTTAATAAACAATTCTTTATTACCTTTGAAGTAATAAAACCAAAACCAAGTGTAATGCTTAATATAGAAGAGATCAAATCTCTTATAAAAAGAGAGAAGAATAACCTCACTGTCTATGCTATATATTATGAGGAGTTCAAGAAAAGAGGGCTGCCAATAAATGAACTTGACAGGAGAATAAATATTCATCTTGATAGATTAATTGAATTGCTTCAAAGACTAAATAGTCGGAAGTAGAGATTAACAATAAAACCGAAAGAATATGAATCAAATAAAAAAGGTAGATTTATTAAAAGAGGCTTTTCAAAATGGAGAAATTGACCTGAATCATTTAAAACTAAAAATTCAGGATGAATGCGACTCAATGTCTGATGAAGAGTTATTGTCTTTTTCCAAAGAGGTAGAGAAAGAGGCAATATCCTCCTGTGAAAGCGCAGAAAAGCTATATCATGCTGTTGATATTAAGCTAAGACTCGCCAGTATTTTAGATATTTTACCTATGTCGTATATTGCAGAAAAATATTTTAAGAAGAGTCATTCCTGGTTTTCGCAACGGTTAAATAATCATTTAGTCAATGGAATTCCAGCATCTTTTACGGATAAGGAACTTACAATTTTATCTAAAGCGTTGGACGAAATCGGACAAAAGCTAAAAGATACGGCGCATTCAATTGCCTGAGTGTTTTCAAAAAAACTCCTTATATATTTGCATTTTGTAAGATTATCGATATATTTGCTGCCGTAATAACAACGAAAGATGATAAGAAATAGTTTTAATGCATATTGGTGGCGCTTCCTACTACTCCGAAAGTCGTAAGGAACGCAGCCTCGTGTATATACATAAGATAAGAAACAAAAAAGGTCTGTCGCACTTGCGATAGGCCTTTTTTGATTTTAGGACTTTTAGCTTTTAAAATAAAACAAATTAATATAGACAATGAAAACGTATCAGGTAGATGAAAATGGGTATTACGGTGAGTTTGGAGGGGCTTATGTGCCTGAGATTCTTCACCAATGTGTAACCGTCTTACAGGAAACATACCTCAATGTACTCAACAGCGAGAGTTTTAAGAAAGAATATTATCAATTACTTCGTGATTATGTGGGAAGGCCTTCCCCACTCTATTACGCTAAACGATTAAGTGAAAAGTATGGTTGTAAAATGTACCTAAAAAGGGAAGATCTGAATCATACGGGAGCTCACAAAATTAACAACACCGTAGGTCAGATATTACTGGCGCGAAAGATGGGTAAGACACGTATTATCGCGGAAACAGGAGCCGGACAGCATGGCGTGGCTACAGCTACCGTCTGCGCTTTGATGAATATGGAATGTATTGTTTACATGGGAAAAACCGATGTGGAGCGCCAGCATATCAATGTGCAGAAAATGAAAATGCTCGGGGCGACGGTAGTTCCGGTAACTTCAGGAAATATGACCTTGAAGGATGCTACAAACGAGGCTATACGAGATTGGTGCTGTCATCCTACCGATACGTTTTATATTATCGGTTCTACGGTCGGTCCTCATCCGTATCCCGATATGGTGGCTCGTCTGCAATCGGTGATCAGCGAGGAGATCCGTGAACAGTTGATGGAGAAGGAAGGACGTGATTATCCTGATACTTTGATTGCTTGTGTTGGTGGAGGAAGTAATGCTGCGGGGACTATTTATCATTATATTGACGATAAACGTGTACGTCTGATCTTAGCGGAAGCAGGAGGCAAAGGAGTAGATTCAGGGCAATCGGCGGCGACCATACAATTAGGGCGTAAAGGGATTATACACGGAGCGCGGACATTGGTGATGCAGAGTGAGGACGGACAGATCGAAGAGCCGTATTCTGTGTCGGCAGGATTAGATTATCCGGGCATCGGTCCTGTACATGCCAATCTGGCGGTGACCAAACGGGCTACAGTTTTAGCGGTGGATGATGACGAAGCATTGGAGGCAGCCTTTGAACTAACACGCTTAGAAGGAATTATTCCGGCACTTGAAAGTGCGCACGCATTAGGAGCTCTTCCTAAAATTAAATTCCAACCGGACGAATTAGTGGTGCTGACTGTTTCCGGACGCGGTGATAAAGATATTAAAACCTATATTGACTACTTTAATAATAAGAGCAAATGAATTACACATATCATACTTTAAGCAAGAAATTGCTTGGCGATCTACATACGCCCGTTAGTATTTATCTTCGGGTACGTGATATTTATCCTGAATCGGCATTGCTGGAGAGTTCCGATTTTCATGGGAATGAAAACAGTCTTTCATACATCGCCTTACGTCCGGTAGCCAGCATCGGGGTTAACAACAATGCGTGTACGATGACTTTCCCCGACTCTTCCGTAGAGGTTGTTAAGAACAGTCCGGTGGATGCATGTATTTCCTCGTTCCTTAGCCGTTTCACCGTAGAAGGTGCGGAGAAGGATATTTGCGGATTATTTGGCTACACAGCCTTTGACGCTGTTCGTTATTTCGAAAATATTCCTGTAATAGAAGCTCATCACGAAGAAAACGACGCACCGGATATGCTATATATCCTATATAAATACATTCTCGTATTTGATCATTTCCGAAATGAAATGACGTTAATAGAATTAGTACAGAAAGGCGAAGAAAGCGGTCTTCAGGAGATTGAGAACCTCATAGAAAACAGGAACTACGCTTCCTATAATTTCCAGCCGCTGGGTGAAGAGACATCTCCTATTACAGATGAAGAATACAAAGAGATGGTACGTAAGGGTATTCGGCATTGTATGCGTGGAGACGTTTTCCAGATAGTGTTAAGCCGTCGCTTTGAACAGGCTTTCAAAGGAGACGATTTTAAAGTCTATCGCGCTTTACGAAGTATTAACCCTTCCCCTTATTTGTTTTATTTTGATTTCGGAGGCTTCCGTATTTTCGGTTCCTCTCCGGAGACGCATTGTAAAGTAGCAGGGGGACATGCCAGTATTGATCCAATTGCGGGAACAGCTTTTCGTACGGGGAATGTTGCTTTAGACAAAGAGCGGACAGAGGCTTTATTGGTCGATCCTAAAGAGAATGCTGAACATGTAATGTTAGTCGATCTGGCTCGGAACGACCTGAGCCGGAATGCGCACGATGTGAAAGTGGACTTTTACAAGGAAGTGCAGTATTACAGTCACGTAATCCATTTGGTATCCCGTGTCAGCGGAGAGATAAATCCGGATAGTAATTCGGTGAAAACCTATATCGACACCTTCCCGGCCGGAACATTGAGTGGCGCTCCGAAGGTGCGTGCGATGCAACTGATTACCGAAATCGAAAAGCATAATCGCGGGGCCTACGGTGGTTGTATCGGGTTTATCGGGTTGAACGGTGATTTGAATCAAGCCATCACAATCCGTTCATTTGTCAGCCGTGGCAATGTGCTCTATTATCAGGCAGGCGCAGGCATTGTAGCCAAAAGCAATGACGAAAGAGAATTACAGGAAGTAAACAATAAGCTGGGAGCATTAAAGAAGGCGATAGATCTGGCTGCAACATTAAAGAATTAACACAACATGAAAATAATATTATTTGATAATTACGACTCTTTCACCTATAATTTACTTCATATACTGAAAGAATCAGGAGCAGATGTTGAAGTACACCGCAACGATAAAATCAGTTTGGACGAGATAGAACGTTTTGATAAAATATTGCTTTCTCCAGGTCCGGGTATTCCTTCTGAGGCAGGCCTATTATTACCACTTATCCAACGTTATGCACCGACAAAAAGCATCTTGGGCGTTTGTCTTGGTGAACAAGCAATCGGGGAAGTTTTCGGCGCAAAATTGATTAATCTTACAGATGTCCACCATGGGGTTTGTTCGGATATACGCGTGTTGAAACAAGATCGTTTGTTCGAAGGATTAGGTACATCATTCCGGGCGGGACGTTATCATTCCTGGGCAATTTCACAGGAGAACTTTCCGGATTGCTTAGAAATAATCGCAGACGATTTCGAAGAAGGACAGATCATGGCGATCCGTCACAAAACCTTTGACGTAAAAGGAATCCAGTTCCATCCGGAATCCGTACTCACACCGCAAGGCAAATTAATTATCCAGAATTGGTTGAAATCGTAAGTAATTGTAGGACATACTGCTTATGTCCGCAGGTATAAATTAAATTCAAAAAAGATGAAAGAGATATTATATAAATTATTTGAACATCAATATCTGGGACGGGAAGAAGCCCGACGGATATTACAGAATATAGCCAATGGGGCGTATAACGATTCCCAGATTGCAAGCTTGATTACCGTATTCTTAATGCGGAGCATTTCTGTAGAAGAGTTGACCGGCTTTAGAGAAGCGTTATTAGAGATGCGTGTTCCGGTTGATTTGTCCGATTATAAGCCGATTGACATTGTGGGCACGGGAGGCGATGGTAAGAATACGTTTAACGTAAGTACGGCTGCGTGTTTTGTGGTTGCCGGCGCAGGCTATCAGGTCGTTAAACATGGCAACTATGGAGCTACGTCTGTAAGCGGCGCCAGTAATGTGATGGAAAATCACGGCGTTAGATTCACAAATGATGTGGATAAACTTCGTCAATCGATGGACAAAGCAGGCATCGCCTACTTGCATGCTCCTTTATTTAATCCGGCACTAAAGGCCGTTGCTCCCGTGAGAAAAAGTTTAGGAGTCCGCAGTTTTTTCAATATGCTTGGCCCTTTGGTTAATCCGGTAATCCCGACCTATCAACTACTCGGCGTTTACAATCTGCCTTTACTCCGTTTGTATAGTTATACGTATCAAGTAAGCGAAACACGCTTTGCGGTAGTACATAGTTTAGACGGATACGATGAAATCTCTCTGACTTCAGAATTCAAAGTCTCTATGCCGGAGAAAGAAAAGGTGTATTCACCCGAATTGCTTGGTTTTGCACGATGCAAGGAATCAGACTTATTTGGAGGAGATACTCCCGAAGAAGCGGCTAAAATATTCGATGCAGTTCTCCGGAATACGGCTACCGAACCACAGAAAAACTGCGTCATAGTAAATGCGGCGTTTGCCATTCAGGTGATTTGTCCGGAAAAGAAAATAGAAGACTGCCTTGTCGAAGCGCGAGAATCCTTAGAAAGTGGAAAAGCATTGGAAACTTTCCGTAAATTTATAGCTATTAATAGTTAAGAGATGAAAGATATACTGCAAAACATTATTGAGAATAAGCGTATAGAATTAGAACGACAGCAACAAGCGGTCAGCCTAAATACGTTGCTTGCTCTTGGGAACGAACGCTTGGAAAGACCTACTATTTCCATGCGGGCACGATTGGAAGCTTCCGAATCGGGGATTATTGCAGAATTTAAACGAAAATCGCCATCCAAAGGTTGGCTGCATCCGAAAGCTGCGGTTAAAGATGTTCTTCCTGCTTACGAAGCCGGAGGTGCGTGTGCTTGTTCTGTGCTGACAGACGGAGATTTTTTTGGAGGATCTTTGGGTGACTTGCAGACTGCCCGTGGTTTGGTTGAATTACCGCTTCTGCGTAAAGACTTCATAATAGACGCCTACCAATTATATCAGGCAAGGGTGTTGGGCGCAGATGCCGTTTTATTGATTGCGGCAGTTTTAAGTCCGAAAGAATGCGCTGCGTTAGCAGAACTGGCGCATAGTCTTGATCTGGAAGTTTTACTAGAAATACATACCGAAGAAGAATTAGAGCATTTAAACGAACACGTGGATATGCTGGGCGTAAACAACCGTAATCTGGGTTCATTTCATACCGATGTGGAAAATTCATTCCGTTTAGCAGAAAAAATGAAAACTGTCGGAGAAACAAAAGGACTGAATCCTTTATTACTATCCGAAAGCGGTCTTAAGGATGTGGAAACGATACTTCGGTTACGTAAGGCAGGATTCAGGGGGTTCCTGATCGGTGAAACGTTTATGCGCGACGAATATCCGGGAGAAATATTGCGTAATCTGATAAATGACATACATCATGGGTAAGAAGAAAATTGTAAAAGTATGCGGTATGCGTGATACGGAGAATATAAAATCCGTCATTGCTGCCGGAGCAGATTGGATCGGATTCATATTCTACGAGCATTCACCCAGATTCATTGATGAAGGAACTGAATTCCTTCGTGGAAAAATACAACACGGCGACCGCCATATTAAAAAGGTCGGTGTGTTTGTGGATGCTTCTTTAGAAGAAATGCTAAGTTCAGTCGTTGAATACAATTTGGATTACCTCCAACTACACGGAGAAGAATCGCCGGATACGTGCTATGCGCTTCAAAAGCGGGGAATAAGTGTGATAAAGGCTTTTCCGGTAGCCACGGAAGAGGACCTGCAAATTACCCGCGATTACGAAGGACGGGCAGACTATTTCCTTTTTGATACGCGCAGTAACCTGCTTGGAGGATCAGGGAAACAATTCGACTGGCAGCTATTAAATACATACAAAGGTGAAACCCCTTTCCTGCTTAGCGGAGGACTATCTCCGGATAGTTTGACAGAACTGCAAACCTTCTCTCATACCCGTTTTGCCGGCATTGATTTGAATAGCGGATTCGAATCAGCTCCGGCACAAAAAGACGCAATGAAAATCAAAAAGTTTATTTCAGATTTTTTATTGCATCAGAAGTAAATAAAATTTTAAGGCGCCTCAACTTTCGTTTCCAAGCGCCTCAACAAAGAAATAGATAGAATTATGAATAAAATAGATCAGTTATTTGAACTAAAAAAAAGCGGAATACTTTCCGTTTATTTTACGGCCGGCTATCCGGCATTAGAAGATACATTGTCTGTGCTGCGTGAATTGCAGACGGGAGGTATTGACATGGTTGAAGTCGGGATTCCTTTCTCTGACCCCATGGCCGATGGCGTAGTTATCCAGGCTGCTGCTACGCAGGCGTTACGCAACGGGATGAGTCTGAAACTCCTTTTTGAACAATTAAAAGATGTTCGGAAAGAAATACATATTCCGATTATTCTGATGGGCTATCTGAATCCTATTATGCAATTCGGTTTTGAGAATTTCTGTCGTTCTTGCCGGGAAAGAGGAATTGACGGCGTGATTATTCCCGACCTGCCTTATGCCGATTACATAGCCGACTACAAGGCGGTGGCAGAGTCTTATAATGTGAAAGTGATCATGCTGATTACACCCGAAACATCTGAAGAACGTATCCGTTTAATCGATCGTAACACAAGCGGCTTTATTTATATGGTATCAAGCGCAGCTACAACAGGCGCGCAAAGCAGCTTTGACGAGCAAAAGCAGGCTTATTTCCGACGCATAAACGGAATGAACCTAACGAATCCCCGCTTAGTTGGTTTTGGTATCAGCAATAAGGCAACATATGACGCGGCAGCCGCTAATGCCTCGGGCGTTATCGTTGGCAGCAAGTTTGTTCAGCTTCTTGCCTCAGAAGCAACCCCCCAAAAGGCGGTAGAAGGATTACTTCGTGAATTAAGTAAATAACAAGAAAGAGTTATGAGAACAGACCTTAAAGTCAGAAACATTCAATGTACAGGTTGTGCAAGAGCAATCGGGAAAGACATTGGCATTATCCCGGGCGTTTACGGTATTAATGTAGATATCGCGAATAAGTTGATCAGCATAGATCACACAGAGGAGGTTACGAAAAAAGAATTAGAGGAGAAATTAAAAAGTATAGGTTATCCGGCAGATAAGACAGAGTAATAAAACAGACGGCGCCGTAAAGTTTTCTGTAACGTCCTTTTAATATGATTTAAGATACTATTATAGCGAAAAATTCGCATATTTGTTATGTTAAATAAGAGCTCAATAAATGGTAAGCGAAAACAGGCAAAGAAAGTACACCTTAGGTTTAGCTCTTAGCGGTGGAGGAGCGAAGGGATTTGCGCACTTAGGAGTATTCAAAAAGCTGGAAGAAGAAGGCCTTATCCCCGATGTTATTGCAGGAACCAGCGCAGGAGCCTTAATGGGGGCTTTATTTGCCGACGGATATAAACCGGAGGAAATAAAAGAATTGTTTACAGGGCGTGAATTTTCCGAATTTGCACAATTGCAGTTACCGAAATCCGGATTATTTGACAGCATGCGATTCCGCTTATTCCTGAAACGACATCTACGGGCAAACACATTCGAGGAATTAAAAATTCCGCTTATTGTTGTTGCAACGGATCTTGACAATGGTGAAAGTCATTTATTCAAAAGCGGATCAATCGTAGATGCAGTAACAGCATCATGCAGCATTCCGATTATTTTTAATCCGGTTGTTATTGATGGAATACACTATGTGGATGGTGGTTTGTTTCGCAATTTTCCGGTTTCCGTGATCAGGAATGAATGTGAGTTTGTGATCGGAGTAAATGTAAGTCCGCTTATTCCGCAAAAATACAAAAAGACAATTTTCCATATTGCCGAACGTTCTTACCATTACATGTTCAGGGCGAATACACTGGAAGACAGAGAACTTTGCGATGTACTGATAGAGGCAGAAGAGTTCGGTCAATATAAAACGTTCGACCTTGAAAACGTTAATCAGATTTCGGAGATAGGCTATGACAGAGCGTCATTAGTTTTCGCTAATATAATGAATAGTGCTGGGAATAAACCCATAAAAGAGTTTATCACTAAAGGGATGCCGGAGAATACATCATTGGAGAAACCGGCTTAGCAGACAATATAGAAACAACCTTACAAAGGAGACCAGAAAATGAAAAAGAATGAAAAGATAGTTATTTATCAAGTATTTCCCAGATTATTCGGAAATCTGAACGAATCACTGAAGAAAGACGGTAGCATTCAGGAAAATGGTGTCGGTAAGTTTTCAACCTTCACGGCAAATATATTAAAACAGATCAAGGAGCTGGGAACCACTCATATTTGGTACACAGGAGTGATAGAACATGCTACTGAAACTGATTATTCGGCATACGGAATAAGACCGGATCATTCGGCCACAGTTAAAGGTAAAGCGGGTTCTCCATATGCAATCAAGGATTATTACGATGTGGATCCGGATCTGGCCGACAATGTAAGAAAGAGAATGAAAGAATTTGAACATCTGGTTGAACGCACGCATGATGCCGGATTGAATGTAATTATTGATTTTGTACCCAATCACGTATCACGACAATATCATTCGGACTGCCTGCCTCCTTTTATAGAAGACTTAGGACAACATGACAACACCACCAGAGCATTTGATCGTAATAATAACTTTTATTACTTTCCCGGAAGTACATTAGTATTGCATTACGATTCAGAAAAGCAAATTGAAGATTTCGAATACAGTGAGTTTCCGGCAAAAGTAACAGGTAATGATTGTTTCAGTACGACTCCCGGCAAAAACGATTGGTATGAAACGGTGAAACTGAACTACGGTATAGATTATCTGAACGGTGGACAACGCGTATTTGACCCCATCCCCTCAACGTGGAAAAAGATGCTGGAGATTCTCCTCTACTGGGCAGATAAAGGCGTGGATGGATTCCGTTGTGATATGGCAGAGATGGTTCCGGTAGAATTCTGGAACTGGGCGATTCCTCAGGTGAAAGCTCATGCTGACGTATGTTTTATTGCGGAAGTATATAATCCGGCTGAATATCGCAATTATATCTTCAATGGAAAGTTTGATTATTTATATGATAAAGTTGGCTTGTATGATACCCTAAGAGGAATTGTTTGCGGGCATACTCCCGCCAGTAGTATTTCTGATTGCTGGAAATCCGTTGAAGGCATCCAGAAGAACATGCTAAACTTTATGGAGAACCATGACGAACAACGTATTGCCTCAGATTTCTTTGCGGGTAATGCTATCGCGGGTATTCCTACCATGATTGTTGCAACTTTAATGAATACCAACCCGGTGATGATCTATAACGGACAGGAATTAGGGGAACGCGGCATGGATGAAGAGGGATTTAGCGGTAGAGACGGAAGAACGAGCATATTTGACTATTGGAGCATGTCAACCGTTCGCAATTGGCTAAACAATACTTCTACGGCAGAAGAGCAAGCATTAAGGGACTTTTATTCTAAGCTTTTAAATATAGCGAAAGAAGAAAAAAGCGTTTTTTCCGGAGATTTTCACGATCTGGTCTATGCGAATGAAAATAATCCGGACTTTAATTTATACCATCAGTATGCTTTCTTACGCAAATTTGAAAACGAGGTATTATTAGTCGTCGTTAATTTTGACCGTTCGCCTAAAACCGTACGCGTGAACATCCCTCAACAAGCATTTGACGGATTAGGAATCGGAGATAATTTACCTGCGAAAGTCAAGGATCTGTTTACCGGAAAAGAAACTATCGGCACATTAACAAGCGCTTGTCCTTACCAGTTGGAAATGGAACCGTTTTCAGGGAAGGTCTTGAAATTTATGTATCTCTAATCTAAATAAGGGAAAAAAGACAGTATTACAGGTATATTGCAAATAAGTTTTGTACTTTTGCGGCATAATTAAACTTTATTCATTCTAAAGAAAATCGTCGGAATAATGAGTACACAAACTCCTTTTTTGGTGTTTTCGGGGAGTAATTCCCGTTATCTTGCAGAGAAAATTTGCCTTAGTCTTGGTTGTCCGTTAGGACAGATGAATATCCAGCACTTCGCTGATGGAGAATTCGCTGTTTCTTATGAAGAATCCATTCGTGGACGTGATGTTTTCTTAGTTCAATCTACGTTTCCTAATTCAGACAACCTGATGGAGTTGTTGCTTATGATCGACGCTGCCAAGCGTGCTTCTGCTCATTCCATTATCGCTGTCATTCCTTATTTCGGTTGGGCTCGTCAAGACAGAAAAGACCAACCACGTGTATCTATCGGGGCAAAACTTATTGCTGACCTGTTAGGAACTGCGGGAATAAACAGATTAATTACAATGGATTTACATGCAGACCAGATACAAGGATTTTTCGATGTTCCTGTTGACCACCTGTATGCTTCTTCAGTATTTCTGGAATATATCACGAACTGCTTACCTGTAGAAAATTTATGCATTGCGACTCCGGATGTTGGGGGTACCAAAAGAGCAAGCAGCTATTCTAAATATCTTGGCCTTCCGATGGTTATTTGTCATAAATCACGTTTACGTGCAAATGAAGTTGCAGAAATGCGTATTATTGGAGATGTAAAAGGTTTAGACGTGCTTTTGGTGGACGATATGGTGGACACCGGAGGTACGATTACAAAAGCAGCCAATCTGATGATGGAAAATGGAGCAAGATCCGTTCGTGCAATTGCCAGCCACGCAGTAATGTCTGATCCGGCCTCTTCGCGCGTTGACCAATCCGCTTTAACAGAAATGATCTTCACAGACTCTATTCCTTATTCTAAGAAATGTGCCAAGGTAAAGGTACTTTCTATAGCCGATATGTTTGCAGAAGCTATCCGACGCGTTTGTAACGACGAATCAATAAGCACCCTGTACGCAATTAAGTAATTTATCAGTATATTATATACTCCAGAAGAGTGGTTGTTTTGCTAAAACAGCCACTCTTTTTATGTTTAGAGGTCTTCATTTATAATCATCCCACTGCCAAGACAAAGATGGCTGTCTTTATCATAGACTACACCATATTGGCCGGGAGCGACACCTTGTATTTTTTCATCTGATTCTATACGATATAAATCCCCGATCTTGTGAAGTCGGCCGGTTGTAAACTCCGGTGTATGTCGTATTTTGAAGGTTATATCTTTAGTCCCTTCAAAATCCCCCCAGGGATCTTCCGTTATAAAGTCGAAACCTTGCATGTTTACAATCTTATTATACTGGGTTTCGGGATCGTACCCATTGGATACATAAATAATATTACGTTTGATGTCTTTTTTGATAACAAACCAAGGACCACCACTCAGTCCCAGACCTTTTCGCTGACCTATGGTATGAAACCAATATCCATTATGTTTCCCTACCACCTTGCCGGTTTCCAATTCAATGATCTTTCCTGTACGCTTTCCAAGATAGCGCTCTATAAAATCATTATAATTGATCTTTCCAAGAAAACAGATTCCCTGACTGTCTTTCCGTTGGGCACTGGGTAGTTTTTCGACAGCTGCTATCTCGCGGACTTCACTTTTCAATAAGTCACCTATAGGGAACATTAATTTTTGTATCTGAAGGCGGGTAATTTGAGCTAAGAAATCAGTTTGATCCTTATGTTTGTCTTTGGCGGTTGAGAGCCAGACTTTCCCGTCTATTTCAGTCGTCGTAGCATAATGACCGGTAGCTATCTTATCAAACTCTTTCCCCCACTTATCTTCAAAGCATCCGAATTTGATAAACTTATTACACATCATATCGGGATTAGGTGTTAACCCCCGCTTTACAGAATCGATGGTGTAACTGACTACCTTTTCCCAGTATTCTTCATGCAGGGAAACAATCTCCATCTTACAACCATATTTCCGTGCAATATAAGTCGTTATTTCAATATCTTCTTCAGCCGGACAATTGATATAACCATCCTTATCCTCCATTCCAATACGGATATAAAAGATTGTTGGATCGTAACCGGCTTCTTTCAACCGATGTACAACAACGGAGCTATCTACTCCTCCTGACACCAATGCTGCTATGTTCATTCTTTTTTCCTCAAGCTTAATCAGCAGCAAAGGTACAAATATTGTATGAAATTAATTCTACGTGAACTGAGTAGGATTACCTGTTGTGTTTGATCAGGTTCATAAATTCTTCACGAGTTTTGGCTTGTTGGAAAAAGCCGGTGAAGTCTGATGTGGTAGTCAGGGAGTTCTGCTTCTCCACGCCACGCATCTGCATACACATATGTTGCGCTTCAATCACCACCATGACGCCCAATGGATTTAGAGTCTTCTGAATACATTCTTTGATTTGTAAAGTCAGCCGTTCCTGTATCTGAAGACGACGTGAGAAAATATCTACAACGCGGGGAATTTTACTTAGCCCGGTAATATATTTATTAGGAATATAAGCAATATGAGCTTTGCCAAAGAAAGGAAGCATGTGATGTTCACAGAGAGAGAAGAAATCGATATCTTTCACAATGACCATTTGCTTGTATCCTTCTTCTGCAAACATAGCCGACTTTAGAATAGCCTCAGGATCTTCGTGATACCCTTTTGTAAGAAACTGCATCGCTTTAGCCACTCGTTCAGGCGTACGAATCAATCCTTCGCGGTCAGCATCTTCACCTAAAAGGTTTATAATATGTTTATAGTGCCCTTTTAGTTCTTCGCGGGCGGCCAATTGTTCTTCGCTTATATCTTTCATTTTAATAAGGTAGATTAATATAACGGGATTTTAACCTCATCACGCACGATGTACATTTCTTTTGCATAAGAAGGGAATGCGTCCATCAATAAACGCATCGCATGATATGCCTCTTCACGAGACCGATAATCTCCGACACGTAATCTCCAGAACGGAGCCATATACTCAACATAGGTCGTCAGGTCAGGAAAAATCTCTTTAATTTCTTTTTCCTTCGTATAAGCTTCTTCTCTGGAGGTTCTGAGATTACCCGAAAAAACTTGTGTACGATAACCGGTAACATCAAGATATTGAATATCGCTGTCCATAAACTCTCGACGTGTACCTACTAAATTCCGAATCGCAGCAGATTGTTTTATCTCGACTTCTCCTTTTCCGGGAACCGATTCCTGCAAGGCATCAATAATAGAAAAAGCTTGTCCCATGTACTGCTCCTGCGCACAAACGGGAAAAGTTATCCACGCGATTAATAAAAGAAATATATATCTCATGCTTCGTTATAAAGAGAAAGGGAATATCCGATAATCGAGTGCAGACAGACTGCACTTTACTGTCGGAAATTCCCTTTTGTTTTACTAATTATCAAAATGCTTCAATTATCGGAAGGAACTTATCCACACCTAAAGAGGCACCACCAATCAAACCACCATCAACATCAGGTTTTGAGAATAGTTCTTTGGCGTTAGAAGCATTACAGCTTCCTCCATAAAGAATAGAGCAATTATCGGCTACTTCTTGTCCGTATTTTCCGGCAATTACTTTACGAATATAAGCGTGAATTTCCTGTGCCTGATCAGAAGAGGCTGTTTTGCCTGTTCCGATTGCCCAAACCGGTTCGTAAGCCAATACTAACTTTCCAAAATCGGCAACAGAAAGATCGAACAAAGATTTCTTGATTTGTTCTTCAACTACTTCAAAGTGCTTTCCGGCTTCTCTTTCTTCCAATACTTCACCAATACAGAAGATAGGAGTAAGTCCGTTTGCCAACGCTAAGTTCACTTTTGTCTTCAATATTTCTGCAGTTTCGTGATAGTATGCACGTCTTTCAGAGTGACCAAGAATCACGTATTTTGCACCGGTTGAAGCGACCATAGCAGCTGAAACTTCGCCTGTATAAGCTCCTTTTTCCTGATCTGCACAGTTTTCAGCAGCTACACCGATCTTAGCTGTATCAATAGCAGCAGCTACTGTAGCCAAATGCGTAAATGGAGTACCAATAACGACATCACAGTTTACTGTTTTTCCTTTCAATGCAGCATCCAAATCTTTTGCCAAAGCAAGACCTTCCGGAAGTGTCGTATTCATTTTCCAGTTCCCTGCAACAATATTCTTTCTCATAAGTACAATTTATTTAATATGTTATACATTAATATTTTTCTTTCTCCGTCTGTACCGAAAATAGTCGTATATCCAAACGAACAACAAAGGTACAGTAAATGCGACTAAACAAATAGCGATTTGCTTGTCTTCTTCACGAGGTTTAACGGTATCTTTACTTAAATAATCTGAAAGAACCTTTTCGATCTCTTCTTCTGTCGGGAAATCATTGTAATGCCATTTGGCAAAAACAATCCCGTTTTTCAGCAATACAAGTCCTGGATTCGAACGGATTATTGTTTTAAGAAGCGTTTCATCCCCCATCAGAAAGGGATATTCAGCTCCGGTTGTATCAATCCATTCTTGTACCTGATCTTTCGTTGAAGATGTTACGCAATAAAACTTAATGCCATGCTCGTTCGCATAATCATAAGTTGCGTTTATGTCATCCAACCGTTGGTCTTCACTTTTTTCCACTTTGGGAGCAATCAACAAGAGCACCCCTTTCGAATCAGAAAGAATATCTTCTGTCACGTTCTGATCGTCTTCATTAAAAAGAACAAAGTTCGTAATCGGAGGAACATAGCCTTGCTTTATCAATTCAGTTTTGGACTCAACAAAAGTCCAGTTCGGATCATCTGAAGGATAATCATCCAAAGCAAACTCTTTACGGACACCGTCTTTCTCGTAAACAAACGTGTAGCGGTATTCGTCTTCTTCTGCGCCTTCCGGAATAGCCATTAACGCCGGAATAGCCGCTCCTATTTTATACGGACGAAAGTCTTTGAGAGGTAAATGCGCATAATTCTGATAGGAAAAGAATATGCAGGCGGAATATGCGTACAACGCAACAAACCAATAGGATTTGTAGGTAAAGAAAGGTAGAATACGTTGATTATATATAAACAAAAAGACAGCCGCGACTAAGAGAACAATGTTCTTATAGAATGTTTCCCAATTGGTAAGTACTACGGCATCTCCAAAACAACCACAGTCGGACACCGGATTAAACAAAGCAAGATACAACGTCAATGGTGTCATAAAGACCATCAACAAAAGCGCAAGAAAACTTGAGTATCTGCGATAAGCACCGAGCAAAACACAGATCCCAACCATAAATTCTATCGCAATCAGGTTAAAGGAAATTATTCCGGAAAGGGCTTTTAAAGTCTCAACGCCAAACGCTGTCAGATAATCATTTATCTTAATCGTAAAGCCAACGGGATCAATCGCTTTTACAAATCCGGAAAAAGCAAATGTCAATCCGATCAACAATCTACTTGCTTCAGCCAGTATCTTTATTGTTGTCTTTTTATAATCCATCACTTATTATTATTCTCCGAATTTCAACTTTATAAGCCCGAACAAGGCATAATTTACCATATCCATATAATTGGCATCAATCCCTTCTGAAACCAATGTTTGGCCGGCGTTACTTTCAATCTGTTTAGTCCGATATATTTTCATCAGAATCAAATCGGTATATGAACTGACACGCATACTTCGCCAAGCTTCATCGTAATCATGATTCTTAGCATACATCAGCTCTTTTGTTTCCGTCATATGTTTATCATACAACTTTAAAGCATCTGGTGCTGAAATATCTGTTGTTTCGGCATAACCAAGCGACAATTGTATTAATCCGATAATTCCATAATTAACAATTGCGATAAACTCAGGAACAATACCTTCACCAACAAGGCTTACTCCTTTTGTTTCCAGACTTCTGATTCTATTTGCTTTAATGAATATCTGATCCGTTACAGACTGAGGACGCATAATACGCCAGGAAGGACCATAATCATGAAGTTTTTTTTCAAATAAATCTCTGCACAAAGAGATTATTTTCTCAAATTGTTCCTTAGTATCTACCATATTGTTAGCCATAAACTTGCTACAAACTTAGTCAAAAAGCTCCGATTAATTACGCTACAAACTGAAAAGATTAGCACATCAAAGAAAACGGGGCTGCTCTGAAGTCAGAACCGCCCCGTTCACTCTATTATTCTACTAATTTATGAACATCTTATTTTTCTACCTAACTTTAGAACTGTAGTACGGCTGATATTATTCAGTGTACACAGCTTTGTTATTGTTGTTCCATACTTTTCAGCTATTGCTCCAAGCGTATCACCAGATTTAATACGATAATAAATCGGCTCTGATGAATCTGTTACTCCCTGCGATGTTGCCTCTACTGTTGTTTTAACTTCCTTTACAGCTTGTTTCACAGCAGATTCTGAAGTCGTTTTATCCGAGGTCTCTTTTTTTGAGGATGCCTTTCCCGGCACAACAGCCATGCTTACACGAATAGACTGACCTATTCTCAACGTACTCTTTCTGGACAGACCATTTAAACGGCAAAGTTCATTAACACTGGTTCCATACTTACGGGCAACATGACCAAGCGTTTCACCTGATCGTATTTTATGATAAACCATCTGTGTATTAGACGATGTATAGATATTGCTTTTCCGTCCGTTGATTTTAATATTACGGAAAACATACAGATCCTGATGCGGAACGCCATTCTCAAAATCAATTATATCAGCCGGATTTACAGGTTGTCCTAAGAAACGCGTTTCAAAATGCAAATGAGAACCGGTCGAACGCCCGGTATTCCCTCCTAAACCGATAGGTTGTCCGGCACGAACAATTTCATTTTCATCCACCAGATAACCGGATAAATGTCCATATACTGTCTCTAAGCCGTTTGGATGCCGCACAACAAGATATTTACCATACCCGCGTCGTTCATAGCTACGAATTCTTACTTTTCCATCAAAAGCCGCACGAATCGTATCTCCCACATAGACTTTCAGATCTATTCCATAATGCATGCGACGACGACGTGGACCATATTTTGAAGTAACTTTTATTTCATTATCTATAGGAAGGATAAAATGGGAACAATCGATTTCTGCAGAATCAGGAAATTCAATTTTCACATTCCGATAAGGATTAACCCATTTGTTTTCCCAATGAGAACCATACAGCTCATCAGCCGGATACATCAAGTCCTCCATTGCCAACTCCTCTTCAAGCATAACTTCGTTTATACTTGACAACTCTTTCAGAAGGATATCTTTCTTAAAACCAACGCGATCTGCCATAAGCTCAGATACGCGTTCATCCATAAGCCGAGTCTGTTTTACTGTCTCTATTTTTGTTTTTTTCTCTTTGTCTCTTGCAATCGCAGTGGATACAAAAAACAAAGAACAACCGATCAACAGAAATGTTTTTATATTGTTCATCACAATAAAATTTGCCCTAAATTATAGTTTGATATGATCAAGAAAGGATAGTTCCTAAATCCGAATCTTGTCAAAGTTCGTACTTTTGACCAAAGAGACAAAAATAATAGAGAAAAAAATCCTTAATCTGAATTTAAGGCAAAGGGTAAAATCTATTGACAATCATTGAACTTCATAACCAGAAATGCCAACCATGTTATACAACATATTAACTGATTAATCCCCAGTTAGTCTTTTTCCGGAAGATTTTTCTTAAGCGTCCGTTCAATATCTGGTGGGTGTCGTCCTCCAAATCGGGATCTTTGTCCAATAATTCATTGGCTATATCGCGGGCATATTGCAGTATTTGTCCATCAGACGCCAGGTTAGCTATTTTAAGGTACCCACCCTCTCCGCTTTGTAGAGTTCCTTCTAAGTCTCCATGTCCCCGCAATCTCAGATCTGCTTCTGCTATTTCAAATCCGTCATTGCTGTTTACCATTATTTCCAATCGCTTCCGGGTATCGTTACTCAACTTATATGAAGAAACAAGCACACAGTAAGATTGTTCCGCTCCACGCCCTACGCGTCCGCGCAACTGATGTAACTGCGAGAGTCCGAAACGTTCGGCACTTTCAATCACCATGACTGAAGCATTCGGAACATTCACACCTACTTCAATGACGGTTGTTGCCAACAGGATATTCGCTTCGCCGGAAACAAACTTTTGCATTTCGGCTTCTTTGTCAGCGGCTTTCATCTTCCCATGCACCATGCAGACTTTATACTCGGGGAAGACTTCCTTAAAAACGTCAAAACCTTCTTCCAGATTCTTATAATCAAGTTTTTCACTTCCTTCAATAAGAGGATACACAACATAGACCTGCCGACCTAATTCAATTTCTTTCCTGAGAAAATCATAGAGTTGCATCTTTCGGTTGTCGTATCGATGAAGAGTTTTAATCGGTTTTCGTCCCGGTGGTAGCTCATCAATAACAGAGACATCCAAATCTCCATACAAAGTCATCGCTAATGTTCTTGGGATAGGAGTTGCCGTCATGACTAAGATATGAGGAATCACGTCACTCTTTGTCCACAAACGGGAACGTTGTTCTACTCCGAACCGATGTTGTTCATCAATAATAGATAGTCCTAAAGAAGAAAAGACAACCGTTTCTTCTATCAAGGCATGCGTACCGATTACAATCTGTATTTCTCCTGCTGCAATAGCCGGTAGAATTTTATTCCGTTCCTTTTTTTTAGTCGAGCCTGTCAACAGTGCCACTTCTACAGGCATACCTTTAAGAAACTCCATAATAGTAGCGTAATGCTGATTCGCTAAGATTTCAGTCGGTGCCATCAAGCAAGCCTGACATTTATTATCTACTGCCAATAACATAGCGAGCAAGGCCACCAAAGTTTTCCCGCTTCCTACATCCCCTTGCAGCAAACGATTCATCTGTCTGCCACTTCCCATATCTGCCCGTATCTCACGTACCACTCTTTTTTGAGCTCCAGTCAGTTCAAAGGGAAGATAGTTTTTGTAAAAAGTATTAAACATCTCACCGACATTCGGAAAAACAATTCCTTTCAATTTCCGTTTACGAAATGTTGCCGTGCGAAGTGTATTCAGTTGTATAAAAAACAGCTCGTCAAACTTCAAACGCAATTGAGCTGCGCTCAGTTTTTCTGTTGATTCCGGAAAATGTATGTTTTTTATTGCCTCTGCTAAAGACATCATACCAATACGCTTCAGTAAGTAAGACGGCAAAGTCTCCGCAACATCCCAGTTCAGAGATTTCAACAATGTATATTGTAGATTCTGTATCGCTTTTGAATTCAGAAAAGCCTTTTTCATCTTTTCGGTTGTATTATAAAAAGGAGTCAGGCCTCCTGCCACTTGATCTGCCTGATTCATCGGATCAATTTCAGGATGAGCGATATTATACGTATTGGCAAATTCTGTTGGTTTACCGAAGACGATATACTCCTTGTTTATGACATATTTGTCTTTCACAAAGGCAATCCCTTTAAACCAGACCAGGTCTATCACTCCTGTTCCATCGGTAAACCGTGCCACAAGTCTTCGTGTTCGCCCCTCACCTAAGGTATCAAAATAAAGTATCCGTCCTTTCAACTGGATATAAGGCATTGATCCGTTAATCTCCGCGATCTTATAGAAACGACTCCTGTCCACATAACGATAAGGAAAATAGTACAACAGATCTTCATACGAAGATATACCCGCTTCTTTGACCAGGATATCTGCCTTTTTAGGGCCGACTCCCGCCAGATAGGTTATCGAACGTTTATCAAGATCAAGCATATACTTCCCGTTTTTTCAGATCAGGTTTCTACTAACATTTTTGCATACAATAAATCTGCAGTTGTCGTAATTTTAATATTTTCGTTGTTTCCCGCCACTAAACTAATACGTCCTCCCGCAGCCTCAACAACAGAAGCATCATCCGTAAAAGCGTCTGAATAAGATTGCTCGTAGGCTGAAAGCAAAAGATCGGAAACAAAGACCTGAGGTGTTTGAACTGCACACAACTCATCTCTGTTCACCGGATAACTTTTATCCCCTTCACGTCTGCGTACAGAATCGACAATCGGAACCACAGGAATAGCTGCACCCGTTGTTTGCGCCTCTGTAAAACACGCATTTATAACCTCCGGATCAACAAACGGACGCACTCCGTCGTGTACAGCCACCATCCCTTGCTCACGTATTTCTTTCAGTCCGTTTCGCACAGAATAAAACCTCGTTTCTCCCCCCGATACTATTTTATGTGGGATAGAAAAATTCAACTCCCTGCACAACATTCCCCAATAATCCTGGTGCGAATCAGGCAAAACCAACAAAAGCTCAGCATCCGAATCCCACTGATGAAACACGTTCAGGGTGTGCATCAGCAAAGGCTTACCATTCAAAGGTATAAATTGTTTTGGAAGATCCTGTCCCATCCTGAGACCTTTGCCTCCGGCAACAATCACAATATATCGTTTCACGATTCTAATTCCTCTAATATTTTTTTCACCTCTTCGTCCACCTTGAAGAGTTTTTCTTTACAAAGTTTAATCAGACGAGCAGCTTCTTTCACCCTGTCGGAGAGAACATCCACATCCAATTCTCCTCCTTCGATATCGGCTACAATTTCACGTAGTTTAGCCACAGCCTCATTATACGTTTCATCCTTTTTCCCCATATGATTTGTTTTTATTT
This sequence comes from Massilibacteroides sp., assembly GCF_028705895.1. Lineage (GTDB taxonomy): Bacteria > Bacteroidota > Bacteroidia > Bacteroidales > Tannerellaceae > Massilibacteroides. Next base: position 49,075 of record NZ_JAQWCQ010000006.1, on the reverse strand, counting down.
TTTATGCATTTTCGTCACTATACCGTCCACATCTCCATCGGAAAAACGAGTAATATAACATTCACCTTCTACAAACGAAGAAGCTGATTTCTGAATTGTCCCGTCTTTTAGAGTCAGGGTATATCCTCGTTTAAGGATATAATCCGGAGAACCCATCTGTACAAATTGCTCCGTCATTTGCAGGAGATTACGTTGTTCCGTTATCCGTCGTTTGGTTACTTCCTGTATATCACGGTACAATTCATTTATCACCCCCTTTTCTTCATTTGAACGTTTATTAGTCAGCCGTTGTATATCCCGATACCGATCATTCACAAAGGCTCGTTGCTCAGCTAATAAGGAAACTGTACCAACGGGAAGTTTTCTACCTAACACCTGAACCAACGAGTGAGCTTTCTCTAAACTACTCATTGTCAATATCGGTAATTTTGAGACAAGCAATTGAATAAAGGTTTTTTCCTCCATCAATCGCATATCCGCCAATGCCACCAATCGATCTTGCAACAATGCCAGATTTTCAGCCTCATCATCCATACAGCCGATCAGAAATTCGGCTACGGCAGTAGGTGTTTTCGTACGCGTATGCGCCACCATATCTAAAACCGTTTCATCCCGTTCGTGTCCTATACCGGTTATTATCGGCAAAGGAAACTGAGCACAATTGGCCGCAAGGAGATAAGAGTCAAAACTATTCAAATCAGAAGTAGCACCTCCCCCACGAATAATTACCACCACATCAAAATGATCTGCAAAAGAATAAATTCTATCTAAAGCAGAAATAACAGATTCTTCTGTTTTATCCCCCTGCATCAATGCCGGAAAAAGCTTCACATAAAACGGATACCCGGCTTCATTATTCATTAACTGGTTCATAAAGTCTTCATATCCGGCGGCAGTAGGAGACGTAATTACAGCGATACGCTGCGGCAATGACGGGAATAAGAGTTCTTTATTAAGCGTCAATATCCCTTCAGTTTTCAGGCGGTTAAGAATTTCCATCCGCTTACGCGCCATATCCCCTAAAGTATAGGTCGGATCTATATCATAAACCGTCAGACTAAAACCATACAACTCATGAAACTCTACCGAAACCTTCACCAGAACGGTTAGTCCGGAGACAAATGCCTGTCCGGTTTCTTTCTCAAAATAGGGCTTCAACAGAGCAAATGTCTTTGCCCAGATCGAAGCTCTCGACTTAGCAAGCAATTGTCCCGTTTGCGGATGTTTCTCTATAAATTCCAGATAGCAATGACCCGAAGAATGATTCACTCGCACATCGCTCGTCTCAGCGCGAAGCCAGTAGTAATCCGGGAAACCATCCTGAATGACTGATTTTATTCTCAGATTTAATTCCCGAAGAGTTAACGCCTTCCGTTCATCTGCCCGATTATCTGGAAAGGGAATCATGGTTTCGTTCTTTTTTATAGGCCTTATATACATCCGGGATACCATAACCCAATTCTGCATCCGGATGTTTATATTGGCTGGATGATTCTCTCAACAATTCTATTATTTCATAATTATTCAGCCAGGGCAAAGCTTGCCAAAGACAAATCCCAAGGCCTGCCAGTATAGGGGTAGCAAAGGATGTTCCATTTGCATATCGTATATTTCCATACGGATCGATCACACAACTTCCGGTACCTAAAGCAACCATATCCGGTTTAACCCTGTAGTCGGAAGTGAATCCCGTAGAACTGAACACACTCTTTTTCTTCTCTGATGTGATAGAGCCAATAGTCAGGATTCCAGAAGCATCCGATGGAAAGGTTATCTTTTCCCAACTACCATTTCCCTCATTTCCTGCACTACAGAACAATAGGATTCCTTTTTCAGAAGCGACATTTGCAATCTTACTAATCAAAGCAGTATTCCCATCTAAAGCGGTATGCGAATAGTCAAGACCTTCAGCATCATAAGAGAAATAACCCAGAGAAGAAGAAATAACATCGACACCGACACTATCTGCAAATTCAACTGCTGCTGCCCAATAATCCTCCTCAACAGGATACTCCGACCGGCTATCCTCACTTTTCAACAACCAGTACGATGCATCAGGTGCTGTTCCCACCATTAATCCGGCAGTATTAGCAGCTAAGCAAGACAAAACCTTTGTGCCATGGTCATCACCTTCAAAAACGCTTTCTCCGGGTGTAACAAAATTGCAAGTACCCAAAATATCCAATGATTTAAAAACTTCTAATTGATCCACATTTTCATATCCGGCATCAATGACGGCAACAACCATCCCTTTTCCTCGATACCCTTTGTTATGGAGTTTTATTCCATTCAGCATCTTTATCTGATTGCGGGCATACCCATAAGGTTCGTCTAATAATTCGTCTTTTGAAGCGATCAGTTGATCATTTTTTTCAGACAGGCCATTAACACCCCCACACACTTTCCCTTTCCAAACCCACTTAACCGAATCGACAATAGACAGTGCAGAAATATCTCCCACAATGAGACTATCCTTACTCTCGACCACCACTGTCGAGAGCCATCGGCTTTGTACAACGGGCGTAGCGCCAAGTGCGGTTAATGAGTCCAGATAAGTCTTCGCAATAGGTAAATCTCTCTCTGTAATAGCCACACCTCTTTTTATCCGACGGTCAACAGCCCTTTCTGAAAGGAAATCTTCCGGTTTCTCTATTGAAAAACCGCTCACTCCCTTATCTTTTAGATAAACTCTAAAACGATACATTTCTTCTGCTTGTACTTTCGAAAAACTCAAAATCAAAAGAAATGCCAATCCACTCATCAAATACCTACCCCGACTCATTCTACCTTTTATACTTATTAGATTTTACAACAAAGATAAACATCCTGTTTAAATGAAGCAATGAATGAATCTCTTTTGATTTTTATTAGCATAAAAAACCCGGTCTCACTCAAGACCGGGTCTTTTTTATATTCCTTTAATCATTACAATCAGGATTATTCCTGACTTACAACAATCGGTATTTCTCTTTTAATACTTTGTCTCAAGGAGATAAGAGTTTCTGTCGCCGTAACGCCATCAATCTCCTGAATTTTAGAATTCAATAATTCCATTAAATGCTCATTATCACGAGCATACAATTTAATCAACAAAGTATAAGGTCCGGTAGTAAAATGACATTCCACCACTTCAGGAATTTTCTCAAATTCAGGCACAACATCTTTATACATTGAACCTCGTTCCAGTTTTACACCTATATATGTACAGGTATTATAACCTAATATTTTAGGATTAATATGATAACCGGAACCAACAATCACATTCATGTCAACCATACGTTGCACACGTTGATGAATAGCAGCTCTGGAGACACCACAATCTTCCGCTACATCCTTAAACGGAATTCGTGCATTTTTAGATATAATATTTAATATCTGTCGGTCAAGCTTATCTACTTTTTCCATATAAAGAAATTTCTATTTTATAACTCTGGTTTAGACTATCAAAAATATACATTAAAATAAGAAAAACCAGCATTATGTAAGAAAAAAAAGTTAATTAACACAAAAAGCAGACAGAATGCTTAAAACAAGCTATTCCATCTGCTCTCTATTCTATGTTTTAAGATTACTTTTCCGGTTTAACGATTTCAAGAAGTTCTACTTCGAATTTCAATGTGCTGTTCGGTTTGATGTCTTGTCCTGCACCACGTTCACCATAAGCAAGTTCTGAAGGAATCCAAAATGTATATTTAGAACCAACAGGCATAATCTGAAGACCTTCCGTCCATCCGGGGATAACCTGACCCACGCCAAATTCAGCTGGCTCACCACGATCTAATGAGCTGTCAAATTTTGTACCATCTAACAATGTTCCTGTATAATGAACTTTCACACGGTCTTCTGCTGTAGGCTTAGCACCCGTACCTTCTACTTCTACTTTATATTGCAATCCGCTTTCTGTCGTGATTACACCTTCTTTCGTTTTGTTCTCAGCAAGGAAAGCCTCTCCTGCTTCTTTTGCTTTATTTGCATCCTTTGCTTGAGCTTCCATAAAGTAAGTTTGCAGATAAGCCTGCGCTTCAGCAGAATTCATTTTTGTTGAATCTCCTTTTATTGCCTGAATAAAACCGGCAATCAGCACATCGATATTTGCTTCCCCACCAGGTAAAGTTTTCAAATTTTCTTTATAATTCGCACCTGTATTAACACCGATTGCATAGCTCGCACTATCAATTGCTGTTTTTAGATTAGCACTTTTCTTTGAATCACAGGATGTTGACACAATCCCCATCGCTACAAGAACTGTAGCCACTAATACACTGAACTTTTTCATTTTCTTTGTCTATATTTTATTATATAATATCCAATAACTCCACATCAAAGATTAAAGTACTATTCGGCTCTATCGCATTTCCCGCACCGCGTTCACCATAAGCCAGATCAGAAGGGACAAACAGTCTCCATTTTGAACCTACATTCATTAATTGAAGAGCCTCAACCCAACCACTAATAACCTGAGTGACACCGAATACGGCAGGTTCACCACGCTGAACAGAGCTATCAAAAACAGTCCCATTAATTAACGTTCCGTGATAATGACATTTCACCTGATCCCCTGCGGTAGGTTTCCGGCCATCTCCTTTTTTTAATACCTGATATTGTAATCCGCTTGGTAAAACCACCACGCCTTCTTTTCCTTTATTGATTGCCAGAAATTCTTCTCCGGCTTTTTTATTCAATTCTAATCTTTCGCTTTGAAGTTTCACAAAATAGTCATTTACTACTTGTTTAGCTTCTTCATAGCTCATTTCCGGTTTTTCTTCTTCTAAAACGTGTTTCAGCCCTTTAATAAAGTCATCAAGATTTATTTTTTTTATACCTGAACTCTGGAAATTGTTTCCAATACTTAACCCAAGAGCATAACTTACTTTATCCATTTTTATATTTATCTAATTATAAGCCACAAAAGTAATGTTTTTAATCACATATCATGACAAAATGCAAGTCTTTTTTAAAAGCATAAATAAAGCAAGAGCTTACATATTAATGTATAGTGTCAAAACGAATAAGTCTGTCTTTCCATAACCGTCAAAAAGTTTTTCCATATCTGTGGTAAAACTTTTCCATATCTGTGGTAAAGCTTTACCACAGATATGGAAAAAGAAACTTAACAGAGACACGTTTTATGCTGTCATTAGAGTTAAAGCTTCATTTTCTGTCTTTTTGCTATTTTTCATGTTTTAGAACATCTTGACATTTCTTATTCGGTTAACAACTTCAACAATTTGTTTATCAGAGTAGTTATACATTTCAAAGTACTAAAAAAGTGGTACGCAAACCGCAACATTTAACATGCCGTAGCTTTACAGTATGTTAAAATTTGCTATCTTAATTACTTGCGTCTTCTTTTGCATTCAAATCAACAAATTTACAGAATGTGTCTTTATGTTAAACCTAAAAAAAGAAAATGCATGAAAGCTAAACTAATGCTTTGTTTATGCCTTATCCTTGCGTCGGCCACTGCTTTCGCGCAAGGAAATAGTACTGTTTCCGGTGTGGTAACGGAAAAGGCCACCGGATTTCCGGCAATAGGAGTTAGTGTCCTTATTAAGGGGACAACGAATGGAACGATAACATCTTTAGATGGGGATTATTCATTGACAAATGTACCCGAAAATGGTACGTTAGTCTTTAGCTATGTAGGAATGTTAACTCAAGAGATTCCGGTTAACGGCAGGAATTCGATAAATGTGCTTCTGGAAGAAGATACTCAAAAACTTGAAGAGGTTGTAGTAATTGGGTATGGCTCGGCAAAATCCAAAGATTTGACAGCTCCTATCGATGTGATAAAAGAAAAGGAATTTGTCAACATCCCCACTTCATCACCGATGGCTGCACTACAAGGGAAAGTGACCGGTGTTAATATCATCAATGCGGGAACACCGGGTGAGGGTCCGAAAGTGACTATTCGTGGTCTCGGTTCTTTTGGTGATACCTCCCCTCTTTATGTTGTTGATGGTATGTTCTATGACAATATCAACTTCTTAAACAATTCGGACATTCAGGATGTAACTGTTCTTAAAGATGCTTCTGCATCAGCGATCTATGGTGTGCGTGCTGCAAATGGTGTTGTGATTATCAGTACAAAGAAAGGTACGCGTAATCAGGAAGCAAAAATTACTTACAACGGCTATATCGGCGTTCAGAAAGCGACTAATTTGTTAGAAATGGCAAACTCTCACGAATATGCAACAATGCTTATGGAAGCCGACCCCGATACCTACGGATATATCTTTGAAGGTTCGGTTAACACTTTTGGCGGAGATCTGAATTCGTTGACTTTTAATGCCGACACAGATTGGTATGATGAATTATTACGCACTGCGTTAATGACAAACCACAGTTTGAACATATCCGGCGGTTCGGATAAAGCAACTTATTCTACAGGCCTTAGCTATTTAGCGCAGGATGGTATTATGGATGTAGAGAATTATTATCGTCGCCTGAACTTCCGTACAGCTTTGGACTACGATGCAAGAAGTTGGCTGAAACTTGGTTTTAACGGAGTATTCAGTAACTCGGATCAACAATTACCGAACAACGCAGCCTGGCAAGGAGCATTCAATAATCCTTCCGTATTTCCGGTTTATGACAATTCGCGCGATGCATCTATATTCCCGAATAAATTTGCATCTCCGGAGCAAGTGGGTTTAGCGAACAATTTCTATAATCCGATTGCAACGGCTACCTATTTTGACAAGAGCAACAAGATTTATCAGGTATTGAGCAACTTTTATGCACAGATCAATATACTTCCTGAAAAATTAAATATTCGTACAAGTTATAGCTACGATTACAAATCTCTTGGTACTTCTAATTTTGTTCCTACTTATTATGTCGGTGCAAAACAACAAAATAACGTAACCAGTCTGACTAAAACAGAAAAGAGCTATAACAACTGGATATGGGATAACACCGCAACATATACCGATCAGTGGGGACAACATGAGTTTACCGGTATGCTCGGACTTTCTATGCGTAATGAGCAATATAAAATGCTGGAAGGAACGGCAACGAACGTGCCTGAAGGAGCTGACGTATGGAAATACATCTCTTTAGGTAATAAGGAAGGAGCCTTAGTGAAAGATGATGGCAGTCGTTTTCGCGGATTATCTTATTTCACGCGATTGAACTACAATTACGCCGGTAAATATCTGGTAATGTTTACATTCCGAGCTGATGGCTCTTCCAAATACAATGACAGATGGGGATATTTTCCATCAGTGGGTGCCGCATGGGTAATTTCCCAGGAGTCTTTCATGAAGGATCAGACAGTATTTGATTATATGAAATTGCGTGCAAGTTGGGGTAAATTAGGTAATGATAAAATTGCTGCAAGTGCCGGTTTCGCAAATGTAGATAACGTACAAGGTGTGTTTGGACTAAATAATGCGATTGACGGTTATGTGAATACATCAAATTTCAGTTGGCTTGGTTGGGAGGTTGTTAGCGAGACAAATGTCGGAGTAAACTTTTCAACATTAGGAAGACGCTTGACTGCTGATATAGACTGGTACCACCGTATGACTGAAAATGCAGTTATCTCACCCAAAATTCCAATGCAAAACTCAACTTTGGCCGGTAACTATGGAGAAATCCTGAATATGGGGGTTGATCTTTCATTGAACTGGGCTGATAATATCGGAAAGGATTTTGCTTATAACATTGGTCTTAATGCTTCTTTTTTACATAACGAAGTAAAAAGCCTTAAAGACAATATGACAATTATCAAAGGTGGTAAAACCGTAAACAAAGTCGGTGAGAAAATGAATTCTTATTATGGCTTCAAGGTAGTAGGAGTTTATCAGACAGCAGAAGAATGCGCTGCCGATCCGGTTGCTGTTTTAAACAATCTTGAGCCGGGGGATTTTAAATATGAGGATGTAAATAAGGATAACGTTATTGACGGAAACGATAAGCAGATATTAGGATCTTATGTTCCGGATTTCAACTACGGCGTAAACTTTGGATTCACGTATAAGAATTTTGACTTTAACGTTACCACATACGGACAAATGGGTGGAGAGTTATGGAATAGAAAACGTGCATTACGTTATGCTGCTTCAAATTATAACTTTGACAAAGCGCAGTACACAAATCGTTGGACAGGTGCAGGTTCTACGAATGAACATCCTTCGGCAAAGGCTTTGACAAAAACATGGAATGTTTCAGATAGTAATAATGCATCTTATTTCGTTGAGAGCTCTGATTTCTTCAGAATTCAGAATATTGCTCTTGGGTATTCTTTTAAGGATGTAAAAATGGGTAATTATGTATTGCCGGGTGTTCGTCTTTCACTGACCGCCGACAGACCGTTCACTACATTCAAAGCAAACAGTTTCACTCCTGAGTTATCTGATTCCGAAGGATGGGATACTGAAGTATATCCTTTGACTGCAACTTATACCTTTGGTGTTCAAGTTGATTTTTAAACCATCAAAAAACATTTAAAACTTATCATTATGAAATTTTTAAAGAAAAGAATACTATATATGCTTTCAGCTGTGGTAATGCTGGGAGGAAGCATGGCTTGTTCTGACTTTATCGATATAGATCCGGAAAACAAGCTGCCGGAAGAAAGTGTAGATTTTTCCAAGACAGAGAATATGTATCAACCGGTTGTCGGTGTTTATGCGAAAGTTCGTACATCCGGGATGCACTTTGCGAACAAACTTCTTTTGTTTGGCCGTGATGGAGATATGTGGTCGGGACGCACAGATGATCAAGGTGCGGCAGTAGATTTCGGACGCCATTTCAATTATACGAACTCATTTTGGGCATTGAATAATGTTTGGGTAACATTTTATGAGATTATCCGTATAGCAAATTCATCTCTGGAATCTCTTGATGGGTATGCTACTTATCTGACGCCAGGTACGGATGACTATTCGACTTATGAATCTTACTGCGCAGAAGTACGTACATTGCGTGCGTGGGCGTACTATCAATTAGTTACAAATTTTGGTCCGATCGTTCTTTATAAGGACAATACGCAAACCGAATTCCGTCGTTCTACGATAGATGCGGTATATAAATACATTTTGGAAGAAGATTTGAATTATGCTATGGAAAAATTACCGCGTTTGCGTCCTAATCAGATGACGCATACTGGAGCGGTAAGTGCTTTTACCGCAAAACTATTAGCAGCTAAAGTGTATTTGTTGCAAGAAAATTATGAACAGGTTGAAACATTGACGGACGATATCATCAACAATGGCAACTTCTCTTTATATTCCGATTATTACAGTTTATTTAAAATACCCGGCAAACTTTGCGATGAATCTTTATTCGAATGTCAGGTTACCGACTTTGGCAATGGTTCGGGAGAATATATCGGAGTTGACCAATGGTTTAATTGTGAAGGGCCATTCTCTTTGAAGAATCCGGACACAGGAACTTCCTTTGGCGGCTGGGGCTTTATGGGGTATGAATCTGAATTTGTAGCCTGGGCTGAAAATCGTGGCGAAACGGTACGTGCAGAAACAAGTTTTCTGAAAGCAGGAAGCACAACCCGTGAAGGCTGGGTGGTAAGTGATGCAAAAGGGACATCGACAGATTGTTGGAATGGTAAGGGTTATCTTCCTTATGACCAGCTGACACCGGGACGTACGACATATGGGCAAAATAATAATGTTCGCGTATTACGTTATGCAGAAGTTTTATTATTAAATTCCGAAGCAAAAATCCGCTTGGGTAAAAATGGAGACAACGGATATAATTTAGTCCGTGAAAGGGCACAAATGCCGACGAAGACAGGGGTTACATTGAGTGATGTATTAGACGAACGTCGCATGGAACTTTGTAGTGAATGGTGTAACCGTTATGTTGATTTAGTTCGTACGGGCGAAGCTGCAACCGTACTTGGTCCGAAAGGCTGGACTACAGAGAAAACATATTGGCCATTACCAGCGTCGCAATTAGACGACCTTTCCGACTTGTTACTTGATCCGATGGATTAATCAGGTCTTAAGCTATTGTTTAATGTATAATGAATAGTTAGAAAAACACAATCTATTATTTAAGAAAATCAAAGATGAGGAAGGTATTTGTGACAGCTTTGTGTATGTGTGCATTGATTGCGACTGCCCAGAATAATTCAGCAGACAGTAAAATGGATCGTTTTATCAACGACCTGATGAAGAATATGACTATTGAAGAGAAAATCGGGCAATTGAATTTACCCAGTTCGGGTGATATAACAACGGGACAGGCACAAAGCAGTAACGTAAGTGATAAAATAAGGCAGGGGATTGTTGGAGGTTTATTTAATATCAAAGGGGTGGAAAAGATACGCGAGGTTCAGCGTATCGCCGTGGAGGAAAGTCGTCTGGGTATTCCGTTATTGTTCGGAATGGACGTGATCCATGGATATGAAACCGCCTTTCCTATTCCTCTCGGGTTATCTGCTTCCTGGAATATGGAAGCTATTGAGCAGGCTGCCAGGATCGCGGCAACAGAAGCCAGTGCGGATGGAATCTGCTGGACATTCAGCCCGATGGTTGATATTTCCAGAGATCCGCGCTGGGGCCGTGTGTCCGAAGGAAATGGTGAAGATCCTTTTTTAGGAGGTGAAATAGCCAAGGCGATGGTACGCGGTTATCAAGGGACAGGGACAGAAAAGTATAAGGCTAATAATTCGATCATGGCTTGCGTTAAGCATTACGCGCTATATGGTGCAGGCGAAGCCGGAAGAGATTATAACACGGTGGATATGAGCCGTATTCGCATGTATAATGAATATCTATATCCTTACAAAGCGGCAATTGAGGCGGGTGTTGGTAGTGTGATGGCTTCTTTTAATGAAGTGGACGGTGTGCCGGCAACGGCAAATAAGTGGTTGATGACAGACGTATTACGTGATCAATGGGGATTTAACGGCTTTGTGGTGACGGACTATACGGGTATTCTTGAAATGGTAGATCATGGGATTGGTGATTTGCAAACAGTATCCGGTAGATCATTGAAAGCAGGTATAGATATGGATATGGTCAGTGAAGGTTTTTTATCCACATTGAAGAAATCACTTGATGAAGGTTTGGTTTCTCAGAAGGATATAGATCAGGGTTGTCGTCGTATATTGGAAGCAAAGTATCAGCTCGGTTTATTTGCTGATCCGTATAAGTATTGTGATGTAAACAGAGCGAAGAAGGAAATCTACTCGGATGAACATCGTGCAGCTGCACGCAAGATTGCTTCCGAGAGTTTTGTTTTATTGAAAAATGAAGCGAATACCTTGCCTTTGAAAAAGAAAGGAACGATCGCTGTTGTAGGTCCATTAGGGAATACAGCATCAAATATGCCGGGAACATGGAGTGTTGCCGTAGATCTGACAAAACCGGCTACGCTGGTAGAAGGCTTGAAATCGGTTGCCGGTAAGGACGTGGATGTACTTTATGCTAAAGGAAGTAACCTGACTGAAGATGCCGCTTTGGAAGCACGGGCTACATTGTTCGGTCGTGAGTTAAACAGAGACAACAGTACAGATGATCAACTAAGGAAGGAGGCTCTTGCTATAGCAGCCAAAGCGGATGTTATTGTAGCAGCATTGGGTGAATCGTCTGAGTTTAGCGGCGAATCAAGTAGCCGTACAACGTTGGGAATACCGGACGTGCAACAACTTCTGTTGAAGGAATTAGTAAAAACAGGGAAACCGGTTGTGTTGGTCTTGTTTACCGGCCGGCCATTAACCCTGACATGGGAACAGGCCAATGTTCCGGCAATCCTGAATGTTTGGTTCGGAGGAACGGAGGCTGCTTATGCAATAGGTGATGTCTTGTTTGGCGATGTTAATCCAAGTGGGAAGCTTACGATGACATTTCCGCAGAACGTAGGACAAATTCCGTTGTATTATAATCATAAGAACACAGGACGTCCATTAAAAGAAGGAGCTTGGTTCGAGAAATTCAGAAGTAACTATTTAGATGTCACCAATGATGCGCTCTATCCATTCGGATATGGCCTTAGTTATACTAATTTCACATACTCTGATCTGAAACTGAATACGACTGAACTAACGAAAGATGGGGAGATTATTGCCCGTGTGACAGTTTCGAATACAGGGAAAGTGGACGGAGCAGAAGTCGTACAGCTTTATATCCGTGACTTGGTAGGCAGTGTAACCCGTCCGGTGAGGGAATTAAAAGGCTTTGAGAAAGTCATGATCAAAGCAGGAGAGTCGAAAACGGTTCATTTTAAAATTACCCCCGAACTACTTAAATTCTATAACTACGATCTTGACTACGTAAACGAGCCGGGGGAATTTGAAGTAATGATCGGAGGGAATAGCCGGGATGTTCAGAAAACTAAATTCATATTGAAATAAACAAAAAGGAACCATGAAAATTAGACATACAGGTATAGCTTTTGCATTCTTATCAGTTATGATTGCATGCACTCAACCGCAGAAGAATCAAGAGACCCCAAAAGAAGTAACTTCGGAGATTACAGACGAAGCCTTGCTGGATAGTGTACAACGACGTACATTCAATTATTTCTGGGAGGGAGCAGAACCAACAAGCGGAATGGCACGCGAGCGCTATCATTTAGATGGAGTTTATCCGCAAAACGACAAACATGTAGTTACTTCCGGAGGTAGTGGGTTTGGTATTATGGCAATCATTGCCGGCATTGACAGAGGATATGTAAGCCGCGAACAAGGATTGCAAAGAATGGATAAAATGGTCTCTTTCTTAGAAAAAGCTGATTCATTTCATGGTGTTTATCCGCATTGGTGGAATGGAGAAACAGGAAAAGTCAGAGGATTCAGTGAAAAGGACAATGGTGGTGATCTGGTTGAAACTTCATTCCTGTTTCAAGGACTGCTTGCTGCTCATCAATATTATGTAAACGGATCAGACGAAGAGAAGGCAGTTGCCGCCCGAATCGACAAATTATGGAGAGCGGTAGACTGGAACTGGCATCGCAACGGACAGAACGTACTTTACTGGCATTGGAGTCCGGAGCATTCCTGGGAAATGAACTTTGCCATTCGCGGATATAATGAATGTATGATAACCTATATCCTTGCAGCCTGCTCACCCACGCATGAAGTGCCTGCAGAAGTCTATCACGAAGGATGGGCTGAAGGCGGTGCAATAATCAGCCCACATGAAACAGAAGGATATAAGTTGAATATGCGTTATCAGGGAACGGAAGCAGGTCCTTTATTCTGGGCGCATTATTCGTTCCTCGGATTAGATCCGAACGGATTAAAAGACCGTTACGCTGACTATTTTGAAGAAATGAAGAATTATACCCTGATCAACCGTGCTTACTGTATTCGCAATCCGAAAAATTACAAAGGATATGGTGAAAATTCCTGGGGATTGAGTGCCAGTTACACCGTAGATGGTTATTCAGCTCACGAACCGGCTGAACGTGGAGACAGAGGTGTAATAACACCAACGGCTGCATTGTCTTCTATCGTCTATACGCCGAAAGAATCTATGCAGGTAATGCGCTATCTTTATTCTAAAAAAGAGTTGTTATTTGGAGAATATGGTTTCTACGATGCGTTTAGTGAAACCGACAATTGGTATCCTCAGCGTTATTTAGCGATAGACCAGGGTCCTATTGTCGTAATGATTGAGAATCACCGTTCCGGATTGCTGTGGAAACTTTTCATGAGTCATCCGGATGTACAAAAAGGATTACAGAAATTGGAGTTCGAATCGCCTTATCTTAATAAATAAATAATCCCAACGCTGCGGCAATAAGAATCATCAGGATTGGATGTACGTTAAATTTCCAGGTGAGAATAAATGCCGCAGCAAAGATTATAAAACTCTTATAATCTATAAAATTTTCGCTATTCATCAACAAGAGTGCTGCAGCAGCAATCAAACCTACAGTAGCCGGTCTCAACCCGAGAAATGCAGCGGCAATATATCGGTTTGATCTGAACTTAGCATAAGACAGAGATATCAACAGAACTAATAATAAAGAAGGAAGGCAAACGGCAATTGTTGCAGTAACAGATCCTAAAACACTCATTTGTTGTGAATAACCTGCATTATGTACGGCTGTAAACCCGACATAGGTAGCACTATTTATAGCAATCGGGCCAGGGGTCATCTGCGAGATGGCAACGATATCTGTGAATTCCTGTGATGATACCCATTGGTGTTCATCCACTACATCCTGTTGAATCAAAGCCAACATAGCGTAGCCTCCGCCAAAACCAAACAGGCCAATCTTAAAGAATACATAAAAAAGTTTCCAGAATATCATACTACCTTCTTTTTATCCAAAAGTCATATATTATTCCGCCAAAAGCAGAAATCAGGATAACATATATAGGCGAAACGCCTAATTGCCAAATCAGCAAAGCTGCAACAACAGGAATTATCAGGATGCTTTTCCTAAGTTTCAATTTCAGTGCTGTAGTCAGACAAGGCACAGCTATTAATGCAACAGTAGCAGGGCGCAAAGCTTTGAATGCCTTTTCTATCCAGATATTATCTGTCGCATGCGTAAAGAACAAAGCGATCAACAAAATAATAAGAAATGAGGGTAAAACAGAGCCCAACATACAAACAATTGCTCCCAGTGTCTTTTTGAGCTTGTAGCCGATAAAGAGAGAGATATTGATAGCAAATGCACCGGGCAAGGATTGTGTTAATGCAAACAAGTCCATGAAATCATCATCATTCATCCAACCTCGCCCTACAACTTCACGCTGAATTAATGGAAGCATGGCATAGCCTCCGCCAATAGTGAAAGCACCGATCTTAAAGAATGTAAGAAACAGTGTCCAATACATAATCTATCGTCTTCCTCGTATGCTACGAACAGGCGAGCTTTTTTCTGCTTTAGGTGCTTTTGTCTTCGTTGCCTTACTTTGTTTGGTTGAAGAAACTCTGGAGGCACGGGCAGATCTTTTTACTTCTTTTTTATCCTTATCGTCCGATACTGCGGCAGTATCCGGTTGCAGATAAAGAGCTTGTTCAAATGCTACCAGCTGATTCTCGATACGTACTTGTTCTTTCTTCAGAGAATCCGGAGTCGGACAATATTCGACAAGCGAACGGTTCATCAGATTCTCCGTTTTAACAATTTCACCTTCATACATGCGGCGACGGAAATAATCATCTATCGTAAATGTCTTAGCATTGTTGGTGTTGGATGTCATAATATAATTGTTCCGGATATACGGACGAATATTTTCATACGGCAACCAGAACATGGGACGACGCTCTTCACCTAAATCACCTGCCGAATACAATATAGGACAAATAGCCAGAATCTTAATATCAAAGACCGAATTATTCTGATCAAAATACCATGCTTCTTTTACGTAGTAAGAGCGAACTTCAGAAGAAGGAATATCACTTTCGTTAATAACTAAAGAGGGTTCACCTCCACGCCCTTCTATTTCTTCGTAGAAAATATAATACTTATCAAGAAATTCTTTATTGAAGGTCACTTTATGTGCATCTGAAAAATCTTCATAATCCCCAAGATACTCATAGACATCTATTCTATTTTCACTAAAAACCTGAAAAATGGTAGAAAAAAGGTTTGATGTTCCGTTTATAGGACGAACCGGATAGTATAACGGAGCATTTTGTTCCTTCGACAAATCTACTTCACGATAAATAACACGCATCCAGCGCGCATTGCCAATCTCTTGAGTCAGCCGCTCATTCATATCCTGAGCACGGACGGTAAGCTCCGGCAGTGAAGAAGTAGATTCCTGAGTCCTTTCACCACGTTCAAGACGAGGAGTTCTGCGTTCCTGTTGTGTTTCCTGCGCTTTTACGGTTTCAACCGCAAAAAGTGTATTTATTAATGCTATTATGCAAAACAAGCGTTTCATATTCTATTCTTACTCTTAATTTACAATTACTTCAATCGTGTTCAATGTGCGTTCTATACCATCAGGACCTTTGGCTACTGCACGAGAAATGTAAAAACGTTTTCCTCTGGCCAGATTCCGTATTTTAGTTTTCTGTCCCGCAGTAAATTTTGTCCCTTGCGACACTTCCGGGATTGCATTTCCCATTGAGTCAAAGAAAGTCAATTCAAAACGAAGCACAGTATATTCTACATTCAACAGATCATCATCAATGGCGGCCAGTATTCCATCAGCGGCCACTAAGTCACGCTTTGAAATAGCTCCACCTTTGAAGCGACGAACATTCCCATTTGCGTCTTTATACTCGATATATGGTAAAGGATCAGGCAAAGCACGCACACGGAAAGAATACTTACCCATACTTACACTATTTCCATCTGCCATACGCGCATTGACTGAAACAACCGCTTCTGTCCCAACCTGAGAAGGACGTGCAGACCAGACTTCTCCTTCACGCGTCAATGTTCCGTTACTCATTGTTGCCGAAACATTGCCACTCGGCACGCCAGGAACGGCAATTCTTATAGGATTGGAAATACCTGCATATAGAACATTCATTAATGTAGGAGCAACCGTTGCCGTCGGTTCCGTGACAAAATATTCACTATTAAAATTGTGACGGGCAACTGTTCCGTCATTATTGGGCATCTCAATATATCCTTTCACGGGAAAAGTTCCTGCACTTCCTGCCGTAACAGAAAAGACTCCCTTGTTTTCATATGGTAATTCATTACCGTTCACAAAAATAGCAGGACGTTTTGTGGAGTCAACAGCCGAAAGAACAATACTGGCCTTATATTGGCTACCTCTCATAACCACCTGACTCTCGGGTATTACCTGTGCTCTGATCTGATTCACACGATAATCTCCAACATCCACACTACTTAATAAATTAGATAATACCTCTCCTTCTGCGGAACGAATATCATTCTGTAATTTAGTCAATAAAGTAACGGCAGCTACAACCGGCATATTCTCAAACATAGCAACCTCCCACGAAGGAGTGTTTGTGCCTTTTCTTTTGGGAGGAACCGTACTCAGATTCGCTTCCAGAACCTTTGTTTTTTCCGGATCCGCAATCATATCAGCCATCATCGTACGATAGGAATCCACTGCTTCGCGAAGTTTTTTTCCTTCTCTGGTTACCGGAGAGAGCATAATATAAGAAGAAGCTTCAATATTATCCTGACGTCTGATATTATTTACATCTCCTTTATCACCATCGGCATGTTTAACAATACGTTCTTTTAATGACTGAATATAATCGTACAGTTCGTCGGATTCCTTTCTTACCTGAATCCCTTTTTCATACCACTCTTTTACTTTTTCCGGATTATTGTGATAATAAGCCTCAAGATCTCCGGCTACTATATCGTTACGTTTTGTCGTATTATCTATAGAGGTTCGCATACTATCCTCCACCAGCACGAATCCGTCCAGGACTTCAGTAGAGATACTGAGTGCCATCATCGCAATAAAGACGATGTACATCAGATTGATCATCTTCTGACGTGGAGAATTAGGTTTATTAGCTACTCCTGACATATTTATTTTTTGATTTACTCTTTCTTATTCAGATTATCTTCCCATTTGTGAATCCGGGTTATTCGTGTAAGGGTTCTGATAAGAACCGGGAGGAGGCGTAGGTGCTCCATACATGTTTACCGTCATCGCTTGCAACAATCGTCCATACACCTGATTTAATTGGGCTAATTGTTGGGCCATCTTCTCCGTTTCACTACGGAATACAGAGCTATCCACTATCGACCCGTCATACAAATCTTTGATACGCCCCAAACCGGAATTTATATGCTCAATCGTTTCAATCTGAGAACTGATACTCTTCAGTTGGATTTCATAAATTGTATTCAATCCGGAAATATTACGGTTCAACATTTCCATTTGTTGCACATAGCCACGCGAATGTTGATTGATTCCGTCCGAATTATCCGTGATGCCCTTATAGGAATTCAACAGGGTGTCGGAAACATTTGTCAATGAAGAAGTGACAGTCGTAAATTTACCCATCTCATCCGACATGGTAGAAAGTTGTTCCAGATATTTTTGCGTTGCTTCCGTCAGTTCAGCCATTTTAGAAATCTGATCTGCTGCACCACTTAGTTTCTTTATACTATCTGATAAGTTTTTAGCATCATCTTCTGATACATCCAAAGCTCCTAATCCTGCACTTTTGGCTACCTCTCCCACATTTACATGAACACCATTTGTTTCACCGGAAGAACCATTTGTTCCTTCATACATATGCCCAATTCCTGCAGGTCTGTCCATTGGATTTTTAGATTTCAACACAGGGAATACCTCTTCCCATTGATAATCCATAGAAGGTTTCTCAAAACCGAACACGAAGAAAACACAGAACTCCGTAATCATACCCACTGCCAGCATTATATCACCATACGGTAAATGTAACAACTTGAACATTGCTCCGAGTATTACTACTGCAGCACCCCAGCTATAGAAGAAGTTCAATACCCGCTTTCCTTTATCGCTGGCAAGGAACATTTCTATTCTGTTTTTATATCTTCTATACTTTCCCATATTTATTGAAGTCTTTTATCGTCTGTTTTTCTTTATTTCTTTCCTTTTGATTTCGAAAATCCTACTTGTGTCCGAGCGCAACGGAAGCCAAGATAGGAACGAGTTTCATTTTGATATTCAAAAGTACGCATGTCTGAACGGATAAATTGAGAAACATCCTTCCACGATCCTCCACGAACCACTTTCTTCTTCATGTCGTACGGATCTTCCTTCGCTGCATTATAGCGTAAGTCAGGGTTCATATCATTCATCTGGCTTGGTCCGGATTCGGAATAAACCGTAGAAGTCCATTCAGCCACATTGCCTGCCATGTCATATAATCCGAATTCATTTGGAGCAAAAGATCCGACACGGGAAGTGATCAAATGTCCGTCTTCCGTATAATTTCCTTTTCCCGGTTTGAAGTTACCTAAGAAACAACCTTTTCCACTTTTCAGTTCATCTGTTGCCCAGGGATATTTATTTTCACTCTTACCTGCCCGTGCTGCATATTCCCATTCTCCTTCAGTCGGAAGACGGAATGCTTCAATAGCTTGTCCCGGCGGTAAATTAATAGATGCTTTATATAAGTCGGTTCTCCATACACAATAGGCAGTAGCCTGTTCCCAGGAAACTCCTACGACAGGGTAGTCATCGTATCCGGGATGAGAGAAATACATACGCATATACGGTTCGTTATAAGCGTTGTTAAAATCGTTAACCCAAGAGGTTTCATCCGGATAAATATTTACAATACGAGTATGCAGGAAGTCAGCATAATTACTCAAAGGACGCGTAATCGTTTCATTCACCGGAAGTCCTTCGTCATTAAAATAAGCCGTATCCTTTGAAATCAGAATCACTTCATTCGGATCTACAACGATATCCGTATTACGTACACGGTCATATGGATCAAGACGATGCTTTCTCAAAGCAGCCGAAGTATAATCATACCATTCGTATTTATAATTCATTTGCTTCTCATCCAAACGCTTCTCACCTGTAACAGGATGTACGTAATAGACACTTTCAATAGCTCTTAGCTCATCTTCGTTAGCTCGTTTCCATGGAATCGGGCGACTCCAATCCAAATGTGGTGTTACAGGCTCTCCGTAACGGTCTTCCGTTATTTTAAACAAATCATTTCCTCCATAGGCTGGGTCTGCCAAACGTTCGCGAATGATCGAATCCCTTACCCAGTAAAGGAATTGGCGGTATTTAGCGTTGGTCACCTCCGTTTCATCCATCCAGAAAGCATCAAATGAAACACCTTTTGTTTCCGGCATAATCCCCCACAGAGAATCTTTGTCTGCCGGTCCCATCTCAAAGGATCCTCTTTTTACCAGAACCATTCCATACGGTGCCGGTTCGTTGATGGCTACCGTCCGGACTCCTGTCACCTCTCCGCTTCCCAGCATGGAGCGTCCGCAAGAGGATAATAAGGTTGCTACTATCAGTGCTATTAAAACTTTTTTCATATACTATAATATACGTACACTTTTATGCTTATTCTTTCCTGTTTTTGTTTTCTTCAGTTTTAAGGCATAACGAATCATTAATTCATGACTTCCGGTAGTCCCCTTCAGTATTGGAGTAGTAGGGAAATCATATGCATATCCCACTTGTACCCTTCCGAAAGTTGCGCCAAACAAGAAGACAATGGATTCGTTTACACGCCACGATAAACCTCCGTTAAACATTTTATTATATACCACCCGCCCTGTTATATCTGCCTGAAACGTGCGCGTATCAGTCTTCAGAAAAACAGAAGGTTGCAATTCATACAACGGGTTCTTTAGCTTAATATTGTATCCGCTCACCAAATTATACGAACCGGCAATATAAGAATATACATTCTCATCCAGCATTAATTCGGGTTCGGTAACGTGCATGGCTCCCACTCCGAAATAGAAATTCTTTCTTGTATAATAAAGGCCGGCATTGATATCAAAAGAAGTTCCACTAACTACGGTGCGAGGAATAGCAGAATCGTCCGTTTCATATCCTTCGGGAAAATAAACATCATCTCCATTAAACGACTGACTGACGATGCCGACCTGAAGACCAACAGACAGAATTCCACCAAATAATTTTTGTTTGTTCGCATACTGTCCCGCAATATGCGTGTTATTGAAAAGTCCAATGCTTTCAGTAAACAAGACACCCCCCACTCCATGAGTAGTTTCTCCCAATTTCAAAGGCATGTCTGCCGTTACAAAAAAAGATTTCGGAGGATTTCCCTTAAAACCGAGCCATTGTTGACGATGAATACCGAAAAGATTCAGGTCCCCTGTTGTTCCTGCATAAGCAGGATTATAATACCCCATAGCCATGAAATATTGACTGAACTGGGCATCGTATTGAGCCTGAGCAGCAGTTGTTACACAAAGGAATAATATAATGGAACGAATAACTCTCTTCATTGTCAACATTAATGCGGACAAACATATTATCTGCATATTATATATACAAAACGAGCGGAGAGACAATAAATTGTACAACCGCACATAAAGCAAACGAGGTAGGGAGATACTCACACCTCACTACCTCGCTTTATTTACGAATCTTGTCGTTTTTTATTCATTAATACTCTTCTTCATTAAAGAAGAAATCTTCTTTGCTCGGATAATCAGGCCAAATATCTTCCATACACTCGTATATTTCACCTTCATCTTCCATTTCCTGCAAATTTTCAATCACTTCTAAAGGCGCACCAGAACGTTGTGCATAATCAATGAGCTCATCTTTTGTTGCTGGCCAGGGTGCATCTTCCAGCTTCGAAGCCAATTCTAATGTCCAATACATAGTTATTTAATAATTTAATAACCACCTGTCGGATGGTCTGATTGTCAAATTTTCCGCAAAAATAAGACAATATTCTTTAGATGCAAGTAGAATCCCAAATAATTTCATCGCCCATATCTTTTATGCATAATTTTCTGGCCAACACAAACAGATAATCGGATAATCTATTTATGAAAATAAGAACATTTTTATCAATTTCTACACGTGGTTCAAACGCATAAACACAACGTTCTGCACGGCGACAGACAGTACGGCAGACATGAGCCAAAGCAGACGATCGGCTACCGCCTGGAAGAATAAAGTTAGTCATACGCGGCAAAGCTCCATCTATACGGTCTATTTCTTTTTCTATACGACTGACACTCTCGTCCGTTACCTGACTTTCAATCTTTAATTCCGTATTTTCCTGATCGGTTGCCAGATAAGAGCCTATATTAAAAAGTTTATGTTGCACGAATTTCAGAAAGACCAGATCATCTGTATCTGTCAATTCTGCAGCCAATAAACCTATAAAGGAGTTCAACTCATCAATTGTACCATAACTTTCAATGCGAGGATCTGTCTTTGACACTCGTTTTCCTCCGACTAATGCTGTAGTGCCTTTATCTCCGGTACGTGTATATACTATACTTTTCTTCATAACATTGTTTTTTTAAAATGATACAATATAATTCTTTTTATGCAATTTAAGATTAAAGAATACTATTCCGAATTCGAAAACATCTATTGTAACACCAACCTGTGGATGCGAAAGGAGTTCTTCCCAGAACTTTTCCATCTCTTTATTTGCTTTTATTCCTGCAATAATCAGAACTGTTGTTTCGCCACAATAAGGCAGGCAAGTTTCAAATGCATAACGGTTCAGATCGGTATCATTCAGAAAATCGAAATAAATCAAATCCGGATTTTCCTTATTTTTTAACATCTGGGCTAAATTATCCCGGCAATTATCCTCTATTAATTGTATATTTTTTGCCTTATGTTTATCAAAAACTAAACGATTCGCAGAGACTCTTTCCGGTATTTCTTCCAAAACAAAAGTTTCTACATTCGAAGAATAAGAAGAAAGATATAAAGATGCAAAACCAGTCACGCTCCCTATCTGAAAAACTGTATGTGGTTTAAAATAGTTGGTTATCCGCATTAGAAGCGCTCCACATCTGGAAGAGATTACTGACTGCTGAATGAGTTCACGCAAAGGAAGAGTATCTTTCTTTTCTTCATAAAAGATCTTTCTACGTGTCAGTTCAATATCATTCAGGCAGTAATACGGAGCACGCTCATCAATTACTTTTGTGATAAAATTAAACACAAAAGGAGAATGAACGCCATGTCCTTTGCGATAGCGGATTTTCCGGTATAACAAAACTCCCGGTTTTAAAACTTTTTTTCCTGAGGCTATATTCATAATCTGATTACTTATCCTTTTACAAAGATAATATACTACAGGGTATATTATCTTTTTTTGAACAATGATCAAAAGAAAACTCCCTTTGTTTTTTCTTTCAATGGTGGTCAAAAGAAAAACAAAGGGAACATTAAAATGTATCAGGAGATTATTTCGTCCCCACCGGTCGGTTTAATTTAATATCCACATAATGCCATTGAAGTCATCACTACCTCCGTATTGGCGGTCAAGTGCTTCCTTCAGATTGTCATTATTATAATCAATCTCAGATTGAGGGTATTGCCATTTTGTCGGGAATTTTGTATTATCCGTCGGATTCATATTCGAATTTGGATTTAAAATAAATTCCGGATAGCCTGTACGTCTGAACTCGAACCAGGAAAAATATTGATTATGGAAGAATCCTGCCATATATTTCTGGTCAATAATCTGTTTGATTTTATTATCCGGACTACCTGTCAAGGCAACCTGATCTGTGTATGTATTAATATACGCATCGTCGATCGAAACGCCATGTGTATATTTGCTATCCGTATAGCGAGCATAGAAATTCATAGAGTTCTTAATACCATTAGCATAGTGTGCTTGAGCATCATCATTAGTCCATCCACGAACCGCTGCTTCTGCCAATATAAATTCAACATCCCAATGACATAATAATCCGGCAGGTTCTGCTGTAGCTGATTCAACGTAGCGGAGGTTCAGATCACTGTATTCGCCACTATTCTTTTTATCAACAGTCACATCAAACTCATCAGAAGCTTCAACTCCAATGTACGCATCAAAATCGGAAGCAGATTTACCTTGACTTAACAATAACTCTGCAGGTTCTGCAACACAGAACAAACGTCTGTCTTTATTTTCTTTCAGCAGATCAATGTAAGTAGCGGATAACATCGTATATTGAGTAAATGGATTCAAGCTGACAGCGGTATTGCTCCATGGATAACAATACCCTCTTGCCTCAGTATAGGTTACCGCGAAATTATCTGTAAAATCTCTCATTAATGGACGCTTCGCAACTTCATTGAATTTACTTATTACATTCAGATCCGTATCATCGGTCTTATTGGATAAGTTTATCAGAACATACAACTCAAAGCTATTAACTAATCTGCGCCATTTATCTACATCACCGCCATAGATAAAATCACCTGAAAAATTTTCTCCTTTAGAGAACAAATCATTTGCTTGATCAAGTTCTTCGAGAATTCCCTTGATTACGTCTTTCTGCGTATCGTACTTGGGCTTAATCAACCCTTCGTCTCCTTGTATTGCTTCAGAATAAGGTATATCACCAACATACATCGTCAGTTGAAAAAACTGCCATGCACGGATAAAGTGTGCTAAAGCCTCATACGAATTATTTGATTCAGGAGTTAATACACTGGCATATTCCAACATTGGTTTTATATTTTTCAGAGTAAAAAGATAATTACCAAAATCGGCTCTTCCTAAGTTGTTATACTGGGCTCCTTCTTTTCGCTCTGTGAAAAGAATATACTTACTCTGTCTGTAAGGGCCGAGAAAACTTTTTTGTGTACTTATATTAGAAGACGTAATCGTTGTAATCATTCCTGTAGCAAGCCAGGGAGCAGTAGCTTCAGAAGGCTTGTCTGGATTGGTATTTATATCATCAAAGTTATCGCATCCCGATAAAGATACACCCATTAACAGAATTAATCCTGTTGCTATATTTTTTAATTTAGTATTCATATTGTTTATCAGTTTAATCGTTATTAGAATGTAACTTTAATATTACAACCGATCATACGTTGTGAAGGAGCATTCATATCCTCTGTCCCTGAGTCCGGGTCTGAGTATTTGAAATCTTTAGTCCACAAGAATAAGTTTTGTCCTGTTATCGCAACTGATGCATTCTGAATAAAAGTCTTATTCAAAAATTGTGAAGGGAGTGTGTACATGACTGAAAGTTCTCTTAGTTTAATAAAACTCTGATTATGAATACGGCCTTCCCATGAATTACCCCAAAGTCTCATATATTCCTGATAGCTGACAGGAATGTCATTTGTTGCATATTGGCGTGTATCTTCAAGAATATTGCCGTCGGTGTCGTATTTAACAGAGCCACTAATAACTTTAACACCCTTACCGATATATTTACCTCCATTTACTACCTCATCATAACGGTATTCTGTATCTGTCTCAGGAGCAGAACCTGTATCAAACATCTTACCATATACGTAGTTATCCATCAAACCACCAATTCGACCATCAATACCAATACTTAATACCCAATCGCGCCATCTGAAACTATTAATGAATCCGAATGTGAAGTCGGGATCGCTATATCCATACAACTGTTTGTAACTACTTAACCACACATTACCGTCAGCACTATGAATGATATTACCCTGAGGATCTCTCAGCGCTTTTTCTGTTGCTGCGTAGTAATCCATTCGTTTACCAGGTTTTACCCATTGGTTTTTTGTAGAATAAACCGGATCGATATCTACATAATATCTATGTTGTGAAGAATAGTTGATCGTTGAGTTCCATTCAAAATCCTTTGTTTTAACAGGGCTTCCCGACAGCGTGACTTCAAAACCACGTCGAGCATAGGTTTCATCCGTATTAATCAGTGTTTGATTATACCCTGATGATGGTGCTATAGTCTGTTTGATTTGACGGTTATAATACAACTTATCAAAATAAGCAATATCGACATATAATCTTTTGGTAAAGAAATAAGCTCCTGTTCCAAACTCCCAAGTGCGGTTTTCTGAAGGCAGCAAATCTATTCCAAGTAGATTGTTCGGAAGAGAAGCACTTGCATTCCCCCATGAGTTTGAAGTATTATATGGTAGGTTATTGTCGTATATACCCAGCGGAGACTTTGCTATCGTCCATGATGTTCTTGCCTTCCACATTGAAAGCCAGGACGGAGCATTAAATAGTTCAGACAAAATAACACTTCCTGATACAGATGGATAAAAATAAGAACGTTGATCTTCCGGTTGAGTAGAACTCCAGTCGTTACGTCCGGTTACATCTATATACACCAGGTTATTCCATGAAACAGAGAGTTTTCCGTAAAGACTGTTTATTTGTCTGGATCGTTCTCCAACAATTGTTGATATTCCATCAACACCAACGGCTGTAGAAGGAATCGCATTGGCTAAGGAATACCATCCCGGCACTGCCAGTCCATTAACAGTGCGTGCTCCCTGATATTTGTCCTGATAATAATAAATACTACCACCACCCAAAACATCAAAATTAAACTTGCCAACGGATTGATTATATGTCATCATCAAATCACTATTTATACTCTGTCCCCAGTTTTGATTGACGCCATACATACCTTTACCGCTCCATCCCCAACCGTGTCCATTAAAACTAATATCAGGTCCTCTTGTAGAGAATACACCTGCCGGATTTCTTACTTTATCTTCACTTTTATAGTAATCATAACCATTCCGGAATATTAATTTAAGATTATTCAAAATATTGTAATTAGCCGTAAAGCTCGCATTTAGTTTGCTTTCTTCAACTCCCATAAGTTTTTCGTACGCAATCAGATAAGGATTATCATACCAGGCTTCGTAGAGCCAGTTCTGCTTTTCGTTCGTAGTTAGCCAGTAGTCTCTGTATTGGCGAAGATCATAATCCGGACCTGTCCACATCAAAATCTGGTAAATATACCCCTGATTTCCATAGCCGCCACCCCATGTCTGAGGAGTTTCACTATAGTTATATCCCATCTGACCTTCAATTGAAACCTTGTCTCCCAATTTCATTTCACCACTCAAGGCATAATTGAGTTTGTTTAGTTTCTGATTAGGATATTGTCCTTTATTATAAATATGGTTTATGCTGGATCTGAAATAACCGTTTTCTCCTGTTTGAGTGATACTAACGTTGTTATTGGTTATAAGACCTGACTCAAGGAAGTTTTTAAAATTGTTCTTTCCACTTGAAACCAAAGGCATTTCTTCATACTGTTTAGATACCGGATTCCATTGTACAGCCGTATTCCCGATATCAAGTTTAGGCCCCCAAACATAGTCATCAGCAATTTCACCATTCAGACCGTGTCCGTAAGATGTTTGTGCTTTAGGAATCGCAACCCATCCAGCTCTAAACATAGTATTACTGTTGATATCTATTGAAAAGCCACTGTCTTTTCCTTTTTTTGTTGTGATCATAATAGCACCTGCCGAACCACGTGCTCCATACAACGCAGCTGCAGTAGCACCTTTCAAAGTACTGATATCATCAATATCATCCGCAGCAATATCATTCAAACTTATATTCTCATAAGGAACACCATTGATTACAATAAGAGGACTCTCTCCACGCATCTCAATAGAGGCTGTTTCACCAAATTCAGTTGTATTTTTGATGGTAAGACCTGCCACTTTTCCGGTTAATGAAGTAGCCATATCTACCCCCTTTACTTTTGTCAACTCTTCGCCGGATACCTTCTGGACAGCGTATCCTAACGATTTTTCTTCTCGTTTGATACCCAATGCGGTAACAACTACCTCATCCAATTGTTCTGAATCTTCTTTCAAAACAATCTGAAAAACAGTTTTTCCGGCAGTTGAAACCTCCAATGTGTTATATCCGATATAGGAGATTAACAAAACAGCATTCTGCGAAACATTTAATGAGAAATTCCCGTCAAAATCACTGATATTTCCATTCGTCGTTCCCTTTTCAATAATATTAGCACCAATAATTGGTTCACCAAGAGGATCCTTCACCGTTCCTGAAACAGTTACTTTATCTTGTTGAGGAACGGAACTAAGCTTAGCCAATGCGTTCTCTGTTTTTTCATCTTTCAATAAAAGAATATTATTGCCTTCTTTTTTGTAAGTAATTGAAGTCCCTTTGAAGATATCATTCAGAACTTCTGTTACCGGTTGCTTTGTAGCCTTGACAGAAATTTGCTTTTCTGTATCTACATCATTTGGATTGAACAAAAACAGATAGTCAGTCTGCTGTTCTATTTCATTCAGAACCGTTCTTATTTTTGCATTATTCATAGATAAATTCACCTGAGCAGATTGCGAGTTTGCTTCAGAGGCAAATAATCCTGTCGTGCAAATGAGTAATAATGTTAATGTTAGTTTCATCACTCTGATTAGATTATGATTAGTAGGAGAGAATCTCCTTCTGTAATTTTTTTTCATACATTTGTATTAATGATATGTTAGTATTATAGGTTATAATCTCATTTTAATGCTGGCAGTCTCAAAACGGAAGGTGGGCCAACACTTTCCGTTTTACTTCCTAAATAGACATCTATTTACTCATAGGCTTTTTCATATTTTAGTTTAACAATTTTATCTAATCGTAATACTATTAGCTTCTTCATCTCTGATATAGCTGAAGTTATGTTTCAATTGGAGAACTCTCAACACATGCTCTATGCCGTCCTGAATACGGAATTTACCGGTATATACAGACTCTAAAAGCGATTTATTCTCTATCTGAATTTGAATATCGTAGTATAGTTCCAGCTTAGCAAACAAAGTACCCACCTTCTCTTTTTCGAAAATAATCAGGCCTTCTCTCCATCTGAAATAATCATAATACTCAATGTTTGTTTTCTCTAACCCATGTTCCGACAAGATGAGTTGCTCACTGGGTTTCAAACTTACTTTTTCGTTTGTTTGTTCTGAGACGACGTCAATTTTCCCTTCTAATAATGCAGCTTCGAATATTCCATGTTTCTGATAGGATTTAACATTAAATTCCGTACCTAATACATTAATATCATACATCCCTGCATGAACAATAAAAGGGATCTCTTTCCTTTTGCTCACTTTAAAATAAGCTTCGCCTTGTAGCGTTACTTCGTATGCGTCTTTTGTTACTTTTTCAGGGAAGGAAAGCTTACTACCGGCATTCAGCCATACTTCGGTATCATCACTTAATCTGATTTCGGCGCGTTGTCCGGGAGGGACGGTAATGGTTTGAATAAAATTGTCGGCTGTTTCTTGTTTAGATAAAAAATAAATGCTTGATAATAAGACACCGACTAATAAGACTGACGCTATTTTAGCAAATTCTCTGGTAAACATACGAACTGACGATTTGTTTTTTTTCAAAAACACGCTCTTACGATCCGTCTCATTCCATAAGCTCAGATCGTGTAGCTTTCGTAAAGCCAGATATGTAGCCTGATGTTCGGGTGATTCATTTAGCCATAGAATAACCTGCCGTTTTTCTTCGGTAGTAGCTTTCCCTTCAATATAATGTATCAATAAACTTTCTTCCATCATATATTTCTCTCTATATATATAAAACGTTTCACGCCTACGAATCCCTAAAATAGAATTAAAAAAACGAATGACTGAAAATACAGAAAGACAAATTTCGGGAAAACCTTTTGTCGGTTTAAAGGAAAAACAAGATGTAAAGATAATCTTTCAGACTGATCCTTAATGCCTTGAGGGCTTTGGTTATATGATACTCCACTGCTTTGGGAGTTATTTCATATTCTGTCGCTATTTCTTTCACTGAAAGATGTTCAAAACGACTCATGATAAAAACATTCCGGGTCTGTTCGGGAAGAGTGGCCAATGTTTTGTCAATAATAGACTTAATATCTTTTGAGAAAATATTTTCGGGATCATATGCCTCCAAAGTAGATATACGCAATGATAATTCCTGCTGATAGGCATCTGCTAATTCACCCCATGCAGCCTGACGTATAGATTCGTGTCTGAGAAAATCAACAGACCTGTTCCTTAGTAAGGTAAACAGCAATGATTGTGGGTGCTCAATATGTTTTTCAGACATTGTTTTCCATAATTTTATCAAAGATTCGGAAACAATATCTTCAGCAACCATATCATCTTGTACATAGGATCGTACAAAGAAATAAGATTTCTTGTGCCATTCATTATAGATCTGTTGGAATTCCATCTTCTCTAATGTGTGATTATCCGACCAAAAGTAATACTTTTAAATCTATAATCTAATGAGACACCTCTTTTTTGCAAAATCTTCAGAGCGCTATTAAAAAGATACTGAAATGATTAGTCCTTTTTACTTGCATCTTCTTTATTCAAAACAATGAATCCTATAATTCCACCGACTATGGATGCTGTAAAAATACCTATTTTAGCCTGCATTATATTATCCGGATTCTGGAAAGCCAATGATGCGATAAATAAAGACATCGTAAATCCGATTGATGCAAGCAGACTTACTCCAAACAAGTTACGAAGATTCATTCCTTGCGGAAAAGAGGCAATTCGGGTTTTCACCAACAAAATAGATGTTCCACTAATTCCGATGAATTTTCCAAAGAACAAACCACAAGCAACCCCCACAGTAACATTATTGCTAAAAAGAGTTTCAATCTCTATATCTTTCATTGAAACACCGGCATTCGCCAATGCGAAAATCGGGATAACAAGAAAGATTACAAACTGATGCAAAGCCTGTTCAAGACGTTGCAAAGGGGGCGTTGCCAACTTTGTATCTTTCTTTATCTTTTCTAATATAGCCAATTGCTTTTCCGACAAAGTTGGTTTTCCATTCGGATCTATTACCGTAAACTGGTCAATACTATTTCTGATTTTACTAATATACTGACCTTCGCCCAATCCAACATCCGCAGGAATCGTAAAAGCAGCAAGAACAGCCGCAATTGTAGAATGCACACCGGAAAGTAAAAAGGCAGTCCACACTCCGGCTACCCCAAGAATCAGATAAAACAGAGTATGCCTTATTCCGATTCGATTTCCTATATACATGATTATAATAAAACCGAATCCAATCAGAAGGTTTGCTATGGATATATCTGATGTATAAAAGAAGGCAATAACTAAAACAGCACCTAAATCATCAACTATAGCTAAGGCTGCCAAAAAGACTTTTAGAGATAACGGGGTTTTAGTTCCAAGCGTATAAAGTACTCCAAGAGCAAATGCTATATCTGTAGCCATTGGAATTCCCCAGCCGGCACTTTCTTCTCCTGTTGGATTAAAAAGAAAATAGATAACGGCAGGCATAACCATACCTCCAATCGCAGCAGATATCGGCAAAATGGCTTTACGAGGGTTTGACAATTCTCCGGCAATTATCTCTCTTTTCAGTTCAAGACCGACTACAAAAAAGAATATAGCCATAAGACCGTCATTGATCCAATGGTGTATGCTATAATTTAAATATGATTTATCATCAAACTGGAAACCGAATTTGTGATCAAAGAATGAAAAATAAGTTTCATCCCAAGGGGAATTAGCTAAAAAAAGAGCAATTAGTACACTAATGCCCAAAACTATCCCGCCCGCTTTCTGCTGTTGCATAAAGCGTTGCACGGGATAGATCATTTTATCTATAGGGTATTTTCTTTCTGTCACAAAGGATCAAATTAGATTTTAAGTCCGGAGAAACACATAAAGCCCATACCCATCAAGCCGGTTATTACGAAAGCAATACCAAGCCCTTTTAATGGTTTGGGTATATCTGAATAAGATATCTTTTCACTGATTGCAGCCATACCTACAATAGCCAATAACCAACCTATACCACATCCTAAGCCATAAACTGTTGCTGTTCCGGCATTTGGAAAAGAACGTTGTTGCATAAACAATGATCCTCCTAAAATGGCACAGTTAACGGCTAAAAGAGGCAAGAATATACCTAAAGAGGCATACAGCGCAGGCATGAATCTTTCAATAAACATCTCCGCTAATTGAACAAACGAGGCAATAACAGTGATAAATATTATCAATGACAGGAAACTTAAATCCGTATTTACAAAACGTTCATCCAACCAGGAAAGAGCTCCTTCAACCAAAACATATTTTTCAAGTAAATAGTTAATAGGAACAGTACATCCAAGTATGAAAACGACCGTTAAGCCTAATCCCATAGATGTTTTCACATTTTTGGAAATAGCGAAAAAAGAACACATTCCCAAATAATATGAGAAAACCATGTTGTCAATAAAGATTGCCCTTAAAAAAGTGCTAAATAAATCTTCCATATATAATTAATAATAAATAGTTATTTCTCTTTTTGCCTTAACCGAGGTTTTCTTGCCGTCTCTTCTTTTTTTAACCCAAGAAACCAAGCAATATACCTGCGGCGACTGCTGATCCGATAACACCGGCCACATTTGGTCCCATCGCATGCATTAACAAATAATTTGTTTTATCGTAATGAAGTCCTACTTCATTTGATACGCGTGCAGCATCAGGAACCGCTGATACTCCGGAGTTTCCGATAAGCGGATTAATTTTGTTTCCTTCTTTAAGAAACAGGTTTAAGAATTTTACAAATAAAATGCCCCCAAAGGTAGCAACAATAAATGAAGCAGCACCAAGTCCAAATATAATAATTGATTTAGGCGTTAAAAAAGTAGTGGATTGTGTCGAAGCCCCTACTGTCAAACCTATTAATATCGTAACAATATCAATCAACGAATTACTTGCAGTGTTGGCCAAGCGTTTGGTTACACCACTTTCTTTAAGCAAATTACCAAAGAACAGCATACCTAATAAGGGTAAACCTGACGGAACAATAAAGCAAGTCACGATTATTCCTAAAATAGGGAATATTATTTTTTCTGTTTGAGACACGGCACGAGGAGGTTTCATCCTGATCAGACGTTCTTTTTTTGTCGTCAATAATTTCATGATAGGAGGCTGAATAACAGGAACAAGAGCCATATACGAATAAGCGGAAATAGCAATTGCCCCCATCAGATCCGGAGCTAATCGGGATGAAAGGAAAATAGCGGTAGGACCATCAGCACCACCGATAATACCAATAGCTCCCGCTTCTGAAGCGGTATAACCAAGTTGCAAAGCCATCATGTAAGCAGCGAAGATACCAACCTGCGCTGAGGCTCCGATCAACATTAACTTAGGATTGGAAATAAGCGATGAAAAATCGGTCATCGCACCAACACCCATAAATATCAGAGGAGGATATATTCCATTTAATACACCAAAATATAAGATATTTAACACAGATCCTTGTTCGTATATTCCAATTTGCATTCCCGGCAAAAAAGGAATATTTCCTATAATTACCCCAAATCCAATCGGGACAAGAAGCATAGGTTCAAATTTTTTCCCAATTCCAAGATAAAGAGCAAAGAGGCCTATTACAATCATTATAATATGCCCCGGGGTTGCATTCGCAAACCCTGTAAAATTGTAAAATTCAGTTAGATTTTGTACTAAAAAATCCCAGATCTGTGTATTCATTCTTGTTCAATTTAATGTGTTTTTTATAATAGAATAAAGATGTTGATTAATATTTCAAGCAAACAAAACAGGATAAAGAGATTTGGAAAAAGTTCATCTTTATGCTTCTGCTTTCTTTAATTTATTAACCGTGGCTATTAAATAACCCAAAGCTATAAATGCTCCGGGAGCCAAAACAAAAATCAGAGAACCGTATTCTTCAGGAAGTAATTTAATGTTGAATAGACGCCCGGTTCCAAGCAGTTCTCTTATTGTTCCAAGTAAGGTAAGTGCTACGGTGAATCCTATACCCACCCCTATTCCATCAAAGATGGATGGAATAACTTTATTTTTTGCCGCAAATGCTTCTGCTCGTCCAAGTACGATACAGTTTACAACAATAAGCGGTATAAATATACCCAGACTCGCATATAGCGCTGGTATAAATGCTTGCATGAATAATTGGAGCATTGTCACAAAAGTTGCAATTATTACAATGTAGGCAGGGATACGAACCTGATCTGGTATTAGGTTCTTTAATGCCGAAACAGAAAAATTTGAACAAATAATGACAAAAGTGGTAGCTGCACCCATTGCCAATCCGTTTATCGCAGATGTGGTAGTTCCTAATGTCGGACACATACCAAGCAATAAAACAAAAATTGGGTTTTCTTTGATGATTCCGTTTAATAATATTTTGATATTGCTCATAACAATGTAGATATTTTAGTACACGATCTTTCCTTTTTTAACAATCAGGAATGTTTATTTTTGTAAATATGGAAATTTATCACTAATAAACGGGGCAAATATAGTAGTTATTTCGATATGCCCGACAATTCTTATTCTAATTTGTTTGAAAATTGAACAGAACTTTTCTTCTATAACGAATCGTTTGTTCGCCATTGATTAATATCATATCCAATTTTGAAAAACAATGACAAAAGGAGGTTTTTAACTCTTTCAAATAAGACAAATTCGTCCGTCTCCTTTTGTTAAATATTATTTATTACAAATTATTCAGGATATCCGTTTTTCCTTCTTTTACGAGACGATAAATCATTTCGCCGAAAAGCGTATTAACCCAGGCAAACCACGAGCGTGTAAATTTAGTCGGATCATCTTTATGGAAGGACTCGTGCATGAATCCTGTATTCGCATCCGTATCCCGCAACATCTTCGCACAATAGCGTATTTCTTCCGTATCGTTTGTCGTATTGCAACGCATGATAATACTCATCGGCCAGATAAAGTCAAATCCAATATGCGGTCCTCCTATTCCTTCTCCTGCTTTTCCTTTATAGAAGTATGGATTTGAAGAACTCAACACTAATTTACGGGTGTTTTGATAAATCGGATCGTTGACATCAACACAACCTAAATACGGAAGAGCAAGTAAGCTTGGGACATTGGCATCATCCATAAACACATGGTTGTAGAAGCCATCTACTTCAAAAGCATACACCTGACCGAAGTCCGGATGATTTACGATGCCGTATTTTTTAATTGCCGCATCAACTTCGTTGGCCAATTCATCGCATCTTCTTGCAAAGTCGTAATTACTTTTAATTTCGCGCAGCATTTCGGCCAACTGTTGCAATGATGTGACAGCAAACAAATTAGAAGGAATTAAAAATCCGAACAATGAGGCATCGTCTGAGGGACGGAAAGAAGAAACAATAAGCCCTACCGGATTCACGGGACTTCCGTAGCCATCGTTTAGCAAGGTATCACCCTGGCGATCTGTTACTCGGCCAAAGCGGTATGGACCAAGGCCTTCTTTACGTTGTTGTTCTCTAAATGTTTTATAGACAAGTTCCATCGCATTTACCCAATTCGTATCAAAGGGGGTCGTATCTCCGGTCTTTTTCCAGAAATGATAAGCCAGACGAATAGGATAGCAAAGAGAGTCGATTTCCCATTTACGTTCATGCAATTCCTTTTTCATCTCCGTACGGTCTTTCTCCCATTCACTACCGATAGGTCCGTCGTTGAATGCATTTGCATAAGGATCGATAAGAATGCATTGCGTCTGTCGATTAATAACTCCAACCAACATCGTTTTTACTTTTTCATCCTCATTGGCAAAGATAATATGTGGGAATACCTGAGCGGAGGAATCTCTTAACCACATGGCATGTATGTCGCCCGTAATCACAAATGTGTCCGGTTTACCATTCACAATTTTATGTTCACAAGTAGTATCTAATGTATTTGGGAAACAATTTTCAAACATCCAGGCCAACTTAGGGTCTTTCAGTTTAGCTTTGGTTGTTTGAATTGCTTTTTCAACTGCTTCCGAAGTAAATTGTCTTTTTTCCAACGCCGGACGTTGACAAATATATTTTTCGATCTGAGTTTTTGCATTTTCCCCATCTAAGAAAGAACGATTTATTCTGGCAAAAGAATTCTGCCCAACCATTAGTCCGGCAAGAGAGAGACTTCCATTTTTCAGGAATTTTCGACGCGTCGTCATAGTATTCGTTTTATAATTATTTTTAGTGCGAAAATACACAAACCAACTATTTCACGAATAAAAATAACTTTAATTAAGAGCTTATTTAGGTTTTTATTCGAGAATTATCCGGTCATTTTTTCAATACTACACCGAATGGATATTTACACCTACCTCTAAACTGATTTACACCTACCTCTAAATTTGATTACACCTACCTCTAAATTTGGAATGGATATGAGTAATGCGACGATACACATAGAACTTGCAGGTTCAAATGTTACATTTTAATGAAAAAGATATTCCTATTAAGAATATAATTTATTCATAGACCTGAATAGCCAGTTATTGATTCAGGTCTATAAATAACTCTTTTACAGGTTGAATTTAATTACTTTAAAAGAGTATGGCGGGAGTTCTTTTGCTAAAGCATCTATGGTTGATTCTTTTTGAACAAAGGGTTTAAGATCTTTATCTTCAGGCTGACCTGTAAGCAAGCTAACCGTGGCTGTTGAATTCTTGCTTATCTCTTCGTTATTCCAATGGAAGGAAGGTTTAATTGAAACAGGTAGCATGTTTATAATTTTAATAATGAGCTCGTTCGTTTTTGAGTTTTTGACAACCGACACCGCAATACGTTTTTTTACTGCTTCATTTTCGTTACTTAACTGCGTATATTGAGAATAATAAATATCTCCGGAATTCTGACCGTAAAGTTGCTGAACATAATAGCCTACCGTGGGCTTTACTTCGGTGTTATTAAAATAAATCAGGTCAGGGTTCCATTGCGTATGACCTTCTTTTGCTAATAACGGAGCATATGATGTCATGCTTACAATGTCTCCGTTTCGTTCTAACGAAGTCATATATAATGCTTCGGAAAGAGCTGTTTCCAGATTGTTCGGTCTTCCCGGTAAATGACTGGCATACTCTCCCAGATAAACTTTTGATTTTGACCGATCGTATTTGTCGTAAAAATCCTGATTATAAATAAACCATCCCGGCGGGTTGTAATAATGTTCATCAACCATCGGAAGGTTTAATTTATCGGCAAGTTTCCAGCCTTCTTCATAATCCGTTCCTTCATAAAAAGGGCCTACTGTACCTATTACCGTTATTTCCGGATGTTTAGTTTTAATCGCATTATATATCATCGTAAAGCGCTCTTCAAAAACATCCGTGATCAGATCCTCATTGCCAATTCCGATATATTTGAGATTGAAAGGAGCAGGATGACCGGAAAGAGCACGTATTTTTCCCCATTCAGTTGTTTTCGCATCCCCGTTTGCCCATTCAATGAGATCAAGAATATCCTGAATGTAATGTTCCATTTCATGCATTGGGATACCGCATTGTTGTCCCGCACCACCATCTCCTGAATTCTGACAAGGCACGCCTGCCGCAAGAACCGGAAGGGGTTCTGCACCGATATCTTCGCAAAACAAGAAATATTCATAATATCCTAAACCTAACGTTTGATGATAGTTCCAAAGATTCCGCATTGGGGTTCGGGTTTCCAAAGGGCCGATCGTATTCTTCCAGCGATAGATATTATGAAGTCCGTCACCGTGCGCCACACATCCTCCCGGGAATCGGATAAAACGAGGCTTTATATCCGCAATTGTTTGAGCAAGATCTGCCCGCAGTCCATTCTTCCGGTTTTTGAATGTTTTCTGAGGAAAGAGAGAAACCATATCTACCGCTATAACTCCCTGTGAGAGCGGAATAATCTCCAATCTTGCATCAGCAGCACTCTGTTTGGCAAGAATTACATTTTCAATCTTTTGCCAATTTCCGGAATAGGTTTTGGTAATCGTCTCACCATAAACTTCACCTTTATTACCCGTTAAGCGTATTTTGAGTTTACCTTTTTGATTATCTAATGAACGGATAAATATTGAAAAGTCATAATTTTCACCCGCTTTCAGAACGATTCCATCAAAACCTTCATTGCTTAATCCCGCCCCGACTGTAGAGACATTTAACAATGCGTAATGTTTGTTATTGGGATGAATTGGCTGTACAGTATCAATAGAAAAATGAATACCTTCTCTGTTTATTGTCCATGCTTTGTAGTTGTTCCAGTCCGGATCACTACCTAATTTATCACTAAGAGCATATTCAAAGTCTCTGTTTTGAACTAATTCGGCATAAAGTCCGCCATCCGCAGCGTAGTTTATATCTTCGAAGAAAGCTCCAATTAACAACTCACTGATCTTCTTACCACTTGAGGTATCAATTCGTATAGAAGCCTCTACAGGCTGGAGATCAGGAAAGCGTACCGCATCATCAATCGTTTTTTCATTATGAATAATTTGCTTGTATGCTTCTATTTTTGTTTTTTCAATCAGGTTCTTAATCAAATCCCAATTTACTTTATGAATAGTTCCTTTCTGTTTATTCCCGGCTAAAGAAATCTCCGTTCTCCGGTCAGGGAGATTCGTTTGTTTAATCTCTTTGGGCGTTGAGTAAGTCTTAAAGTCTTTAGTCTGACAGGTGTAAGTTTTATTTTTTCCATTCAGATCGCTTATCCAAAATATCTTTATATGATCACCTTCAGGAACGGAAAATGGATTAAGACAATTTTCTCCTGTTCCAGGGATCGGATAACTTTGTCTTCCCCATTGAATCAAATCAACAGAAGTTGCGTGAGCAAAAGCATCATCTTCATTATTCAGGCTCCAGATACAATGCCATAAGCCTTCTGTGTCCTCAAAAAGGAAAGGCGTTTCCATTCGTTTCTGACTTCCCCATCTTCCATAGTCGCTTTTCAGGAAACTATACTCTGGTCCTATTGTATGCCAGTTTTTTTCATCTATACTCCAGGCAAAATGCAACCCCGACCTACCGTTATTTTCTTCTAAACTATAAGCAAAAAGATAAGCTGAATCAGGATTACTCGTAGCTTCGTTAACTCGCGCACGAATTGTCGATAATGAAGTCTGCACCACCAACAGCAAGAATAGACAGAATATAGGTTTAATCCGTTTTTTCATCATGAAAACAATTAAATTGTTGGGATAACTTTCTTTATACTACCGTCATCATTAAATTCTATCTTGTCTATGCAAACCTCACGATGATAACCTGCGGCATCTCCCATTTTAATCCCGTTCGGGCGGTTAAACCGGTGGTAAACAATATACCATTCGTCTGTTCCGGGAACTTGCAAAACAGAATTATGACCGGTTCCATAGATCCCTTTTTCGGGGTCCTTCTCCAAGATCAGATTGTTTTCCGGAATATAAATAGAGCCATTTGGTGATTTAGAGGTACCGTATCGTACGCGGTAATTTTCGCTGCGAGTGTCGTCTTCTGACCACAGAAAATAATATTGTCCGTTTCTATAGAAAACATACAACCCTTCCCTGAAGGTCTTATCGGGTGTGATAACCTTTAAGGTGTGTTTTTTGATCGAAATCATATCTTTATTTAATTCTGCAACGGCAGCGTAACCGTTCCCCCAATACAAATAAGATTTCCCGCTTACGGGATCAAGAAACACGTCCGGATCAATTTCCTGTCCTCCATTAACTCCTTCAGGTTTAAAATCGATCAAAGCCTTTCCCGAATCCTTGAATGGTCCGGCAGGATCATCGGCAACAGCCACGCCAATTTTCTGAGCACCCGTGAAATAATAATAGTATCTGTATTGATTGTTTTTTACTTTCTTTTCTATAACACAAGGAGCCCATGCGTTTCGGCTTGCCCAGGGAACATCCTTCTTCAAATCAAGGATAACACCTTCGTCCTTCCAATCTTTCAGATTGTCAGATGAGAAAGTCTTAAAATAATACCCGCCCCAGTTGTTGAAACCATCGCTTGTCGGGTAGATATAAAATTTTTTATTTTTCTCCGAATAAAGAATTTCCGGATCTGCATAATACCCTTCCAATACCGGATTATTTGTCATTGCGGGAGGAGTATATCCTTCGGGCTTCCCGAATTTATGCAATAACCCTTTTAGTTCGCGGGCTGTGATTGGGATAACATAGCCGTGACGAGGATGGAAATCCATTGTAATATCTTTGTCAACAACATTGAACACATCTAAATCTTTAGTCTCGCAGAATTGATACTTTCCCTTTTTATAAACATCATACATTAATATATATGTATCTTCGTTTATCAGCTTAAAAATACCTGATCCTTCAACTGCATCTTTAGTTTGCTGTTTATATCCGGGTTGTTCAATCCATTTACCGGAAGTAAGATTGTCCGTCATCGCATGCCGGATTCCATCTCCGTGCCCTTCTGTTTTATAGAACAAGTGATAAATACCGTTTTTATTGATAATATCTCCATCGATACATGACTTTCCATTAGCTGGAGTGAAAAGTACTTTCGGTTCACCTTCTATATCCGTGAAATCATCATTCGCGTAAGCATAATAGATTATATCCGCTCCTTCCCCATGTTGTATTGACCAATAGATCATATATTTGCCGACTTCCTTATCAAAAATTGTCTGCGGAGCCCAAACGCGCTTCAGATTTTCTTGTCCGGTATATTTCGTTTGGATATTGACAATGTTAGAAGTCCAGTTAATTAAATCCTCTGATTTAAGCATGACAAATGCTCTATTTGAATCCCAGCCTTTAGACGAAGTCATGTCAGTTAGCACCATAAAAAACATACGACCGTCTTCACTCCGTAAAATATGAGGATCGCGAACCCCTCCGGTAGAGCTTATCGCTTTAGATTCAATGACTGGTTGATTCTGATTAAGCGTCTTAAAGTTATATCCGTCATTACTTATAGCATAACAAACAGCTTCATCTTCGACTTTATTTCCTTTAAAATAAGCAAACAAATAGGCGACAAAATCTTTTTCAACAATTCCTGCCGGAACTTGCGCACCACAGAGAGTAGCAATAAAAAGGAAATAAAAAACAAAAAGTCTTTTCTTCATAATTGTGTTGACTTAGGTATTACTTAATTCAACAAATATAAAGTGTATTTGCGACAATAATAAATTAATCAAGAATAAAATCGAGTTTATTCAAATGTAATAAGGAAACTTGTCAGACTTTCTCCTTCGGTAAGGTTTAGTTTCTTACGCAAGCGATAACGAGCAGCCTCCACCCCTCGTACTGAAAGATTGAGTATTCCGGCCATGTCTTTTGTCGGCATATTCAGACGCAGAAGAGCACATAAACGAAGATCGCCGGGCGTAAGATCGGAGTATCGGTTCTTTAATTTGACAAAGAACTTTTCATGGATACGATCAAAATTAGCCTGAAAGACAGTCCAGTCTCCTTCTTTTGTAATATTATCGTTGATCATTCGGATTAGTTTATCAAAGAAACCCTTCGAATAACTACCTGTCAGTTTTTGTGACTGCACCTCAGCCTTTAGTTGTTCCAAAAATTCGTTATGAGAGATCACAGACAATGTTGCGCTTGCCAGTTCTTTACTTTTATAGGTCAGTTCGTCTTCTAATTTTTCTTTCTCAAGACGTATAATCTGTTGCTCTTGTGCTTTAAGTTGTTCTTCCTGAAGACGATGTTGCTCTGCAGCTCGTTTTTTTTCATGCGATAATTCCCAATTCACATAAATACGGATAAGCAGCACCAACAAACAAACAATCAATACGAAATAAAATAAATATGCATATGCTGAACGATAGAAAGGCGGACTAATAGTAAAAGGATAGGATAAATCAGACATCTCACGACCTTCACTATTATACACTTTGGCATGCAAAACATACGAGCCGTAGGGCAAATTGGAATAGTTTTTCGTAAAATCCGAAGGATTATCATTCCATTCATTTTCGAAGCCTTCTAACCAATAATTAATACTTGAAGAAAATGTCTGCGTATAGTTAGGATAGGCAAAATCAAATGTTATGTTGTTAAATGCATAATTTATTTTTACCGGTTCCGTTTGTTCACGCAAAAGAAGAATTGATTTCTTTTTGTCTCTTGTTGTTGCTTTTACAGAAGATATTGAAAGTTTTCGTTCTTCCTGGTTGCGTATCTTATTTTTAGCAGAAAGAACCGCAAAGCCTCCGTTAAGGCAAAGATAGGTCTCCCCCATTCTATCTACATATACATTTCCTCGTCCCTCAATCGGAGGATTGTCAATCATGGAAAACGGAAAACGCATTTGCATCGTTAAATCTCCTCCATCATAAGCCAACAATGCGTACTCCGATCCGGTAACAAACCAGTAATTATCATTATCTGCAGCAACAATCCGGTAAGTTCCGGCCAGATTGGGATAATATTTATTCATCCTTTCATAAGGGATTATCTTCCGGCTCATGTCATCGTATGTGTAAAACTTCTGTCCATCGGTGAGGACAATGCGGCCTCTTAATTGCATCACATTCAAAATGCCATCCCTACTTTGGGGAGATAATTTTCCTATATATTCGATTTCTTTTACTTCACGAAGAGAATTATCCAATTGTAAACGATAAAGTCCTTTATGCATATGGCTCGCCCAGATATTCCCTGAGAAGTCAACTTCAAAGGCTTTAATCAGATTGCCGAAACCTTTTACTTCGTGACTAAATTCCCATTTTTCATTCTTCTTCACAAAGACACTGAGTGTACTGTATGATGCCTGCAGAAGAATTTCTTGTCCATGAATAACACATTTACGTAGTACCGTTCCTCCCGCACCTCTATATCCGGGTAGGCGAACAGCCTTACCATTTTCAAGTATAAGTAAACCTTTATTATGTCCCACGAACAGTTGACGGTCTTCTTTCGAAATGTACCAACTTTGTCCTTCTGAATCATGGATCATCTTGGGCGTCCCATCGTTCCCTGTCAAGTAATATACACCTTGATTAGTTGCCAGATAGAAATCTCCGTTATCCTTTACCAAATCGTGTACCATACCGAAATCAACACCGGGAAAGTCTGCATAATGTACAGGAGAAGAAACTTGAATCTGAGAAATCCCATTATCTAATGCAACCCATAGATTATCTTCCGAATCCGGGAATAGACCAAGTACCGTATTATTGATCAAACGGTTTTTACGATTGATTTTCCACAACACATTTCCTTGTCTGTCAAATGCAATTAGTCCGTTTGATATCGTACCAATCACATATGTAGAGTCAGCCATCATAACAGCTCTGTTGGCAATGGTCGTTTTCAACCATTCTCCTGCCGGCGTTTTCCAAGGGAACACCGTCCCTTCTTCATAGAGAAAAAGGCCATTCATTACTGTTACAAGCAATAATGCCTGATTATAAGGCAACACCGCCACTACATCGTCGTTATTGATTGAAGTTCTGGGAAACAACTCTTCAAAGCCTGTCCCATTATGCTTGTAGAATCCTTTATTTACAATCTGTGCATAGAGATCCTTTCCAAAAGAGAAAAAGTACAAAGGCCAGAAATCTGTTTCTCCATTCTTTACAGTTGTTCCATCGTAAACGAAATAAGACGTAAAAGATTGGAAATATATTTTATTCTGAAAATTACTGATCGTCCATATTTCGTCATTATTAAAGCGGTATCCGGAAACAGAATCTTTCAAGGATGTATAAGATAAAAGGCCTTTATCGTCTATTTCAAAGAAACCGAATTCTTCAAAGGAGCCAACATAAATACGTTCATTACTGTCAATATATATGGAACGTACTGCGTTATTATTTGGAAGCTTATGCAAACGCCATCTCACCCCGTCAAATTGCAATAGACCTCTATTATTACCAACGTATATCAGCCCGTCTTTTCCTTGAGCTACAGCCCAGTTCTGATTACCTGCATTATAATCATTAACCGAATAATTCTTAACAGGGGGAACATACGAAATCGCTACGGCTTGCCAGACACACAAGGATAGCAATAGTACTGAATAAAAAAACAGAACTGGTTTTCGTTTCATAACATAGGTTGACTTTCACACATTCGGATACACAAAAATACACCTTTTATTTGTATCTACATTGATTAATTTCATGTCTGAGAATGCAAGAACAAAAAAACAGAATACCCGAACTAACGACTATTCTGTTTTCCATTATATATGATGTTGTCTTTATTTGACAGCGTCAAAGGCTTCTTTTATTATTGTCAGACAAGTATCCATTTGTTCTTTTGTATGATTAGATGACATGGATAATCTTAAACGAGTACGCTTATTAGACACAGCCGGATAAGTCACGACGCCTGTATAAAGGCCTTTTTCATGAATCCGCTTACTGATTTCCCGCAAGCGATGATCATGTCCTACGATAACCGGAATAACCTGTGACTCCGTCTGACCTGTATCTAATCCGACTTCTTTAAGGGCATTCAACATATAATGCGTATTTTCCCAAAGCTGATCGCGAT
This sequence comes from Massilibacteroides sp., assembly GCF_028705895.1. Taxonomy (GTDB): domain Bacteria; phylum Bacteroidota; class Bacteroidia; order Bacteroidales; family Tannerellaceae; genus Massilibacteroides. The sequence continues at coordinate 5,526 of NZ_JAQWCQ010000006.1, read as the reverse complement.
TAGACTTGTCATGTTCATATAAATCCAGGACTTTCAATATACCTGCGGCTGTATGAGGAGCCATTGCACAAGAAAACACATAAGCACGGGCAAACATCCGGATATAAGAGATGATCTTTTGCTCTCCGGTAACAAAGCCTCCAATCGCTCCGAACGATTTACTAAATGTGCCGATTGTTAAATCAATTTCATCCTCCAGCCCGAAATGCTCTGCAACTCCACGTCCGTTTTTCCCGAATATAAGCGTTGCATGCGCTTCATCCAAAAGAATACGCGTTCCATACTTCTTACAAACAGCTACAATATCAGGTAGATTTACCAGATCACCGTCCATACTATAAATACCTTCGATACAGACAATTGCTCTTCTTGGGTTTTTCAGATTCTTCAATACCGTATCAAGATGCTCTGCATTATTGTGGCTGAAAACTTTCACATCCGCTCCGGCTAAGCGGGCACCATCATAAATAGAGGCATGCGAAAGGATGTCCATCACAGCAACATCTCCGGGTTTCAACAGGCAGGACAATACACCCAGATTGGCTCCATACCCTGTCGGGAACACGACAGCAGCTTCTTTGCCTTTGAATCGAGCTATCGACTCTTCTAATTGCTTGGAAAGATCGTAATAGCCGCTTAATAAGGGAGCAGAAACAGCTCCTGTTCCATATTTCCCAACCGTATCCTGTACCGTCTTAATTACATCCGGGTGACAGGAATATCCTAAGTAATTGTACGAACAAAAGTTAAGGAAATTGCGATCCTTATCCAGATAGCGATCATACACCTGAAATTCTGAACGCGGCGCAGTGCTGATCGGATTCCCGTAAACCATATATTTTTTGGCAATAGCATCCTGCATAAATGCCCAGAACGGCTCTCTTACGTCAAACAAATCATCACCTTTATATGCCGAGAAGTCAGCTAAGGAGTATTCATCACTATTTATTTTATTTATATCCATATAGTATATATATTAAATTCTGTTGTCTTCTCAATATCTGTGGTTTAATCTGCAATATATGCAAAGTTTTTGAATAAAGACTTAACATACAAAAAAATAGGGCGTCCTTATGGGATACCCTATTTTATATGGAGAATCAAAGGATTACTTATTTCCTTCCAATTTTTCTTTCAATGCTGCAAGTTCTTCGATGTCACCCAACGTCGTTTTTTCCATAGAACCTGAAACTACAGTTGAATTATCATCTTCTTTCTTTGAGCGTCTTGAAGAGGTTTTCTTTTCTCCTGAAACTTCTTTTTTAGCAGCCTTTTGTTCATCTTCAAAGATTCGGCTGTGAGAAAGAATGATACGTTTTGCTTCTTTGTTGAATTCGATCACTTTAAATTCAAGTTTTTCGTCAACAACAGCTTGAGAACCGTCTTCTTTCACTAAGTGTTTCGGAGTAGCAAAACCTTCAACACCATAAGGCAATGAGATTACAGCACCCTTGTCAAGCACTTCGATGATTGTTCCTTCGTGGATTGAACCAACCGTAAAGATTGTTTCGAATACATCCCAGGGATTTTCTTCCAATTGTTTGTGACCTAAGCTCAAACGGCGGTTTTCTTTATCGATTTCCAATACTTGTACTTCGATTTCAGCACCGATTTGAGTAAATTCACTTGGGTGTTTGATTTTCTTTGTCCAAGAAAGGTCAGAGATATGGATCAAACCATCCACGCCTTCTTCGATTTCAACAAATACACCGAAGTTAGTGAAGTTACGAACCTTAGCTGTGTGTTTTGAACCAACCGGATAACGAGTTTCGATATCTTCCCATGGATCAGCCTTCAATTGTTTGATACCAAGAGACATCTTACGTTCTTCGCGATCAAGAGTCAATACAACTGCTTCGATTTCATCACCTACTTTCATGAAATCCTGAGCGCTACGCAAATGTTGAGTCCAGGACATTTCTGAAACGTGGATCAAACCTTCTACGCCCGGAGCAATTTCGATAAATGCGCCATAATCAGCCATAACAACGACTTTACCTTTCACTTTGTCACCCACTTTCAAGTTAGGATCCAAAGCATCCCATGGATGAGGAGTAAGTTGTTTCAAACCAAGAGCGATACGTTTCTTTTCGTCATCAAAATCAAGGATAACAACATTAATCTTCTGATCAAGCTGTACGATTTCTTCCGGATGAGAAACACGGCCCCAAGAAAGGTCTGTGATATGAATCAATCCATCTACGCCACCAAGGTCGATGAATACACCGTAAGAAGTGATATTCTTAACCGTACCTTCAAGCACCTGTCCTTTTTCAAGTTTAGAGATAATGTCTTTTTTCTGTTGTTCAAGTTCAGCTTCAATAAGAGCTTTGTGAGAAACAACCACGTTTTTGAATTCCTGATTGATCTTAACAATCTTGAATTCCATTGTCTTACCAACGAATACATCATAGTCGCGGATAGGCTTAACGTCAATCTGAGAACCCGGCAAGAACGCTTCGATACCGAATACATCCACGATCATACCGCCTTTCGTACGACATTTGATAAATCCTTTGATGATTTCGTCTTTTTCAAGCGCTTCGTTTACGCGATCCCAAGAGCGGGTTGCACGAGCTTTCTTGTGAGACAGGATCAACTGTCCTTTTTTGTCTTCCTGGCTTTCGATGTACACTTCTACTTCGTCGCCGATTTTTAGTTCCGGATTGTAACGGAATTCTGACATAGGCACAACGCCGTCAGATTTAAAACCGATATTCACCACTACCTCACGTTTGTTCAGTGCAGTCACGGTTCCCATAACCACTTCCTTATCCTTTACGGTATTCAGGGTTTGGTCATACGTTTTAATAAGTTCTTCTTTACTTACGTCACCGTAAGTTTCTCCTTTTTCATAGGAGTCCCAATTGAAATCATCAATGGGGGCGATGTTTTTTAAATTTTCCATCCTTTAATTGTTAATACTAATGTTTAGTTAATTAATAAGTTAGACATTATGTTGTGTAATCTCTAAAATCCGTGCAAAGGTAGAGCTTTTTTTCTGACTACCAATAGATTGATCTTAAAATATCATCTTGTATATAACGATAATACATCTGCGGGTTTATTATTCTCAAACTCAAAGATTTCTTCCACATTATTTTTATCTTTGAATTGCATTTTAAATTAAAAGAAAAAATAACAATCATTTAAACAACGATGTAATGAAAAAGTACTCTATTCAATCATTAGTTCAGGAAACAATACAAGACGACTTAAAAAACGGATTATTCGAACTCGAGAAAGAATATATTCTGGAGTTGAACATAAATAGTCAAACAGTGATGATCAAAAAAGGCGCGATGATTGCTTATGACGGAAATGTAAAGTTTGAACGTGAAGGGATTTTCAGTAAGGGAATTGGCAACTTATTAAAAAAAGCTGTTGGAGGAGAAGGAACCAGTATGATGAAAGCAACCGGAAGCGGAAGAATATATGTAGCCGATTGCGCAAAAAAGATACGTGTATTGTATCTTGACAATGAATCTATACATGTTAGCGGAAATGATATTCTTGCTCACGAAGAGTCATTAAAATCCGACGTTAAATTGATGAAAAGTGTTGCAGGTATCGTTGGAGGGGGACTTTTCCAGGTGGGCATCAGCGGAACCGGACATGTAGCTATCACTACGCATGGAGATCCTCTCACGTTATTAGTAAAGCCCGGACGACCAATCTACACCGATCCGAATGCTACAGTAGCATGGTCTGGCAACCTGACTCCGGAATTTAAGACCGATATTTCGTTCAAAACGTTTATCGGACGCGGTAGCGGCGAAAGTTTTCAGATGAAATTTGAAGGAGACGGTTGGGTAATTGTACAGCCGTATGAAGAAGTCTATGGAGCAGAATAGTTTAACCCCAAATTCTCTTAGAACAAAAATTTGAGGCGCAAAAGGTTACAGCCTGTTTTCTTAATTTATTGACAGAAAACAGGCTGTAACCTTTTTGCTTACTTTTCAAATACCTAAGAATTTAAAAGGAGCAGTAACCTCAAATGAGCTATTTGCCTTTCCGCTATAGGTTGCAAAATGATCTAATTTTAGTTTCATCACTTTCCCTTTCTCACTAAGATCAAATTCTTTCAGATTAACCCAAAACGTATTAGGCGTCTCGGTCGTTTCGAAAAAGTAAACTAAGTTCTTTTGATCTGACACGGATCTCCACCGGGTAGATGAAATATTCGGCTCTGTTTCTGAAGATATACCTAATGGAACGGAACAATTGCGTATAACACTAAATACACTTGCAACAGACATGCGGATATCTTCTGTTTGTGGTATTGCATGTATATAATATGATGCACGGACAAAACGATCTGCAGCCCGATTTGTTCCCGGTAACATTATTGTTCCTGGGATACCTTTCCAATAATTATTCAACGCTAATTGCTCCTCAAACACCGGCGAGTTAGTCATAACCACATAGGAGGGATCATGATGAATCACCAGTTTCCCGTTAATATATTCAAATATAGCATTATCACCTTGTGCATCCGATATAGACAAATGTAAGGTTGTGAATTTCTGTGTACCGGGTATATAATCACTCACCAGAACAAAAGGTTCATCTTTCAGTTGGTTAACAGCCTCTTCTACAGTTGCAAAATTGTCTAGCACATATTGCGCCCAAAGTGAGATAGATAAACCTTTTTTGTTGCCTTTGGGATCAAACTTCGGATATTCAGATTCTACCAACCAAAGAATATTAGCAACTAACCCTTTCTCATTCATTCCGTCAGCAGTCGCTATATCCCAGGCACTTGAAATAACACTCCCATATTTGGATGTCCATTTTACAGAAAGAGGGCCTACCTCCCCTGTCCGTTCCATACCTTTAGGAAAAACCCAAAGATTTGCGCTTATATCACTTTTCCAGTCCATTGAACGGGCTGTAATAATTGTATTTTCCGGGCCTTTATAGACTACCCGGGTACACGCATCAGACGATATAACTGTAACAATATAGAGAAAGAAAGAAAATATTAATAATTGAATTTTTCTCATGACCTAATCCTTGTATTCATTTTATTAAAAAACAAGTTAAAATACATATTGTTCACTCTTTATTCATCATCACATAATTACGGCCGCTTTTGATGCCGATAGAAGATAATTTCTGGTTGCTGACCAGAAGTTTCAAATCATTGTCTGCAATATAACGGGAAACACTATTTAATTCCTGTGCAGCCTTCCGGTTTATATAACCATACTTGCTTACATGTCTCTGAATTCTCTCAAAGCGTTCTTGTTGCGTATATTGTTTTGTTCCTTTCTTTGCCTTGTGCTGTAGCTTAAAATTCGCTATTTGTTCTTTCAATTTGACAGAAGGACGAAAATGAATACCATTAATATGAACACCCAAAACGGTTTTATCCTCCGTCCGTTTGACTTTCGAGCTTTTCCTGACTTTGACGGTTTATTTTCGAAAACGAATGATTTTCAGTGTCTTTTGTTTTTGTTTAGACACTACACCTAATTTCTACTATCCAGTTTAAATGGTACGGTATGCCTTTTCATTTTCATG
>NZ_JAQWCQ010000041.1 GCF_028705895.1 Massilibacteroides sp. | reverse complement strand
AAAGAATCTCAGAAGGGAAACTTTCCCCTCCCTGGTTTATGGCTGTTACCTTATAACTGTAGATGACTCCCGGAGACTGCTTAGTACGGAATTTGTTTCCTTGTATTAATCGTCCGTTATCGAAATCGCTATCCCCTCTGCGAGTATAAATAATATAATTGTCCGCTTTAGCTGTAGGCTCAAGCGGATCTTCAACGGGCTGCCAGCTTAGTTCTACTTCATCATCAGATAGAAAGCGAAGGCTCATATGATCGACAGGTAAAGGCAGAACAACATATTCTTCCTTATACTGCGAAGCAATAAACCGGAGTATCCCTTTATAAATAGAACGGCTTACGGTAAAACGAAATCTCGGATCTAAGCCATAGCGCATATCTGCAAAGTTCTGGTGTGAAAGCAATTCTAATAACATGGTTGGCACATTCGGTACACGGGCTTCAAAATAAGATTTATTCCACATTCCTCTTCTATTCCACTCCGGTTCATACAAAGCGCGGATATCATTCACGATAGCAGACTGTATGAGATCTGTCAAGTCACGGGACGCGTAACGAGATGCTTTGTTCGCAAAAACTTCATTTTCGGATGCGGTACAGAAAATACCTAACGTACCAATAATAGAGTCATTCCATGTTGTTCCTGCATCCGAATGGAAAGCAAATGCCATGTCAATAGGTATATTTAATCCCGGTTGTTCCGGATTTGCAGCAGAACCTCCGGATATATAATTTACCCACTTCCCACGTGATTTATAGTCGTCGGTATAATCATTCAATCCTTGGCTGTCCGAGTAAATACTATCGGGCACACCAGCCCATTGCATCCAGTAACGGGCGGCTTCCGTAAAACGTGGATACCCGCTCGTCTCATAGGGATAATCTATAGCCGGCAATTTCTTTACTTCTTGTACCGTCTGGTTATCTGAGCTTTTGATATTATTGGAGGCCATACTGTCTGAAGTAACCCTCCGAGCAATATTGCCGTATCCGCCACCGAATTTAACACCGTCTGCTGTAACTATTCTCCCAGCCTTGGAAGAGATGTTTGAAAGAACGACCTTTCCCGACTGATTCTGTCCCTCATCAAAACTGAAATGACCTAAATAAATCCATGTGCCGCCACCCATTCGTTGGTTGACGCGGAATTGCGAACTGCCCCCTTGGTGAAATACAGTGTATAATGCGTCTTCCGTACTGTTTTTTACCGTTTTATAAGAAACATAAACAGCGTATGAACCTTTCTCGGGAATGTTCGGGATCCATTCACTCAGACTTTCCTTACCTTTCCTAATAGAGTTCGTTTGCCTGAAGGTTCCGTCCGCAAAGGGATTTTCAAAATCCTTATACGTCTCTTGCAGATGAGCGAAGCCACTTCCATTTCCGTCAATCCATTCCTTGTCTCCGTTCTGTTCCGTATAGATTGAACCCCCTTTAAGTATTCTGTCATTGTCAACGATTACTTCGTGCTTTTGTACATCCCGTTCACGAGGAATCAATACTGTTGCACCTGCATTCTCAAGCATGGGAACTAAGAAAGGAAGTACATACGATTGCGTATATAAATCTTCTACCGTTTGAAAGATACGTGCCCGTTGCCATTCCCATCGTGCTAATTTAGATTCATAATAATATCCGTGACTCTGCCACAGTGCGATGTGCTTATTTTGTAAACCTGCATCAGGATGGTTAGACGTAGATAGGCGACTGATCAATGGCGTTCCTTTCTTGTTGGTGAACGTGTTGCTCCTACGTTGTTCTTTTTTACTCTTGTAGAGAAGAGGAACAAGATCTTCTATTCGCTGTCCGTCTGTATATAACTCTTTTTTGTATTTAGCCTGTTCTTTAGGTAATAGAGATTGGATCAGGTGATATATTTCCTGAATTTTTTCCGGACGAAAAGGCACATACGAGCAATTCTCATTTGCATATACCCGTATTTGTTTTTTGCGATCAGAAACAAACATCGAATCAATTGAAATTTTCCCAATTGCCAGATCTTTTCGTAAAAGAGAATCTAAACTCTTAGAAAGTACCTCTTTCATCTCAGAAGATACTATTTGCGCTTTTACAGGAATTATTTGCCCCAACAAAAGTACCGTTAAAAGAAGAATTACTAATCTGCCCATTTTTATTTTCGTTTATAATCGTTCAAAGATATATCCTTTTTTACTGAGTCTGCTTTTCGTTTTGTCTGTTTATGTCCGTCACTTTCCATTTGTGAAAAATAGAAACTTAGACTTGCTGTTCCATCCATTGTGGGCTCATTTGATGAGTAATCTCCGGGATCGTCATGATATACAGCCGCACCAGATTGAAAAAGAGCATACGGGTCATCGTTTTTAAGATGGATACCTCTCAAAGCTTCATAGATGGATTTATAAATCAGTCCGTCAACTAATCCTCCGTAAGGGATATCATTCAGTATATCTACATAGGCAGAATGAGGTATAGACGGGAAATCGCCACCAGCAGGTAATCCACAAATCATAGATGTGCCCCAAGGGTTACAACCCAACAGCCAATCTCTTAGAGCAGATTCCATTTCAACATAAGTGTCATCACCAGTTAATTGTTTGTACAGGTTTGCTTGAGTTATTGCTGCAGCCACCAGATTGTTTGAACACCAAATGAATGGAATACCATATAAGAAAGGATCATCATTTGCTTTTGCCCGTTTTAACAGGCAATCCAACCCGGAACGCATAAAACGTATATACTTTTCAGCGATAGACTTATCTTCAGCCTTTGCCAAATAATAATGACCAAGATTTACAAAAGGATAAAATTGATAATGCCTTGCCCTGCCTAATTCCATCCAGGGCGTGACTTCTTCTAAAATACCCCAATAATCGGCCTTTTTTAGCCAATAGGTGTCATTTGTCAGTTCGTATTTGACCGCTGCCGCCAATTCCATATCATCTACATAATTGTCCTCTTCGTAAAAATAGGGAGAGACGGTACAGGCTGTCTGAGTGTTTCCCGGGCGAGCTTCACCGAAATGAAATGCGGGAGATGACTTAACGATTAAACGAGATGCAAAATCCGGATCGATCTTTTTAAAAATATCAGCACCCAATGCAAATGCAGAGGCAAATTTACCTGCAGTCGAGGCAACTCCTGTTGTACGGTTTTTGTGCTTTCCAAGTCCTTGCCGCTCTCCGGTCACGAAATAGACAGGCCGGCCTTTCCCTTCGCTCCAACCATAATCTATGCTATCCTTGTTCGGTAAGCGCATCTTGGCATGATCTCTGTCATCTGCTATCTGGTTAAACATAATCGCGGAATCGGGATTCATTCGTTCCATCCATTCGAGCCCCCAACGAATTTCATCCAGAATATCAGGTATTCCATTCTTTCCCTTTCTTCCGTCGTCTCCATATTCGTCTTTAAAGATAGCCGTATCAGGATTCTGCTGCCAGGCAAACATCATCTGGAATGTTGCATTAGCCGACGTAGGCAAATATTGCAAATAGTCTGAAGCATCATGCCATCCACCACGAACATCAATCTTTTCCCCCGTTCGTTCTGGATGATAAACAATAAATCCATCGTGTTGATGACAGACATCGTTTAGATAGGGATTATATCCGCACCGTTGTTGTCGCATATATTTTAAAAGAAAATCAGCAGTGCCATCATACACTTCAGGAGCAATTCGAAAGAAAGGAGATCGCCTTCCGTTACATTCTATATAATATCCACCTTTCTTTTTTAAGGAAGAAAAATTCAAACGTAAAGCTTGTTTCATTCCCCAACGTTCAGCGTTTGCGACTTTTCCTACTCCCTGATACACCATTTCATTTGTCTTAGCATCCCTAAGAATAAACTCATTTGATTTACCCTCCTTCGTTGTAATGAATACGGCAACCTTGGTTTGATCAGGTAGGTATCCTAATTGGTTCACTCGTATCCACGCACTTTCCTGGGCAAGCAATGAATGCAGACTTGATATAAGCGCTATGATTAAGAATAGATTTTTCATGATAACGAAGAGCAATGATTTATTATGATATTCTACAAAAATATCATATTTTACGTATTGTAAACAATAATTTATGTTATCAATACGAAAATAAGCTAAATACGGGGTGGCAAAGAGTAAGGAATTTATTTTAAGATAAAAAACGACTATATTTTTTTGTTCATATAATTTAAGTTCAAATGAATGTCGTTTTTCCTCCTCCTTAAAATCTGGCCAAATGGAATTCACGTTTGTTGTTTTTTCAAGCATAGTGTTTAAATAAAAAATATATCCTTTATAATTGGAATTATATCCTTTATTTTTGCAAAAATATCCTTTATATTTTCAGGGTTGTTTTATTTGTTGATTTTCAAGGTGTTCTAAATTCGGTTTTTTTAGGTGGTCAGACCTTGTTTTTTTTGTTTTTTCTAACCGTTTTTTTATATGCCTTGATCGTTCCTCGTTAGAATTTTTCGTGCTGACTCGCTCTTCTCATGTTTATGATTAATATAGCTTAAGTATAGTGCTTTCAGTAAGGGATGTTGGTCTTTTCTAAAAAAGCAGAGTTGTCTTTTCTTGATGGGATTATCTATAAGATAAAATATATTGATTGTGTTTATCTGTGTGGATGGGAATTGTAAAAGCTTTTTTAAAACTAAATATATATGTATAAAAATTAATTAGATTTAAATTATATAATTTTGCTTTTTTAATAAAAAATGAAGCTGTATTATTGTGAATGCTAAGATTTGCTATCAAAATAATGCCCAGTAAATAATAGGTTTCAAGGTAATGAATAATGTGAAACCGTCAACATAAATTGAGTTGTATAAACATCAAAAACAAATCTATAGTAATAACCTTTTATTTAAACATTTCTGTATGGATAAAACATGGAAAAAATCCAAAAAAATCAGCAAAAACGATTTATGGCGTATGCTGATTTTAGCCTTAACTATATTAATAGTTGGCAATGTATATGTGCAGGCAGGTTCGGTTACGGAGACCTCATTACCTATAGCACAACAAAGCATGAAGAGGATAACGGGTATTGTGACTGACCAGAATAAAGAACCCTTAATTGGAGTTAGTGTGTCAGTCAAAGGAACTACAAATGGAACAATAACGGATCTTGATGGTAAGTATTTTTTAGAGTTGGATTCGGATAATACAGTTTTGGTATTTTCTTATATAGGTTACAAAACTCAAACAATTGTGGTACAATCTCAAGTGTTGGATGTTGTTTTGGCCGAAGACTCTAAGATGGTGGATGAGATTGTTGTTGTTGGATATGGAATTCAGAAAAAGGAAAATCTGACCGGAGCTGTTGCTTCTGTAAATTTGGATAAAACTTTAGAAAGTCGTCCGATAACTGATGTCGGACGCGCTCTTCAGGGTAGTGTTCCGGGATTGACAATAACAACAACATCCGGTGAGATTGGAAAAGCGCCAACGATTAAAGTACGTGGAGGTGTTGGCTCTCCTAATGGCAATTCTAATCCGCTTATTTTGGTTGATAACGTGGAGATTTCGGATATTAGTTATGTCAATCCGGATGATATTGAATCGATTTCAGTATTAAAAGATGCAGCGTCTTCTTCTATTTATGGAGCACGTGCAGCATTTGGAGTTATTCTTATTACAACAAAGGCTAAAAAAGTAAATGAAAAGTTACGTGTTAATTATTCTACAAATTTAGCGTGGAGAACGCCAACTAAAACGCCAACTCAACTCCCGGGATGGCAGCAAGGTGAGATAAATCTGGCCGGAGTGATGCGTAATGGCTCAACTAATTACTATAATGTAGTTGGTAATATGGTTGTTGATCAGAAAACAATTGACGGAATGAAAGCCTGGTCTGAGGAATATGGGGATGGTAGCGGACTTGGTCGTGAAATGGTGTACGGACGTGACTTCGAGATTGATGATACAGGTATGCATTTCTATCGTACATGGGATTGGTATGATATGTATATTAAAGACTGGATGCCGCAACAAAATCATAATCTATCTGTAAGTGGCGGTAATGGAAAGACAAGCTATGGTATCAATTTAGGATATCTTCATCAGGAAGGTTTAACTAAGGTGAACTCAGACCAATACGATCGTTATAATACAAGTTTAACTTTAAATACTGAAGTGAATAGTTGGTTGAAACTTCGTGCTAACGCGATGTACACAAAAACAGATATGGATAAACCGTTCATGTATGCTTCAGATCTGTATGACCATCTATATTATCTGTATCGTTGGCAACCGATGTACCCATATGGTACTTATGAAGGGAAAGGTTTCAGAAGCGCTTTGACAGAACTTGAACAGGCGCAGATGACGAGAAATAAAACTGACTATATGCGTTTAGGTGGTGGATTGACCTTTACTCCACTTCCAATAGAGGGGTTGAGTTTTGATCTTGATTTTGTTTATACAACAACAGAAAACCGTTATAAAAAATATGGTGGTCAGGTAGAAGCTTACAATATCTTTAGTGCACACAGTAGCCTTGAATCAATGGTGAATTCGTACGGAAATTACATTTCTTCTTCTTATGACTATGTACAGGAAGAACGTGGCCGTACGCAGATGCTTACCACCAACGCCGTTGCTACTTATAGTAAAACAATAAATGACCATGCGTTTAAGGCGATTGCCGGTAGTAACTTGGAAAGTAGTCATTATCGCTATGTCTCAGCACAACGTAAAGGCCTGTACAGTATTGCGGCTCCTGAGTTAAATTTGGCATATGGTGATCAAGTTGTCAATAGCCAGCATACGCATTGGGCTGTAGCCGGATTCTTCGGACGTATCAATTATGCATATAAAGATCGTTATTTACTTGAAATAAACGGACGTTATGATGGATCTTCTAAATTCCCATCAGGAGACCAATTCCGCTTCTTCCCCTCTGCTTCTGTTGGGTATCGTGTTAGCGAAGAGGATTTTATGAAAAGCCTGTATCCTGCTCTTTCTTCCTTAAAACTAAGAGCCTCTTACGGTAGTATTGGTAATCAGGATGTGGATGCAAATGCTTTTCGCTCTTTGATGACTGCCAATCCAAAAAATGCATGGATTATTAACGGTAAAAATACAACATCAGTGGGTACACCTACTGTAACCTATAGTTCTCTGACTTGGGAAAGTGTACGAACTGTTGATATAGGTTTTGATGCTCGTTTCTTGGATGATAAGATTGGGGTGACTTTCGACTGGTATAAAAGAACAACAACAGATGTACTTGCTGCATCGACCTTGCCTTTAACTTTAGGAGCAGATGCTCCCAAGCAAAACTTTGGTGAGTTAGAAACACCGGGTTGGGAGTTGGCTGTGGACTTTAGACATGATTTTGAAAATGGGTTGTCAATAAATCTTGGTGGACAAATAACAGATTATTATACAGAAGTGACTAAATGGGCGGAAAATACAAATGTTCCTACGTATGATGGTAATGGTAATGGCTGGTTCTCAAGTAAATTCTATAAAGAAGGAATGAGATTAGGAGATATTTGGGGACTTAAAGTAGATCGTTTGTTACAAGAATCTGATTTTAATGCTGACGGAACATTGAAAGCCGGTTTGCCGGATCAATCGGAAATCTTCTCGGGTGGTATTACTTTACAACCAGGCGATGTGCTATATAAAGATATAGATGGAGACGGTAAAATTTCTAATGCAAAAAGTACAGAGGATACACGTGACCAGACTGTGATCGGTAATATGTTCCCTCGTTACCAATATGGCTTCACTATTGGAGCAGCGTATAAGGGATTTGACTTTAATATGTTTGTTCAGGGTGTAGGTCAACGTAAACTTTGGGCTATGGGTAATCAGGTACTGCCGGGTTATACATCGGGTGAACCTTACTATAATGGATCAGATGATTACTGGACACCAGAAAACACTGACGCGTTTTATCCTCGCCCAACGATCTATGGTCAGGCGGCAAAGTGGAATTATGCTGTAAATGACCGCTATCTTTTAAATATGGCTTATATGCGTTTGAAAACATTGACAATCGGTTATTCTTTACCGAATACTTTGTTGAGTAAAGCGCATATCAGTAATTTGAGAGTCTATTTTACGGGTGAAAATTTATTTGAGTTTGATAATGTCAAACCTGATATCGATCCGGAAATAGATGTTAGATACGTTGGTACAAGTGCTGACTCGCGCAATTTCGGACGAAGCTATCCTTATCAGAGAACATTGTCTTTTGGTTTACAAATCACGCTTTAAAATCAATACAATATGAAAAAATATATAATTTATATAGGATTTTTATCTATCCTTACTTCTTTTGGATGTGAAGATTATCTGAGCAAAGAGCCATTAGATAAACTCACAAACGAAAACTTCTGGGTTAACGAAACAAATTTGCGTTCTTATTCACAGGATTTTTATGTAACCTATTTTGAAGGATATGCACAGGATTATAGATTATTTGGTGGGTATTTTTCCGGAGATTCTTATAACGATGATTTTATGTTATCTACAGCTACGGGAACAGACCGTGCTCAACGTTTTTATTTTCCGGCAACCAATACGTCTGCTCCCAATAATAATGTAGTCTGGAAAAAACAATATGAAATGCTGAGAAAGGCAAATATTATGTTGGAAAAGATCCCGACTATGAATATCGAAGAATCTGCCAAACAACATTGGACTGGGGTTGGTCGTTTCTTCAGGGCATTAGCACATAGCACTCTCGTGAAAGAATTTGGAGATATTCCGGCTTACGATATTGCTCCGGGACCGGATCAACGTGATCTTTTATATAAGGACAGAGATTCGAGAACATCTGTAGTTGATATGATTCTGGAAGATTTCGATTACGCGGTAGAAAATGTCAGAGCTGATGATGGAACATTACAGGTAAATAAATACGTGGTAGGCGCTTTTATGTCGCGTTGGATGTTGTTTCATGGAACTTGGGCAAAGTACCACGGAACCACAGTCGGTACTTCTTCTAATGCGGTAGATAACGCTACGATCAAACGTTATCTTGAGGGTGCTATCAAAGGATCAAATGTAGTAATCAATTCGGGAAATTTTAAAATTGGAAATACGTACAATGCATTATTCTCAAGTGAATCTCTTGCAGGAAATCCGGAAATTGTTTTTTATCGCGAGTATGTGTCCGGTTTATCGCATAATGCTTTGTTGGCTTATAATGCGAAAGAGGATCAAGAGTTAGGTGGTGTAGGCAAAGATTTAATTGATAGTTATTTGTGTGTTGATGGGTTGCCTATTTCGCAATCACCTTTGTATAAAGGAAAGAATGATCCGAGTGTTCAAAACTCATTCCAGGAAAGAGACCCCAGATTATATGATACATTTGTAGATTCTCTTCGTATAATGAATTCCGGTTTGCATTCTGCTACTTCTCCAACAGGATATGTTTCAAAGAAATTCTTGAACGAAAAATGGTTGGCTGATAATGAATCATACATCACGGGATTGTTAAGTCCGGTTGATGCTCCTGTTATTCGTTACGCTGAAGTCTTGTTGAATTATGTAGAAGCTCGTTATGAAGTTTCTCTTGTAGGAGGAGAGGTGTTTACGCAAAACGACTTGGATATCTCTATTAACCGAATCAGGCAACGGCAATTAACTAAATGGGGAGAAACACCAAGTGTAACCCGTTCGTTACCACAAGTTACATTGGCTGGAAATGCATTAAGCGTAAACGGAGTTATAATAAACGATCCTCAACGAGACATCGATATCGATCCGGTATTATGGGAAATTCGCCGTGAACGCCGTATAGAGCTTGTAATGGAAGGACGAAGAAGTGCTGACCTGAACAGGTGGGCAAAATACGAATATCTGAATACGCAGAAGAACGGACAGATTTCCGATATAGTTCTTGGTGCATGGATTAAGAAATCTGATTATCCGGGTATTAACAGTGGCGTAAAATTATATAATCCGGATGGTGATGAAACGAAAGAAGGTTATATCGCATTTTATTACTATACGGGAGATAAAACAGCTCATCGTTCGTTTGTTAAAGGAGAACTGAACTCAGAACGTAATTATTTGAGAGCTGTTCCCCTAACGGAAATAAATAAATATTCCGATGCGGGATATACAATAGGACAAAATCCTGGTTGGGAATAGTTATATTTGTAATTATCAGAAGTTGCTTCAATTATTATTGAGGCAACTTCTTTAAAAAAAGGAATACCATGAAACACATTTATCTGATTACACTCGTTTGTTTTCTCTCGTGTTCTTTTGTTTTTGGTCAGAAAGGCTGGGTGATTGTGGGGGCTGAATCGACGAAGGAATACTTTCCTGTATTAAAGAATAAGCGTATTGCTATTATGTCTAATCATACGGGGATGGTTGGCGAGGAGCATTTGCTGGATTTACTATTGAGGAATAAGTTTAATGTTGTTGCTATCTTTTCTCCGGAACACGGTTTTCGCGGGGATGCTGATGCGGGTGAGCATGTGGCCAGTTCGGTCGATTCTAAAACGGGTGTTCCTATTCGTTCTCTTTATGGAGGTGAAGGGCAGAAGCCAAGTAAAGAGTCTATGGAGATGTTTGATTTAATGATTATTGATATACAGGATGTCGGTCTTCGGTTCTATACTTATTATGCAACGATGGTGCGCCTGATGGATGCTTGCGCTGAATACAATAAGAAAATGTTGGTGTTGGATCGTCCGAATCCGAATGGTCATTATGTGGATGGCCCTATTTTAGATATGAAGCATAAATCCGGTGTGGGTTGGTTGCCAATTCCTGTTGTGCATGGAATGACTCTTGGAGAGTTGGCTTTGATGACCAATGGTGAGCGATGGCTGCCACAGTCCCGGGTCTGTGATCTGACAGTAATTAAATGTAAGAACTATACACATCAGACATTGTATCAGGTTCCACTCCCCCCTTCCCCTAACTTGCCAAACATGAAATCTATCTACCTTTATCCTTCTACCTGCCTGTTTGAAGCAACTCCTGTTAGTTTAGGACGGGGTACAGAGTTCCCTTTTCAGGTTTATGGACATCCGAATATGAAAGGATACGACTTCACTTTTACTCCTCGCAGTATTCCCGGTGCAAAATATCCGCCTCAGCTTGACCGTCTTTGTTATGGCGTTGATTTAAGAAACGTACCTGATGAAGAAATCTTTGCGAAAGGTTTTGATCTGACTTATGTAATCGACGCTTATAATAACCTGAATTTAGATGATCATTTTTTTCGTCCCTTTTTCGAAAAGTTAGTCGGAGTTGACTATATTCGAAAAATGATCAAAGAAGGAAAATCAGCGGATGAAATCAAAAAGATGTGGAAAGGCGATGTAGAGAAATTTAAACAACAACGTAAGCCTTATCTGCTTTATTCCGAATAATAACATAACCTAATAGCATAGAAAAACGATGATGACTCCTGCTTTAGTTTTGCTTACGATGGCGGCCTATTTTGCCGTTTTATTTGGTATCTCATATCTGACAGGCCGAAAGGTCGATAATCAGGGTTTTTTTACGGGAAATCGTAAGTCTTCCTGGTATGTCGTTGCTTTTGCTATGATTGCGTCTGCTATTTCGGGAGTAACCTTTGTCTCGGTTCCGGGCATGGTGGCTACACAATCATTCTCTTATCTGCAGATGGTACTGGGCTTTGCTGTCGGACAATTTCTTATTGCTTTTGTCCTGATCCCGTTATTCTATAAGATGAACCTGACGTCTATTTATGAATATTTAGAGAACCGGTTCGGGATAGCATCATACAGAACAGGAGCCTGGTTTTTCTTTATTTCTAAAATGCTTGGAGCAGCCGTGCGTTTGTATTTGGTTTGTGTAGTTTTACAACTCTTGGTTTTTGCTCCCCTGAATCTGCCTTTCGTCTTGAATGTTGTGTTTACGGTGTTCTTAGTCTGGCTTTATACCTATCAGGGAGGCGTAAAGTCGCTGATCTGGACGGATTCATTAAAAACATTTTGTTTGGTTTTTTCTGTGGGGCTATGTATATACTATATATCAAAGGACTTAGGTTATAGTTTTTCGGAGATGACAGCCATGGTAAGGGACAGCGATATGTCTAAAGCTTTTTTCTTTGATGATATCAAAGATGGAAAATACTTTTTCAAGCAATTCCTTGCCGGAATCTTTTTAGTGATTGCAACAACAGGACTGGATCAGGATTTTATGCAAAAGAATCTGAGTTGTAAGAATCCCCGAGATGCACAAAAGAATATGGTGACAAGTGGAATCTTGCAAATATTCATTATTCTTCTTTTCCTTGTACTGGGTGTGTTGCTTTATACGTTTGCTGCACAAAATAATTTAACCATACCGACAAAAGCAGATGATCTGTTTCCTTTTATAGCTACCGGAGGCTATTTTCCGTTGGTCGTTGGCGTTTTATTTATTATCGGGTTAATATCTGCGGCTTATGCTGCGGCAGGGTCAGCTTTGACAGCACTTACGACTTCCTTTACGGTAGATATTCTTGAAAGTACGAAAAAAGACTCGGAACAAACTGTTGCTGGAACACGTAAAAAGGTACATATCGGAATGGCAGTCATCATGGGATTGGTCATTATTATTATTAACCTGCTGAATAATACGTCTGTAATTAATGCTGTATATATTCTGGCAAGTTATACCTATGGCCCGATTCTCGGTATGTTTGTCTTTGGTATTTTTACGAAGAAACAAGTCTATGATCGTTTCATCCCCTTAGTGGCACTTCTATCTCCGGTCCTTTGCTTTATAATCGATACAAATTCAAAAGCCTGGTTTAACGGATATGAATTTAGTCACGACAGGCTGATATTAAATGCTTTTCTGACCTTTATAGGTCTGCTGTTATTAACAAGAAAGAACCCTTCAAAAGCTTAATACTTCTATGGAAACAACCGTAAGTGTAGGAATACTCACAAATGAATCGATAACGTTTGTCTTAAGTCAGGGCTATACCCTGAACAACCAATCTGCAAATGGAGAATGGACGGCTGTAATCCATAAGAATCACATTGAATGGAACGGCAGGTTGTACGATGAATTATTTTTTGTGCCGAAAGATAGCAACTCCTCTTTTGGAATAAAAGACGTAGTGATCGGTATTAACTTTCACTGGGAAAGAAAAGAAAATCAACAATTTCAGGGGGCGTTAAAACTGATCGTTGATGAGGGAAAAATAGTAGCGATCAATATCTTGTCTGTTGAAGACTATCTGATCAGCGTTATCTCTTCCGAAATGAGTGCAACGGCTTCACTTGAACTGCTGAAGGCACACGCTGTTATTTCGCGTAGCTGGTTGTTGGCTCAGATAGAAAAGAATAAAGAGATCGTTTCTTCTAAAGCAACTTATGCCACTTTCTCCGAAACCGAAGATGAACTGATTCGTTGGTATGACCGGGAAGATCATACCCTGTTCGATGTTTGTGCCGATGATCATTGTCAGCGCTATCAAGGCATTACCCGCGCTTCTGCTAATCTGGAGATGGTTAAGCAGGCTGTAAACGAAACTCGCGGAGAAGTCTTGCTCTCCGAAGGGAAAATATGTGATGCCCGTTTCTCTAAATGTTGCGGTGGTATGGTTGAGGAATTCCAATATTGTTGGGAGGATAAGCAATTTCCTTATTTAGCAAAGCTCCGGGATATTGCCGGAAAATATGAAATGCCTGATCTGAGAATAGAGTCGGAAGCCGTCAAGTGGATACAATCCAGACCAAATGCTTTCTGTAATACAACGGATAAAAAGATACTCGGTCAGGTCTTAAATAACTACGATCAGGAAACAACCGATTTCTATCGTTGGGAAGTTCGTTATACACAAAAAGAACTTTCCGAACTGGCGTTTAAACGGTCAGGCATTGATTTCGGTATGATTGAGGAACTAATCCCTGTTGCCAGAGGAACTTCAGGCAGGCTAACCAAACTCAAAATCGTTGGAACAAAGAAAACCCTGACGATTGGAAAAGAACTTGAGATAAGACGAACACTATCTACTTCACATCTTTACAGCTCGGCTTTTGTTGTCAGAAAAGAAGGCGACACTTTTATTTTGAATGGTGCAGGGTGGGGGCATGGTGTTGGTTTATGTCAGATCGGCGCGGCCGTTATGGGGGAACAGGGGTATTCTTACGACAAGATTTTACTTCATTATTATGTCGGAGCAACGATAAAACATGCCTATTAATCTCCCCTTATCAGCATGCAAAAATAAAATACAGAAAAATTTCTTTATTTAGCGTTATTTAACTCTTTCGAAACTTAATATGATTGAGTTATAAAGCCGTTTTTTTTAATTAAAATCACTTTATAAGTAACTAAAAATCAGTAAAGCTGTCAAAAAAATAAACGCCCTCTGAAATGCCCCCAAAAACTGTTTACGTATCATAAAAATGTGTTGTAAAGATTGATTTCTTTCTAATACCTTTACTCAATCATTCTTTAAACCAATTTAATCATGGCACGTAAATTACTTATTCGGGATTTGACATTAAGAGATGGTCAGCAGTCTGCGTTTGCTACCAGAATGTCTCAGGAACAGGTCGATAGAGTATTACCTTTTTACAAAGACGCTAATTTTTATGCAATGGAAGTTTGGGGTGGGGCAGTTCCGGATTCGGTGATGCGTTACCTGAATGAAAATCCATGGGATCGATTGGAAAAGATTAAAGCTGTAATTGGAGATGTTTCTAAACTGACAGCTCTCTCTCGAGGACGCAACCTGTTTGGGTATGCTCCCTATCCAGATGAAATTATTGATGGTTTTTGTAAAAACTCGATTGAATCAGGCTTGGGTATTATGCGTATTTTCGACGCATTGAACGATGTAAACAATGTGAAGTCAACAATCCGTTATGTTAAGCAATATGGAGGTATAGCTGATTGTGCTGTTTGTTACACGATTGATCCGCATTTTACTTTTTCGGAGCGTGCAAAAGCGGCATTGAAAGGGAAGCCACTACCTAAGGCTATCTTTACAAACGACTATTTTCTTCAGAAAGCAAAAGGAATGGAACAGTTGGGAGCCGACATGATTACGATTAAAGACATGAGTGGCTTGATCCAACCTTCGAGAAGTGCCGAACTTATTAAGCTTTTTAAAAAGGAATTGCATATTCCTATCGACTTTCATACGCATTGTACGCCCGGTTACGGTTTAGGTGCCGTTTTATCTGCAATTATTAACGGGGTTGATATTGTTGATACTGTTATCTGGAATTTTGCCGGCGGACCGGCTGCTCCCGCCATTGAACTTATTTACGTTTTCTGTCAGAAGCTGGGGATTGAACTGGATATTGATATGGCTGCCGTTGCTGAAATCAATCATAAATTGCTTAATATCCGGAAGGAATTAGATGCTTACGATGCAGTGAAACAATTTCCGAATCCGTTCAATCCGTTGACGGATAAATTACCGGATCATATTGATAAAGCCTTTGATGATGCGATTATTGCAAGTAAGAGAAATGATGAAGATGCACTGTTAAAAGCATGCCATGAAATAGAATCCTATTTTAATTTCCCTGCGCCAAATGAATTAGTTAAAAATGCAGAGATACCCGGTGGTATGTACACCAATATGGTAGCCCAGTTGAAGCAACTCAATGCAATGGATATTCTGGAAGATGCTATGAAGCTGATTCCGACAGTACGACTGGCGGCCGGTCTTCCTCCTTTGGTGACGCCTACCAGTCAGATTGTAGGAGTTCAGGCGGTCAACTGTGCTATGGATATGAAACATGGGAAAGAAATGTACACCAATACGTCCAATCAGTTTGTGGCCTTAGTGAAAGGAGAATATGGAGAAACTCCCGTGCCCGTTTCACCGGATTTTCGCTTGCAGATTGCAAAAGTGAAAGAAGAGACGCCGTATGATACCTCAAAACACAAAGCGCCCGATAACCCAATACTGGAAGAATACGGAGGTGTACGTTTAGCCGAGAACGAAAAAGAAGTGTTGTTGTTAGAATTATTCCCTTCTGTAGCAACAACATTCTTGACGAACCAAAAGAAATTGCGTTTTGAACAAACCTGCAAAGAGGAAATTATTCAGGAAGAAGCTCCCAAAGAAGACATTCTTCCGATTACGGGGCAGGTTATCGAATCTCCCATGCCGGGCAATATCTTTAAACTTTTAGTAAAATCGGGAGACCATGTTCAGAAAGGACAGGAGATAATCATTCTGGAAGCCATGAAAATGGAAAATAATATTATGTCTGAATACACAGGAACAGTAAAACAATTGTTTGTAGAAGAGGGTACAATCGTTTCAGTCGGAGCAAAATTAGTGGAGATTGAGGAATAATAAATCAGTATATACAATAGTCACAAAATACTCATTTTACCCCTCAAATCGGGCGTTATTTTTATTGTTGAAAATCAAGTAAAAAATAAGCGTAAAAATATAAAGGATATTTTTGCAAAAATATCCTTTATATTTCCGAAAATAACCTTTATATTTTTTTATTTATTCTAATGATTAAAAACAGGCATGAATAGATCCTAATTTAATCCCGCAACGGATATAGTCAAAATCATAGTAACGGCTGTAGCCGTCCGATCAATTCATCGCCGAGCGCACGCTTTTTTGTAATATGTTCTTGTACGGCGGCAACGAAGGGGTTGTTCTCGAAATCTCCGCGAACACCTTCGAAATCTCCGAGTTTTTCTTCCTCTGCTCCATCTACGCCAAAGCCCGTCATAAAAGTAAGCGAGAACTCTTTCTTGGCATCGGCGTAGAGAAGTTCATCCAGACCGATGACGGATTCCTGCCATTTGTGGACTAATCCGATAATTTCAGAAGCTGATATTTGCTGAAGGTTTACATTATAATAAGACGCTATCGTTTCGTATGCCCACGTCCATTCTAAAGAATAATATGCTTTATGGGCTTTGTATAGGAAAGATTCAATCTCGGTCAATGTCGTTATTTCTCCTGCCTCTATTTTATCAAGAAAGCTGTTTAATACCTGTTGAGGTAAAATAAGTCCGGACATATCCACCCATTCTCCACTGCCTTCCGGACAATCGGGACGTAGGCGGTTCCGTACTTCTTCGATAGACCGAAACGGATCTCCTTCGAGACGTTTGATTAATGAGTTTCCTAAGAATTTATTTATGGCAAGCGTATATAAATGAAGGCCGTTGCGAAGGGAACTTCCTTGTATCCGCGTGTTCTGATAATAGTAAACATCGGATGTTTCACCAACTAACGCTTGCAAATTGGTCAATATCTCCACCGCCTTGATCATTTTACGGATAGTATAAGGACTCAGGAGGTTGTAGTTGATCATATCTAATAAATAGGCATCCTTTCGCTTGTCTCGTTTCGGCCATTTCTGCGCATCACGAATTGTTCCTACACTACGCAGATTGACCCCGGGAACAAGGTAGGTCTCATCATTTTTCTCAATTAGATACGAGAAAGGAATATCTGAAGTGTCACTGTGGTGATGGTGTCTTCCCATAACAAGAGAGAAGGCTCCGATACGTGCAGGCCAGAGAATATACGAATCACTCGTTGTTTTCGATCCTCGTTCCACAATGCCTTGATGAATAGGTCCTAACTTATACATGTGATTGCTTTGGTTGGAGCCTGATCCTGCATTCAGGAATGAGAACATACCTGCAATCAGGAGGCTGCTCTTATGCATGGAGACCGTGAACGGGCCGGCAAAAATAGCACAGGCTTCTCCGTTCTCAAATCCGCAGTTGCTAAACAGTAAAGAATCGTGTGCCGAAAAACCATGTGTAATATGACAGGCCTGTCCTATAAAACACCGGATAATTTTGGCTCCGTCTGCAATATAAGCTCCCGAAGAAATAATAAAATCTTGTGCGATTACACTGTCGCCAATATAAATAGGTGCAGTTTGGTTGCTGTTGATCGCTCCATTTTCCAGACGGGTACTATTCTCGATCGTTGAATAATCGCCGATTTTTACGTTACGGATCGTTCCGGTATTGATGATACGTGAATTTTTCCCGACATACCCTTTGTTCGAACTTTGACTTTCGGCATAAGCCGAAATTAATTCGAAAAGACGATTTATCAGCTCCGGGCGGTGGCGGTAAAGAGCAATAACATAGGCTAAAGAAGCTGATAACCCATCATAAATGGGAACTTCCCGTCCCCCTGTTTCATTCAGTACGGAAACTAACGTGTTATTTCCGAAGGTTGTTTTCCCTTCAACAAGCAATACATTTATATTTTGAATTAAAGAACCTTCACCAATATGGTAATTGGCAATATAATTCTGTACGTTTTCAATCAGTACATCATCTTCCAGAATACAATTATATAATGTAACATGTCTTAAACCACTGTGCTTTTTGAGTCCGCCGGGAAGTTCGAACTGTTTATTGAAAGCACCTAATTCCACATGTCCTGAAAAACGAACATGGTGTACAAAGTTTATATCAAATTTTTCGGGGACAAGGATCTTATTCCAATCGTCCGCATAGCAAAATTGGGATTGTAAGACCTTTATTTCTTCAGGCCTGAGGTTTCTTTTGTTTGTCATAAGTGTTTTTATTCATCTTCATCGTATTGCTGAAAGAGAAAATCATTATACGGAAATCGGGTAATATGAATTTCCTTCACACGCTCATACAATAAGGATTTAAGCGCTTCGATATTTGTTTTCTCTTTTGCTGAAATAAACAGGCAATTATCCTGCATTTTATTCATCCAGGTACGTTTCAACTCATCCAGATTGATGTTTTCTTTTGTAGAGGGCGTGAGGTCGTCCGCCTCTTTCTCCACGTAAGTGAAAGCATCTATCTTATTAAATACCATAATCATCGGTTTCTCCGTCTTGTCGATTTCAGCCAGTGTTTTGTTTACCACCTCAATCTGGTCTTCAAACGTCGGATGGGAGACATCCACGATGTGCACAAGCAAATCGGCTTCGCGTACTTCATCCAGCGTAGATTTAAACGACTCAACTAATTCTGTCGGTAATTTCCGGATAAAACCAACGGTGTCTGATAATAAGAACGGTAAGTTTTCGACAATCACCTTGCGTACGGTCGTATCTAATGTTGCAAACAATTTGTTCTCGGCAAACACTTCGCTTTTACTCAATAGATTCATTAATGTAGATTTGCCCACATTGGTATATCCGACCAAAGCAACACGTACCATTTTTCCACGATTCTTCCGCTGAACGCTTTTTTGCTTATCAATATCTTTCAGATCGTTTTTCAGTTTTGAAATTTTATCCAGAATGATACGTTTGTCAGTCTCCAGCTGTGTTTCACCCGGTCCGCGCATACCCACTCCACCACGCTGACGTTCCAAGTGAGTCCAAAGGCGAGTCAGACGGGGCAACATATATTTATATTGCGCCAGTTCAACCTGCGTTTTTGCATGCGCTGTTTGTGCACGATGTGCAAAAATATCTAATATCAGGTTTGTCCGGTCTAAGATTTTTACCTGAAGTTCTCTTTCTATATTGCGCAACTGTTTAGCCGATAATTCATCGTCGAAGATCACAACACCAATCTCGTGCTCCACGACATATTCCTTGATCTCTTTCAGTTTTCCGGTACCGACAAAAGTGACCGGATTAGGAAAATCCAATTTCTGTTGGAACCGCTTAACCGCTTCAACCCCTGCCGTATCCGCCAGGAAAGCTAATTCGTCAAGATATTCTTTCACTTGCTGTTCATTCTGTTCAGCAGTAACTAATCCGACTAAGACGGCCTTTTCTGATTGCGCTTCCGATATGATAAATTCTTTCATAACCGCAAAGATAATCATTTCACTAATTCAATAGTCATTCATGATTTGTAATCACGGATTCTTCTGCTTCAAGGGTTTATCCATCCAAAAAAGAGGAACAACACGATGTTATTCCTCTTTTCTGTTTTATGTGGGTTTTTGTTTTTTATTAATCTTCTAACAATTCAACGGTAGGAGATTCAGGTCCGTTCTTTTTTACAGACTCAATGCCATTGTCACGACCCGATTCGGAAGCGTACATCTGACTTGAACCAATTACCTGACCGTTTGTTGCTTTCAGATTGAAAAAGAATTTACCGTTAGCTGCAGTCTTTTTTTCATATCTGCCGTCTGTCGGACTGTTCTTCTTTACCGATTCAATACCGTTCAGACAAGCTGCTTTAGTAGTATAGCCTTCACTTGTAAGGATTATTTCTCCATTTCCTGCTTTCAGGTTAAACTGAAATTCACCGTTTTTTCTTTTTGACAGTTCAAATTTTCCCATTTCTATTAATTTAAGTTTATGATTTAAAGGTAAATAATTTTTTCAAAAACACCTAACTTACCCTTATTGTTTTCCGATTGTAAATAAAAAGAAAACATCTAATCTTTTAATTGTGAAAATGGGTAAATCTATTTAATAAATTGGTTCGTTTTATGTTTTTTGATAGGGCCAGGCAATAAAAAACAACGTTTTAGTATAAATTAACTGTTTGACAAGACAAAGGCTACGAATAATTCGTAGATTTGCTACGAACGATTCGTAAACAGTAATATAGTTATAGATATGGAAAGATTAACAATGCAGGAAGAAGAAGCTATGCGCTGGATATGGCAGATAGCTCCATGTTTTGTGAAAGATGTTTTAGCTAAGTATAATGACCCGAAACCTCCTTATACGACTTTGGCTTCTATAATCAAGAATCTGGAACGTAAAAAGTACGTGAAAGCCAAACAGCATGGCAACACATACGAATATACTCCGATTATTGCAGAAAGTGATTATAAGCGGGCTTTTATGAATGGTGTGGTTCAAAATTATTTTGAAAACTCTTACAAGGAAATGGTGTCGTTTTTTGCCAAGGAACAGAAGTTGACGGCTAAGGACTTGGAAGACATCATAAAGATGATTGAAAAAGGCAAAGAATAATTTAAAAACCTTACCGCCATGACTCCTGAATTGATCTATTTTATAAAAGTAAATCTGGCGCTTATTCTTTTATATGGCTTTTACAGGCTGTTCTTTTATAAGGATACGTATTTTAATCTACGCCGGATAATTTTGCTTTTGTTTTTTGCACTGGCATTTTCTTATCCATTGTTTAATACGCAACAATGGCTCAAGATGCAGCAACCCATTGCTGAAGTAATATATACGTATTCTGCATTTCTTCCTGAGGTAGAAGTTCGGGCAAATGTAGATCCCGAAGCTGCTTCTGTATCCTGGACAGATAATATGATGCAATTCGGGTTCATTCTTTATTGGCTTATCAGCGGTCTTTTGTTTTGTCGTTTTTTGGTACAGGTGGGAAGCATTCTATGGATAGCCAGACAGAGTAAACGTTCTGAGATAAATGGTATTCCTGTTTATGTACTTTCAAAACCGGCCAGTCCGTTTTCTTTTTTCAACATGATTTTTGTTCACCCTGCAAGTCATTCGGAAAATGAACTAAAAGAGATCCTCACACATGAATCTACGCATGTGTCTCAATGGCATTCTGTCGATGTTATAATCAGTGAGTTTGTTTTAATCCTTTGCTGGATAAATCCTTTCGTCTGGTTGCTGAAACGCGAGATAAAACATAATCTGGAGTATCTGGCGGATAATAAGGTGATTCATGCCGGTTATGATAGCAAAGCTTATCAATTCCATTTGCTTGGACTTACCCATTATGAAACAACCACTTCTATATATAATAATTTCAATGTATTAGACATTAAAAACCGCATTATCATGATGAATAAAAAACGTTCAGGAAAAATCGGTAGAGCAAAATATCTTATGTTTCTGCCATTCGCAGCTTTGTTGTTGCAGTTTTGTAATATGGAGCGTGCACCGCAAACTTCAGATGGAGAAGAAGTAGTCAAAGTAAAAGGACAGGTTGTCGATGCCGATGGGCAATCAATCCTCGGAGCAGCTGTTGTGATTAAAGAGAGAGATATGGGTACCATCACAGACATAGATGGAAACTTTGAACTTGAAGCGAAAGAAAATGAAACGTTGAGTATTTCGTTTCCTAATTACGATACCGAAGAAAGACTGATTACTGCTGTGCAGTCGCAACCTAAGACTATATTAAGAGGAAGTGACCAAAAGACATCTGGGGAGCAGGTTTTTACGGTTGTTGAAGATATGCCGAGATTTCCGGGTGGAGACCAAGCTCTATTGCAATTTCTCCATGATAACATAAAGTACCCGAAAGCTGCTCAAGAAAGTGGAATTCACGGACGCGTTATCGCCTCTTTTGTCGTGAAAAAAGACGGAACGATAGGCGATGCTGAAATAGTACGTAGTGTTGATCCCGTTTTGGATGCTGAGGCTTTGCGGGTTATTGGGTCATTTCCCGCCTGGTCTCCGGGAAAACAACGGGGACAGGCTGTTAATGTAAAATATACTGTGCCTGTTACCTTCAGATTAAGTGGGAAGAATATTCCGGAAAAGGAAGTTGAAAAGACATCTACAGGCGAGCCGGTTTTTACAGTTGTTGAAGATATGCCGAAATTCCCCGGTGGTGATCAAGCCTTGTTGACGTATATAGCTGAAAATGTAAAATATCCGATAGAGACTCAGAAAGCCGGTGTTCAAGGACGGGTAATTGTCGCTTGTATTATAACTAAAGAAGGTAAGATCGATGATGTTAAGGTGGTACGTGGAGTTTCTGCTGAGTTGGACAAAGAGGCCGTCAGGGTGATAGGATCTATGCCGACCTGGACTCCCGGGAAACAACGTGGTAAAACAGTCAATGTAAAATATACTATACCTGTAATATTCAGACTTCAATAGTCTTATTAAAAACATCACTATGACACATAGATTAGTTTTTCTGTTCTTCTGTGTTCTGCCCTTTATCGGGCAGGCACAGGACGAACCGGATTGGCAGGCTCTTGTTAATCGTAAAGATTTTGGAACGGTTATTGAAAAAGCGGAACATCTTACTGCAGGCGATTCCGCAAATTTTACGACTATGTATGCAATTGGGCAAGCCTATGAGGGTATGTTGAGGTATCGTAATGCTTATAATTTCTACAAGTATTGCTTTGCTATGGATACGACTAATATTGATATCCTTAATACTTTAGCTCGTACTGCGATTAACGTTGGACGGGGAGCAGAAGCGGAAAAACTATTCTATCAGGTATTAGCAACAGACAGTCTGAACTTCTATGCTAACTATCAATTGGCTCGTTTGTACTATCAGACTGAAAACTATGAAAAATCCATTACACAATACACAACCCTGATCGAATATAATGACGAAAATCCGGCTTTGTTAACCGGCTTGGGAGATTGTTATACGAAACTGGAACAATATTTTATGGCTACTTCCAGCTATTTTTTAGCCTATAATTATAATAGAGAAAATGAAGGATTGGCCAGCGCTTTAATTAATTCTATGTTACGTATGGGGCCTGATTATGCCGTAGAAGCATTAGCTATTTGTGATACGGCATTATACTATAATCCGAATAATCGACAAATCCTTCGGAATAAAGGGATGGCTTTGTTTATGTGTAAGCGTTATGCTGATGCCGATACATTATACACCTCATTGATTCAGGAGGGAGACTCTGCTTATATTACATTAAAATACGGAGGTGTCTCCAGGTATCATGCCGGTCGATACCTGGATGCTGTAGAGCTGCTTGAAGCTGCATATACTAAAGATTCAACCTCAGTTGATGTCTGCCTGTTCTTAGGCTCTGCGTTAGGTAAAACATACGATCGCAAACGAGCATTCGAACTGTTCAATAGTGTTGAAGAAGAGTTACAGCCTCCGGAAACATATTTTACTCAGCTTAAGATGTTTCGTGCTGAGACGTATCAAAAAGACGGGCAACGAAGACAGGCGGAAAAGTTGTATTATGAACTGTGGCAGAAATATCCCGACAAGATTGACTTTCTTGCCCAGATAGATCGATTTTACACGTCGGATATATTCAATATAAAAGATGAGGTGCAGCAGCAACGTGCATTATTTATTAAAGTGTTATATACAAGGGAGGCAATTCGAAAGAAAGTAAATCCGGAGTTCCTTTTCTTCAGACATCGGGATATAGAGAAAATCTACAATGAAATGTTTTTCCGCCAAATAAACACAATGAACATGCTGGCTCCTGATGGTAAGAAAAGTACTGTAACGATTATGGATATACGTGAGATTATGAATGAATTACCTGCTGAAAAGCCTTGAAGCTCTCTTCTGTTTTATCCGCAAAAGCCTAACTTGAACGACAATATCTTAAGTGCGACGGATAATATAGTTAAGGAATATCAAACCGGTGGTCTGAAAAGTAATTACTATATAAACAGATATCATAAAGGTCGGAATATTTGTACTTTATCACTATTTTTGCCGAAAATAAAAAGTCAGCATTCATGTTTGTTAAATATATCCGACTCTTTTCCGCTCTTTTCGTTTTGTTGGTAACGTCTTGTTCTGTATCAAGACAGTCCGTTTCATTGGTTAGTGAGAATCCGAAACGTGAGTTTCGCGGCGCCTGGATACAAACGGCTTTTCAGGGAGAATATAAAGATATGTCTCCTGCTGAAATGAAGAAAAGCTTTTCCAAGAAGCTTGATCTTTTGCAGGATTGCGGTATTAATGCAATTATTTTTCAGGTCAGACCGGAAGCTGATGCCTTCTATAAATCGGATATAGAGCCTTGGAGCCGATTCTTTACAGGAGAACAAGGACTTGCACCGGCAGGTAATTTTGATCCGATGGCCTTTTTAATTGAAGAATGCCATAAACGGAATATGGAGTTTCATGCCTGGCTGAATCCCTATCGTGCCAGTACTGCAGGAAATACACGTTTTGCCGATTCACATATTTACTATGATCGTCCGGATTTGTTTGTGACCTATAATAAACAGATTCTATTTGACCCGGGAATTCCGGATAACCGTCAGTTTATTTGTCGTGTTGTGCGGGATATAGTTTCCCGTTATGATGTGGACGCCATTCATATGGACGACTATTTTTATCCTTACCCTGTTGCGGGTGTACCCTTTCCCGATGAAAGAAGTTTCAGCAAGTTTGGTAAGCCTAAAGGTTATACTGAGGCGACCAAAGCTGATTGGAGGAGAGACAATGTGAATACGTTGATTAGCGAGTTAAAGCGAACAATTTTACTTACAAAGCCATGGGTACGTTTCGGAATTAGTCCGTTTGGAATTTACAGAAATAAAAAAAGCACACCCGACGGTTCGGGAAGTAATACCAACGGACTTCAGAATTATGACGATCTGTACGCAGATGTTATCCGTTGGACAAAAGAAGGCTGGATAGATTATAATATTCCCCAGATTTACTGGGAAATCGGTCATTCTGCAGCTGATTATACTACCTTAATTAACTGGTGGAACAGAAATGCGAATGGAGGGCATCTTTATATCGGACAGGATGTAGCACGAACAATGAAAGCTAAACAGCTAACACAAAAGATGCATATTGAACGTTCGTTGTCTAATGTGAAAGGAAACTGTTTCTGGCCGGCCAATGAGATATTATGGAATAACGGGGGGGTAGCAGATAGTTTAGTACGTCATTATCATCGTTCACCCGCTTTGATTCCGGCTTATACGCATTTACACGATCGGGCTCCGAAAGAAGTGAAAAAATTAAAGGCCGAATGGACTGAGCATGGTTATCTGCTGCATTGGGAAGCAGAACAAAGTTCTACGAATCCCGAGTTAGCCTCTTATTTTGTTATTTATCGTTTCGGAAAACATGATAAAAAGGATTTAAATAATCCGGATAATATTATAACCACAACCAGAGATACTTATTATTTGTTACCTTACAATAGCGGGGATGAGAAATATACGTATATTGTCACCGCTGTTGACCGTTTTCATAACGAAAGCAAAAGAGGAAAAGCAAAAAAAGTAAAACTATGAAAAGATTAGTATTGTTCTTTTTACTCTTCGGACTACTCGTAAGCTGTTCTGATAATAAAAAGACCGGGAGTAAAATACTGATTCAGACGATCTTAGTTTATATGGCTGGCGAAAACTCATTAAGTAGCTTCACCCAGACGAACCTGAAATCAATTGTTGAAGGAGCGCAAAATAGCTCAATTGATAATTGTAATTTGTTAGTGTATATCGATTCAAGAGAAAAGGACACGATTACCCATCAAGCAATCTTACCAAAGCTTTATAAGATCGAAAAAAACAAATCAGGCATTGTTGCTCCGGTTGTGGTTAAGACATATGAAGACCAGAATTCAGCAGATATAAAGATTATGAACTCTGTCATTGAGGAGGTTTTCGAATGGTATCCTGCCAATGAAAAAGGGTTGTTCCTGTGGAGTCACGGAACAGCTTGGCTTCCTTCTGATTTAAACAACTATACCGGATTGAGGTCTTTTGGGCAAGACGGATCCAATCATATGGAAATTACAGAACTTAAAGAGGCTTTACCGGAAGGTTTTGATTATATTGTATTCGATGCTTGTTATATGGCCAATGTAGAGGTGGTTTATGAGCTCAGGGATAAAAGTAATTATTTTGTAGGTTCTTCTACTGAAATTATGGGAGATGGGTTTCCTTATTGGCTTACACTTCCTGAGTTAATCGCAGATAAACCGTTGGAAGAACGTCTTGTTGATATTGCAACTTCTTTTTACAATTATTATAATGCGCAGGAAGGAGCTTACAGAACAGGGAATATTTCGGTTGTCCGAAGTTCCGGTTTAGTGGACTTGGCAGCATACTGTCGAAGTCTTCTCTCGGGAACTTATCTTGAGGATCAAATGGTAGATCCCTCTGAATACGGCTTAAACCGGCAAGCGTTAGAGTATCTGACACGCCCGTTTAGCTACAGCTTCTTGTACGACTTTACGGATTACTTGTCTCTTTTTACGGACAAGGAAATAGATCTTACATCCGTTGTGGCCTATCATGCGACAACGCCTAAAGCCTTTTTTGCAGAACCCTATATCCAAAAGCCGATTAATACCTACAGTGGTTTATCCATTTACGTTCCTCAGACTAAAAATCCGAAAATGAACGAATGGTATAAACAGCTTGATTGGTATAAGGCAGTTTACGAATAAACTTTACCGCACAAGGAACACCTTTTTATAGATTTTTCGTCCACCTTGTGGATGATATAATTCGGCGTGGAAGATGTAAATTCCGGCTACAATTTTATTCCCGCCTGAGGCAAAGCCATCCCACGAGATAATACCTTCGGAACCTAACAGTTCGTGATTGAGAATCTCTGCAATCTTCCGACCGGACGTGTCGTAAACATTTGCTCTGCATAGATAACCTGTTCTGTCTAACTGATATGCTATACTATAATCTCCCGTTGCCGGATTATATTCGGGCATATCTATTCCCGTAGAACCACCACCCGAAATTTCCCCTGTTTGAGAATTCTTATATCCAGGCGTTCCTCCACCGGAGAGAGTAGAAGCGGATGTCCAATTATCCGGATCTTGCGTGTCGCCATTTATATCTATTCGTTCCAATGCAATTCCTTTTCGATTCTTTGTAGAGATAGAATGCCATTTATCTGTATAATGTATTTCATCGATTACTTCTGTATCTTTCGTTCTGAACAGAACCAATCTGGCAGAGGTGTTTGCCAGAACCGGAAGTTTTAATTCGTGAAGAGATTCGGGGGATTGGATTAAGAAGAAATCACGCACTCCCGCAATGCTTTTAGTCAGAAGAGCATATTCACCAGGCTCAACGCTGTCTGAAATAGATGATAAAGAATAGTTAGTATTCAGAGAATTGTCATTTTTCCGAACGGCAATAGATAAATCGGAGAGTGGTAATGCCCGATCTGACCGGTTGTATAACTCAATATATTCGCTTCCTCCTTCCTGAGGTTCTGGTAGTAATTCGGAAAAAACGACTTCACCCGGCATAATGATAATTCGTTCTTCTTCCTCTTTTTCCGGTTCGGAGGATTGGGTGGAATTGACTGAACCTGGCGTGCCTCCCCGCTGATCGGAGGATAATTGCCAACTATCCTCTATACGCTCCCATGAGAATCCGGCTTTTGCCGTGGGATAAGTAATTTCATCAATAAGAGATCCATCATTACTTTTCAATTGAATCTGTTTCCCTGTATTGGCCAAGGCGGAGGGGAACTTGTCTGACGGAATCGCTATTCCGTCTTTATCTACTGTTATATCTCGGCCTTCTCTGTAAAGGACAGCGTATCCTTTTTCCGGGACTGTTGACTGTAGAGAAGTACCCTTATCAGCATAAATAAAAGACCATCCCGTCAGGTTGATTTCCTTGTCCGTCGTGTTATATAACTCAACATATTCTGTCTCTGGTAATCCCATTGCACCATTCGGATTTGCCATGACTTCATTTATAATAAGATCACCTGTTGAATATTGAATAATTTCGGGTTGTACTGTTGTTGTATGAATAGCAACGAAAGAATATGACCCACTGTTCGGCTTTTTCTCATGATTGTCGTAGAGGTCTTTGTATGAAAGAATATACGTTTCCCCTTTCTCCATCTGTTTAGGCCAAACCAATTTGATTATCCTCTCATCTTCTGAGATATAAATTTGCTCTGCCTCTCCTAAAGCAGACAACGAAAAAGAGGCATAAATTGGATTGACGGATTGGTTAAACGTCAGAATCAACGTTGAAGCATCTTCTTGCTCCACCGACTGAAGAGTTAATTCTGCAGGCTTTTCTTCAGGAACAGGACTTGTCCCGGTTGAAAAATTACGTATAGTAATCGGGCCGAAATATTTGTCTTTAGCATGATCTTTGCTGTATTTGGCATAAAGTATAAAATAACCGGGATTTGCCTGAAACTCATAATCCGTACTCCCTATTTCGGTAAATTCAGGCTTACTGTCGGAACGGGCATATAACGTAATTTTTTCATGATCACTAACCACGCGAATATGAATATCATATGCTTTTTCTAAATTATCTATTTGCCTTGAGATCAAGCTCTCTTTTGCATTTAATCCCCAGACTTTACAGAGGGAAATCTTTTTATCTCCACCCAATTCGATGTAATAACCGGTACGCTCACTTTCAATATTAGTTGAATTACACCAGAGATAAACCCGCATAGAATTATAATTTGTGGTTTTATAGTCGGATTTTAACCTCAAGTTCCATTCATTGTCAGCTAATGAAACACCATAAATATATAGCGAAGCTGTTCGAGCAATAGATGAATCAAACAATCTGAGAAATCCATCTTCAATCTTGAATCTGTCAGCATCTCCTTCCCAGTCATATTTGTACGAAATTTCAGGATTATTGAACGGTTCGGTTACTTGCGATAGTGCACAAAAAGGCAGCAATAAAGCGAAAAACAGATACATTTGTTTCATAGGTTGTCAGGTTCTGTATTAAAATACTTATCTTTGTGGCTAATACGTTATAACTCTTTAGCCTTTAATTAGTGAACGAGACAAAGTTATAACGATTTTTTTACACACTAAATTAATTAATGCTCAAAATGAAAGTAGCAATTGTTGGCGTAAGCGGCGCTGTAGGACAAGAGTTTCTGCGCGTGCTTGATGAGAGAAACTTCCCTTTGGATGAGCTCGAATTGTTCGGATCATCCCGTAGTGCAGGACGTTCTTATACCTTCCGGGGTAAGCAGTACACCGTTAAGGAACTCAAGCATAACGACGACTTTAAGGGTATCGATGTTGCTTTTGTTTCGGCCGGAGGAGGAACTTCAATTGAATTTGCGGAAACCATAACCAAACATGGTACCGTGATGATCGATAATTCCAGTGCATTCCGCATGGAAAATGATGTGCCTTTGGTTGTGCCTGAAGTAAATCCGGAAGACGCATTAAACCGTCCTCGCGGAATCATCGCAAATCCGAATTGTACAACAATCCAGATGGTTGTTGCATTAAAGCCGATCGAAAAGATTTCGCATATAAAGCGTGTACATGTATCTACCTATCAAGCTGCAAGCGGTGCAGGAGCATCAGCGATGGCTGAATTGGTAAAACAATATGAAGAATTGCTGAAAGGTGAGAAGCCGACCGTAGAAAAGTTCGCTTACCAGTTGGCGTACAATGTAATACCTCAGGTTGACGTATTCACTGACAATGGTTATACAAAAGAAGAATTGAAGATGTATAACGAAACACGTAAGATTATGCACTCTGATATAGAAGTAAGTGCCACTTGCGTTCGTGTTCCTGTTATCCGTGCTCATAGTGAAGCTACTTGGGTAGAAACAGAACGTCCGGTTACTGTAGAAGAAGCCCGCAAAGCATTTGCTGAAGCAGAAGGTGTAATTCTTCAGGACGATAATGCAAACAAAGATTATCCGATGCCGCTGTTCGTTGCCGATAAAGAGCCGGTTTACGTAGGTCGTATCCGCAAAGACATCAGCAATCCGAACGGACTAACATTCTGGACCGTAAGTGACCAGATAAAGAAAGGAGCTGCTCTGAATGCTGTTCAGATCGCAGAATACCTGATTAAGGTCAAGAATATATAATATCGTATATTATCAATACAGAAGAAGAGACAACGCATGCGTTGTCTCTTCTTCTGTATTATAAGGCATTTAAACGTTCAATTTCGTTTGATATACTCTCAAGAATTTCTTTATTTGCTATTTCTCCATCAAGACTATAAACAATAAAGACCTTTCCTCCAAAATCTTCCTTAAAAGAATCAAAACTGGCTTTCATTCTTTCCGATACAGAATAATTTCCAAAATTAGCTTTAGCTGTAACAGGTTTTATTTGTATTCCAAAAGCTCTGTTTTCAGATATGTATCCTAAGTAATCAATATCGCCCGCGTGATCAAGTTCTGCCGAACTTTCTTCGAATCTGATTTGAGGAAAGTTTTTGGCTAACCCATCGTTTACAACTGATTTTTCTCTTAAAAAACCATCGAAAGTTCTGTTGATGGTTAAATTATAAATATAATTAATGCAATCCTCTTTTGTTAATTGGCTAAAAGCCTCCTGCCACTCAGGAATAACAACTTCTGTTATTTTCTCAAAAAGTCTTTCCCCTAGTTCCTGTAAACTATCTTTGGTAATTTTGAAAGCGTTTTTTCCTGCTGTATATGCATTTGATAAATACCATTCTTCCCATTCTTCAATAGTTTGAGGCTGACATTCCCTAATAAGAGCCATCACAGCTCCAACTTTATTCGGCCTGGACAATTGATAAGTTTGGCAAGCATAATTGAGAACTTTTTCTTTTTTCCCAAATTCTAAAGAATATCGTTTTACTTCCTTTTTATTCATTATTGTAATGCTAAAAATTTATTCTTGTATTTAAAATCAATCGTATTGTCCACTGTCACTAACTTTTCTTTTAATAAATGAGCATTTATGAAAGTTTTATTCTCTAGATATAAATAAGCCATTAAGTGATTTTCTGAATCGTGTTTAATACTGTCATATTTTAAGAAGACTTTTTTACCTTTCAGTTTTTTGTGTAAAAAATCTGTAGCTTCTTCATCAATATTTGGATTCTGCTTTATTCCTATAAGTCTAATTATTAGATCATTGTTTAATCTTATGAGTTCTGGGGATATAATTTCTTTAACAGAAAAATATTCTTCTCTTTTTCCTGTACTATCAGCATCTATTTTTGAACCATATTGAATTTTCTTTATATCCAATTTCTTATCAAGCTTGTGAAAATCAACAAAACGATAAGGTAATTGGTCTATTTTTTCTTCAAAATTTGTCATGATAGATTTCTGCTTTATGATTTCTATCTCAGTCTCCGAGAATATGTCTTTATTTTCAATTCTCTCTTTTATTATTGGTATAAAGTCGGGATTTATTTCGTATCCAATAGAATTTCTATTTAACTTTTTGGCAACAGCAGCCGTAGTGCCACTCCCCATAAAGGGATCTAAAACCGTTTCTCCAGGAAAAGAAAACATACGAATAAGTCGATTAGGTAATTCTTCCGGAAACATTGCCAGATGCTTATCTTGTTTTACACCGGTAAAATACCAATGTCCATTGAAATATGTGTTCCAATCTTCATTAGACATAGAGGACAGCTCCTTTTGTTCTTTAGTCGGTTGCGGCCCTTTTCCCTGTTTCTTGAAAAGAAGAATATATTCAAAATCTAACTTTACAATACCATTACGAGGGTGAGGAAAACTACCCATAATACTTGCTCCACCGGTTGTATTCATGGTAGTTGTCTTTTGCCAGATAATTTGCCCCATAAAATCAAGCCCGATTGTCTCACAGAATTTGATTATCTCTGTATGGATCGGTATGATTTTATAGCGACCATAATACGTAGAACGGGCAAACTGATCACCGATATTTATACAGAGCCTACAGCCGTCGTGTAAAACACGTTGGCATTCACTCCATGTGAGATTTAAATGATTGATATAGGTTTCGTAGTCATCATGAAAACCTATCTGATTCTCTGTTCCGTAGTCTTTTAATTGCCAGTAAGGTGGGGAGGTGACAATTAAGTGAACACTTTTGTCTTGGAGTTCATTCATTGTCCGACTGTCACCATTTATAATCTTATGCGTCGTTTTATTTCTCATCCTAAATAACATTTCTACACAAAGATACGAATGTTTATACGTTGACGGAATTATATATAATAAATCACTATTAACCGACTAAAATTCCAGACAGTCGGATTTGTTTAATTACACGGTCTGTATCGTGTTATATTTCTTTTTTTCGAAACCCTACCCCCTGTTTATAAAGCCAGCCTAAGCTGGATT
>NZ_JAQWCQ010000040.1 GCF_028705895.1 Massilibacteroides sp. | reverse complement strand
GACTTTCAATACTCCATATAATGATTACGGTCATTAATGTTTCTTTATATGTTAAGATCAAGAAATACGTTAAGAATCAAAAATAACATTTACAACAGCCATGAATACAATTGAAATCAAACGAAAATATGAAACCAAAGAAGAAAACCCGGAAAAGAAAGACCGGCGATCCGGATCTGGAGCACAAAATGTTAATGTCCGCAATCAATGATACAACGGATGAGGATATTTTAGTAAAAAGCATTTTGAGAAATCTACATAAGAGAAATTGAAGAGTGATAAAAAAACATCTCTGTTTGTAGATGTTTTGCAAATGTTGTGCGAGTCGGCAAAATAAAAGGTGTAACTAATTGATATTCAGTTACACCTTGATCTTTTCAGTGATCAGGCTGGGATTCGAACCCAGGACCCACAGCTTAGAAGGCTGTTGCTCTATCCAGCTGAGCTACCCGACCGTCCTTGAATTGTGGTGCAAAGGTAAATATTTTATTTAAATCAACAAACCTTGATCGCTTTTTTTCAAAAAGGATAACCTACTGCAAAGTGCAAAGCAAAATTATCTTTCAGGTTCGGGTTCCAGATTGCCCATTTCTTTGATCCTTTTTGTTGTGGGTCATAAGCTTTTAGCCCACTATCCAAACGTATCAGGAAAAAATCAAAGTCTAAACGAAGACCTAAACCATACGAAAAGGCTATTTCTTTATAAAAGCGTGAGAAATCAAAATTTCCGTTTTTTTGATCGGTATAAGGACGAATCGTCCAGATATTTCCGGCATCTACATAAGCCGCCATCTCAAATTTCCAGAATAGTTTTGTACGGTATTCCAGATTAGCTTCCAGACGTATATCTCCTACCTGGCTAACAAACGTAGCTGAATCAAGAGCCATACTGCCTGGACCTAACGTACGTACAGACCATCCTCTCAAACTATTGGCTCCACCGGCAAAATAACGACGTTCAAAAGGGAGTATCTTACTATTGGAATAGGGTACACCTAATCCCGCACCAAAATGGAAAGCGATTTTATTTCGATTATCTAACACAAAGCCTTTACTGATATCCAGATCCGTTTTAAAAAATTGTTGGTAATTGATTCCAAACAATTCATATTCTCCATCTTCGTTTTTAGATTCTCCCAAGAGATTAGAAAGTCCGTAAAGGGTATTACCTGCTAATTCCAGAGAGAAACGCAAAGAGTGTGTATTCCGTTGACGGTTTTGCGGTGAATAATTATTGAATGAATAACTATATCCTATCCCCATAATAAACTGATCGGAATAATAATAACGGGCTGTTGTTGGCGGTAAATTGGCTAAAAAGGTTGAATCAATAGTAGGCAAAGAAACATAATCTACATCAATAAGCTTAAATGTATGCCGGGCTTGCGTATTTGTTCTGTCCTGCCAGATATAACTCCACCCTCCGGAAAAAATATCCCGTCGGTATTCCGGTCGTCTCTGCCTGTTATAACTCATATTTAGTTGTGTTGTAGCGCGTAACTTCCTTTTCAGATCACTACTGATAAAGGGAAAAACA
This sequence comes from Massilibacteroides sp., assembly GCF_028705895.1. Taxonomy (GTDB): domain Bacteria; phylum Bacteroidota; class Bacteroidia; order Bacteroidales; family Tannerellaceae; genus Massilibacteroides. The sequence goes on along the minus strand of NZ_JAQWCQ010000040.1, from coordinate 31,238 downwards.
AAACGAGGGAACAGTAAGGAAGCCTCTCCTCCTATTTCCAAATAATTATCTAATCCGCTATTGCCTTTTTGTCCGGCAAGAGACTCATAAGCTCCACGTATTTTAAAGGAAAAAACCTCAGCTCCTTTAAAAAGGTTTCGATGTTGATAGCTTAGACTTGTAGCAAAACCTAAATCTCCATTTGAGTTTGTCCCTTCCAGATCTGCACCAAAGCCCTGTATCTTAGCAGGAGATGTCAGGATATAACTATTGAGCTTCAAGGTATCATTTTCTTCTATCTCCTCAAAACGAATATTTACATTCCGTAATGCTCTGAGAGCAGCATAGGCAGAATAAGTATTTTCCACATCCTTTTCATTATACAATGTTCCCGGAATAATATGGGTACTGTTATATAATGCGGAACGACGAACAGACTGTCCATTTTTACCATATAAAAAGTTTAGCCCCTTATACTTCATCGTATCCGTATATTGAGCAAAAGCATCATCACTTCGTTGTTGCAATACATTAAAATCAGAGACGACATAGACATCTTTTATATAATACTGTTTATGATCGTCTTCCTCCACATTTCCTACAGGGTCAATCTTTCTGTGAGGGCGTAAAAGCAGATCTAAATCTACGCAATTCTTATTTGCTGTTGTATCGGCCTGATATACAAGATAGTCTCGATTAAAGGCATAATAACCTCTCCTTCTTAGTAATGACGTAATCCGCTGTCTCTCTTTTTCTAACTGGTCCCGGTCAAAAAGACTTCCCTTTTGCACTAAAGAAGTATATTGATCAATAGAAGACTGGAAAGGAGAAGTTAACCAATGTCGTTTGGGCGGAGTGAGACGCGCAATACTATCAATCTGCTCATCTCCGAGATTCATTGTATAATCTGTTATCAAATGAGGTTCATGCGCTTTGATCTGGTACGTAACAACCGCTTTTTTATATCTGGAAGTATCTATACTACTTGTTATTTCTGCATGCAGATAGCCCTTATTTGTTAGATATCTTGTCAACTCATCAACAGACTGTTCTACGAGCATCGTGTCTAATATTACGGGAGCCTCACCTATCCGTCGTAGTTGTTTGTTAATCCATTTTTTTTCATTTCTACCGGACCAGTTATAAACATACAACTGCCATTTCATTAATCCGAAAGCCTTGAAATTGGGTTGTTGTCTCAGGTAAGAATAATAGTCAAGATTTTTATTTGTCTTTTCATCTGATTCAAACTTCACTTTATCCAACAGATACTCTCCATCATTGACAAATTTGGTAGTGCTACAAGAAGCTAAGACAAGGAAGAAGAATATGATTTGTATTATACGTATGGAAGCCGTTCTCATCTTTTGACCTATTATACGGCAAATGTACTGGATTTAAAACAATTTCCTGTATTTTTGTTTTGTAAAAAGACTAAACAAGCATGCTAAGTAAGGCGAAAACAAAATATATACGTTCTTTAGAACTGAAAAAATTCAGAAACGAATATAAAACATTTGTTGCAGAGGGTAATAAATTAGTAGCCGATATGTTGCCCTTTTTTGATTGTGAATTATTGATCGCGCGACCTTCCTGGATGGCTACGCAAGGAGACATTCCGGCAAATGAATTACTTGTTGCTGAGGATGGGGATATAGAAAAAGCCAGTTTATTGAAATCTCCTCAAGATGTTATTGCTGTTTTTCGTCAACCAACATATCAAATCAATGCCGTAAATCCGAAAGAGAATTTAGTTCTGATGCTTGATGGCGTACAAGATCCCGGAAATTTAGGAACCATCATTCGTTTAGCTGATTGGTTTGGTATAGAACATCTCATTTGCAGTTCGGACAGTGCCGATGTTTTTAACCCCAAAACTGTACAGGCCACTATGGGAGCGTTATCCCGCGTCAAAGTACATTACACGAATCTTCCGGAGTATCTAAATACCCAATCTGAGATTTCTATTTATGGAACATATTTAGACGGAGAAAATCTATACTCAAAAGAATTATACTGCTCAGGAATTATTATTATGGGAAGCGAAGGCAACGGTATAAGACCGGAAATCAGTCCTTTTGTAAACGAAAGACTTTATATTCCCAACTATCCCGCTGACCAGACTACCTCTGAATCATTGAACGTAGCTATTGCAACAGCTATTATCTGTAGTGAATTCAGAAGAAGACAAGTATAAGTTATTGTGAAAACCGATATAGAAATACGTGGCTACCGATTTCGACATTCTCAACTATTCCGGATTCTATCAAAGCATCTAAAGAAGTAAACTTTTCCTCTTTGTAATCAACAGGAACCGGACAAACAATTCCGTCCCAGAACTCCGTACCCGCAATTTCTTCTTTTAGGGGAAAAACACCAATCAATTGTCTGTTTTCATCCAACTCTATATAATGGATAGGCAAAAGTTCTTTCCAGTAAATATAATGGGCTGCGATACGACGCATTTATGTTCAGTGTATTATTGATTATTAGACAATGTATCCTTTTTAAGCACAACAGGTCCACTCCCATAGTTGTACTTCATAAGAGTAATGCTATCCAAATATATCTTATAATAAGAACTGTCTGCATTATCTAAACGAATGAAACCGTAAACACGCTTCACCTGTTTTGTTGACAAACTCTTTACTGTAAATTCTTTATATCCGTCTGTCGTAATTACCTGATTAGTCGTAATAATTGTATCCCCCTGATGAGCGCTGATTCTTACTTCAGGATAAAATTTGTTCCCTTTTCGTAATCCCCAAACCTTCATTCCTAAAACGAACGAACTACCCGAAGAATAATTTTCATCAGGAGAAAGGTCAAATACAACGCCGTTAAATAATGCCTTGGGGGTTAATTGCAAAGATGTTCTGCGTGGCCAGATATTTACTGAATCCTGATTTGAAGATGGAGAAGCTTTAGCCTGTACATCACCCAAATCTTTTATTTGTTGTTCAACCACTATTTTTGCACGATCATAAATCTGTAAATATATATCCAGATTTTTTGCATACCAAACCAACGAACTATCATAATCGGCCTGCGTTATCTGGTGTTTAGCAAATACAGAATTGAACAATACCATTTTTGCTGAATCATTATTATAGGCCTTATAATCCGCCCCAATTAAAGCCTCAGCAAGGTGCATATCAATAATGACCTCTTGCATCTTCTTTTCTGAAAGAATATGATCCGGAACTTTGCTACAGGTAGTCAGAAAAATCAGGACTAAAAAAGCAATACTATATTTATTCTTTATCGGCATCCGTCTTCTTTCCTTCTTTAGACAGGCTTGCAGAAAGTGTATGTCTGTGAAATATCAACAAGAAAAAGACACCAACACAGATAGCAGAATCTGCTAAATTAAATATCGGGCGGAAAAACACGAATTCACTCCCCCCCCAGAAAGGTACCCAATCCGGCAATACAGTCTGTATTATTGGAAAATAAAACATATCAACCACTTTACCGTGTAACCATCCGGCATATCCACCTCCTTCGGGCAAAAACGTTGCCACCTGATTATAACTATGATCGAAAAGAACACCGTAAAATACAGAGTCTATTATATTACCAATAGCTCCGGCAAAAATCAGAGCGATACAAGCAATAAAACCAAAACTGTAATTCTTCTTTACGATTTGATACAGATAATACCCAATAAAGCTAACTGCAATAATCCGAAAGATGGATAAAAATAATTTCCCAATTACTTCAATACCAAAAGCCATTCCGGGATTTTCAGTGAAGTAAATATAAAACCAGGAAGTTACTTCATAACTCTCGTGCAACTGCATGTGAGTTTTTATCCAGATTTTCAGTACTTGATCAAGAAGAAGGAGCAGCATTACGATCAACACTGCTCCCCAGCCCTTCGAATATTTCATTTATTTGACGCCTCCTTGTTTCGCTTCTATACTTAATGTAGCATGCGGAACCGCACGCAGGCGTTCCTTTGGTATGAGTTTTCCAGTTTCACGACAAACACCGTATGTTTTATTCTCAATACGAATTAAGGCAGCCTGAAGATTCTGAATAAACTTCATCTGTCTTTGAGCCAAACGACCAGCTTCTTCTTTTGATAAAGTAGCCGCACCTTCTTCCAGCACCTTGAATGTAGGAGACGTATCCGAAACGTCATTTCCGTCTGAGTTTGTTACTCCGGATCTCAAGAGGTCATAGTCGTTCTTTGCTTTTTCAAGCTTTTCTAATATAATGGCACGAAACTCCTCAAGTTCCGCATCCGAATATCTTGTTTTCTCAGCCATAGCAATCTCTTTTTTTAAGTTCTACAATAAATATACTTAAATATCATCTCTAACTCCGGATTGTTAAACGCCAAAGATACATATATTATATGGAATCTAACAAGCGAGTTTTCTTTTTTATAACATAATCAAATCTTTTCAATCTTAACAGATAATTGAAAATCTTCGAAGTCCAATATGACCGGATCACTCATCACGTCAACAATTTCTACAGAAACAGCTAAAACCTGATTCGCAATATATTCCTGATAATCTTTAATGGCATCGTCCATCTGACCAAAGGAAAGAATCTGGACTGCAATCTTATCCGTTATATCGTAACCGTTGCTCTTCCGAAGATTCTGGATACGGTTCACCAATTCACGGGCTAATCCTTCTTTTCTGAGATCATCGGTTATGGTAACATCCAAAGCGACTGTTAGGCGACCTTCATTCGCAACCAGCCATCCGGGTATATCCTCTGATATAATTTCAACATCTTCGGGTGTAAGAACTGCATTCTGTCCTTCTACCTCCAGCGTAAAACTACCTGTCTTTTCAAAGACTTGTATATCTTCCTGACTCATGCCCTGAATAGCAGCAGCCAGTTGCTTCATAATCTTACCGTAACGCGGTCCCAACTTCTTGAAGTCCGGTTTAACTTTCTTCACTAAAATACCGGCAGTATTATCTACGAAATTCAGGTCTTTCACATTCACTTCACCCAGAATCAGCGCCTTTACAGCTTCAATACTTTCTTGCTGATGTTGATCCACGACAGGCACCATGATTGTTTGTAACGGCTGACGAACTTTGATGTTTACCTTACGTCTTAAAGCCAGAATCATGGATGAAATATCCTGAGCGATCTTCATCTGTTCCTCTAATGGTTTATTGATCAGCGCCTCATTGTATTTAGGGAAGTCGGACAAGTGAACCGACTCAACCACCTCACGTTTAGTCACAGCCACCAGATCCGAGAACAATTGATCAGCATAGAACGGAGCAATCGGAGCCATTAATTTGGCTACTGTTTCCAAACAAGTATATAACGTCTGATAAGCAGACAGTTTATCCAATGTCATTCCGCCTCCCCAGAAACGGCGACGGTTCAAACGAACGTACCAGTTACTTAAATTATCATTCACGAAGTCAGAGATAGCACGTCCTGCACGAGTCGGCTCATAAGTATCATAAAAACCATCCACATCTTTCACCAATGTGTTCAAGAGTGATAAGATCCAACGATCGATCTCCGGACGTTTACTAAATTCAACGTCTTCCTCCGCATAAGTAAAATTGTCCACATTCGCATACAGCGAGAAGAACGAATATGTATTATATAAGGTACCGAAGAACTTACGACGAACTTCTTCCATTCCTTCCACATCAAATTTGATATTATCCCACGGAGAAGCATTCGTAATCATGTACCAACGCAAAGGATCCGAACCGTGTTGTTCTATTGTAGCAAACGGATCAATCGCATTTCCTAAACGTTTAGACATCTTGTTTCCGTTCTTGTCAAGAACCAAACCGTTTGAAACAACCGTTTTATAAGAAACGCTATCAAATATCATCGTTGCAATCGCATGAAGCGTAAAGAACCAACCACGCGTTTGATCTACCCCCTCCGCAATAAAATCGGCCGGGAATACGGTTCCATTATCTAACAACTCTTTATTTTCAAACGGATAGTGTATCTGAGCATAAGGCATAGCCCCTGAATCAAACCAAACATCAATCAGGTCAGTTTCACGTTTCATCGGTTTGCCCGTATCAGAAGTAAGTATAATATCATCTACATAAGGACGATGAAGATCAATCTTATCGTAATTTTCCTGAGTATAAGTGCCCGGTTTAAATCCCTTATATGGATTTGACTCCATTAGTCCGGCTTTAACCGATTTTTCTATTTCATTATATAATTCTTCAACAGAACCGATACATTTTTCTTCTACCCCATCTTCCGTTCGCCAGATCGGAAGCGGTGTGCCCCAATAGCGGCTACGACTCAAGTTCCAGTCCTGCAGGTTTTCCAACCATTTACCAAAACGGCCGGTTCCGGTACTTTGCGGTTTCCAGTTGATTGTATTATTCAATTCAATCATACGCTCACGACATGCCGTAGTTCTGATAAACCAACTATCCAACGGATAGTAAAGCACAGGCTTGTCCGTACGCCAGCAATGCGGATAATTGTGCACATGTTTTTCAATCTTGTACACCAGATTCTGCTGTTTAAGCATCATACAGATGCTTATATCCAAGGTTTCATCCGCATCCGTTAAAGCAGGATCGTATGCGTTCTTCACAAAACGACCTGAAAAATCACCATACAGAGGTATATCAACCGAAGCTTTACAAAAAGCAGGATCCAGGTCTTTCAGAAGATAATACTTTCCGGTTAGATCAACCATCGGACGTTTATTCCCATCCACATCAATCATCATCAAAGGAGGCACTCCATTTGCTTTAGCAACACGATCATCGTCCGCACCAAATGTAGGTGCAATATGTACGATTCCCGTACCGTCTTCCGTAGTAACAAAATCGCCGGTAATGACACGGAATGCTCCTTCACCCGGATCAATCCAGGGTATCAACTGTTCGTATTTCATTCCGGCCAGTTCAGAACCCTGCCACTCTCCAACTACTTTAAACGGAATCAGCTTATCTCCCTGCTTATAATCGTCAAGAGACAAGTCTGCCGCCTTCGGATTAAAATAAGCATCCAACAGGTTACGAGCCAGAACAGCCGTCATCGGTAAGCCTGTATAAGGATTATATGATTGAACAGCTACGTATGTAATATTCGGACCGACGCATAAAGCCGTATTTGAAGGCAATGTCCAGGGAGTTGTTGTCCAGGCTAAGAAATAGGCATCTCCAAATCCCGTCATCTCCTGTTTCGGATCAATGATTCGGAACTGAGCCGTACACGTTGTATCTTTCACATCGCGATAACATCCCGGCTGATTCAGTTCGTGCGTACTTAATCCTGTTCCCGCAGCCGGAGAATAGGGCTGTATCGTATATCCTTTATATAAGAAATCCTGTTTGTAAAGTTCTTTCAGTAAATACCAGAGCGTTTCGATATAGCGATTGTCATAAGTAATATAAGGATCATCCATATCCACCCAATAGCCCATTTTCTGTGTCAGATCCTCCCATTCACGGGTATATTTCATCACATCCTTACGACATGCTGCATTATATTCAGCCACACTAATCTTTTTGCCAATATCTTCCTTCGTAATACCCAAAGCCTTTTCTACACCCAGTTCTACCGGAAGGCCGTGCGTATCCCAACCCGCTTTTCGCTTTACCTGAAAACCTTTCATTGTTTTGTAGCGGCAGAAAATATCTTTAATCGAACGGGCAATCACATGATGAATACCCGGCATCCCATTTGCAGAAGGAGGTCCTTCATAAAACACAAATGAAGGCTGCCCTTCGCGTATTTCAAGGCTTTTGTGGAAGATATCACCTTCCTGCCATTTCTTCAACACTTCTTTGTTTACGTTCGATAAATCAAATTTCGAATATTCGGCAAATTTCTTACTCATTTTTATCGTATTTGTCTTGCTCTTAAAAATTGGTGCGAATTTACGGTTTTTATTCTTAACAGACAACCGATTTAAATCTCCATTTATTATTGTCGGGCATCGTTCTTTACATATTTTTTTTACTGCTCGTTTTATACTCATTTGTCACCAAATGTTAAGTTTTATCTCTAATACCAGCCACTTATCTTAATTTACATTAACACAATTAGCGTATTTTTAGAAAAAGAACATACTCAATATTACCCATTGACGGAAGTATTTTTATTAATATGTAAAGGAGCTATTATGTGTGTTTCTGAATATACTTTTGAGAAGAATTCTATTCATTAGAATAAATAAAAAAATATAAAGGATATTTTTGCAATTATGTCCTTTATTTTTGGAAAAATATCCTTTATATTTTTTCGTTTATTTTTACCTTGATTTTCAACAAGTAAAAAAAACGGTCGGTTGACGGATTAAATCAGTATATATTTATTCCGTCAATGGGGCTTTTTTGTGTCCTGAAAAGCCGGCATTTTATAAGACTTGGTCACCTCCCCTATTTGTTATTTTTTCTTAATACCTGAGGTTCTATTTATTCAAGACTTCATCTATTTACAGGAGTGGCCGGGAGACTTTTATATTTGGAGAAAAAAAACGATATTTGCAGGGCTTTTAGAAAATACTCGTATTCAATAATTTCCAAAATATAATCGAATTAAGAAATGACAAAAAGTGCATTACAAATCGCAAGAGCAGCTTACCAACCCAAAGTACCGGCTGCTTTAAAAGGTCAGGTAACGGCAGTTGACGGAGCTTATACGCAATCTGTAGCAGACCAGGATGAAATCAAAAAATTATTTCCTAACACCTACGGAATGCCTATTATCACGTTTGAAAAGGCAAAAGAAGCGGTTTCTTACCCCGCAATCAATGTGGGTGTAATCCTATCCGGAGGACAGGCTCCAGGCGGTCACAACGTAATTGCCGGTCTTTTTGACGGAGTAAAAGCAATCAATAAAGATTCTCGTCTATTTGGATTTATTCTGGGTCCGGGCGGTTTGGTTGATCATAAATATATGGAACTTACAGCTGATATTATTGATGAATATCGTAATACGGGTGGTTTCGACATGATCGGATCAGGACGTACCAAGCTGGAAGAAACAGCTCAATTCGATAAAGGGCTTGAAATCTTAAAACAATTAGAGATTAAAGCACTTGTTATCATCGGTGGGGACGATTCAAACACCAATGCCTGCGTTTTAGCTGAGTATTATAAAGCTAATAATGCCGGTGTTCAGGTTATCGGCTGCCCGAAGACGATTGACGGCGACCTGAAAAACGAACAGATCGAAACATCGTTTGGTTTTGATACTGCTTGTAAAGTTTACTCTGAAGTTATCGGAAACATTCAACGCGATTGTAACTCTGCTCGTAAATATTGGCACTTCATCAAATTAATGGGGCGTTCTGCTTCTCATATTGCATTAGAATGCGCATTGCAGACTCACCCGAACGTATGTATCATTTCAGAAGAGGTTGAAGCTAAAAATCTTTCTTTAGATGATGTAGTAACTCAAATAGCCACTGTTGTAGCTCAACGTGCGGCTGATGGAAATAACTTCGGAACAGTGCTTATCCCTGAAGGGTTGATCGAATTTATCCCTGCAATGAAAAAACTGATTGCAGAGCTTAATGATTTCTTAGCTAAGAATGAAGCGGAATTCAAACTGATCAAACGTTCTGAACAACGTAATTATATTGTCAGCAAATTGACAAAAGAAAATTCCGCTCTTTATGCAAGTCTTCCTGAAGGCGTTGCCCGTCAGCTTACATTAGATCGTGACCCGCACGGAAATGTACAGGTTTCATTAATTGAAACTGAAAAGTTATTGGCAGAAATGGTTGGAACCAAGCTGGCTCAATGGAAGAAAGAAGGAAAGTTTGTTGGCAAATTTGCTACACAGGTTCACTTCTTCGGATATGAAGGTCGTTGTGCTGCTCCTTCAAACTATGATGCAGATTACTGTTATTCTTTAGGCTATACGGCTTCTTGCCTTATCGCTGCCGGAAAGACCGGTTATATGTCTTCTGTACGTAACACAACAGCGTCGGCTGACAAGTGGATTGCGGGTGGTATCCCTGTTACTATGATGATGAATATGGAAAGACGTCATGGTGAAATGAAACCTGTTATTCAAAAGGCATTAGTTAAATTAGACGGAGCTCCGTTCAAAGCTTTTGTTGCAAAACGTGATGAATGGGCTAAAAAGACAGATTATGTTTATCCGGGCCCTATTCAATACTTCGGCCCAACTGAAGTATGTGACCAACCAACAAAAACCTTATTGTTGGAACAGGGTAAATAATCGATATAAACGAATCAAAAAAGAGAGGGTGTGTCTAAACAAAGTTTTGGGCGCACCCTTATTTTATAAATAGATGTAGTATAAACCCGTAACGTATATTTAAAACTTACCAAGAGAAAAAAATCGTATCTTTGCGCCACTAAAAAGTATTTCATGTACAGCTACAAGCAAATAGGAACAGTTAGTTATCCTATTTTTTTAAGTTTACTTGCGCAAAACATAATCAACGTTACCAATACTGCTTTCTTAGGACATGTAGGAGAAGTTGAGTTAGGAGCTTCCGCCATGGGAGGGCTTTTTTACATCTGTGCGTTTACCATAGCTTTTGGATTTAGCACAGGGTCGCAGATTGTGATGGCGCGCAGAAATGGAGAAAAGAATTACGAGCAGATCGGCCCGGTAATGACTCAAGGTGTCTTTTTTTTGCTTGGACTTGCATCCGTTCTTTTTATTTTATCCAGACTTTTCACCGAAAATTTAATGGGTATGGTGATCTCGTCTGAGCCCTTATTAAAGAAGACAGTTGATTTTCTCGATATACGCGTTTTTGGCTTTTTCTTCTCCTTTATGAATGTCATGTTCAGGGCATTGTATGTTGGAATAACACGTACAAAAATCCTCACGATTAATGCTATAATAATGGCTATAACAAACGTGATACTGGATTACATTCTGATATTCGGTAAATGGGGAATGCCGGAAATGGGTATTAAAGGAGCCGCTATTGGTTCAGTCGTTTCAGAGATTGTCTCCATTCTATTTTTTGTAACTTATACATATTATAATGTAAACCTCAAAAAATATGGATTAAACAAAATCGTTATATTCGATTTCGGACTATTAAAAAGAGTTCTCAGTATTTCTATCTTTACGATGGTTCAATATTTTATATCCATGACCACTTGGTTTATGTTTTTCGTAGCTGTAGAAAGAATCGGACAACATGAACTTGCCGTTGCAAATATTGTTCGTAGTATCTATATGGTTTTATTTATTCCTATTAATGCCTTATCAACAACAACAAATACATTCGTGAGCAATTCGATTGGTGCCGGCCATACTGATCAGGTTATACGTATCATCAAAAAAATTGCCGGTGTATCGTTTGTCTTCATGGCGGCACTTTCAGCTATTGTTTGTCTGATACCCCGGTCATTGGTGTCTATTTATACCAATGACTCAACATTAATCGCGGACTCTATACCTGCATTGTATGTTATTTCAGCAGCGATGTTAGTCTGTTCAATAGGTAGTATCACGTTTAGCGGTGTTTCAGGCACAGGTAATACGCGCTCTGCATTAGTTCTGGAGTTGATCACGCTCTCATTCTACCTTGTTTATCTGTACTTTATCGCCGTACATTTACGTATGCCTGTTGAGATATGCTTTACAACTGAATTTGTTTATTTTTCGGGACTTTTCATATTGAGTACTCTTTATTTGAAAAAGGCGAAATGGCAAAATAAAAGGATATAGTTTACATCCTTTTTCTTAACTTTGTGTCCCATTATTATTCAGATAGTTAAATAAATTAGATAAAAGAAATTATGTTTGAGAATCTAAGTGAAAGATTAGATAGGTCTTTTAAATTGCTTAAAGGTGAAGGCAGAATAACGGAAATCAATGTTGCAGAAACACTTAAAGATGTACGTAGAGCCTTATTGGATGCTGACGTTAATTATAAAGTGGCAAAGCAGTTTACTGATACGGTAAAAGAGAAAGCGCTTGGTCAGAATGTTCTGACTTCTGTAAAGCCCGGACAATTAATGGTTAAGATCGTACACGATGAATTAGCCGAATTAATGGGGGGAACGGCTATCGAAATCAACACGACAGGTTCACCGGCAATTATCCTGATGTCCGGTTTGCAAGGTTCAGGGAAAACAACTTTCACCGGAAAATTAGCCAATATGCTGAAGACTAAAAAAGGAAAGAAACCTCTTTTAGTTGCTTGTGACGTATATCGTCCTGCTGCAATAGAGCAGCTTCGCATATTAGGAGAACAGATAGGCGTACCTGTTTATTCCGAACCTGAAAGTAAGAATCCGGTTGAAATTGCCCTCAACGCAATAAAGGAAGCTAAGGCCAATGGAAACGATTTAGTAATCGTCGATACAGCCGGACGTTTAGCCATCGATGAACACATGATGCAGGAAATTGCTGCGATAAAAAAGGCTATCGAACCTTCCGAAACACTGTTCGTTGTAGATGCCATGACAGGGCAAGACGCAGTTAATACAGCTAAAGAGTTTAATGATCGGCTTGACTTTGATGGAGTTGTTCTCACCAAATTAGATGGTGACACACGCGGTGGTGCTGCTCTTTCTATCCGGACAGTGGTAACTAAGCCAATCAAATTTGTGGGTACGGGTGAGAAAATGGACGCATTAGACATTTTTCATCCGGGACGTATGGCCGACCGTATTTTGGGTATGGGTGATATAATCTCTTTGGTAGAACGCGCTCAGGAACAATACGACGAAGAGGAAGCAAAACGTCTTCAAAAGAAAATTGCAAAAAATCAATTTGATTTTAACGATTTCATTGCTCAGATTCAGCAAATCAAGAAAATGGGTAATTTAAAAGATCTGGCCGCTATGATACCGGGAGTTGGGAAAGCATTGAAAAATGTGGATATAGACGATAACGCTTTTAAAAGCATTGAAGCGATTATATACTCAATGACTCCGTCAGAACGTTCTAATCCGGCGATTTTAAATGGTTCGCGCCGTCAACGTATTGCCAAAGGAAGCGGCACGAATGTGCAAGAAGTTAACAGACTAATCAAACAGTTTGATGAAACTCGTAAAATGATGCGCATGCTAACGAATGCAAAACCGGGAGCAGGTAGAAAACTCCCTAATTTCAAAAGATAGACCAACTAAAAAGTACTCAATATGGATAGACAAATGCAATTATTAGATGGAAAGGCTGTTTCCGCCACAATGAAAGCTGAAATTGCAGCAGAAGTAGAAGAGATAAAAGCAAAAGGTGGTAAAATCCCCCATTTGGCAGCCATATTAGTCGGACATGATGGAGGAAGCGAAACCTATGTAGCCAACAAGGTAAAAACTTGCGAAGCGGTAGGATTTAAATCCAGTCTGATTCGGTATGAAGATAACGTAACCGAAGAAGAGTTGTTTCAGAAGGTAAACGAATTAAACATGGACAAGGATGTCGATGGTTTTATCGTACAGTTACCTCTTCCAAAACACATCTCTGAACAGAAAATTATTGAAGCGATTGACTATCGCAAAGATGTGGATGGCTTCCATCCTATAAATGTAGGTCGTATGTCTATAGGACTACCTTGTTTTGTGTCTGCAACCCCTGCCGGAATACTTGAACTACTCAAAAGATACGAAATTGAAACAAGAGGAAAGCATTGTGTCGTTTTGGGCAGAAGCAACATTGTAGGAAAGCCCATGGCAAGTCTGATGATGCAAAAAGCCTATCCTGGTGATTGTACTGTGACTGTCTGTCATAGCCGTTCGAAGAACCTGAAAGAGATGTGTCTTAGTGCAGATATTATAATAGCCGCACTTGGCGTTCCGGAATTTGTGAAAGCAGATATGGTAAAAGACGGAGTTGTAATTGTTGACGTAGGAACAACACGTGTTCCAAGTACAAAAACTAAAAGCGGGTATAAATTAACAGGAGATGTGAAGTTTGATGAAGTGGCGCCCAAGTGCTCTTACATCACCCCTGTACCCGGAGGAGTTGGCCCTATGACTATCATTTCCTTGATGAGAAATACTTTACTTGCAGGGAAAAAAGAAATTTACAAATAAGAGGTTGTTTTTTACTGTTTTCACTTGTAATATTAAATAAAACATCTATCTTTGCACCGTCTTAAAGAGATAGTATCAAAGCAAGATTAAATGGTGATTGTAGCTCAGTTGGTTAGAGCATTGGATTGTGGTTCCAAGGGTCGTGGGTTCGAATCCCATCATTCACCCCACATAAAAAAAGCGGTCGTTTCGATCGCTTTTTTTTAATATCTATAGTTTGTATATTTAATTTACAGAGGTATGAATCTTACAGGGATTTATGTCATCGGAATGTTAATCATTTCGAATATATTCATGACTCTCGCTTGGTACGGACATTTAAAGATGAAAGAGATGACCTGGTTCTCATCTCTACCTCTACTCGGAGTTATTCTAATTAGCTGGGGTATTGCTTTTTTTGAATACTGCTTCCAGGTTCCAGCAAACCGAATTGGATTTCAGGATAACGGTGGCCCATTTTCTTTAATTCAGCTTAAAGTAGTACAGGAAGTTATCAGTTTAAGTGTTTTCGTTATTTTCTCTACTATTTTCTTTAAATCAGAAGTGCTAAAATGGAACCATTATTTAGCATTCCTTCTACTTATCGTCTCTGTTTATCTTGTCTTTAAAAAGTAACAGCAATCTTAACCATACTCACACGTTATATTGGCTACAGAAAGCCTTCAGCCTACTCCTCATAGTCGCTTGTAGTAACCCTGATTGACATAACTTCCGGATCTTTCCTCAGTGTAAGTCCTGATGGCTTCTGATAATTCTGCACATTTGTTATTGACGAACTGGAAGAAGAAGTTTGCGTTACTGTTGCTTTAACAGGAATAAGTAATAGATTCAGATCTTCATCGGAACCATTTTCTTTGTGAGTCTTCAATAATCGCGCAATATTACTAAAGTTATACATATTCACAAATTCAGTTGAAGAATACGAATACGAAGAAATAAACGACGTAATATTATCGGGGAGTTTGTTGTTTTGAAAGAAAGTATTCAAAGAATCTTCAGGGAGCAGCAATAAATAATCGGACGGCTTAGAAGCATATTCCCAATCATTTTGAGGCAACGGCCTTATCGTTATAGGTACATTATTAATAATACGATCACCGATCTTTTCAAATATTTTTTTTGCGGGAATAACTATACGCGTATAAACTCCCGCAGGCGTTTTTAAATAAGTATAATTATCATTGGGCTGAAGCAATTCATCCAGACCGTAACTGGACATACGATTCATCTGAACTACCTCATTTGTCACCATAAACGATTCATACGAACTCTCAACATAGGTTGAATCATCACCATTTACATCTGTTGTCGTTGCTTCATATTTATAATGTATTTTTATCTGAGATGCTGCTATCTCCAACACAGCCCCCATCCCAAAGGTATTCGTAACATAAAAACCAGGGAAAAAGCGATTGAAGGCTTCCTGATTAGCAAATGAAGCAGGATTATTAATCGTTTCATCATAAATACGTTGTCCGATTTCTTTATCAAGGAAAATCCTGACTGAGTCCAATTTCTGAGAATTGTTTACATTATAGATGGTGTAAGACTCTCCTCCTAAAGAATTCTTCAGATCACAATATTCTTCAGGGTTTATATTAGTATAATAATTACGTTCAAGAGGTTTTATTACCGGAAAAACTTCAGCTTTCATTGGAGAAAGAGAGTCTCCAATATAAGAAGAGAAACGAAGAACAAGCTTAATAGAATCTATTTTTCCATCTATTGGTTCATGAGCAAACTTAAAGCCCTCCTGACAATAAAACTGTGAGATATAGTCCGATTTATAATCCCCATATTTAGGTTCGAAAAATTGTCCAAGATAACCCGTTGAAGTTTTTGCATAAATGGAATCTATCTTAATTGTTGAAGCAGTAATCATAAAAGAATCTACAGCTACATTAATCCTATCACCATCAGGCTGTATCGTCCCTCCCACATAATTCATATCATCATTACAACCAGTAAATAAACCGGCTACAAGCATCAAGCCCAATATTAAAGATCGGAGTTTCATGTATTATTTCTTTTTAGAATCCATTACTAAATCATAGAATTCATTAAACGCATCCATATAAACGTCTTCCGTTTTATACGAAAGGAAAGGAGTATCTGTTTTTGATGCTATATATTCTGATACCTCCGGATTAATTTCTTCACTGCCCTGTATTATTCCATCACTAAAGTCAATTGCTAATTTAGTAAGAGCAACAAAGTCAGTTCCATCTTTCAATCCTTTCAGATCATTATCTTTTGCCCCATCCATTTTAAGTTTTTCAGGGAAATTGTCAGAAAATGGCTTTTTAAAGTCATTCTCATAAACAGAATAAACAATCTTAGCATCTTTCAGGCAGGGATCATCTACATACATTCGCTTTATATATAAAGCCGTCAAAGCAGACATCCAACCGTGACAATGAATGACATCAGGAATCCAGCGTAGCTTCTTTATCGTTTCCAATACACCACGAACATAGAAGATGGAACGATCATCGTTATCCTCATATTCATTACCGTCATCATCAACTACAGTACCTTTTCTTTGAAAAAAATCTTCGTTGTCAATAAAATAGACCTGCATTCTTGCAGACTGAATGGAAGCCACTTTGATGATTAGTGGATGATCTGTATCATCTATAATCAAGTTCATACCTGATAAGCGGATCACCTCATGAAGTTGATTCCGACGTTCATTTATATTCCCGAACTTAGGCATAAAAGTTCTTATCTCTCTTCCTCTTTCCTGAATGCCTTGCGGCAAGTTTCTACAAATCGTCGCGATCTCTGATTCAGGCAAGTAAGGGGTAATCTCTTGAGCTATAAACAAGATTTTCTTTGCATCCATTCTTTTAAATTAGTTTGATAAAGCCGGCACAAAGATAATAAAATTCTTTCATTTCCGGCAATTATTTACTTGCTTTGCAGTGTCTAAAGCATGAGTTGAATGAAAACGATCGATAATATTAAGGAATTAAAACAACATCTGAGCGAGGAAAGAGGAGCTAATAAACGCATAGGCTTTGTTCCTACAATGGGTGCATTACATGATGGACACATTAGCTTGGTTCATAAATGTGTTAATGAAAATGATATATGTGTGGTAAGTATTTTTGTAAATCCTACACAATTTAACGATAAAAATGATTTAATAACGTATCCACGAACGTTAGAGCACGATCTTTCCTTGTTAGAATCTGCCGGATGTGACTATGTGTTCACTCCTGATGAGAAAGAGATGTATCCGGAACCGGATAAGCGTTTTTTTGATTTTGGAAGAGTTGCAGAAGTTATGGAAGGAAAATACCGGCCAGGTCATTTCAACGGAGTAGCGCAGATTGTTAGTAAGCTTTTTAGTATCGTAGAACCGGGAAAAGCATATTTCGGAGAAAAAGACTTCCAACAAATCGCTGTTATCAAAACAATGGTAAAACAGCTCGACCAGAAAGTAGAAATCGTCCCCTGCCCTATTCTTCGAGAAAAAGACGGATTAGCGTTGAGTAGCCGAAATGTAAGATTAAGCCCCGAACAACGTCAAAAAGCGCCACTCATTGCCCGTGTTTTGGAAGAAAGCACTAACTTTGCAAACGAGAGAAGCGTTCAGGAGACTATTGATTTCGTATGTAATTCGATAAACAAAGAAGATGAAATGCGTGTTGAATACTACGAGATAGTAGATAGTGAAACTTTAGAGCCTGTCAACAAATGGTCAGACTCAAACGATCCGGTTGGATGCATCACTGTTTATTGCGGTGAGGTCAGACTGATTGATAATATACATTACAATAAAGCATTTTAACACATAAAATACAATGTTCATAGAAGTTGTAAAATCCAAAATACACAGGGTTACAGTAACTGAAGCAAATTTGAATTATATCGGTAGCATTACAATTGATGAAGATTTGATGGATGCTGCAAACCTGATTGCAAACGAAAAAGTGGCAATAGTGGACAATAATAATGGGGAACGATTCGAGACTTACGTAATAAAAGGCGAACGTGGATCAGGCATGATATGCTTAAATGGTGCGGCCGCACGTAAAGTACAACCCGGAGATATTATCATTATTATAGCTTATGCAATGATGGATTTTGAAGAAGCCAAAACCTTTAAGCCATCAATAATCTTCCCCGATACAAAAACGAATAAATTAATATGAATTTAAATATCTAAACACATTATGTAATCATTCATATAGTATCCATTACCAATATAATGGTCACGGGTACCCACTTCTTTAAACCCCATATGTTTGTAGAAACCAACAGCCTTATTTTCTCTGTTTACATATAACTCAACAGTAAATGGTGTTTTCTTTGTATTCTTCAAATAGGCAACTGCTTGTTCGATTAAAAATCGGCCTAAGCCCCCTCCTTGTATAGATGGAAGCGTATATATTTTCTGAAAATTAAACAGGTCATTTGCTTTTTGTTCTATAGAGATATACCCACAAGGAACACCGTTTTTCTCCGCTATGAAGAAACAATGCCCGTCTTCAGTCATTTGCTTGTTAAGACTTTGTTCAGAATACATCATTTCAAACATATAACTTAATTGCTCTCCGGATAATATACTTTTATATGTATCCGGCCATATTTGCGATGCTAAATTTCTTATTAGCGGAATATCGTTAAGAGTAGCACTTTTAAATGAGAACATATTAGAATCAATTTAGACCAGCAAAGATAAAAAAATATTGTAAAATCACTCTTTTTAGCTTCATTTCACATTTATTTTTAGCCTTCCTCACCTAAATTAATAACTTTGTAGGCGTTTGTTCACAAAAAAACATAATACACTTTAAATATGGATACCAAGATTCAAGAACTAACCGAAAAGATCTATCAGGAAGGGATCGAAAAAGGGAATAAAGAGGCTGCACAAATAATAGCCGACGCCAATGAAAAAAAAGAACTATTGATTTCAGGAGCAGAGGCAGAGGCTAAACGAATTATTGCCAATGCAGAAAAACAAGCGCAGGATATTAAAAAAAACACAGAAACAGAAATAAAAGTAGCTGCTACTCAAGCTATTGATGCTCTAAAAAAAGAAATAACAAACCTTCTCATTGGTGAGATCACTAACGCCAACATTAAGCCGGTAGTTACAGACAAAACATTTATCCAAAAATTAATACTGGAAATAGCAAACGGGTGGGCTAAGAATGAAACTTTCATTATCCAGACAAACGCTGCTGAAGATTTGCAATCGTATTTTGCAGGAAATGCAAAAGAGTTGCTTAATAAAGGTGTAAAAATAGAAAAAGTAAACGGTAAAGACACTTCGTTCACAATACAGCCTGTTGACGGTTCGTATAAAATCAATTTTGGAGAGGAAGAATTTACATTATTTTTCAAAGAACTTCTACGCCCCTTGTTGGTGGAAAAATTATTTAAAAAATGAGCAAATACCATTGTCTGATAGCAGGTCTTCCTGATATCACATTAGATGATAGTAAACAGGTATATTCGGTTCAAAGCTTTAAAGAAGAGACATATCCACTCTTGTCTCGTAAAGACAGGAAATTATTTGATCTTTTTTTCTTAAAGTATGATAACCAGAATTTGCTTTGTTGGATTAATAATCCGACAGAAGAGAGTATATCAACATTTGATATCCGGGCAACAATTTCTCCGGATCAATTCATAGAATTTGCAAAAACATATGAGGCAGGAGAAAAAATCAAAAAGAACATTCCATCATATATAATCAACTTCCTTAAGTCATATTTTATTGTTGACGAAAGTACCGAAAGAGAAAACGCTTATGAAGAGGATAGTGAACAGACGATGTTGGCTATTGCTCCGGAAGACAGCCTTGCAGCATTGTATTATTCGTATGCAATGAAACAAGGCAATACGTTTTTTTCCGACTGGTTTGAATTTAACTTAACAATAAAAAATATACTGACAGCTGTTACATGTATCAAGCATGGGTTAGATCGCAATCTGTATGTGGTTGGAGAGAATTCTATTGCAGAAAATTTACGGAAATCTAACGCTAAGGATTTTGATTTAGGAGATGACTTTGAATTACTTCCGGAATTACTCAGATTAGCAGAAGAGACTGATTTAGTTGAGCGTGAAAAGAAAATTGATCTGCTTAAATGGGAATGGCTTGATGAGAATACTATTTTTAAAACATTTGGTATAGAAAGTGTATTTGCTTACCTGCTGAAAATTGAAATGATTGAACGTTGGACAGGTTTAGACAAAGCCAGTGGAGAAGCAACATTCCGGGAACTTATTGATGCGATGAAAAAGGATAGCAACGAGGTGCTCAACGAATTTAAAAAGAAAAACAATACAATATAATTATGGCTACGAAAGGAATTGTAAAAGGAATCGTGTCCAACCTGGTTACAGTAGAAGTGGATGGGCCGGTTTCCCAAAATGAAATCTGTTACATTTTGGTTGAGGGTGTAAAACTCATGGCCGAAGTGATTAAGGTTATTGGAGCAGAAGCCTTTGTTCAGGTATTCGAAAGCACCCGTGGAATGAAAGTTGGTAATGAGGCAGAATTCATGGGACATATGCTTGAGGTAACATTAGGACCGGGTATGCTTTCAAGAAACTACGACGGACTTCAGAATGATTTGGATAAAATGGAGGGTACTTTCCTAAAACGTGGAGATTACACCTACGCTCTTAACAACGAAGTCAAATGGCAATTTAAACCTTTAGCAAAACCGGGAGATATAGTTTCAGCAGGTGATTGGCTGGGTGAAGTGGATGAAAACATGCAACCTCATAAGATCATGGTTCCCTTTACTTTTACCGGAAACTATACTGTAAAATCCGTAGTAAAAGCTGGAGAATATACGATTATAGATACAATAGCTATTTTGATTGACTCGGATAATAATGAGATTCCTGTTAATATGATACAGAAATGGCCTGTAAAAAAGGCTATTACTTGCTATCATGCCAAACCACGTCCTTACAAACTTTTAGAAACAGGTGTACGTACAATTGATACGGTCAATCCAATTGTTGAAGGTGGAACAGGATTTATTCCCGGTCCGTTTGGTACAGGGAAAACGGTATTACAACATGCTATCTCAAAACAAGCGGAAGCTGATATCGTCATCATTGCAGCTTGTGGAGAACGGGCAAATGAAGTTGTTGAAATATTTTCTGAATTTCCACATTTGATTGACCCGCACACCGGACGTAAATTGATGGAACGTACCATTATTATTGCTAACACCTCAAACATGCCTGTTGCCGCTCGTGAAGCATCGGTATATACAGCAATGACTATTGCGGAATACTATCGGACCATGGGATTGAAGGTATTATTAATGGCAGACTCAACGTCGCGTTGGGCTCAAGCACTTCGTGAAATGTCCAACCGTTTGGAAGAACTTCCAGGTCCGGATGCTTTCCCTATGGACCTTTCAGCCATAGTTGCTAATTTCTACGCGCGTGCGGGTTATGTAGAACTGAAAAACGGTTCAACGGGTTCTGTCACCTTTATCGGAACAGTTTCACCCGCTGGAGGAAACCTGAAGGAACCCGTAACAGAAAACACGAAAAAAGTAGCCCGTTGTTTTTATGCGCTTGAGCAAGAGCGTGCAGACCGTAAACGTTACCCTGCAGTAAATCCGATAGATAGTTATTC
Source organism: Massilibacteroides sp. (assembly GCF_028705895.1). Taxonomy (GTDB): domain Bacteria; phylum Bacteroidota; class Bacteroidia; order Bacteroidales; family Tannerellaceae; genus Massilibacteroides. Next base: position 9,668 of record NZ_JAQWCQ010000040.1, on the reverse strand, counting down.
AAAGTATTTAGAATATCCGGAATTTCAGGAATATATAGCTGAACACATTTCACCAAGCTGGATTGAAAAGGTTAATGAAATAAAGACACGTCTGTTGCGCGGAAAAGAAATTGCGGAGCAGATTAACATTTTGGGTGATGATGGTGTACCTGTAGAGTATCATGTTACACTGTGGAAATCAGAATTGATAGACTTTGTAATTCTTCAACAAGACGCTTTTGACAACATAGATGCAGTTACGTCTTTGGAACGTCAGGAGTTTATGTTAAATAAAGTAGTAGATATTTGTCATTCGGAATTCTCTTTTGATGGTTTCCTTAATGTAATGGACTATTTCAAACGGATGATCAACATCTTTAAACAAATGAATTATTCTGAATACGAGAGTGAGCAGTTTAATTCATTCAACTTGGAATTGGATGAATTAATAAAAGAGAAAATCTTAAAATAAATAAGATATGGCAACAAAAGCTTTTCAAAAAATATATACAAAAATCACTCAGATCACTAAAGCAACCTGCTCTTTAAAAGCTACGGGGGTCGGATATGACGAATTAGCCTCTGTTGATGGAAAATTGGCGCAAGTGGTGAAAATTATAGGGGACGAAGTAACCCTTCAGGTCTTTTCAGGAACTGAAGGGATTCGTACAAATGCAGAAGTGGTCTTCATGGGTAAAGCTCCTTCTTTAAATGTTGGAGATCAATTAGCCGGACGTTTTTTCAATGCATACGGAGAACCGATAGACGGTGGCCCTATACCTGATGGCAAAGAGGTTGAAATCGGAGGTCCGTCGGTAAATCCGGTGCGGCGTAAGCAACCATCAGAATTAATCGCAACTGGAATTGCAGGTATTGACCTGAACAATACACTCGTTACAGGACAAAAGATACCTTTTTTCGCAGATCCGGATCAACCCTTTAATCAGGTAATGGCTCTTGTAGCCTTACGTGCGCAATCGGATAAAATTGTTTTGGGAGGTATGGGTATGACTAATGATGACTATCTGTTCTTTAAAAACACATTTACGAATGCAGGAGCTTTGGATCGTATTGTTAGTTTTATTAATACAACCGAAAATCCATCCGTTGAACGAGTTCTAATTCCGGATATGGCATTAACTGCAGCGGAATTTTTTGCTGTAGAAAGAAATGAGAAAGTGCTTGTTCTATTAACAGACATGACAAACTACGCAGACGCGCTTTCTATCGTATCAAACCGTATGGATCAAATCCCGTCAAAAGACTCTATGCCTGGATCTTTATATTCCGATTTAGCTAAGATTTACGAAAAAGCGGTTCAATTTCCCGAAGGAGGCTCAATCACAATTATTGCTGTAACAACTCTATCAGGTGGAGATATTACACATGCTGTTCCTGACAACACCGGATATATTACAGAAGGGCAGTTGTATCTGCGTCGAGATAGTGATATTGGTAAAGTAATTGTTGATCCTTTCCGTAGTTTGTCTCGTTTGAAACAACTTGTAACAGGAACAAAGACACGTGAAGATCATCCGCAGGTTATGAATGCAGCTGTTCGCCTGTATGCAGATGCGGCAAATGCAAAAACGAAAATGGAGAATGGGTTCGACCTGACTGACTATGATAATAGAACATTGGCTTTTGCAAAAGAGTATTCTGATAAACTATTAGCAATTGATGTCAATTTAGACACTACAGAAATGTTAGATGTAGCTTGGAACTTGTTTTCAACCTACTTCTCTCCTACTGAAGTGAATATTAAACAGTCATTAGTTGACCAATACTGGAAAAAATAAAATATGGCGATCAAGTTTCAATATAATAAAACATCACTTCAACAACTTGAGAAACAACTCAAGGTACGTGAACGTTCTTTACCTACAATAAAAAGTAAAGAGAGCGCATTGCGTATGGAAGTTAAGCGCATTCGTGATGAAGTGGTTAGATTGGAGCTTCAACTGGAAGAAGAGATTAAGAATTACGACAATATGCTTTCCCTCTGGAAAGAATTTTCTCCCGAACTGATAAACGTAAAAGATGTAAGCATCTCTACACGTAAGATTGCGGGAGTAGTTATTCCTATACTTGATCAAATAGAATTTGAGATCAAACAATTTAGTCTCTTCAATTCACCGGCATGGTTTCTTGACGGAATAGATTTGCTAAAGCAATTGGCAAAAACAGGTATAGAAACGGAATTTGCCGAAGTAAAGTTGGAGTTATTAGAACATGCCCGAAAAAAAACAACGCAGAAAGTAAATCTTTTTGAGAAAGTTCAGATTCCGGGTTATCAGGATGCTATCAGAAAAGTAAAACGCTTTATGGAAGACGAAGAGAGTCTGTCTAAATCTTCTCAGAAGATTATGAGAGCAAATCAAGAAAAACGTAAAGTTAAAGAAAAGGAGGCTGAATCATGATAGCAAAAATGAACAAATATGCCTTTATGGTATATCATAAAGAATATGAAGTTTTCCTGCTTAGGCTTCGTGAAATAGGAGTTGTACATGTAAAAGAGAATAAATCTATTCAGGATAATGCTTTTGCTCAAAACCTGCTTCAACAGCGAAAACAAGTTGACGATGCGCTTAAAGTGATGTCAGAAATTAACGCTAAATCGGAAGATATAAAACTGGCAGAAAGTCGTAAGATAACGACCGAAGAAGGATTCAATATATTAGAAGATTTAAGCCGATTACAACAACAAAAAAGCAATTTGCAAAGCCAAATAGATGCTACAGAAAAAGACATTGCCTATCTCAGCACTACTTGGGGAAACTTTAGCTACTCTTTATTGGAAAAGATTAAAGATGCGGGATATGTTGTTCAATTTTTCAGTTGCCCGATTTCCGCATATAACGAAGAATGGGAAAAAGAATATAACATTGTATTAATAAACACTATACAATCATCGTGTTATTTTCTCATTATATCGAAAGAGAATGAGAATATCAAGCTTCCGGTTGAACAAGTCAGACTTCCGAATACTGACGTAAATTCACTTTCTGGTCGGAAAGAAACTTTATCTTCCGAACTCGAACAAACGGAGAATGCTTTGGCTAAACTTGCGTGTGAACAGTTCAAGAGCCTTACAGAGATAGATAAACAATTACAAGATGAGTTCAACTTATCCCATGTAATTACGCAAACAACAGTAGAAGCAGATAATAAACTCATGTTGTTAGAAGGCTGGGTACCGGAAGAGAAAGTAAAGATATTGGAAGAGACATTAAATCAAGAAGGGTATTTCTTTCGTAAACAAGAAATAGAAGAAAGTGATTTAGTGCCTATTGAACTTAAAAACGATAGTTTCGCAAAACTATACGAACCTATTTGTCGCATGTTCTCCCTTCCTAACTATCGAGAATTTGATCCGACTCCGTTTTTTGCACCTTTCTTCATGTTATTCTTCGGAATGTGTTTTGCAGATGCAGGATATGGCCTGTTATTAGTCATTGCCTGTACAATAATGAAGAAGAAGGTAAATCCGGATTACAAACTCTATCTGTCTTTATTCCAATATTTAGGTGGAGCAGCATTTGTTGTAGGAACTCTTACAGGCTCTTTCTTCGGAATTGAATTAGTAAAACTTCCGATGTTTGCAGCCGTAAAGGATTACTTCCTTACGAGCGACAATCTTATGGCAATTTCAATAGTCATAGGGCTTGTACACATTTTATTTGCAAAAAGTGTTGCAGCCTTAAAAAGAATTTCTCAAAAAGGAATTAAATATGGAGTTGCTCCTTTTGCATGGGTATTTGTTATTACAGCCGGAGCATTAGCATTAGGACTTCCACGCATGAATATCAGTATCTCGGAAACTTTAACAAATATTCTGTACGGAATAGCCGGTTTTAGCTTGTTACTTGCATTGTTCTATAATTCGCCGGGAAAGAATATATTCTTAAATTTCGGTAGCGGGTTATGGAATTTATACAATATCGCTTCAGGGTTAGTTGGAGATACGTTATCATACATCCGTTTATTTGCAATAGGTTTAACAGGAGCTATTCTTGGAGGGGTTTTCAATTCTTTAGCAATAACAATGACTGAAGGATTACCTCTTATTCCTAAAATATTATTCATGACATTAATCTTACTTTTCGGACATTCCTTAAATTTTGGATTATGTACCATTAGTTCACTTGTTCATCCACTTCGTTTAATCTTTGTAGAATATTATAAAAATGCAGAGTTTGAAGGCGGAGGAAGTGACTATACTCCATTTAAAAAAGCATAAAAAACAGAAATACAATAAATTATAAAACAATTCAATCTATGGAACCTATTTTTTTGGCCTATATCGGCATTGCAGCTGCAACAACTCTTTCTTTTATTGGAAGTAGTTATGGTGTAACGGTTTGTGGAAACGCAGTAGTCGGAGCAATGAAAAAAAATCCCGGAGCACTTGGTACTTATATTGCATTAAGCGCGCTTCCAAGCTCCAACGGACTTTATGGGTTTGTTGCCTACTTTCTTCTGCAGCAATATTTAGTTGACAGCATCCCCTATTTATCTGCTGTAGCAATATTGTGTGCAGGTATTATATTAGGAGTAAGTAGTTTTTACGCCGCCATTCGCCAGGCAGAGGTTTGTGCGAACGGAATTGTTGGAATTGGATCAGGATATAATGTTTTTGGAGCAACCATGGTTATGGCTGTATTCCCTGAACTTTACTCAATCCTCGCACTTCTTGTTACCATCCTTATTGGTGGAAGTCTTCCTTCCCCGATGTAAAAACACTCTTTATAAGACTAAAAGGCGTCATTTTGGCGCCTTTTTTTGTCAATTACATCAGAGTCATATCGAAAGCATCTGTTTTTTTCTTAATTTTGTTCCAAAGAAGGTGCTTAATGGGGAGAGGTAAAAAAAGTATAGCGTTTTATCTTGCAATGATTCTATTATTAGGATTGTTAATGTATTGTATTGTTGATGCCGGGCAATCTAACAAACAAACTGATCAGGTTATTTCATTAGTTAACGCACCTCAGACATTCAGCGATGGATTTCAGACTTTTTCACAATCAGTAAACGAACATATACAATCTCCAATAGGTATTATTCTGTTGCAGATTATTGTCATACTCATTACTTGTCGCATATTTAACTGGGTTTTCACAAAATTAGGGCAGCCCTCAGTAATCGGAGAAATCCTTGCAGGTATTGTGTTAGGCCCTTCCATTTTAGGCTATTTCTTACCTGAATATTCTGCTTTTCTCTTCCCTCCCGAATCGTTAGACAATATAGCTCTATTAAGCCAGTTCGGACTAATCCTGTTTATGTTCGCGATCGGCATGGAGTTGGATCTAAAAGAAGTACGGGCAACACTAAAAGAGACTATCCTTATCAGCCACACAAGCACAATCGTTCCTTTTGCGTTTGGCATGATATTATCCTATTTTGTGTATGATTCGTACGCTGATCCGGGAACACCCTTTTTATCTTTTGCTTTATTTATCGGTATTGCGATGAGTATTACTGCTTTTCCGGTATTGGCAAGGATAATACAAGATAAAGGATTAACGAAAACACATTTAGGAACGATCTCACTTGCCAGTGCTGCAAATGGAGATATTACAGCCTGGTGTTTATTGGCTGTAGTAGTATCGATAGCTCAGGTAGGCAATATGATCAGCGCTTCATTTAACATCTTATTTTCTATCCTGTATATTCTTTTTATGTTCCTTATTATACGTCCATTTCTGCGTATGATAGGAAACATTTACCACAACAACGAGGTAATAGCCAAAGGTATGGTTGCCTTCATTTTTTTGTTGTTGATTATTTCGGCATATTTTACGGAGATCATAGGCCTTCATGCTTTATTTGGTGCATTTATCGCGGGTTTAGTCATGCCTTCCAATATTAATTTCAGAAAGATTATGACAGAAAAGGTAGAGGATCTCTCGCTCTCACTTTTTCTTCCGCTCTTTTTTGTGTCAACGGGACTACGTACTCAAATCGGGCTACTCAATAGTCTTGACTTATGGTTGATGTGCGGATTATTTACTCTTGTTGCAATTTCAGGAAAATTTGGTGGAGCCTATGTGTCTGCACGAATACTGGGAGAAACACCGAAAGACAGTTTGTATATAGGGGCTTTAATGAACACTCGTGGGCTGATGGAACTCATTGTTCTTACCATAGGTTATGAAATGGGAATACTTTCACCGACTGTATTCGTAATGCTTGTGCTAATGACATTAGTAACTACTTTCATGACAGCTCCGCTCTTGTCTTTCATTTCTTTCTGTTTCAAGAGACAAGAAAAGAGAAAGAATAGTAAAATAAAAGTGACGAAGACGTATGGAAATCAATTTCGTCTATTACTGCCTTTCGGTCGCGCAAAGAACGGACAGATTATGCTTAATGTAGCTCACCAGCTCTTCTCAGAAGGAAAACAACCGTTGGATATTACTGCGCTTCATTTTACTGTAGGATCAGACGTAAGTCCGTTACGCACGGAAAACTTTGAAGAGATCAGCTTTGCTCCTATCCTATCCGGAGCAGCCCGATTAGGCATTACCATTACTCCCCGCTACGAAATTTCGAATAATGCGGGCCAGGATATTGTTAATATAGTAAATAAGGAAAAATTTGATTTTCTCCTTGTTGGTGCCGGTATTTCGATGAGTAACGTTCCAACCGATATGGAAGCTCATCAATACAAGTCATTCTATTATCGTTTCTTCAGGCGTTTTAAAGCCCCTGAATCATGGACTCCGGGAGCATTACTAAGAGACAAAACCAAATTATTTGTTGAAGAAAGCAATTGTTCTGTGGGAATCTTCGTGAACAGAGATTTCACGAAAGCATCCAATGTGATTATTCTTATAAAGAGCATCGAGGATATGTTCCTTATGGATTATGTTCCGCAATTAATAAAGACAGCTGCCCGTTCTATTGTTTTCCTTGTAAAAAGAAACACTTCTGATCTTGATTATCGTCAAATTATGATAACCTTACATGAATTTATTAACAAGACACCTCAGGCAACTATCCTATCAGAGCGAGATCTTAGCCCCATGTTGTTAAACGGCTATTCACTGATGCTTATCAGCTACGAAACATGGAATGAAGTCTCCGTCACAAGAAAAGAAGCTCTTCATCATATGCCTTCTACCTTGATAATCCGACAACAATTAAAGAAAAAAGAGAACTGATTTTATTAAGTATTATCACTTTCCGCCTGAAGGTAAGTACTTCAACCAATAATCGGCCATACTCTTTCGCAGATGGAAAGTAGTTCCTTTCCCTTCATTAATACCGTGACTACGCATCGGATAAGATATCTGAGAAAATATTTTCCCTTCTTTTATTAATTCATTGACAAGCAATTCGCAATTCTGATAATGCACATTATCATCTCCGGTTCCATGTATCAAAAGTAAATTGCCTTGTAATCCTGAAACATAGCTTATAGGTGACCCCTTACGATATCCTTCCGGATTGTTTTGCGGTGTATTCATATACCGTTCCTGATAGATCGTATCATACAGACGTTGATCTGCGACAAAGGCAATAGCAATACCAGTCTTAAAAACGTCCGGATAACGAAACATACAATTCAACGTCTGACTACCTCCTCCACTCCATCCGGTTATGCCGATACGTTCAGCATCAACAAATGAAAATTGTCTCGCCAAATCCTGCACACCTCTTGCCTGATCCTCAGAAGCAAACGTACCAACTTCTCCATAGATACATTTTCTCCATCCACGACCACGAGGAGTATTTGCACCTCTATTTTCAATACTCACAACGATATAACCCAGATTTGCCATATATTGATTCCAAAGGTCTCCACCACCCCAAACGTCTTGCACAGTTGCAGAGGCAGGTTCTCCGTACACTTCTACAATTACAGGGTATTTCTTTTTCTCATCAAAGTCTTTAGGTTTAATCATCCAGGCATCCAACAGAAGCTCTCCCGAACGAACCTTAAAAAATTCTTTCGGAGAAAGATCCAAAGCCTTATATTGTTCTGAAGCATGTTTATTATCCTCAATCACGCGTATCGTTTTATGTTGAGGAAATGAAGTCATGCGAATCACAGGAGGAGTAACCGCACTACTATACGTATGTACCGCCCACTTTCCGGTTGGTGACATATTATAACGATGTTGTCCGGCCTCATCCATAGGACTAACTCGCTTCACCTCCCCTTTTCCAAACAATTTCGCACTATATAGATAACGTTGCGTATAATTTTCCGGTGAAGCAATAAAATAAATCAACCCTTTATCTAAATCAACCCCCGCTTGCTGAATAAAGTCAAATTCACCTTTAGTGATCGGCGTAACTTCTTTGCCGTTACGACTCACACGATACAGATGTCTCCAGCCGCTGCGTTCGCTCTCCCAAGTAAAATAACGATTATCTTTCAACCAGACTATATTATCATTTGTTTCCAACCAGGCAGCATCCGTATCAGTAAATATATTAGCCGGAGTTTCATTACCTATCTCAGCAATCCAGACCTTATTCGTATTCTGTTCGCGGTTCATCTGTTGAATAAACAACTCCCTACTTTCCGGAATAAATTCCATACGGGGCAAATAATTATTACGAGGATCTCCGGGGATATCAATCCATGTCGTTGTTCCACCTGTTACGGGAATTGTACCAACACGTACCGCCGAGTTTGTTGTCCCCGCTTTGGGATAAGGAAAATGCATTACCGAAGCATAAATAGAATCTACATTATTGATGATATCAAACACCCCCGTACCTTCAGTATCGCTCTGCCAATAAGCAATATATTCACCATCCGGACTCCAACGAAAACCATCACGACAACCAAACTCCTCCTCGTACACCCAATCAAACGTACCGTTCACTATCGTTTCACTCCCATCTGTTGTCAGGGGGATTATCTTTCCGCTTTCCACCTCTTCTATATAGATATTATTTTCAGAAACATAAGCCACTTTAGAAGCATCCGGAGAAAATTTAGCAAACATCAAAGAAGATTCAGCCATTCCTCTCCCTAACTGCCTCAATATTCCATCAGTCAACGACAATACCCAATAATCACCTTTTGTATCATAACGCCATACACGTTTTGTATTATTATAAATTAGCACTTTCGCGTTATCTTCGCTCCATATAACACTACGAATCCCCAATTGCTTTCCGGTCTTTTTGTCCATCAACATAGAAGAAGGAATCAAGACTGTACGAGAATTATCTTCTGCCCTGTAAGAAACAAGCTCCGAACCTCCGGTCTCAGAATTACGCTCTACCCGACTATAAGACTCTCCGTCTTTCATCCAAGTGATACCTCCGAAACCTTTTGTTTCAATCATTTTTCCCGAAAGCACATTTTTAAGATCTAATTGAACCTGATCTTGCGCGACAATATTTGCACCAATAAACAGCAGTAGCAGAGACACTACATGTATTTTTCTAATTATCATATTATTCTTTTAGGTATTGTGTAATCGATAGTTCAAAGATAACAAGCCTGAAATATTAACACCTATAAAATCAATTAAAAATCATCCTCAAAAAAGTAAAGGGATACTGTTTTTGTTTAACAGTATCCCTTATTGGCTAAGACTGTCTTATACTGAAAAAAGTTTACAGTTTACAAAGTAAATTATTATGAGACAAAGTAAAGGAATTGACGATACATTTCGTCTTCAAGTGATCCGTGAACATTTGAATGGAGCCAGTAAATACTCTTT
>NZ_JAQWCQ010000005.1 GCF_028705895.1 Massilibacteroides sp. | reverse complement strand
AAGATCAAGGCATTCAGATCACAATTTAGAGGCGTGGGAGATATTAAGTTTTTTATGTACAGGCTGGCTATGTTATATTCTTAACCTATGAAAGGAAGGATATCCACCGAGAAAATCCGCTGATCCAAAAAAACACCATCTATATTTCATTCTAAAATGACATTCGGGCGCACAACAAAAAGAGAGGACAACCTTTTCAGGTTATCCTCTCGATAAGAGCGGAAGACGGGGCTCAAACCCGCGACCCTCAGCTTGGAAGGCTAATGCTCTATCAACTGAGCTACTTCCGCAATTTTAAGTGGGCAGTGATGGATTCGAACCACCGAAGGCGTAAGCCAGCTGAGTTACAGTCAGCCCCATTTGGCCACTCTGGTAACTGCCCCATTATTTTCTTTTGCGATGCAAAGGTAGGAATTATTTTTAAACTAACAAGAAAAATCCACCATTTTTATTGCAGTAATTGCAGCCTCATCGCCCTTGTTTCCTAACCTCCCGCCTGCACGGTCTTCTGCCTGTTGCATATTGTCGGTAGTTAACAATCCGAATATGAAAGGGATATCATACATCAGATTGAGTTCGGTGATTCCTTGCGTTACTCCGGAACAAACATAATCAAAATGAGGGGTATCTCCTCTCACTACACATCCTAATACTATTATAGCATTTAATTCTTTTGTTTCTGCTAAATGCTTTGCGCCGTAGGTAAGCTCAAAACTTCCGGGAACTCGCTTTACTACAATATTTTCAGCCTTTACGCCATGCTTTTCTAAAGTATTACAAGCTCCTTCCAATAGTTTTTCCGTAATATGTTTGTTCCATTCTGAGACTACTATTCCGAAGTTCATATCGGAAGCATCAGGTACGCTTTTAAAATCGTACTCAGATAAATTTTGATACGCTGTTGCCATAGTTTATCTTACTTACCAAGCTCAGTCGCGCGTACAATATATTTATCTATATCTCTCGCTTCTTGTGATGAAAAATAGTTTTCTTTAATTGATGTATAAGCTTTCACAGCATCTTTATATTGCTTAAGACTTTCGTATGCTATTCCGGCTTTCTTCAGATAGAGAGGGCTGATAAGACTATTATTCGCTTTTGAAGCTGCTTTTTCAAAATAACTAATACCTTCTTTTACATTACCTGAATTGACATAGCAATCACCTATCAGACCAATTATTGCCGGTGATATTATATTATCTTTCGTACTGAAAGATTTCAGGAGGTCAAGAGCCTTTTCGTTATCTCCTTGTTTAAAATAACAGATACCCGCATAGGCTTTAGCCAAATTACCGGAAGCAGTACTACCGTATTCTTTTATTACAGATTCAAATCCTTCAAAATCGGCACCGTTACCGTTCAATGCTAATGCAAAAGAATCTTTTGCAAAATATTGCTCACCCTTGAACAACGCTACGGCTGCTTTTTTCTCACGTGGTATAGCATAACCATAATGGAATCCAAGATATAGACCTACAACAGCTGCAACTGCAATTATTCCAATAATGATCTGTTTCTGGTTTTTTTCAATAAAATGTTCAGTTTTCGAAACGATTTCGCCAACTTCTAATTCTGCGTCGGTATTTTTACCTTTAGTAGCCATAATTATACTATAGTTATTTGTTTAATTTTTCATTAACTAACCACGTTAGGTGATTTAAAGCGCAAAAGTAGCTTTTTTTACTGATATAGCGATATTATTCGATATATTTTTTGATGTTATCCATCAAATGTAATAATCAACAGCTATGTTAAATCTTTCATTGTCTTTTTCCATATATGTGGAAAAACTTTACCACAACTGTAGAAAAGTTTTACCACAGTTGTGATAAAACTTTTTGATGGATGTAGTAAAAAGGAGAGAATAAGAGAAACAGGTAGGATGTATATTGAAAAGACATTGCTACATTTGTATTATCAATATAATGTGAGTCTATACAAAATGATACTAAGAAAACTCTCTATCCTTAATTACAAAAATATTGAACAGACAGAAGTCGCTTTCTCTCCTAAGATAAATTGTTTTTTTGGTAACAATGGCATGGGAAAGACCAATTTGCTGGATGCATTGTATTATTTGTCTTTTACAAAAAGTCATATTAACACGCCTGACAGTCAAATCATAAAAGATGGACAGGGAATCTGTGTGATTCAGGGAGTGTATGATTATTCGGGACGTGAGGAAAATATTTTCTGCGCGATACGAAGTGGGCAAAGAAAACAGTTTAAGCGAAACAAAAAAGAATATGACAAACTGTCGGAACATATCGGTCTGCTTCCATTAGTTATGATTTCTCCGGCAGACGTAGAACTCATTCGTGGAGGGAGCGATGAACGTCGTCGTTTTTTAGATATGATTATTTCTCAGCAAGATAAACAGTATCTGAATGCATTGATTCAATATAATAAGGCTTTACATCAACGAAATATCCTTTTAAAAAACCAATCCCGTGATAATTCTCTTTTTGAAGTATTGGAAATGCAAATGGATATGTATGGGCGCCTTGTATATGATACGCGTAAACAGTTAGTTGAAGATTTTGTACCTGTTTTCAATGATTATTATCATCAGATATGTAATTTTTCAGAGAATGTGGACTTACGTTATGTTTCGCAGATTGACAAGGGAGAATTAAAGGATCTGTTGGCCGAAAACAGAGAGCGTGATCGTGTCTTGTCTTATACCTCATCGGGAATTCATAAAGATGAACTGGAAATGTTATTGAATGCATCACTTATCAGACGAGTCGGTTCACAAGGGCAAAACAAAACCTATCTGATTGCATTAAAGTTAGCACAGTTTGCATTTCTGAAAGAAAAAGGGAATACGATTCCTATTCTATTATTGGATGATTTGTTTGACAAGTTAGATGCAAATCGTGTGGAACAGATAATTCAATTAGTGAACAGCGATCAGTTTGGTCAGATTTTTATAACTGATACCAATCGAAAATATCTGGATGAGATTCTTTCTTTAACGGGTAATGATTATTCGTTATTTAAAGTAGATAATGGGAATGTGCAGCCGTTGACTATTTAAAAAGATGAAAAGAAAAAATTCACAAATGATCGGTGAGGTATTGCGCGACATCTTCGAAGAAAACACGGAGATGTATGAAAAGATACTGGAGATTCGTATAAAAAGAGCATGGGGGGAAGTACTCGGTGATATGGTATTACAATATACGCGAAATATGTATATAAAAGATAAGGTATTATACGTATCGCTCACTTCTTCCGTATTGCGAAATGAGCTGACACTATGTCGAGAGAAATTAGTGAAAAGCCTGAACGAATACGCTCGTGCAAACGTTGTTCAGGATATCGTTATTCGTTGATTCGAACCCGCAAAAAAATGTTGATCTGTTATAATGTAATGCATCCGGATATCACCCGGAGAAACGGGAATCTGAGGAACAAGCTGGAAATTAAAGCATAATCCAACCCGCGTCACATCCTGTAATTCCGGTTCTATTAAGAGTCGGTCATAATATCCCTTACCTCTCCCTAATCTATTCATTTGTTTATCAAAAGCAACGCCGGGAACAACGATCAGATCGGGTCTGGGCTTTTCTACATTAGCTCCGGGTACAGGTTCTAAAATGCCAAAGACACCGGGCTTCAACGCTGTATTTTTTGAATATTCGTGTAATTCAAGGTTCTCTCCACAGATAACAGGAAGGTAAATGGTTTTGCTCGAAGCCCATTTATCTATAAAAGCGGCTGTCTGAACCTCGTCACGCATTGCGTGATAAATCGCAAAACTATCCGCCTTCCGAAATATCTCAGATCTTTCAAGACAGCCTAAGGCAGACTGAGAAAGATCAGACAATATAGTCGGCAAATACTCTTTCTTTAGCAAGGCCATAGCCTTTCGTAATGCCCGCTTGGCCTCGAAGATGTCCTCCATGTGTCGCATTTTGAATAAATTCAATAAAGGATAAATGTCCCCCTTCACTCAGCTCCTTGATAGCCCGCAACAAATTAGCATCATCTTTCAGGAAGACCGGATAAAAGCCTTGTTCATCAAAGAAGTTACGTATAATATAAGCCTGTAAATGATTTTCAATCAGTTTGCCGGATATATTAATCAGGGTAGGTCTTTTTTTCACCCCTTTAGTTGCTGCAAAGTTGGTAAAATCTTCGAGCAACGGCTGTTGTTGAAGGTATTTATATAATTCCTGATAAGTTTTGAACTCGGAGAAACGTTTTCTATTCTTATCTGAATACTCCAAAGCATATTGATATAGTATTCCCGTATTAACAATATTAGAGAAATAAGATGTAACGCCGCTTGTGTCACGAGGAATAAAGATATCGGGCATGATTCCTCCACCTCCATAAACGGGACGACCTTCCATGGTCTTATATAATAATGAATCGTCCATTTTTATGCTGTCGGCCGAGTCAAATTCGCCATGCTTAAAACGGTTGTAGATTTCCAGATCGTATTCCTCTGTTTTTCCTAATTCATACGTTTTCTGGATACTTCGCCCCGATGGAATATAGTAGCGTGCGATTGTCAGACGAAGTTCAGAGCCATCACTAAGAGGTATAGGAGCCTGAACCAGTCCTTTTCCATAAGTTCTTCGCCCGATTATCAATCCACGATCGTTATCCTGTATGGCTCCGGCAAAGATTTCACTTGCGGAGGCCGATATTTCATCCGTCAAAACAACAATCGGTGCATCTTTGCATGTTCCCGTACCATTAGCATATACATCTCTTCTGGGGAAGGCTTTTCCTTCGGTATAAACAATCAACCGTCCATCCGGCATAAATTCATTGATCATATTAATAGCGGCATCCATATATCCGCCAGTATTACCGCGCAGGTCAATCACAAAAGAGCTTACTCCTGTTTCTTTCAATTGAGCAATTGCGGTAAGGAATTCATTATAGGTAGTACGGCCAAACTTACTTACTTTTATATACCCAATATCTTTGGTCAGCGCATAAGCTACATCCACTGAATGAACAGGCACTTCTCCCCGCGTTACATCAAAATAGACTAATTTGTCTTCATTACCTCGTTTTACGCCTAATTTAACTGTACTATTCTTCTCCCCTCGCAGCGTTTTCATAATCAGCGCCTGACTGGATTGGTTTCCTGCATAAGTTGAATCATTAATGGTAATAATACGATCAAAGGGTAGAAGTCCGGCTTTCTCCGCAGGACCACCCGGAATTACACTAATAACCAGAATTGTATCTGTCTGCATGTTGAATGACACCCCGATTCCACTGAAAGAACCTTCCAGTTCTTCGTTTGCTACTTTAGCATCAGCGGCGGATATATACACCGAATGAGGATCTAATTCACTGAATATTTTCGGGATCGCTCCTTCTACTAAATCCACCATATTTACCGTATCAACATATTGTTGATCAATAATATCCAGTATAGCGTTTATCTTATTTCCTCTCGAATAAGTCTGTCTTTTCCCCTGGCTTATCACCAGATAATAATTACCTATAAAGATACCTAATGCAATACTGGCTGCTATAATTACAGGAAGCCAAACTGCTACTTTTTTGTTTTTATTCATCTGTTTTTGTTTTTTTCAGTTCGATAAAATCGACCTGAATTCCTGCTCTGATTAAGAGATTACATCCGTCTTCTATCCTATATTTTTCAGAATAAACCACACGCTCAATACCTGATTGAATAATTAACTTTGCACATTCAATACACGGTGCTGCCGTTACGTAAATTGTTGCGCCTTTACTACTATTAGATGATGCCGCAACCTTTGTTATTGCATTTGCCTCCGCATGTAAAACATAGGGTTTAGTGACATTGTTCTCGTCTTCACAAACATTTTCAAACCCTGCCGGCGTCCCGTTATAACCATCCGAGATAATCATTTTGTCTTTTACAATAAGAGCTCCTACCTGACGACGTTTACAATAAGAGTTTTCTGCCCAGACTGAAGCCATTCTCAAATATCTTTTATCTATTTCGAGCTGTCTGCTTTCTGTTTTTTTATTCATAGAATAATTAGAAATCACGATTTAATATAAGATACAAATGTAATGATTATTAGTGGACTGATACAGAAGCAGTCTCACTTTTTTATACCGTTTCTTTTCAATAAGGCATCAATGGTCGGTTCTTGTCCTCTAAAACGCTTGTATAACACGGCAGGATCTTCTGTATCTCCTTTCATTAAGATGTTCTCTTTGAACGAGCGTGCCACCTCTTTATTAAATATTCCGGACTCCTGAAAAAGGGAAAAAGCATCAGCATCTAATACTTCAGCCCATTTATACCCATAATATCCGGCAGCATATCCACCGGAAAATAAATGAGAGAAGTTCGTACTCATTAAAGTTCCTTCCACTTCCGGCAAAATCATTGTTTTAGCCCATGCTTGTTTTTCGAAAGCAACGACATCTCCGTCGAATGGTTCTGAGAGTGTATGCCATGCCATATCCAAGAAGCCAAAGCTTAACTGACGGCAACAGAGGTAACCGGCATTAAAATTTGCTGCGGCTTGTAGATTATCGATCAACTGAACGGGAATCTTCTCGCCTGTTTCATAGTGTACGGCGATAATATCCAAGAATTCTTTTTCTTCCAGCCAGTTTTCCATGATTTGAGAAGGAAGTTCGACGAAATCACGATAGACATTTGTGCCCGACAGACTTTCATAAGTACTTGCAGCAAACATTCCATGTAAGGCGTGTCCGAATTCATGCAAAAATGTATTTACCTCATCGTAGGAAAGTAATGAAGGTTTCGTTTCGGTCGGTCGGGTAAAATTCATCACGATAACAACATGCGGACGACTATCATTCCCGTTGCAATCTTTGTACTGCGACTTCAGACTACTCATCCAAGCTCCTGATTGTTTGCTGTCGCGCGGATGAAAATCAGTATAGAGGACAGACAGGAATTTTCCATCTTCGTCATACACTTCGTAAGCCTTCACTTCAGGATGATAGACCGGAATCTGTTTATTTTCCTTGAAAGTAATACCGTACAGCCGAGTAGCCAAACCAAAAACAGCATTGGTAACATTCTTCAGTTCAAAATAAGGACGTGTCATCTCGTCGTTTACATTAAACCGGCTGTCTTTTAATTTTTCAGCGTAATAGCTCCAATCCCAAGGCATGATAACAAAATCCTGTTGAGCAAAATCTGCAACGGCTTTATATTCGGTTTCGGCTACCGGTTTATAAGCATCCAACAAATCATTTAACAGCCGATAAACATTCTCCTGATTCTTAGCCATTGTTTGTGTAAGGCGATATTCTGCAAAATTTGAATATCCCATCAATCGTGCTATCTCCAAACGTATAGTTACAATCTGACGGACGATTTCCTGATTATCAAATTCATCGCCTTTATTTCCAATACTCATGTATTCCCGGTAAATCATCTCGCGCAATGAACGATTATCTGCATAACGCATAAACGGAACATAACTGGGGGAAGAAAGATTAAACAACCAGCCATCCTTACCCTTCTCACCGGCTAAAGCAGCGGCGGCTTCACGCACACTCTCCGGTAAACCGGACAAATCAGCCTCATTCGTCGTTACATATTCGAAACGATTCTTATCTTTTAATGCATTTTGATTAAACTTCAGATTCAGAAGACTCAATTCCGTACTTAATGCACGGTATCTTTCCTTACTTTCAGCATTAAGCGTAGCCCCTCTCCTTTGGAAAGCTTCATATGTCTTTTCCAAAAGCCTTTTGTCTTCCACAGATAAGTTCAAAAGATTCTTCTGCTCATACACCTTTTTCACCCGGTCAAACAAAGCCTCATTCAGATAAATATTATTCGAACTATCGGTCAATTTAGGTGATACACGTTCGGATATTTCCATCATCTCATCGGTAGAGGCCGAATTTAACATATTAAAGAACACCGAAGTAACTTTGTTTAACAAAACGCCGCTTCTTTCCAAAGCAACAACCGTATTCTCAAAAGTAGCCGGTTGTGTATTGTTCGCTATCTGAGAAATTTCTCCGGACAATTCAGCAATAGCCTTATCGAAAGCGGGTTCATAGTGTTCTGTCTTGATTCTATCAAAAGGAGGGGTATCAAACGGTGTATTATAAGGATGAAAGAAAGGGTTATTTTCTGCGTGTGTCATATATATACAATTAATAATAGACATTATACCTATAAAAAGACTCTTCATATAAGCCAAATTAACTGGTTGTTAAAATAATTATCTACAAAGGTAAAAAAAACCTTGTGAATGTATTATTTAAGAGTTGTTTCCTACATAGTTTTCCTTTATCTTTACATAGACAGTATCTGTTTGACAAAGAATGATTTGATTGGTATCTTTGTACTACAACAAAAAAGTAAATTATTAAAACAACAGAACATTATGAAAACATTAGATTATCTTCATTTAGATGCTTCAGCAGTAAGCAAAGTTTCAACGGCACTACAACAATTATTAGCTGACTATCAGGTTTTTTACACGAATCTTCGTAACTTCCACTGGAATATTAAAGGACACGGGTTCTTTGTTCTTCACAGCAAATTCGAAGAAATGTATGATGACACAGCCGAAAAGGTAGATGAATTAGCAGAACGTATCCTGATGTTAGGTGGTACTCCTGAAAGCAAATTCAGCGAATATCTTAAAGTCTCAAAAATTAAAGAAGCAGATGTTACCTCTTGCGGCAATGACGCACTAAAGAATATTCTTGACACGTACGGTTACCTGATAGGAGAAGAAAGAAAAGTACTGGCTCTTGCCGGAGAAGTTGATGATGAAGCAACAGTAGCATTAATGAGTGATTACCTGAAAGAACAGGAAAAATTGGTATGGATGTTGGTCGCTTATTCTACTTGTGATTGCAAGGAGAAATAAGGCATATACGTAAAATAAAGAAATGGCTGTCAGGATTCCCGACAGCCATTTCTTTTGTTATGATTTCTTATCTGAATTATTTCAATTCTTTGATACGAATGTTGCGGAATTTAACGGGTGAACCGTGTCCAAGAAATCCAATATGGCCTTTCTTATTAAATAATCCCGGATGTTCTTTTTTATCGGGTGTTCCGTTCTTTACAGCGTCACGAATATTTCCATCTACGATTACGTGTCCGTTGAGAGTCACTTTAATATTATCTCCGTTGGCTACTACTTCCTGATAATTCCACTCGCCTGTCGGTTTTAAATAACCACGTTCAGCAGGGATAATTCCATACACAGACCCATGGTATTGATAAGGAGCTAAAGTAGCATATACAGGATGTTCATTATCCAATATCTGAAGTTCCATTCCGACATAAGCAGCATCACCTTCTAATGGAGTACGGATGCCTAAACCGTTATTTGCAGCTGGAGTTAATTGGAATTCGAAACGGAAGATAAAGTTTCCGTATTCATCTTTAGTGTATAGATTACCACCGAAACTTCTACTTGGAATCATGGAAATTGTTCCGTCTTCCAACGTATAATCCACTGTGTTACCTGTCCACTCATGCATATTCGTTCCATCAAACAAGATCTTATAACCTTCTTTCTTTTCTTCTGCTGAAAGCTGGAAAGGTTCTGCACGTTCCAATTCTTTCACATAGATATTACGATAATAAACCTTGCTTCCGTGAGCCTGAAGTTCGATTTGTTCTACAGGAGGAATCGGTTGTTTACGATCCCAGTAGTTTTCAAGAATCACATCGTCGGTTACCAGTTCTCCATTCAACACAACCGTTACACGGTCACCAACCATCTTAATATACATGGTATTCCATTCGCCTAATTTGTTATCGGCAACTTTCAGCGGCTTACTTGAATTAACCTGATTATTGTACAGTCCGCCTGAACCAACCTGAGCACCTACATTCACACGTGCCGTATCCCACATTTGAACCTGAGGAGTTCCACGTAAATAAATACCTGCATCGGCTTCGGGACCTGCCGGATCAAGCATCCAGTCCACATACATTTCGAAATCACCGTATTGTTTTTCTGTACAAAGATTATCATAACCCGTTCCGTCAAACAACAACAATCCATCCTCAACTTTCCAATCTTTACGCATTTGTTCGTCAGCTTTCACCTGAGCTTTTGCCAATTGTGCCGAAGACATTTTAGCCCGTTTTATCGGATTCTCTACAAGTCCTTTCCATCCGGTCAGATCTTTCCCATTAAACAATGAAATAAATCCTTCACCTGCCGGCATTTCAGCTAAATGTTTACGGATTGCTTCTTTCTGATAACCGGCATCAGGATTATCTAAAACCTCTGTCACTTTATTTAATAAGGCGCGAACGTTATCTCCGATATACTCCTTATGCCCAAGAGCAATTGTCATAACAGCATTTGCCGCTGCTTGTTGTACAGGTTTATCATTCAGATAATCACCTGCAAAAAGCATTGCAAGGAAAGTTCCTGTACGACCCGCTTGTTTCAATATTTCATTCTTTTGAGCATCTGTTTTAGCAATCTCCATAGCCTTACGCAACCCAAGTAAACGATTTTCACCGGTTAAAGTAGGAGTCGATACTAATCCAATATAAGCAGTCAATGCACGATCAAAATAGGCAAAAGCGGATGCATCTTTACAGATAGCATATAATTCATCGGCCACATCTGCACTTTTCCAAGCCAACAAAGCATCAAAAGCGGCATCTCTTGCTTCGCCTTTTCCGTTTTTAAATCCATCAACGATTGTTTTCAGACCTTCTTTTTCTCCAATAGAAGCTAAGACGGTATAATACAAATGTTTTTTATTCTCTCCGGCTTGCACCATACGAGTTTTAATCGTTGATAGCTGTTCTGATGAAGATTTACCGGACAAGGTAGCAATTACAGCTTGTTGCAACGGAGTAACAACCGAAGCATCCGATGATTCCAACATACCACAAAGCATTACACGATCCTTATCAGATACGACATCTTTGAGTGCTTTATACGCGGCAGTTTTCACTTCCGGCACTGTTGATTTCGTCTGCTCTAAAACAGTATTCATATTAGGTGTTGCTTTCCGTACAGCCAGAATTTCAACACCGGCTATTTTACCGGCATCTGTCGCACCTTGTATTGCCTGAGCTACAGAAGGAGCCACATCTCCTTTAAAAGCCAACAAAGCATCCTCAGCAAGGAGAACTACTTGTTTGTCATTATCTTTCAACAAATTAGAAAGATTAGGTATTACGCTTTCATCTCCAATCTTAACTAAAGCCCATACGGCAGCTTGTTTTACGGCAAAATCGTTATCCGATAATTGGTTTAATAAAACCTGACGAAGCGGTAAATCAAAGCGAACATCCAGGTTCTTTAGGATCTGATTTTGGGATTTGCTTTCACGACCAATCCAATTAATTACATCGGTCTTAACATCTGACTTCGCTTTTAGAGTAGATTTAAGTATGTCAATATAGTCTTTTTCTCCTGCATATGTAGAAGCAAAAGTAAGTGCAGCATTCCGGTATTCCTTACACGGATCTTTCAAGGCAGCTAAAACAAGTTTTGTCGCATTGTCATCATCCATAGATATCAACAATCCGAGTGCAGCGATTCTGGTCTGGGTAGCACCAACTTTCGTCGCATCTTTCAACAATTTAGCAGCAGCCTTTATTGCCGTTTTTTCATCAGTCAATGCTATACGTTTAATCAACTGGATATACGCTTCATTTATTCCGGCATTTTCCATTTGAAAACCGACAGCTTTAGCTGCGTCACCAACTTCTTTTAGAGAGGCGACACTACCGGTACGACTTATTGCATAAAATGCTGTACGCTTCAGATTCTCATCCGACGCAGTTAGAAAACCTTTTATCAGATCTTCCAGTCCTGTCATTTCAGCTTCACCGATAGCCATAACTACATCGCGCAGGGTAACTGAAGTTCCCATTCTACGCATCAAAGATGATTTCAAAGCATCTGCAGCTTCCGGTGTGTTTATTGAAGCAAGCGCAGAGGCTGCAGGAGCGCTCAATTGCTCTGTATTTAAATATGGAGACAAAGCCTTTACTGCTTCATTCTCACCGACAATTTGTAATTGACGGATAATAAAAGCCTTTGTTTCGCGCTCTTGCACGCGTTCAAGTGCCTTAATATAAGCATTTGCGACAGCAAGACGAGCACTCTCCTGTCCTTTTGCCATCACATAATGACTTAAGCCGCTAAGAGCATAGTCAACCTGTGCATTACTACCTTTCCCTGGAGCATGGATCATATCGATAAGTGACTGAACTCCCGCATCTCCTGTAGAGACAAGGTCTGCAATCAGTTTATCGTATTTCTTTTGCGTTTGGGCCGGCATTTGTGCCACCGCATCAGCAATAACCGTTTGTATCGTACGATTTGCCGGAGCCTGAGCCATCAACATAGTTCCGCAAAGCAGACTTGTTGCTATTGATAAATATATTTTTTTCATTCCGTTCGTTTTTTTAAGATTAAATATTCCAAGGTGAACGCATAGGTTGATCTAATAAGCGGTTAGCCGCTTCATCGTTCACAAACTCAAGTTTCATCGGATCAAAGTGCAACGTACGATTCAAACGAAGAGCAACTGCCCCCATATTAACGATCGTTGCCGAACGGAATCCATTCTGCTCATTTAAAGCAAATGGCTGCCGAGTTTTAACACATTCTATAAAATCAGTAACCTGTGGTTCTGGTTCCGGATAATCAGCTAATTTCTTTTCCCAATCAGGTATATCACAAACAAAGTTTTTATAAACATTTCCGTTTGGTCCGGAAATATAAGGTGTGTTAGGATCTCCATAATCACCTCCCCAAAGAACGATCTGACAACCATCTTCGTAAGTATAAGTGATAGATCGCCATGTGCCTACAGCATCAGGGTGTTGTTGAGGAGCATCTACTTCAACTTTCACAGGACTTGTGTTGTCTTTTCCTAAGAAATACTGAACAGGATCAATATAATGTTGCCCCATATCACCAAGACCACCACCATCATAATCCCAATAACCACGGAAAGTCTGGTGTACACGATGCGCATTATAAGGTTTATAAGGAGCCGGGCCTAACCACATATCATAATCCAATTCCTGAGGAACAGATTGTGGTTCAAGATACTCACGACCAACCCAGAAAAACTTCCAGTCAAAACCCGTATGCTTACTGATTGTCACCTTCAGAGGCCATCCCAACATACCACTCTGCACAAGCTTCTTTAAAGGCTTCACAGGAGTACCTAAACCATAGAATTGGTCCGTAAAACGGAACCAGGTATTCAAACGAAACATACGTCCGTATTGCTTAACTGCTTCCATCACTCGCTTACCTTCACCGATTGTTCTGGTCATTGGTTTCTCACACCAGATATCTTTACCAGCTTTAGCCGCCTCAACCGACATAATCCCATGCCAATGAGGAGGAGTAGCAATATGTACAATATCCACATTCTTATCCAGAATCAAATCGCGAAAATCATGGTAAGCCGCAATCTTATCACTAACAAGCGCCTTACCTAACTCTAAATGTTTTTTATCCACATCGCAAACTGCGACTAAACGTGTTCCTGCATAATTCAAATGCCCACGTCCCATTCCTCCGGTACCAATAATACCCTTTGTCAACTGATCACTCGGAGCAATAAACCCATTCCCCAAGACGTGCCTCGGGACAACGGAAAAAGCAGCAATTCCCCCCAGCGTTTTAAGGAAATCTCTTCTGTTTGTCTTCATAGTACTAAATATATATATGTAATTGTTTAGATTTTCATAATGATAAATCAAACAAAAATAGAAATTATATATGAATAACTGGTTTTAAAACAGAATTATCCGTATCAACTTTACGTTAAATACGGATAATTTCTATTTTAATAATTCGAAAACAAGTTATATTAAATCACTCAAGAGTGGGATTGAACGTCCCTCCCCAATTATTATTTTGTTCTATATTCTTATTTCTATCAATTACTGTCTGGCTAATCGGAAAGAAATAATAGGACTCAGGAACAGAAGTCACTTTAACTCCGGTAAATGGAATCTGTAGTATAACATACTTAAAGTTCTCTTCCGTCAATTCCATATTTGTCGCTTTTTCT
Organism: Massilibacteroides sp.; assembly: GCF_028705895.1. GTDB lineage: Bacteria > Bacteroidota > Bacteroidia > Bacteroidales > Tannerellaceae > Massilibacteroides. Next base: position 87,317 of record NZ_JAQWCQ010000005.1, on the reverse strand, counting down.
TTTGCTTCAGAGATAGACATCTCCGTACCATCCGCATTAATAGCAATTGCCTCTACCCCATGTTTCGTTTTATTATCCAAACGATCCAACATTCTCAAACGACGTAAGTCCCAGAAACGATGTCCTTCAAAACAAAATTCAATATTACGTTCAAATAAAATAGCCTCACGAATTTCTTCTCTTGATGAAACTTTCATTCCATATAAGCCATCAGCTCCTGGTTCAAGACCAGCGCGTGTCCGTATTTGTTTTAATATTTCTATGGCTACATCTGATTTCCCTGTTTCATTAGCTGTTTCCGCATAGTTTAGCATAACTTCAGCAAAACGCATCAAGATAAAATCAACATCATATTGTTGTACTTCTGATTGTTTTAACGATAGATCAGAAGCTTTACGAATAAAGAAGCCGCTATAACTATTCAAATTAGTCGAGTTCACACTTGCATTTGGGTTTACACCAAAGTCATCAGCCTCATGAGCAATACCCAGACTGGTATATTGGCGTTTCCCAGCTTTCCCTGAAACTTCATAAACACTACCGTTCCATACAACAGATTTATTGAATCGAGGATCCCTGTTTTTCCAATAATTCTGTAAAAAATCGCCATCAGTCATAAAATACTTACTTGAGGGATCATTATATAATTTTCCATCCAACATAGGATATTCCTGTATGAATTCCCAAATTGGACAAGCCCAAGCATTTCCACGACTTTCCGATCCGGGACGTACTCCATAATCCCAATCTATAACTTTATTAGGGTATGTATTAATCACAGGAAAAACTACTTCAGCTCCTTTTTCTACTAAAAAAATATCAGCATAGTCATCTGTGAGCTTACTTCCATTAGCAATCAATTTTTCATAAGCTAATTTATTCGCATTATAAGCTTCCTGCCAATAAGAATTATCCCATTTATTACCTGGATTAAATTGAGGTGAAGCTTTATACAAAAGAACTTTCGCCTTAAAAGCTGTAGCAAAACAACCATCTATCTTACCATAATCATTTGAAGTAGATGAGATCTTTTCCGGGAGCATCGCTATCGCATCATCCAGATCTTTTACAATAAAGTCAAAACATTCTTTTGTACTATTCCTTTTCACATACAAATCATCCTTATCTTTATCTTGAGGAACAGTTATATATGGGATACCACCATGATATTTCACCATCCGAAAATAAACATATGCCCTCAAGAATAAAGCCTGAGCAATAAATTCATCTTTTTTAGATTGTGTCAATTCTCCATTTGTTGTATTCTGAATAGCTTCATTTATCAAACGAATAGTCGTGTAATCCCATTTCTTATATTGATCGTTTGAAATTGTAACTCTATCCAGATAAAAATGAATAGCCGTTAATTGTTGTGAAGTCTGGTCCAATGTTGGACTCCAATTCTCAAAAACATTCGCATACAAATTAGCCATATATGAGTTTATCAGCTTTTCATCGTTCCATACCTTGTTGGCGTCATAACTATAGATATTCTCAATATCTAATGTATCGCAAGCATTGTGCGTCACAAACAAGATAAAAAGGCATATTATTGTTGAAATCTTTTTCATTTCTATCGTTTTTTAAAATTTAACATTTAAACCAAAAGTAAACGATTTCATCAAAGGATATGAGTCATAACAATCTTGTTCCGGATCATGAAACTCAGTAACATCAGAAATCACAAATAAGTTCGTTCCATTAAAGAATAATTGAGCAGAGATCAGACTTAACGGTTCTAACCAAGCTTTAGGTAAATCATACCCTATATTCAAATTTTTCAATCGTAAATATGCGCCATCTCTGATCCAGAATGATTGATTTCCTGTTCCTGATTCATACCAGTTACTACCTACTACACGAGGGTATTTTGCATTTGGATTTTCTGGTGTCCATACATCGCCTGCCCAAATAGGATAATAAGGTCGAATAGTTCCGCCATATTGGCGCATGCCACCATTACCTTCTCCTAAGTTACTAATCATACGATCGTACATGCCGACTCCTTGAAAATGCAAATCTAATGTTATTCCTTTCCAGGAAATACTACCTCCAAAACCATAGTTAATACGTGGAGATGCATTATCTGTCAATAATTGAATGTCATTATCATCAATTTTCCCATCTGGACCGGGAGAGTAGCCATCACCACGAACATCTTCAAAATAAAGTCCTCCTAAATACGGGTCACGTCCATACTGCTTAAATCCTTTTGCCAATAGGTCATCAAGTTGTTCTTGAGTACGTATCATACCTAATGTTTTTAGACCTGTAATTCTGTTCAAAGGTTTACCTATCGCAGATAATTCATAGAGGTTACCTCCTTCTTTATATAAAGCAGTCTCATCGTAAACGTCCCATTGGTCTTTTGAGAAACCAAGATTACCATATATGGAATAATTTACAGCACCGTTCAAAGCTTTATCTCTCCACATAGCCGACACCTCAAAACCTCTCCAGGATCTTTCCGCATAATTTTCCGGAGCTAAAGATTGACCATAAGTATCCGGAATGGTTATTACACGCGTTCCAAGAATATCTTTTTCTGTCTTGTAAAAAGCATCAAAAGTACCTGATAGTCTGTTCTGCAAAACTGTAAAGTCAAATCCACCATTACACGTAGTAGAAGTTGCCCAAGTCAGATAAGGATTTGGTGTAGCTCCTGGTTTGATACCTTGAACAAGGTTGCTACCCCAGATATAAGAACTACCGGTTTCATACTTATTGATATATGAAAATGGAGAAATCTTTTGATCATCTGTTTTATTCAAATCAATATCATTACCTGTTGTTCCATAAGAAGCTCTTATCTTCAAATCATCTAACCAATTAGACGTACCACTCATAAAGCTCTCCTGACTCATTCTCCATGCAGCAGAAAAAGAGGGAAAAAATCCCCATCGTTTTTCTTTTGGGAATAAAGAGTTTCCATCATAACGGAACGAAAATTCAGCAATATATTTTTGATCATAATTATAGTTTACGCGTCCTATCCATGAAAGCCTTCCGCCGGTTACTTCTTCTGCTTCAGCCCAACGACGTTCACTGTCTGTCGAATAAACAAACATCTGATCAAAATTCGTTAATGGGTCTTCAGCCTTTGACAGTACCTTTTCTCCACCATTAGAAGCTTGTTCCCACACTGCAGTCGCTGCAATTCCGTGTTTACCAAATGTATTGTTATAGTTCAAGAACCAGTTTAATTGTTCACTCCATAATGTATGCACATTATAGCTCAAGAATTCTTGATTTTGAGAGAAAGTGAATATATTGATATTATTAGGATCCGGTGCTGCAGGAACAAAACGATTCTCATCTGCATTTGCAGGAGACCATACGTAATTTTTTTGGTAAGTCAGATATTTTTTACGCATGTAATCCTTACTAATATAATTCCCCGAAATTTTTGTACTTAATCCTTTTAATATGCTACTCAAATCAATGTCAAAAGAAAGGATTGCATTCATTTCTCTCTTTCTTGTCTTGATATATCGATCTCCAATTACTTGGTCTATCACACTCCATGCCTGCCAACTACCCATAGGCGTTTGCACTGGATATTCAGTAACCTCATTTGCCGGAGTGCCATCTTCATATAAATAGAAAGGATAAGTTTTAGGCCAGTTAAAAGTACAACGATACAAGTCTCCTACAGTTTGTTCATCGTCATCTGAAAATGGCCAGTAGAACCGTCTCTGATGCTGCTGGTTAGCTGCAATATTCAAATTCATCTTTATCTTATCTGTGATTTTCGCTGTCACATTTGAACGTAAATTAAACTTATCATTTTCTAAGTTTTTGTATGAACCTTCTTCACCAATGTAACTAAGCAATGCATAATAAGTCACACGTTCACCACCACCCGAAACACTCAACGAATGTTTCTGATTCCACGGGGTTTGCCATATATAATCATGTACATTATAATTTTTATCTTTGAAATAATCAAATTCCACATCTCCATTCGGCGGAGTTATTCCCTGAAAATCGGCCACTCTGTTTTGATAAATTAATTCGTCAATAGCTGTTGTCTTATCGGAAAGTAATTCCATAGTCGGGGTCATAAAGGTATAAGAGGCCTGATAGTTAAAGATCGGTTTCTGCTGTTCTCCGCCTTTTGTTGTTACGAGAACAACGCCATTTCCCGCTTGTGATCCATAAATTGAAGCAGTAGCTGCATCTTTTAAAAAACTCAATTGGTCTATTTCATTGGCTTCCAATGCATCAAAGGCGTCTTTGTCGCGAACAATACCGTCAATAACAAACAAAGGCTCTCCAAAGCCTCCACGAATACGGATATTAGAGGAAGCCCCCATAAGTCCTGAATTACCAACAATATTAACACCTGGTGCGCGTCCTGCTAATGTATTAGAAAGATTTGAAGTCGAAATTGAACTCAAATCATCTGCTTTTATGGCAGTTATAGAACCTGTCATATTCACTTTTTTCTGTACACCATAGCCTACAATAACTACTTCTTCAAGTTTTTGAGTATCATCTTTCAGCAGAATATTAAACTCATTCTTTCCTGAAACACTTACTTCTTGCTCCAAATAGCCTATATAAGAAATGACGAGAATACCGTCTTCGGGAACATTATCTAATATAAAGTTTCCATCAATATCCGTTATTGTACCTAAACTAGTACCTTTTAGCATCACATTAGCACCAATAATCGGTTCATCAGTAACATCTTTAATGTGGCCTTTTATCGATTTGCCATTTTGTTGCACAATAGGGTTCGATGGATTTTCAATTTCGCGTCTTTCATCTTTAAGAAATATTCGATTATTGCTAATTCGATAACTTATATCTGCATTTTTGAAGACTTTATTTAAGATAATCTCTATCTGCTCGTTCTTTTCTTCAATTGATACAGCATCTATTTTTCTATTAAGTAAAATCTCATCATAAGAAAATTCATATCCTGTCTGTTTGCTAAGCTGATGAATAACTGTACCGACTGTTGTATTCCTCAAGTTTAACGAGAAAGTAACATTCTGAGATTCAAGAGTAATAGCGTTGGTCGTCAAAGTAAAAAGCAACAACAAAAACAAAATATTCCCTTTCAGAAGATAGTTGTTAAAATAAATTATTCCACTTTTAAGCGGAAAGTTTTTTGGTTTATCCATAAAGATTTATATAACAAATTATTAAATACTGATTCTTTAAAACATTAGTCTCTGATTAATTTTTCCATGTGTTTCTCATAGGCATTTTTTAAGATTATTCACGAATAAAGACCTCATCACCTTCTATTTGATAATCAATAGGGGCTAAATACGAGAGTATATCCAGGACTTGTTGTAATGTTTCGTCCCGGTTGATCACACACCGATACTTACGATCGGCCAACTTTTTTGATTCCAGATTTATATTAACGTCAAAAATTAAGGAAAGCTTATTTACAATTTCCCGTAGGGTAGCATTTTCAAAAGTTAATTGGTTCAAATGCCATGCGGTACTCACATTCGTATCTATTGTTTTAACTATGCATTCATTTTTATCTGGAGAATAAATAACCTTCTCTCCCGGAAACATATTATAAACCGGATTTCCTTGTTTATCTATCAAGAATACTTTACCAGTGACAAGAATAGTCTCCACAACTCCATCCTCTTTTCTGTTTTTCAGGTTAAAAGATGTTCCAAGAACTTTTATTTTTATAGAAGAAGCATCCACAATAAAATTAGAATGTTTATTTTTCTTTACGTCAAAATAGGCTTCACCTTCTAATTTCACATAACGTTTATTTTCAGAAAACGACTTTGGAATTTTTAACGTAGATGATTCGTTTAGCCACACTGCTGTTCCATCTGATAAATCAAACTTTTTAATACATTCTCCTTCTGGAACTGAAATAGTTGTATATTCTGTTTCTTTATGCAAATAGCTCTTTGTTACATTGGCAGAATAGAACAGAACAATTAATATTGCCGCGTAATTTATTGCTCGTTTGATAAAGTAAAGCGGATGCTTTTTCCATAATACTTTATTTATTTTATTCAACGCCTCAAATGTTTTTCCAGATGCATTTATGTATTGATACTGATGTGCCAATTTTAATTTAATCAGAGTTTCGAAAAAAGCCTCATTAGACGCTGCTTCTTTCCTCCAATTCAGAAGTTTTTCTTTTTCTTCTTCCGAAAGATCATGAAATAAATATTTTATCAGTAATGAGTGGTCGAAATCCATATTTTTCTTATTTATTAGCAAAACGATTAAAAAGAGAAAACTACTGAGCAAAAACTAAACATTTATAGTTTATCAGACATTTTAGCTAAAAAAAGATAGCCATTGCTGATTATATCGGCAATGACTATAAAGGATATTTTTTTAACACATCCCCCTCAATATTATTTTGTATTATCTACAACACAATATCCAATATTTTTTCACCTTTTGTATTCATAACTTTCAAGGATAAAGTATTTCCTTGACGTTCTAAGAGCATAACCGTTGCTGTTTCCACTCTGTTTCCGCCACCTATTACAACAGGATAGTTGTTTCCTACTGAACCTTTGGGGTGATAGGCGTAACGATGAGTATGTCCATTTAAGCAAACGTTAAATGGAGCTTTACTGAGTAGCGGATTCCAAAGCTCTGCACAAGGAAGATAACTTTTAGAAGGCATTCCGTAAGTCGGGATATGATGCACCAATACTTTCTTTTTTGCTGATTTGAATGCTTTTGAATTCAGCTCGTTTTTTAAAAACCCGACCTGATCCAAACGTAACTGTTCGAAATTATTCAGATTGTAGTACACCCAAGTTGAATCCGGTTTATCTTCTCCACAGTCTAAAATAACAAAACGAGTATCTTGCCAGTTAAAGGCAGAATATGTTTTATCACCAACATAATCAAATAAGTCCCTTAATTGAATAGAGTATGCATTTCTTATCTCATGATTCCCGCGAATATAAAACACAGGCTTTCTTTCAGCACCTACCGTCTCATTCATGTAGGACAAATAATAGACTGCTTGTTTCTCATTCTTAGGATCGTCAATACAATCTCCATTAAAAATTACAAAATCATAATCCACTCCTTTTATTTGTTTCGCCAACAAATCTAAAACATCATTCTTTTTGTGTAGGTCATTAAAAATAACAGCCTTAAAGTCACCCTCTTTCCCCGGCATAGTAAATGAATAGGTTTCAGAATAGGCTGTATCGCCAAACTCTTTTTTATAAGCTTCATACAATGTTATCTCACGAGAGCAGACACGATAATAATACGTTTGTCCCGGCTTCAAATCAGTCAACCGTATTTTATGGCGTGTATTATTACATATTATTTGTCCATCCACAATTAAGTCTTTTTTTAATTCCAGATTCTTATCCGTTCCATATTCGACCCAACTGTAAACAGGAACATTTGTTAACCAGGAAACCGTCATACCCCCATCAACAGGATTTTGCAGATAAGGCTTCGTACGCATAATAGCTGCTTTATCTGCACTCAAACGTACATCAACAAACAATGGTAAATGATCAGAGGCAACTTGTTCTTCGAACAAAACCCGGCGTTTTAAAACAGAATAGGTGTTCCCGTTTTCATAACCATAAATAAAATCAATACATCGATTGGGATTTACAACAGGAATCGTATTTTCTTTGTAGTTGTTTAATGTCTTAAATTTCTCACGAAGTGCAACCTGAGTCGGAGAATCATACACCGTATTCATGTCTCCGGCAAGAAAGAGTGGTTTTTGAATGCCCTTTATTGCATCGAAAATAATAGGTACAGACAATTCCTGATCTTCTTTAGTTAACGAAAAATGCGTACAACAGAATACATATTTTTCAAATTCAACAATAAGTAACATACGTTGTTCTTCTCTTCCGGGAAGAGGAACCATCTTATAGCCAAGCGGTTTCTCTTTTGACAACACTCCTACTCCATACCTACCTCCCTGATAATCGATTGCCGGCGCATAAGTCCAATGCTTAAGAGTTCGTTCCGCTAATTCTTTTAATACAAACACACCTTGACTACGCTGAGTAGCACTATCCAATTCCTGAACAGCAACCACATCCGGAGTAACGCGATTAATGACATCTGCAATTCTCTGGTAATCTGTCACATTATCCATTCCTGAACAGTTCTTCACATTATAACTCATGATCCTCAAAGAATTCGCTTCTTTTGGTTCAATCTCTTTTGCTTCCGCTCTATTAAAACAGGTAAAGCATAAGACAAACAAAATAATTAGTTTCAACGTTACAGCTTTTTTCATATGTTTCTCATTTTTAATTATGTATTACTCCAAATCCATTTTTATCAAACTTATTGAATGAGGGGGGAAACGGTAGATCATTGGCATACCGATATTAAAGGTATGAGTTTTGGAAAGGGGAATTATTTGGTTGGGGAATTGAAATGTGTTTTTGGCTTCGGGGATTCCGGATAGTTCGGTTATTTCAATCTCATTTTTCACATTGGCACCGAGTATATCCAGTTCGGTTATTTCTTCGTGGTTTGTTGTGTTAACCACTTTCAGTAATAGTTGGTGATTTTCTTCGTCGATAGTGGCAACAGAGACAAGAGAAGGAAGCGGTTTTTGTTTTACTTCGTAAATAAGCGTACCGTCTATATGACATTGTAACAGATCATCCGTTGCTGTTAGTGAGATATGGTATTCACGGTGACTTTCGAAAGGGAATGCTACCGGAGTAGCCAATGTGTCTTTTATACTACCTGTCTGATGGTAGAACCAGACATATTCTTCTCCTAAGGTTAAGCCGATATGTTCGTTCCGATCTCCTTCCCAACCATTATCCCTGATCCTCAATTGAATGGGATCGCTTCCTTTTGTCCGTTTTATTGTGGCGGAAAAGGTATAATTAAAAAGTCCCGAATCACCTAAAAGGATGTTGTTCCAACGGTTTGCAGCAGGTATTAACTGATCGTTATACATTTTCCAGTCTCCACTTAACACCTTATAGTTGCTAATGGAGGATCCATTTATTTTTATATTCTTTATTTCATAACTGTTATCGAATAATTCGATAGAAGCTCTTCCTTCTTTTACATACGGACGTTCATACGCATTCACATCTGTAGGATAAATGCCTGATCCACGATTCTGAGCAAACATCGTTAGCATATAAAAAGAAGGGGTACGGATAATGCTATCCTTCTTAAATGAAATTAAGGGATATCGTTGCGTTTCGTATTCTGTATTTCCAAAAATCGGGGAAAAAGCTATATTCTTTACTATTAATGGGTTTGCTTCTGCTCCTATCAAAAAACAAGCTTCTCCGATCGCTGCTTTCAGTGTACCTCCGTATTCATCACAAACAGCCCCCATCTCACCGATAAACACAGATGAATAGTTCAACGAAGGTTTCTCTTGTTTGTAACGAGTTGAATTAGCGATAAAGAAATCCGGATTGGCATAAAGGTGAGTGTCTATCCATTGTCCTCTTAACTTTTCTGATACCTGAGAGCTACTGATAACCGTTACTTCAGGATATTCTTTATTAATTGCGTCTTTAAATAACTGAAAACGCTTTCTATATTCCGTCCCGTAGTTTTCGCTGCCGATTTCAATATATTTTAAATTAAAGGGTTCAGGATGTCCATTCTTTGCCCGCATCTCTCCCAATAAAGAATCGACCGGAGCATTCGCATAGGCAATAGCGTCCAGTGCATCCTGAACTAATTTATCCATTGCCGTAATCACTTCATAACGCGGACGACGCTCCTGATTGGTGATTCCACTATTTATAACATACAGTGGCTCTGCTTTTAAGTCTTCACAAAGTTCCAGGTATTCATGATACCCCATTCCATTTGAAGTTCCATACCCCCATATATTCCAGAAATGCCGTCTCTCACTTACAGGACCTACAGATTCTTTCCATATCGGATAAGTTCCATTTGTATAACCTTCCACAAAAAGGCCTCCCGGAAAACGTATGAACTTAGGATTTAATGCTTCCATCTCTTTCACAAGATCTGCACGAAGTCCGTTCGCCCTTTCTTTCCATGTTTTCTGAGGGAAAAGAGAAACTTCATCAATATAAAAAAATGTTGGCTGTGAAGTTGTAATCGTCAGAACAGCATTATCGGCATCTTCAACTGCAGTAAAGGTATGACGATATTGTTTCCAGTCATATGCAGGAGTCACGTCAAACGGAGCGGACAAAGAGCGTGAACAAGAAGAATCTTCCAGCGCAATAGAAACTTTACCCGAAGAAAGAGAAGATGATCTGATATAAAACGAAAAGACATATTGTTCTCCTTTAGTCAACGGGATACCTTTATATCCTTCAGCCACCATTCCCCCTCTTTCATCTCCTTCTGTAAAAACAGACACGGCCAATGATCTCCTGTTTTTTTCGCTCAGAGGAGTTGAAACATCGGTAGTAAAATAGGTCTTAGACGATAATCTATGCCATCCGGGCACAGAATCCGGTGAGGGAAACGGAATTGTCCAGCGGTTTGGAGTAACCAACACGCTTCTCCCCCTGTCGTAAGCACTATGTACAGGCAAAGCCCCATCTTCAAAACTCCTGTTTTGAATCAACTCGGCATATAAACCTCCTTCTATTGCATGATTTATTTCTTCCAGAGAAAGTCCATATAAATGAGTATTTACAGGCGTTGGGGTCACCCTCATATCTATTGTGATTGTTGAAGTAGGCGGTAGGTCAGGAACACAACCAACGAACAATAAAACAACCCAACTCAAAATCAGTCTGGAAATAGATATATACCCTCTATGATTACTCATAATTTATAATACTCTTCTAAAAAGCACAAAGATATATATTAATTCCCATAGGCTATTGAAAGAATACGACCATTCAAGAGTACATAAAAAGTAAATCTGCACGAAACTTCATAATTTTTGAAATTCAGTAGGAGTCATTCCAAATTCGGAGATGCAGATAAGCAAAAAAGAAGACGAAAGAAGACCGAAACAAGCCCTCAAGAAATATCCTATAAAAATTTAAACAGGCTCTTAATGTAGCTGTGTTTATTTCAGTTTTAGTAAATGCCGTTTTATCTATAGGGATCTCTATTGTGAAGGCGGTTGTTTGGATTTTTGACAAATAGCTGTTTTTTTCAAGATTTTGCTTACGCGCAAAAACAATAATTTTCTTTATTTATTTGCGTTTATATCGTTTTGAACGAATAAATATTACATAATGACCAAAACACGGCTGTTTTTGCCGGAAATATAAAGGTCGTTTTTTGAAAAATATCCTTTATAAACAAAAACCGAAAGTATCTTTTTTCAAAGACATCGGGATAGATTTTTTTTACTCGTTTTTCGTTCAACTTTGACTGCTTAAAAAAAACGGACATTCCGTATTATGCGTTTTTTATCGACTTTCACGATACTTGTTTTTCTGATACAGGCGTCGTTGTTTTCTAAAATAAAATGCCTTAAAAAGCCTTTGTTAAGATCACTATCAATTGGATGTCAAACAAAGAGATTTGCCGACATTTTGTTTTTATCATTTTCTTCTGTTTTTTATTCCGCTAAAAGGATATTAACAGTCAAGCTCCCCTATATTCCATGCACTAACAAATGTATGGACATGATTGATGGTATGGAAGGTGATATCAATACGGTCAATCCTCAGGATATTGAAAATATCTCTGTGCTCAAAGACGCGGCGGCTTCTTCCATTTACGGTTCACGGGCTCCTTTTGGAGTTGTTCTGATTACCTCTAAAAAGGGAAAAGCGGAAAAGTCAGCATTAATTACAACAACAACTTCCGCATTAGTAGTGCAGTACATTTACCAGACCCGATGGACTCTTATACTTTTGCCAACTTCTTCAATGTAGCTGCTAAAAACGCAGAGACTTCCATTTTCACCGAACAGATAAGCCTTGTCATCGATTATTCACAAAAAAGAATTATAGATTAAAAAAATATAGTATTTTTGACTAACTATAATAGAAAAACGCCCTAATCTTAACTGTTTAATACTTGTATTTTTGTAATTTTTATTTGTTATAAACATCAATATTATATTTAACATGAAAATCAATGCTGCAGAAGGAAAATTAGGAATTCTGGTAATTGGCGTGGGTGGTGCTGTATCAACCACGTTTATAGCAGGAACATTATCAGTAAGAAAAGGTCATGGAACACCTATTGGTTCATTAACACAATTAGCAACAATCAGACTTGGTAAACGTAATGAAAATAGATTTCCTAAAATTAAAGATGTTGTTCCATTAGCAGATTTAAAGGATTTGGTTTTTGGTGGATGGGACATCTTCGAAGAAAATCTTTATGAAGCTGCACGACATGCAGAAGTGCTCAGCAAAGATGACCTGGAGGTTGTAAAAGACGAATTAACTGTGATCCGCCCAATGAAAGCGGTATTCGATCAAAACTATGTAAAAAGATTACATGGTACTCATGTGAAAGAAGGTAAGACACGTTGGGACTTAATGGAACAAGTACGTGAAGATATTCGTTCTTTCAAAAAAGAAAATAATTGCGACCGCGTAGTTGTTATGTGGGCAGCAAGTACAGAAGTTTTTATTCCGCAAAGCAAGGAACATAATACTCTCGCAGATTTCGAGAATGCATTAAAGGAGAATAATACGGAAGTAATTTCTCCAAGTATGTGTTATGCTTATGCTTCGATGGCAGAGGGTTGTCCATTCATTATGGGAGCGCCTAATTTATGTGTCGATATTCCTGCCATGTGGGAGTTTGCTGAAAAGAAACAAGTACCTATCTGCGGTAAAGACTACAAGACAGGACAAACCATGCTGAAAACAGTGTTGGCTCCAATGTTGAAAACTCGTATGCTGGGATTAGATGGATGGTTTTCAACCAACATTTTAGGTAATAGAGACGGTGAGGTATTAGATGATCCCGGATCATTCAAGACAAAAGAGGTTAGTAAACTCTCTGTTATCGACACCATACTTCAAACGGATATTTATCCTGAACTATATGGAAATATTTACCATAAAGTACGTATCAACTACTACCCTCCTCGTAAAGACAACAAGGAAGGATGGGATAATATTGACATCGTTGGCTGGTTGGGGTATCCAATGCAACTGAAAGTAGATTTTTTATGTCGTGATTCTATTTTAGCTGCACCGTTATGTCTGGACTTAGTTCTATTTGCAGATCTTTCATCGCGTTGTGGATTTTATGGAATACAGACCTGGCTCTCATTCTATTTCAAAAGCCCGATGCATGATGCAGATCATGTTCCTGAACATGATTTATTTATCCAACATACAATACTTAAAAACACGTTACGCAAGATTATCGGAGAAGAAACAATAGATTATCTTGACTAAAGGTAATTTAAACATGTGTCCTGAAAGCATAGCTTTTGGGACACATATTAAAGAACTGACATACTTTATTTATGGATTATGCAATCATAGCGGCCGGAGAAGGGTCGCGTTTAGTACAGGAAGGTATAAAAAGTCCGAAACCTTTGGTTCGTTTACAGGGTATAACATTGATAGATCGCCTGATTTCTATTTTTATTAAGAATAAGGCGACGTCTATCAGTATCATTGTTAACGAACAAATGAAAGAAGTACAGGAACATCTGAAAGGGGTGAAAACAGACATTCCTCTAAATTTAGTAATTAAAAGCACCCCGAGTTCAATGCATAGTTTTTATGAGTTAAGTCGCTATGTTAAAAGCGACAAACTATGTTTAACAACCGTTGACACGATTTTTATTGAAAAAGAATTCGAACAATATATTGATACATTTGTTAAAGATGAACAGTCTGATGGATTAATGGCTGTGACAGATTACATTGATGACGAGAAGCCACTCTATGTGGATGTTGACGAGAACTTATTTATACATAATTTTTATGATACCAATGAATATGGAAGCAAATACATTTCAGGAGGTATCTATTGCCTCAGACAAAATGCAATAAAAGTACTTGATAAGGCTATTGCAAACGGGGTATCGAGAATGCGTAATTATCAAAAACAATTAATAAAAGAAGGATTGCAGCTTAAAGCTTATCCGTTCAAAAAGATTATTGACGTAGATCATGCCGAAGACATTCAAAAGGCTGAATGTTTTTTGCTAACAAAATAAAGGAATGACAAAATTAACTATAGCCGGAATTTGTAGAAAAGATAAATTCTCACCTAACCATATTGGAAATGATGCTGCAATATTCAATCTTACCGCAGAACATCTGGAAAAAAAAGGATGTGAAATACATAAGTACGCAGAAACAGATTTGATACTCGGCAATGTCCGGGAAAGCATTATCTTTAATATGGTACGCGAATGGCAGTCTATCCATAAGTTACAGGAAATGGAGGATAAGGGATGCCGGGTGATGAATTCCGCTTACGGGATTGAGAATTGTACGAGAGAGAAAATGACACGATTACTTATTGAGAATGAGATACCTCATCCTCAAAGTTTATATTTAAATACGAACGAAGACCCGGAAGAAGCATTGGTAAAGAGTGGGTTTCATAATTGCTGGATCAAACGAGGGGATTTCCATGCTATTCATCGAGAAGATGTGACATACGTAAGGCATCCCGATGAAGCCAAAAGCATTTTGAGAGAATATGCAATCAGAGGAATCAGGACAGCCGTAGTAAATGAGCATTTAAATGGCGATTTAGTAAAATTCTATGGCGTTAAGAACACGGATTTTTTCTTTTGGTTTTATCCTTCCAGCACGAACCATAGCAAATTTGGTTTAGAACAAATCAATGGGACTGCAAAAGGGATACCTTTTGACGAGCAAGAGTTGAAAAATATTTGTTCTAAGGCAGGAGATGTGCTTAATGTAAACATATATGGTGGGGATTGCATTATCAATGAAAATGGAGAAATACGCTTAATTGACTTTAACGACTGGCCAAGTTTCGCGCCTTGTCGTGAAGAAGCGGCAAAATATATTGCTCAACGTATTTATATGATGGCTACAGAATAATGGAAAAAAACAGAAAACAACAAGGGTTTGAATCGACATTGAAGTCTTTAGATACAGAGGAATTTATTGATATTCATTTTTATCGTCCGATTGGCTATCAATGGGCGTTATTATTTAAAAAATTAAAGATTTCACCTAACACCGTAACTATCGCTTCCATATTTATTGGTATTGCTGCAGGAATTTGCTTTTACTTCAACAACCTGACAATCAACGTAATTGGCATGTTATTACTTATCTGGGCCAACTCTTACGATAGCGCTGACGGACAATTAGCCAGAATGACAGGACAGAAAAGTGCTCTTGGGCGCGTTCTGGATGGAGCCTGTGGTGACTTATGGTTTATCAGTATATATGCAGCCATTTGTTTACGCCTTACTCCTGAATGGGGAATATGGATATGGATACTTGGAGCAGTCACCGGATTCTTCCATAGCAAACAGGCATCTATGGCAGATTATTACCGCAATATACATCTTCTATTTCTCAAAGGTGAATCAGGTAGTGAATTGTCAAGGTCGGACAAATTAGAGGCAGACTTTAAGAAACTTTCGTGGAAGAAAGATTTTATTTATAAGCTTTTCGGTTTCTTTTATCTTAACTACACCAAAGGACAAGAACAAAGTTCTCCTAAATTTCAAAAGATGATGGAAACTCTTCATTCGGTTTATATAGATAACGTTCCCGAAGAATTTCGACAAGCATTTCGAAAAAAAAGTCTTCCATTAATGAAATACACCAATATGCTATCGTTTAATACGCGTGTCATTGCCTTATTCGTAAGTATCTTTATCGGCATGCCATGGTTATATTTTGTATTCGAATTGACGGTACTAAATATTATGTTGGTTTATATGATTACAACACATGAGCATTTTTGTGAAAACTTTCGCGTTGAATTATTGAAACAAAACAAGTAAATGGGTAGTTTAGATACTATAAAAGGGATTATCTTCGATTACGGAGGCACGATAGACAGTAACGGATTGCATTGGGCTGAAGTTATCTGGCAGGCATATGAAACCTTTCTTATTCCAATAGATAAAGACGTTTTTCGTGAAGCTTATGTTCATGGAGAACGTACTCTTGCGCGAAACCCACTGATACGTCCGAATCATACATTTAAGGATATGATGCGCATCAAAACGGAAATTCAGATACAATGGTTACAAGAAAATGGAAAACTTTCTGATAATTGCTTCAGAGAAGATACTGCCGAAGCAATTGCAGATTGGTGTTATCAATTTGCAAAACAAACAACGGCTAATGCTAAACCCATCATTGCACTTCTTGCTCAAAGATATCCTATGGTGTTAGTTTCCAATTTTTATGGAAATATAGAAGCTGTGCTTAAGGATTTTGGATTAGACAGCTATTTCGGGAGCATTGTGGAATCAGCTGTTGTCGGGGTAAGAAAACCCAATCCAGATATATTCGATCTGGGAGTTAAACAACTAAAAATGGACAGTCAGCAAATTGTTGTAATCGGAGATTCTTATGATAAAGATATTGTTCCTGCAACAAGTATAGGATGTCATACTATATGGATAAAAAACATTGGCTGGGAAGCATATAAAGGGCACGAAACAGCCGATGCTGTTATTTCAGATTTCAAAGAATTAGAGAAGCTGCTTTTATCCTAAGCTTCTTTTTCCTAAACTTTATCTTACACAAAATGGTCAGATTTCTTTACTACTTTTTGTTCTTATTCTTATTTATTTCTTGTGATCTGATTGATTATCATCCTTATGATGGACGATTATCATCAGATACGGAGACAGGCATTAACAAAACAAATATTGAAAAGATAGAATCTATCTGTCATGATAAAGATACGATTCGTTTTATTATGATCAGCGACACACAACGAGCTTACGATGAAACAGAGGATTTTGTTAATTTGTTTAATAGTAGTATCAATAATGTAGATTTTATTCTGCATGGTGGAGATTTTGCTGATTTCGGATTAAAAAAAGAATTTGAATGGGCTCATAGAATCCTGTCGAAATTAAAGGTCCCGTATGTCTCACTAATTGGTAATCATGATATTATTGGTAACGGAGAACAAGTATTCAAGAAGATGTACGGCGAAGAGAATTTTTCTTTTATAGTCGGCGACGTAAAATTCATTTGCCTCAACACGAACGCTTTGGAATATGATTATAGCAATCCTATTCCTGACTTTAATTTTCTTTATAAAGAAATCGCTGATTCAATTTCATCCAAACGAACAATAGTCGCCATGCATGCACCTCCGGGGAACGAGCAGTTCAATAATAATGTAAAGGAGGTTTTTCAGGCAGTTATAAAGATGTTTCCTTCACTCCTCTTCTGCCTTCATGGACACGAACATAACTTTAAGGTAAGAGATATTTTCAATGATGGGGTTCTATATTATGGTTGTACAACTATGCAGAAACGTGGTTATTATTTATTCACGCTAACACCAGACGGTTATACCTATGAAGAAATTGAATACTAAATCCGTGATCCTACTGATTGCATTACTCCTGTTTCCTTTCCAAAGTAATGCGCAAAAAATAGAACGTGCTCCCATAGAAAGTGAAGAACTCCCTTGTATTACGTTTTGGAACAAATTAATACCTCGTTATATAAAAGGTCAATTCGCCGGTTCAATCGGAATGTTATCGGCAGGTGTCGGATGGAATTATGGTAAAGGGCATTGGGAGACGGATATGCTACTCGGTTATATCCCTAAAAACACCGACAGACATGCGATGGCTACTTTCACATTGAAACAGAATTATATCCCTTGGAAAGTTCCTCTTAGTAATCGTTTCGATTTTGAGCCATTAAGCTGCGGATTATTTCTCAACACATTATTTGATGACGACTTTTGGGTAAAGAATCCGGAGAAATATCCGAAAGGATATTATTCATTCTCTACTAAAGTCCGCATCCATGTCTTTGTCAGCGAACGTTTCACCTATAAGTTCAAACGCCAGGATATGTTTGCCAAGTCCATTTCATTCTTTTACGAACTCAGCACTTCTGATCTGTATCTAATAAATGCGATCAACAATAGCTATCTGAAACCAAAAGATTATTTAAGTCTGGCATTTGGTATTAAACTACAAATATTTTAGTCTTTACACCAATTCATATAGTCATCAAACGACACCTTAGAAAAATCCGGAATCACTTGATATACTTTATCTTCAAGTGTTTCCTTCGGATTGGTCGTACTCAAGCCGATAACTCTCATTCCGGCATCCGTACCCGCCTGTATTCCGGCAAAAGAATCTTCGAATACAATGCAGTCCTGCGGATCAACAGCAAAATCTTTTGCAGCCAACAGATAACAAGAAGGATCAGGTTTCCCTTTATTGATCCTGTCTGCCGTAACAACGCTATCAAACATACCGTGAAGCGATAATTCATTAAAAGCCCTATTTACTTTAACATCGTCCGAGCTGGTGACTAATCCCATTCTCACCCCGTTCTCTTTCAACAAATGCAGGAATTCTATCGATCCGGGCATTGGAGGAAGAGGCATTCTTCTTTCATACTCCATAGACTCCTGTATCACTAATTGTTTAAAATCATCTGAGCGATCAGCAAAATGATTTTCGATTATGGCAGGAAGAGTTGTTCCTTTAATCACCTTGGCAAAGTTTTCAATACCAGTTTCATACCTCACACTTGCTTGATTCCAGTATTCATCATAGATAGGTTCTGTATCCACTACAACTCCATCAAAATCAAAAAGAGCTACTTTAGGGTTAATCATTTCTGTTTTGTTCGTTTATAGAATTTCAGGTCAAATATAACACGATTATTCCATAAAAAATTATTATTATCATGAAATTCTCCTATCTTTGTGGGCGTACACAACATTAAAAACGGATATAAAAACAATGAAAGCACTATTCACAATGGCCGTATTAAGCACTGCAGTTCTTTGCAGTTGCGGCGGAAAAAACTCACAAAAAACAGAAAAACCGGTAGAAGCTGCTGCCCCTGTAGCAGAAGTAGTTAATCAATTGACTGATCAGGAGAAAGCAGATGGCTGGGTTTTACTTTTTGACGGAAAAACAACAAACGGATGGAGAGGAGCACATAAAGATGCTTTCCCTGAACACGGATGGTCTGTAAAAGATGGCCAACTGATTGTACATAAATCCGGTGGAGCAGAATCAACAAACGGGGGCGATATTGTAAGCAACGGACAATATTCGGCATTTGAATTAAGCGTTGATTTTAAGATAACAGAAGGAGCAAACAGTGGAATCAAGTATTTCGTAACAGAAAAAGAAAAGCAAAAAGGCTCTGCATATGGACTTGAATTCCAGATTCTTGACAACGAAAAACATCCGGATGCCAAACTATACACGACTTATCCGGGCAGCAGAACGCTTGCCAGCCTTTATGATATGAAGAAAAGTGAAAATATAAATTTCAACGGCATTGGCGAATGGAATACAGCAGTTGTTAAAGTCTTTCCAAACAACCATGTAGAACATTGGCTGAATGGAGTAAAAGTATTGGAATACGAACGTGGAAGCGCTGAATTTAAAGAATTAGTAAAGAACAGCAAATATGCCGCTCCGAGCTATAACGAAGCAGGTCCGTTCGGAGAAGCAAAAGCAGGGCATATTTTACTACAAGATCATGGCGACGAAGTTGCATTCCGCAATATCAAGATCAAAGAGCTGAACTAAAAAATTATTTGCGCCTGATACTATACAGGGCAATCTTATCGCGTACGTCTGCAATGCGATTGGGTGTGGAGGTCAAATGGGTAAACTCATATTGATCTCCATATTTTTTTATCACCTTATCTGCACTTTTTGTTGTTACAAGGAAATAGCCTTCTTGCGGTTGTTCATAAGCTATATCGTGAAACATATTTCCCATATAGAAATTCATTCCGTACAAATTGGGGAACTCCAAGAGATTATTCGTCACAAATACATTTTCTTTGTTTAAAGGATAATCTTTCATAATCTGTTCGGCAAATGGGCGAGAAGAAGTTGCTGCTCGTTGATTATACATTACCACACCATCTACGATCATATTTACGGCAAAAGCAAGAGCGATTGTTGAGTACAATATTTTAATATTGATCTTCTTAAACATCTGATACCAGACAATAATAACGGAAAGAAGAGTTAATAGCAATATAGTAATCGTTATCCAGGAAGGCGATGCAAAAACCTGCGTAAACAGGCGAACCATATCTAAAGTACTTTCACGGGAAGTAAATCCCTCTGTTATTGACACCGGATTTATGGCGCCAACCATAATAAGAACAAACATGACCAATATCAAAGAGACAAGCGAAGCCAGGAATCCTGCAAAAAAGCGAGTAACCAAACGCCTGTATTCCGTTAAATAAAGTGCATATTGAGCCAAGAATAAAGCGATAAAAGGATAGGCAGGAATCAGGTAAACACTTCGTTTACTGGATGGAATTGAATAGAAAAAAACAACGCAAACTAACGCGACAACACTAAAGATAACCACCTTGTCAGATGAACGAAAACGTGTCCAGATATTCTTTACGGTTTCTTTAAATGGTTTATCCGGCTTTGTCATTTTTATGCCAAATAGAGAAAAGACAAATAATAAAGTCCACGGAATAAAGCCGGTGAGCAAGGTTTGAAAATTATACCAGACCCCATTTTCATGTCCAAGATTATAATTAATATCAAGGTTGCTTATACTGAAAAAGCGTCCAAAATTCTCTGCTAAAACCAAATTAAGGAATTCATCCCCTCCTTGCTTCCAGGCTGCAATATACCATATCATTGGTAAAAACAGCGACGCTACCCCAATGTAAAGCAAGGATTTAAAGACGGTAAGCAAACTGTATTTATTTAAAACCAACAAGTAAACACCGAATATAAATAACGGCAGAATAGCTCCGACCGGCCCTTTAGTCAGAATAGCACAACTAAGGAAAAAGGGTATGAAAACAGGCAACCCCTTCAGGTGCATATATTCTTCCCATTTATAGAGTCTGTATAAAGCCAGTACAATAAAGGTACTTAACAACATATCGACCCGGGTGGTCATTCCTGCCCGATGTATCTCAAGACAGGTCAATAAAAACAAAACAGAAATGAAAGCCTGTTGAAATCGCAAACGCTTGCCAAAAAACATCAATGTCGATGCAATTAACGTGATGAAAGCAATTGCTGAAGGCAAACGGGAAGTAAACTCAGACACATATCCCTGTGGGTAAGAAAAGACGGCCATCAACCAATGAGCTAACGGAGGTTTATAAGCAAACTCATTCGCATAAACATAAGGAAGAACCCAGTTACCGGACTCCAACATTGATATTGCAACAGCCGCTTCACGAGGCTCACCCTTCGTCGAGAAATCGCCTAAAATAATCCAGGGTATAATAGAGATTATACATAAAACAACAACTAAAGTTACTGGCTTCTGTAAATATAAATATTGAAGATTTGGTGTACGCATAGTCTTAAATTATAAACCTAATGATTGTTTGATAGCTGTTCGTATTGTTTCAGCCGGTTCTTTATTTTCCTTTAAAATAGAAATAACAAGATTGAGATAACTCCCTTTATTATTTATACCCAACAAATAGCATAATTGACTTTGCCCGATCATTGCCTTTTGATTATAAACGCGTAAAACAGATTTATAGTCTTTGTGTTCAATATAAACTGAAAATTTTCTTTTTAATTTGTCGAAAAGTTCTTCAACATCGATTGTCTCTTGCAGATTAAAAACATGGTTCGACAGCTCTTCCATAGTCGAGATCTTTCGATCAATAGCAGTTTCCAATCTTTTCCGAACCCGATGTTTAGCATGCAGGAGTACCTGTTCATCCAACTCTTTTTTGAACGATTTAATGATATTTTCCTTTACTTCATTAAACACGACATCCGGATTCACCATTAGTTTAGTTGCCACTACTTTTATTATGGGTTCTAACAACAATAGGTTTTCTACCTCTGCGACATCCGGCACCATGACATGTTGTTCTTTCAGATACTCTACCTCTCCTTTCGTACGTCTGTCACGATCAACAATACCCATAGACTCAAGGGTGTGAAAGTCTTTCAATTGTCTGAAAGCTTTTGTCGTTTCAATCACTTTCTGGCAACCGCCCATAGGTTTAACCATATAATCCGGGAATACAAGCGGATACAGACGACTATCTATGCTTTTTGCTTCTATGCCTTCGATAAACAAAATAGGTTTACGGCTTCCCAACAACGTCAGGTACACTTCTTCCGGAAAAGCGCCATTACTTTCGAGAAATTCATAATCCCACTGTCTGTCAACCGCATCGTACGAACGAATCCATAGTCGTTTGGCGAAAGTCCTTGAAGAAGCAAATTCAATATCGTGCGTTAAATAAACAAACGTACAATCCGGACGAAGATTCTCAATCTCGTCCCAAAGCATATTCTTTATCGACTCGTGTAATAATAAGGTTGGCTCTTCAATGATCAGCAACGAATTTTCTCCGGCACAAAGGATAGCGCCTATCAGATAGAATACAATTCGTTCACCGTCACTCATTCGTTCCGCACTATAATGATCACTCAAATTACTTGCTGACGCCAGTTCAATAAATCCGGTAGTACGAATCAACCGATTATGCGGGAACATCTTTTCCCATACGGCCTGTATGCGGTCTATCTTCGTTAACGGAGGATACGAATTCTTATTTTGTTTACTTTCCTCCTTATATTTCAGAGCAGCAGCAAATTCTTCACTTTGCAACCGTATAATCAGTTTTTCATACTCAGAGAGTACCGATACCGAATTTCCAGAAAGAATAGTTTGTAAAAAAGCAAGGTTATTTTGAGGAATATCACTCTCCTGTCTGCTTAGATACAACGAACTTACTCCAGAGATTCTTTCCGACGCACCGGGATGTAACTTAGCAAGTTCTTTAGCAAACGAACTTTTCCCGGAACCATTCGCTCCAATAATAACCACGGTATTTGTCTTCTGTGTATCCAATACACCGACAGTAGGTGTATTCAGTTTTTTGGGCAATATTAATTTCATCAGATGCCTGAAAATATAGGATTAAACATATCCACAATATAATTCGCCAAATATAGTTAAATTAATCCACATAGCTTCTGATTCATCAGATCGTCTTTCACAATCAAAAAAAAACATTAATTTTGAAACGAGAGTCAGTTAAACGAATAAAAATATACCATGAAAGAAAAGCCATTGAAACAATCCTTATTTCAATCACCGACCGGAAAATCCTATCTGATACCTTTTATACTCGTTACGAGTTTGTTTTTAATGTGGGGCATGGCTCATGGATTATTAGACGTACTAAATAAACATTTCCAGGTTGCATTCACAATGAGTAAAGCGCAATCGGGACTTGTCCAATTTTCGACCTATATTGCTTATGGTTTAATCGGCATACCGGCGGGATTGTTTATGAAACGTTATGGCTATAAGAAAGGCATCATTCTCGGATTATTACTCTATGCTCTTGGGGCGTTAAGTTTTAT
Source organism: Massilibacteroides sp. (assembly GCF_028705895.1). Lineage (GTDB taxonomy): Bacteria > Bacteroidota > Bacteroidia > Bacteroidales > Tannerellaceae > Massilibacteroides. The sequence goes on along the minus strand of NZ_JAQWCQ010000005.1, from coordinate 63,898 downwards.
ACCTGCAGCTTATTTACACTCAGCAGATCCTTTTCTGATAGCCTTGTTTATTGTTGCCTGCGGATTATGTGTTTTAGAAACGGCAGCAAATCCTTATTCTACCGTTTTAGGACCGAAGGAAAGTGCAGCTCAACGCATCAATCTCTCTCAGTCTTTTAACGGTTTAGGCTGGGTATTAGGTCCGTTTATTGGCGGACAATTAATCTTAGGAGCAGAAGCGGGAGACACTATGGCATTAACAAAACCATATATAATACTGGGTATTTGCACATTGTTAATTGCGATCTTGTTTGCTTTCACGCGCTTACCTAATATAGAAGAGAAAGATGAACAGATCGTTGCGTCGGAACCATCTCGTCCTATGTGGAAGCATAAACATTTTTTATTAGCGGTTATAGCACAGTTTCTTTATTGTGCAGCTCAGACGGGTATATTCAGTTTCTTCATTAACTATGTAACCGAACTCGACACAACCATCACTCCTCTTAAGGCCTCTCATTTTCTTGCGTTCGGTGGTATGTTATTATTCATGATCGGACGTCTATCGGGCAGTTTCATTATGGGACGCTTCAAAGCGCATAAACTATTGACAGCCTATTCCTTAATATGTGTCATAGCCATGATATTAGTGATTTTACAACTTGGTACGATCTCGTTATATGCCTTGTATGCCAGTTTCTTTTTTATGTCGATTATGTTCCCTACTATTTTTGCCTTGGGATTATCGGGGATGGGGTCTTATACTAAAAGAGCCTCCTCGTACATCATTATGGGAGTATCGGGAGGAGCTTTTGCTCCCATGTTAATGGGTTATATGGGTGAAAAGACAATGGCTATAGGCTTCATCATACCATTAGTATGCTTTATTTATATTATGTTTTACGGGATCAAAGGTTATAAACTTTAATCCCGTAAAAACACAAACTTACTTTATTACAATTTTTCTCGTTATAACGGAGCCGTCTTTCGTGGCGTGAAGGATATAGATTCCTCTTGGTAGATTGAGCGATTCGGAATACTCATTTCCGCCAATTCTTATTTCTTTCAATTTTACACCATTGATATTAAACAGGCTGATTTGGTATGCGTTGCAATTTTCAGCATACAGTGTATTATTGGCAATATAAATGCGTTCGTTATCTGTAGAAACAGTTTCGGTTGCCGTAGGCAGATCGCCAATCGTTACGTTAATATTCCGGCTAATGAGCTGTCCATTCGAATTGAATTGCACTATAATAGTTCCACTACCTGTCTTGTCACCAACAGGATTAATCTGTAATTCCCCGTTACGCGTGGTTGCTTCATAAATATCAGGAGCACTATTACTTAAAACTGTTTTTACGATAGAGACAGACGTATTATCTTCATCTTTGACATAAGTATTTAGAGGAAGCGTATAAGTATCCGCCCTGTTACAATAAACATTTGGAATATCAGTAACCACCGGTACATGATTATCGGGAAATACAGGCATGGCCGGAAACCAGTAATTTGAAATCATCGGGTATTCGTGAAGCAATTCTCCTTTATTATTTATACGCACTGTCTCATAAGTCGGATCCTGAAACTCGTGAAATATAGAGGCATAGATATCGTCTGTCACTGGATGCAATCTAAACCCTGCACCATACAATATCCAGTTGCCCGGCATTTCTTCAAAATCATAAATCTTTGAAAAAGTATTGTTGTCTATGTCATAACAGAATATTCTTCTGCCTTTAAACCAGCTATTACCATTGTTTCCATTCCAGTAAATCTTATTTTCCTGCGTACTTGCACAAAAACCATCGGCAGTCCAGGCATACCAAGAGTTAGGAATTTCTTCAATGCCTTGTTCATTCGGAATCTGAATTGTATCTGCTTCAAAGGTATAGGGGTTCATTTTAATCAGATAAGGCAGTGTTCCTCCACCACCGGCTGTGTTATATGCCATACTGATCCATAAGGAACCGTCCTTAGATTGTACTATTGAACCAAACCCACGGGATTTAACCTCTTCTTCATCTATATATTCAGGTGGAGCAATTGTGCGTATTACTTTATCCGTTTCAGGGTCAATAACAATCAGACCGTTTTTCTGATGTACCGCAAACACATAATCTTCTGTACGGATCATTGTTCCTATTTGCGCATAATATAATTGCCCATAACCCGAGCCATTGGGGTTTCCGGTTCCTTCGATCTGGTTTCCGATCTCCATCTTCTCTATATCATAAAGCCAGATACCGTTGCTTGTACCGATATATCCTTTTTTCTCATTTACACCAAGAAACGAACGACCGTCAGCGATTGATTTACCCGAATCGTCTGTTGCAATCGTTTGAAACTCTTTCAGGCATTTCATTGTTTTAGCATCACAAACAGCAAAACGACTACCGGTTACCTGAGCTCCGGGATCACGTTCTTGTTTTGACACGACATAGAATTTTCCTCCATAGATCGCTCCGAACTGACTTGTACAACCTAATTCTTTTCCGGAATTATTTTTCTGGAAAACCCGATATGTCCATTCTCCGTCATCAGAAAGAAAATTAATAGTACTATTCTGATGTCCGTACCAATCTTCATTAACAATGAAGACTCCTTCAGTATATTCTGTTTCTTCCTGGCTAAAAACAGAAAAAGAAACAGATAATGCAACTAATAAAGTAAAGATCCTGTTCATTTTTTATTCTTATTTGTTATTCATTTATTATTTTGCTTCAAGGTGTAAATCCTGTGCACGAATTATTTCTGTAGAGGTTTCACCTATCCAACCGCAAGATTGATTTATTCCTGTATAGACGCGTACGAAATCTACACCCGGAAGATCAACCGGCTGACCATTTTTATCTATTGCCCAGTCTATATCAAAACTAATCAATGACGTAGAGTCATTCGGATGATTGTCCACATATCCCCAATCATACGAGTATAATACCCAATACGTACCCAACCCACTGACATCCTCCGCATTATCAGCCAACCGTGTCCCCTGAAAAGAGAGCTCTGTTTCATTGATCCACTTGGGATAATAATCTTGTTTGTGAAATTTATTTTTAGGAATGTAACCGCTCATTCCCAGATTATCGATCCATTTGACATAAGTAGTATCTGTCAGATTACCGCTATTATCGGGCAACGGTAGCTTATCTGCTTCAGGTTTATAATAAGTAATTTTATAATTCTTGAAAGTTTCCGGTTTATAGTATTCACTACCGGCTAATTCAAACCATTCCTCCTCGTCCGGTTGACCGTTTTGATTTTCATCAAAGGCTACCATTACAATACCCGGTTCGCAACTACCACCTGATTTTCCAACTTCCACCAAAGAATAAAAAGCATTGCCGAGTATCGAAAAATCTTTACCCCCTTTTACATTCATTACTGTATGATCAAAGCCAAAAGTTACATAGCCTCCGAAACCACCTAAAGAAATCATCACATCGTTTTTGCCGGAAATATTCTCTTCCGCTTTTTTTCGCATTGTTTCCTCAGTATCACCTTCCTCATATAAAGGCATTTCATTAACGAACTGTCCGGGAGCCGGTTTGTATTCAAGCACACGAGAGATATAAGGACTATACTCTACAGTCTCATGTAAGACTTCCACCTCAAAATCAAAAACGTATGGTTTTTCCGCATCAAGAATCTCAAAGCGAATAGAATAGCTCCCCTCCTCTTTCTGAACAAAAGTATAACTGTGTTCGGTTGAGAGTAATGAGTCCCTGCCATCTGGTAACAACAGACTCCACCGATAAGAATCTCCTGTAAACCCGGGCGAAAACCGATAGCCCTGCATCCGATATAAATAATATTCATCATCTAATCCCAAACTGAGAATAGGCGTTTCTCGTTCGCAACTCCAAAACGATGCGATAAATCCTAACAGGATCAGAAATATACTATGTTGTTCTTTCATTCTCATTTCTTTAGAAACACCATATGAGCAGGGATATCCCCTGTTTGTACACGCCATTTACGCTTTCCCGTTTTATCATAGCAAGATAAGGTTCCTGTTGACACGTAATTTTTTGCATCGGTCACGTAGATATCACCTGTTTCGGGATGGATATTTATTCCATAAGGCATCTTAATTTCATCTTCCGTCCCATCCGTAATAAAGTTCTTGCTAACAACCTCTTTTGTTCGAATATCAACAATAGCATAGGTCAGACTACTATTTTGCGTCTGGTTGTCATAATCATGACTGTAGAGATACAGCGAATCTCCGTGCAATGCCATATTTGAACATGGGATATTGATTGTATCAGTCACGACCATGTCATTGTAGCCGACCTTCTTTTCCAATAAGAACAAATTAGAAGATACCGTACCGTAGGGAGAATCCACATCATTATAATTTCCACGCGAACTCACCCAGAGTCTGTTATACTTATCTTTTCTGATCCGGTGTAGGTTTATTTCTACAACAATCTTTTTAACTTGCTTAAATCGCTCCAACTCTATAACAGACACCGTATTATCATAATAGGGAGTTCTATACCCTCCCGAATTGGCCACATAGAGGTATTCGCCAAGCACTTCCATTTCTTCAGGCTGATAGCCAACGGTTACTTTATCTACAATATTCAATGTCGTTGTGTCCACTTTAAAGACGGCGCCTAAAGGAGCATTCGGATCTATCAGCACGCCCGACACATAAGAACTTACATACGCATACCCTCGATAGAAACGTACATACCGGCAATTAGGTATTTCAATCTGTGTCAAACGTATGCCGGTTCGCGCATCCAAAACTTCGACCTTATTCGAGCAGTTGACAACAACATAAAGTTTGCCGCCATAGATCTGAATGTCATTTCCCACGTCTCCCAACTCTTTAACAACAGTAGGATTACGTTCGGCATATATATTACGCAGGTAAACGGAAGTAGTAAAATCCAGATAATCCAACGTACATTTATTACTTCCCATATTCCCCTCGTTCACCAGGTACATACCGGCAATTTCCGTATCCGCATCAACGGTATCGGGTATCCGCTGAAATTCTGAAATAACAATATGTTCGTCTTCTCTACACGAAAACAGCAGGCAGAGAGTAAAAAAACAAGTAATATATAGTTTCAAATGCCTCATAATTCCACCACGAATGAGAGCCTGTAATTACGTTTAGGCATCGGATAATTAAAAATCACTTCATAATCCTGGCTAAGCAGGTTATTCACTTCTAAGGTTGCTTTAAAGTTCAGTTCATTTATTTTGAATGTCTTAACCAACGAGATATCGTGTGTGTACCAGGGTTGTACATGGTTGTAGATAATATTGTCTGACTGACTATAACGTTCGCCTGTGTAGATAAAACTATAATTCAGAATCCAGTTTTTATACATTGCAGAGGCGATCAACGTTCCACTATGCCAGGGAATATACGGAATCTGGTCGCCATAAAAGGTATCGGTCGGGTCCGTAAAGTTTTGCGCTTTCTGATACGTATATTGTATTTTTGTATTGAACAAGACCTTATGCATATCGAACATAGTACCCACTGACGCATCAATTCCCTTAATCTCGACAAGTCCCAGATTATACGTAGTCCATTTAAACAGGGGACTTTTAGGCGTGGAAATAATCTTATCTTCCACTTTATTATAATACGCATCCACCTGTACGTTCAGATTCCGGATAAAAGAATGTTTATTCTCTTTCTGATAAGTCAGCCCCAGATTATACTGAGTGGCATATTCGGGATTAATATCAGAGCTAATCATCTCTACATAATACATTTCATTGAATGTAGCCATTCTGAACACTTTCTTATAGAACGCATTCAACCGAAAATCCGCTTCTCTTAAGAGTTTATAGGAAGCAAAAAAAGCGGGAGAAAATACTTGTTTATCTTCCGGAGCCTCATACTTTTTTACCGTTTCATTAACAAACGTACCCAAGAGACTTGCCTGCATACGCAAACGATTGAATTCAACAGCCGTGGCCAAAGCAAGCCAATGCGAATAGCGGGTTGGATACGCAAAAACATCATAATCATCCATACGTTGAAAGTCGGCATCCAGCGTATTCCATTGAAAATCGTAGGATAAAGACATATCCCACCAGCTTGTAAGCGGAAAGAGATTGGCGGTTGCGATATAGAATTCTTTCTGCCTGAACTTATTATTGGTAGGATAAAGCGTATAGTCGAAGTTTTCAAAATGAGTATAGTCGGCAGCATACTTTGCATTCAGCTGGGTGGTCCACCAATCAGAAACCTCATATTTTCCATTACCTTGAATAAACGAATTAACATCATTCATCCGTTCACCCCGTCGCCACACATTATTAATTATAGCTCCCGGCACTCCCCGGTTTGAAGAATAATTATACGCATTGATATTCCATGAACCTTTTGATAAAGCACCATACAGAGACGCTTCTAAGCGAGAGGCATTGATATCTCCGTTCTCACGCGTTGCCGTCGTATCGTAAGCGACTATATCGGTATCGGGGAAAACCCGTTTATAATGTACTTTGTATTTCCCGCTTGAATTAATCCATTCTCCATTAAACGACAGATTCACATAATCGCTTATTTTATATTCCACCAAAAGTGAAGGATTGAGCTGATCAAAAGAACCCACTTTCAGTCCTGCTCTGATATTCGTATTTTTATTTCCGCTAAAACGAGGTTTACGTGGGGTAATATAAATACTGCTTGCCGCTCCGAAATCACGGGCAGATTGGAATATCTTACTTTTCTGACCATTATAAAGTGCTATTTCTTCGATATTATCCATAGAGAATTTACCCAGATCGACTTGTCCGTTCTGTGCATTTCCCAGCTGAATGCCGTTATAAAAAACACCGACCTGATTCGTTCCCAAACTACGGATATTAACCGTTTTTAATCCGCCTACCCCTCCATAATCTTTCAACTGAACTCCGGAAAAATAGCGTATGGCATCAGCAACAGAAAATGTATTGAGCATTTCTAATTCTTTGCCGGAAAGTTTCTGAGGAGCAATAACCTCTTTATTCTGAGAGGCAGTGACCACCACCTCATTCAAAACCTGGATACTATCCAAACGACTCTGCGCAGACAACACAACAAAGCCGAAAAAAGAAACAAAAATCAAACATGTTTTTTTTATAAACATAAAAAGCTGCTTAAACCATTTTTTAACCGCTTTCGTTCGAGATCTGCAACAGATTACCGGAGTTTGATAAAAGATAAACTATAGTGGGGAAATCATTTGTCCCATCAGTTTGTCCTAAGCTCTATTCCACGAAAGCTTTTAACATAAACATTCTGGCAGGTTTTCTGACTTACCCTTGTTGAAGACTGCCTTCCCATTCCCTTCCGGAACAGTGGCTTGAAGAATGTCTCAACATAAAAACAGGGCTTACAGCAGCGGGTCTGTTCAGGACTTTCACCTGATTCCCTTTTCAATGATTCTTTGGAAAACAAAGATCATCACCAAAACTGATGTAAAGATAATAAAAACTTTACATTCTTTATTTGAATAAGATTTATACCTTTGTCATCGTATTGGTTCGCCCACCTGTTCAGGAACGGCGATTAAAAGGGAACCGGGTGAAAATCCCGGACAGACCCGCTGCTGTAAGCTCATCCAATACTTCAGACAATACCTATGCCACTGTCTTTACAATAGACGGGAAGGCGGCTCTGAAGTTGAGTAAGTCAGAAGACCTGCCATACATGTGAATTATATTCCACCTAACGGGATTTGTAGTGGAATAAGCCGATTGTACGATTAAAAGAAAAATAATCAGTGACGAATGTCATTAAAATCAGACTCGGCTTCTTTTTAACATATTAAGCCTAAAGGCCTTTTTTGAAAAGACAGTAGTGTTTTTTTAAAAAGACTATAGTGTTTAACCAAAAAGACTATAGTCTGTGTATTTCCTGTCTTGTAAAAATGGAGTAGCATATAATTGTGGCTTTAACAGTTGAATTATTTTTTAACAATTAATTATTATAATAATGAAAAAACTTTTACTTCTATTTGTTTTCATTACAGTATGTCTGGGGACTTTGCATTCCCAAGAAAAAGTCTATCATGTTCAGGGACAACCTCGCCCTGATATTAGCATTTCAACTCTTTCAAAAGAGAATAAATCACCTACATTAAGAAGCAATGACGGATTTACATTTGATGATGTCAAATTCTGGGTCGGTGAAGGAGAAAACAAAGCGCTATTAGTCATTGATTGGTATTTAGACGGTAGCCAAACTTTAGTCTGGGGTTATAAATGGGATGGAACTGCCTATGGAATTGATATGGTTCTGGCTATTGCTGCAGCAGACCCAAGATTTACCTTCCTGACTCACGCTACAGGTCCGATGGGTAACACAATTGCAGGTTTTGGGTATGATGTTGATGGGGAAGGCTCTCAATGTCTTTATTATGATGGAGATACCGATAATCCTATTTGTCCGGAAAATGGTACTGTTACCACAAATGCTTATAATTATGATTCCTGGACAACATCCGATCCTGCCGATTATTGGAGAAGTGGCTGGTATGAAGGCTATTGGAGCTATCAGGTAAAGGATAATTTAGAGGATGACTTTGCCTATTCAGGATTGGGTGCTTCAAGTAGAGAATTACAAAATGGTAGTGTCGATGGATGGGGATATCAAGATGGATGGGAAAGTTGGGAAGGCACGCTTCCTAAAGCTCCGTTTGTTGCTGCACTTCCTCCGCCAACTCCAGTATCAGGAATATCATTGGATAAAGAAACATTAACCATGGAAACCGGTGACAGTTTCACTCTTACAGCTACAATCTCTCCGGAGGACGCAACAAATAAAGAACTGATTTGGAGTAGCTCAAATCCTGAAATAGTAGGTGTTAGTGAATCTGGTACTATATCTGCTATTTCAGTAGGAGAAACAACAATCACTGCCACGACAGTTGACGGAGATTATAGCGCTTCGTGCGTGATTACAGTAAATCGCAAAATAATTTATGTAGAAAGCATTAATATAAGCCCGTCAATTTTAACATTAGAAGAAGAAGAAACATTTAGATTTGGAGTCACGATACTTCCTTACAATTCTGATAATCAGAATATAACATGGAGCAGTAGCGACCCATCTGTAGCAATAGTAAATGAATATGGAACCATCCATGCCATACAAGGAGGAACAACTGAAGTTCGTGCAACAACAGAAGATGGAGGACATACCAGCATTTCATATGTTACCGTTATTGGAAAGATACCTTTTGAGATAGAATTATCAAATGACTCCGAAATTACACTAAATTTCACTAAGGTAGAAAAAGCCAACAGCTATAATGTTTATTTATATAGTTTAAAGGATGATGAGCCAGGTTTAGAATCATCTTATGTTCTTGATGAAAATGGGAATATAACAGAACAGATGAAAAGTCAGAATGGCTCTTCTAATCAATTATCTGTAACCTTAACCAGAAAAGACATTAAGTTTGATTATTTAGTTAAAATAGAGGCTGTTCAACATAAAGACAATAAAGACATTGTAATTGCAACAATGGAAACTCAACTCTCAAATGCTGTCTCAAACGAAACAGTCAACCTAATCACCCCATCAGCTTATTATAAAGATGGCAATCTTATTATCAGAAACATGGACGGTTATACAGCATGTGTTATTTCACTGGATGGGCGTATCGTAAATGCGATTCAAGTAGCTGGCGATGATTATTCACATAAGATAAATCTATCTTCAGGTATTTATGTATTATCCGGAACGAAGCAGGGTGAAAAGAATACATTTAAATTTGTTGTTCAATAGTAGATTTTTAACCGATTAGAATAAAGAAAAAAATATAAAGGTTATTTTCGAAAATATAAAGGATATTTTTGCAAAAATATCCTTTATATTTTTACGCGTATTTTTTAATTGATTTTCAATCGAAATACTTTCTGCATTTTTACGAGCCATTATGGATCGATCCGCAGGTTGAAAAAACACGGTTTCTACTCTTTTTCTCGTTTTAGCAAACGGTATAAATATTCATCCGCATGAGACTAAAAATACCAATAAATAGGTAGAACTATCTGCAGATGATTATTGTTAATTTTGCAGAGACATGAACAAGTCATGTGCTCAATAAAAATTGATTTTTAGTATTAATATTAAATAAGTTATAAATCAAGTAAAGAATGAAGACGATTGTACTAATCCGCCACGGCGAGAGTGTATGGAATCAGGAAAACAGATTCACTGGTTGGACAGACGTAGATCTTACAGAAAAAGGAGTAGCTGAAGCAACTAAAGCTGGTAATCTATTGAAAGAAAAAGGCTATGTTTTCGACAAGGCTTATACTTCTTATCTGAAACGTGCTGTTAAAACGCTTAACGTAGTTTTGGACAGAATGGATCTGGACTGGATTCCTGTTGAAAAAAACTGGAGACTGAATGAAAAACATTATGGTGATCTACAAGGTCTTAACAAGGCTGAAACAGCAGAAAAGTATGGAGATGAGCAGGTTTTGATCTGGCGCAGAAGTTATGACATTGCTCCTAATCCATTAGCAGAAAGCGATCCTCGTCATCCGGGTAATGACATCCGTTACAAGGGGGTAGCTAAAGCTGATCTTCCTGCTACGGAATCATTGAAAGATACGGTTGCTCGTATTCTTCCGTATTGGAAAGAAGTAATCTTCCCTACGCTGAAGAATGCTGACCAGGTGCTTGTTGCGGCACATGGTAATAGCTTACGCGGTATTATCAAGTATCTGAAAAATATTTCTGACGAAGAAATCGTTCATCTAAACTTGCCTACAGCCGTACCTTATGTTTTTGAATTTGACGACAATCTGAATTTAGTGAAGGATTACTTCCTCGGTGATCCTGAAGAAATAAAAAAGCTAATGGAGGCTGTTGCTAATCAAGGTAAGAAGAAATAAAAAACAAAAAAAATCGCGGTCCTGTTAAGATCGCGATTTTTTATTCCTCTTTTCAAGAATTTATGAACACATATCCTTGATTATTTGAATCAACTGCCCTCCTATTTCCTCTGCTTCTTTCATGGTGTGCGCTTCGGAATAGATACGAATGATAGGTTCTGTGTTACTTTTACGCAAGTGAACCCATTTGTCCGGAAAGTCAATTTTCACTCCGTCAATATCTGTTATATCATATTGCGCAAACTGTGCCTTTACTTTCGCAAGGATAGCATCAACATCTATATCTGGAGTTAATTCTACTTTTTGTTTTGAAATAAAATAAGGAGGATAGGTTGCGCGTAGTTCGCTGACTGTCATCTTTTTCTTTGCTAAATGAGTCAGGAAAAGAGCAATACCTACCAGTGCGTCTCGTCCGTAATGACTGGCAGGATAGATCACACCACCATTGCCTTCACCACCGATCACAGCATTCGTTTCTTTCATTTTTGTGACTACATTGACTTCTCCTACTGCTGCGGCATTGTATTCACAACCATAAGAATGGGTTACATCTCTCAATGCACGGCTTGAACTTAGATTACTCACCGTATTACCCGGCGTTTTACTTAACACATAGTCACTTACGGCAACCAACGTATATTCTTCGCCAAACATGGCTCCGTTTTCACAGATGATCGCTAAACGATCAACGTCGGGATCTACCACGAATCCTACATCTGCTTTTGCCTGTTTCATTAAGGCTGATATTTCCGTCAGATGTTCAGGTAGTGGCTCCGGATTATGAGAGAAATTACCATGAGGCGCACAGTGGAGTTTGAATATTTCCTTAACTCCTAATGCGTATAATAAATCAGGTAAAACAATTCCCCCGACAGAGTTTACACAGTCTATCGCTACACGGAAATTAGCACCTGCAATCGCCTTGATATCTACTAAATCCAGGTTCAGGACACTCTCAATATGTTTTTGTTTGTAGGTATTATCCGGAATTATTTTCCCCAGACTATCCACATCTGCATAACTAAAGTCTTCCGCTTCAGCTAAGCGAAGTACTTCGGCTCCTTCTGCAGCATTCAAAAACTCACCGCGTTCATTTAAAAGCTTTAGTGCATTCCATTGTTTGGGATTATGACTTGCTGTCAGAATAATTCCTCCGCAAGCTTTTTCCTGAATAACGGCAAACTCGGTAGTCGGAGTAGTCGCCAGATCAATATCCACAACATCAAAACCCATTCCGGTAAGTGTGCCTAACACAACTTGTTTTACCATTGGGCCGGATATACGGGCATCGCGTCCAACGACAATTTTGTTGGTTGTTGATTTTGTGTGTTTTCTGATAAATACGGCATAAGCAGATACGAATTTTACGATGGCTAACGGACTTAAACCGTCTTCGGGCGCACCTCCGATAGTACCTCTGATACCTGAAATAGATTTAATTAACGTCATAGCTTTTAAGTGATATTATTTTTCGAAAATATATCTGAGTTTTTTACAGAAAATTGGATCCCCACCCGTTTGCTGAGTTTGGCTGCCAATTTTAAAAGGAATAATCAGTTTTACATAAGAACTATCACCCACATATTGAAGTGGTTCCACCATACCGGAAGAAAAATAATCAGACAGGTAGTAGTCTCCCGATGTTAAACTTCCTCCATAAGTAAAGACCAATGGAAAAAAGGTATTTTCAAACCCGTCAATTGTGTAATAGGTTTTAGAAACAGCACTTATATAGTCAAATTCAAAACGAGTCAACACAGATGTTTGATTTAAAACAGCCCTATTCCCATTCCCTGAATCAATTACGTTTATATACAAGCCTGTTTCAGTTTTATAGAACTCATTTTCTGCAAAAACACCGTTTGTAGGATAATCATCAATTACTTTAATATCTAAACTATCCATTAATCTCTGTATTGCTTTACGCTCATCTTTCAGCATTTCCGTATAGGTTCGTTGACTTTTACTACATGAAGACACTACGAAAACTGCTGCTACAACCATCACCAATACGCCAAAACCTTTCTTCATCTATTTTTTATTTATTTATCAATGAGACAAATGTATGTAATATCTGTCATTCTTCATTCATTTGGTTTGATTTCTTCCGATTTATTAGGATTAAATAAGGACAAACCTTCCTCAAAAACAGCAACTGCTTGTTCTAAGCTACCATAAAACTCTCCTCCCGAAGCATTTTTGTGTCCGCCGCCGTTAAAATATTTCTCGGCAAAAAGATTACAAGGAAAATTTCCAACTGAACGAAGTGAAATTTTCAGATAGTCTTTATCTTCTCGTATAAAGACACTGAACTCTACATCTTCAATACTTAATGGTAAATTCACAAAGCCTTCAGCATCTCCGGTTACATAATTAAACTGATTCAGTTCTTTTTGTGTAAGCGTGATTAATGCAGCCTTAGATTCGGGATAAACTTTCATTTTCTCATATAAAACATATCCCATCAATCGTAAGCGTGATTCTGAATATACCTGATTAACTCTTCGGTATATCAAATCTTTATCTATGCCTTTTTTCAACAGCTCACTGATAATTACGTAGATTTCGGGCTGATTAGAGTTATAGGTAAAAGAACCGGTATCAGTCATCATTCCCGTATAAATGCACTCTGCTGCATCTTTATTCAACAAGTCAAAGAATCCCATCCGGCAGATAAAACGAAAAACCATCTCACTGGTCGATGACATTTCGGGGTAAGACATCGTTACCCTACAAAAATCTGCGGGGTTCAGATGATGGTCTATCATTACTTTACGGGCTTCGGAAGCAACAACAGGGCCTCCTAACTTTTCAATCCGTTTCGGATCGTTAAAATCAAGACAGAATAGTACGTCGGCATTCTGTATCAGCTCTTCTGCGTAGTCCGGGTATTTTTCGTGAATGATAATGTCTTTTGTTCCACGCATCCATTTATAAAACTGCGGAAAATCGTTAGGAACGATTACTGTAACATTCTCTTTCCCGTATTCTACTAAAAAATGATATAGGCCAAGAGATGACCCTAAAGCATCTCCATCCGGCGTAACATGAGTAACAATCACGAAATTATCGCCTTTTTCAACGTATTTTTTCGCTTTTTGAATCTTTTCTTCAGAAATTATCTTTGTGATCATACTATCCACTTTGTTTTACTCTACAAATGTACTACTTTTTATGTTGCGGAAAACCAAAGAGTTTCTATAAGTAATTTGATTAGCAGCAAAGCTAAAAACGACAATGAAAGGAGAAGAAACGCAGGCCGCTTGCGATAAATAAAAAAGATCAGCAAAAACAGGAACAAATAGCCCAAGATCAAATCAAAGAAATCAAACGGAATTACAAATGCTGCCCAGGGAAATATGCTGAAGGATTCTACAATATACATCAACAAATTAGTCATCCATTCTATGGCTCGTTCTAAGAATACAATTCCCGGGAAACCTTCGGGAAGCAACATATAGACAAGTCCTGAAGGAATAAGAAACAGACTTACTAACGAAAATGGCAGATTGGTCAGCAGAAACAGAGTCGGAAACTGACTAAAATAATATAAACAAAGGAACGCTGTACCTGCTTGCGCAGCTAATGATACTGTAATCCAAGCATAAGGCTTACTAAGCAAAGGATTACGTATCTCAAGTAATCGTTCCAAAGGCGGCTGAAGCAACAAGATAAACCAAACAGCGATATAACTAAGTTGGAATCCGATATCAAACAAATAAAACGGATTGTAAACCAACATAATAAAGGCTGAAGCAGCTAAGGTATTATATCCATCGGTCGAACGATTGATCATTTGCCCGGTAAGAAAGAATGATAGCATCATTGCGGCGCGGACAGAAGGCGGAGCCAATCCGGAAATCAATGTAAAACTCCAGAGGAGTAGCATCATTATTATATATTTAGTCCATCGAAAAAGGGATCCGGAGGGTAAGGCTTTTAATAGAATAGAGATGAAACCGCAAACAACTGCCACATGAAAGCCACTGACGGAAAGGATATGAGCAACTCCGGTAACGGAGAACTGCACACGTACTTCTCGTTCAATAACAGTAGCATTCCCTAACAACATTGTTCCCAACACATCACGGGAAGTCTTTGAGAGCTGCAACCGTTCAAGACGGGTCAACAAGTCAGTTCTTGCATCCGTCGCAAAGTCTGTCAAAAATGGCAGTAAGGGATTTCCGTCCTGACATATATCACGCATTGCTGAAACGAGAATTGATGTAACGAATAGCAGAATAGAAAAAGACATCCCCCAATGCCAACGAGAATTATAATGTGGATGATTTCCTACGCGAGAAAACACAAGCATTCCTAATAAAAGAAAGAGTAAAAGGGAAGAAACCTGTTCAACAGGAAAGAAGACATAAAGATAGATTCCTATAATCCAGACTAAAAGCGGCCTGGTAAATGGTCGCTTCTGCAATTCGTTTATCATGTAGGTTTTGGTTGGTCGTAGGTCAGAGTTTTTTCAGCTCATCAATCATCTGTTTGGGATCTTTTGCTTTAAATACGGCATTACCGGCAACAAGCACATCTGCACCAGCCTTTAGCAAGCGCTTTCCTGTTTCCAGATTGATTCCACCGTCAACCTCGATTAAGGTTTTCAGTTCTCTATCTGTAATCATCTTTTTAAGTGCAGCTGTTTTCTCTACAGAATGTTCAATAAATTTCTGCCCTCCGAAGCCGGGATTCACAGACATAAGCAATACCATATCCAAATCTTGTATGATATCTTCGAGCAAAAGAACCGGCGTATGAGGATTTAATGTCACCGCCGCTTTCATTCCGGCATCTTTAATAGCTCCTATTACGCGATGTAGATGCGTACAGGCTTCGTAATGAACGTTCATCATATAAGCACCTGTAGCAGCTATTTCTTTAACGAACTTTTGAGGTTCTACAATCATAAGATGTACATCCATAGGTTTTTTGGACACGGCATTAACCACCTCAAGTATAGGAAAACCAAAAGATATATTCGGAACGAAAACACCATCCATAATATCCATATGCAGCCAGTCGGCAGAACTTTCATTCACCATCTCTATATCCTCTTTTAAATGGAGGAAATCGGCAGCAAGCAACGAAGGAGCCACTAAATGTTTCATAGCCATATTATATTTAATACAAATGTAAGAAAAAAAGAAGAGAGACTCATACGAATCTCTCTTCTTGTCTTTTCAATTCAGGACAAAACCACAATGTCCCGCGTTTAATGTTTTTTCCGAACAATATACCCGTGCAAACTGGGCTAAAAAATCAATTGTTTTTTTTCGCGGAGAACTTTTCTCTTCAAGTTCTTTCCCTTTTTTATTGTTCATATCATCCATACAATGAGTAGAAAGTTTCTTCATAGGCTAATTTATTTTATACCTACTAAACGCAACCTTAACTTGCTTATTGTATGAGTACTATCTTTTTACGAAATTATTTATGCCAAAGATAACTCAATTTGATTTTCGCTTGCCATTCTACGCATGTTCAGGATTGCATAGCGCATACGCCCCAAAGCAGTATTAATGCTCACACCGGTCATGTCGGCAATTTCTTTAAAGCTTAAATCCTGATAGTAGCGCATCTCTAAAACCTCACGTTGATTATCCGGAAGATGCTTTACCAACTTCTTAACATCGGATAGAACCTGACGATTCACTAAACGATCTTCCACTGTACCGTCGCAAAGCTTCATGTTATTGAATAAGTCCATTTCAACATCATCATTCGAAATGGTATTTTCGCTACGTTCCTGACGGAAATTATCAATAATAAGATTGTGGGCAATACGCGTAATCCATGCCTTAAACTTTCCGTTTTCGGTATAACGTCCTTGTTTAATAGTCACAATAGCCTTCACAAAAGTCTCTTGAAAGATATCTTCCGTCAAGTCTTTATTACGTACAATGAAATAAATATATGAATGGATAGTATTCTTATGACGATTCAAAAGAACGTCAAAAGCGGTATTATTACCTTCCGCATAAATGACAACTAATTCTTCATCAGTCATCTTCTTCAATGTATTCATTACTTTTTAATTTAAGATTCTATTAAGTAATGTTATGCAATAGGCAATTGAATTTTGAATGGTTATACAATATTTATTAATCACAAAAAAACAACATAAATTTGGAATAAACAACTTTTCAGACAAGATTCAACAAAAAATGTCCCTAATCCGTACTTTCCAGTACAAATCAGGGACATTTCCTGACAAACCTTTGTTTGTGCTATATCAAAACTTATATCCTAATGTTAACGAAATACGGGTGGTATTTGTTTTTAACGAAGAAGGAGTTGAGTCTATATAAGGTAAATTATCATCTCCAATCGTTTTAGAGAAAGCATATAAATCTTCCTTTTGTTCTTTATACACGCACGCCAAGTCTGCATAAAAACGAGGAGTAAAGCGGTAACCAAAGCCAACCGTATAATAATTTTTTCCTTTATCCACAGTATAATGAGGTATAGTCCTTGAAGAAGTTATAATCTCAACCTCACCATTCTTTACCTGACTTTGCACCGGACTGCTTACCCAAGCTCCGCCGGCACGAATCGAGAATTGCGGAGTTATTTTGGCTTCAGCACCGATACGTAATGTTCCGGAAGTTTTATAGTCTTCTTTAATGAAATCATTATCGAAGTAATCACGCCCATCAAGATCTGACAAACGCATTCCTTTGTAATTATTCAGTTCGTAGTCAACACTAATCAAACCGTATTGTCCTATTATTCCTGCAGCACTGAATATCCAACGATCATTCGTTCTCAACTTATAGTCAGTCACTCCTCCGGGAGTTTCCTCTACCCAAGGCTTCGTATCACCAATGCGAGACTCAGCTACACTTGAATAGTAATCCGTCAACTTATACCAGGTCGGAGAATTATAGGCAACTCCTAAACGAAGATAGTCAATAGGTCTTACAATTGCTCCTACATTAAAAGAATAACCATTTCCTTCTGTAGAAAGACCATTATCAAGATTCAGATAATCACCATGACCAAATGTTTCCGTATAATAAGATCTATAGCTGTAATCAACATCTGTTAAAGCGACAGTTGCGCCAAGAAAAACGATGTCGGAAATATTCGTTGCAAATGAAATGTCATATCTGTCGATTGCTCCTTTTTCGATTACTTCTAAGTCAGCAGATTCCACCGGCCAAAGACCACTATCATCCCCAAATTCATTAAAGAAACCACCAGTTTGAGAAGGGGCTTGAGATCCAATAAGGCCGGCATTATATCCTATCACAGATATAGGATTATAACTATTATAAGGATTATAGTCTTCCGTATGCAATAAATTATCGCCGGTATATGAACTATTTTCCGCAGCATATAAATTCGTAATATCAGCTATATAATCTGCTACAGAATAAAGTTGTGTTCCCGACATGCGATAGCGACGATTAAAATTTTTCACGCGATTATAAGCAAAACCGACATTCCATCCTTTTATCCCCGAATAGTTCCCTGTAGGAAAATACCCTACATAGGCTATATTATCAAAGTTAAACTTTGTTTTTTTCTGATCTATCTTAGAACCCGTCCAATCTGTTTTAGCATTTATGGAAGAAAGATTTAATGTTGCCACTACTTCCGAACTTCTATATATACCTAAACCTGCAGGATTTGTTGTCATCGCCGAAATATCTCCACCTAAAGCCCCAAAGGCTCCCGCCATACTTGAATAACGAGCCGTTCCATGTAAGTCTTGCTGTGAATACTTATAAGCATCCATTTCTCCTTGTGCAAATGCATTTACTCCTATAAAAGAGACTAACACGAATATACTACTTACAATCTTTTTCATCACCTTATATTATTATTTCAACATTAAAAGGGCATAGAAACATGCCCTTTTATAAAAAATCTCACTGTTTTTTTATCTGGAACGTCCACCACCGGAACGACCTCCGCCACCGGAAGAAGACGAAGAAGAACGACTACTACCTCCACCACTACTATAGCTACCACTTGAGCGAGAACTACTTGAAGAAGAAGGAGTGCTATAAGAACGTGAGCTATTAGATGAAGAACGATTACTATTATATGATTCAGAACTCGAACTTCTTGTACTTGGAGCTGAATAGCTACGGCTACTGCTACTTCGGTTTGAAGATCTTCCTACAGATCGGTCACTGGAACTACCGGATCTTGTTGTAGCCACTCGTTGTTGACTTCTTGTTGAAGAAGAACCGGATCTGTATGTTCCAGATTCACGAGTACGTGTACTTGAAGAGCGTACAGACTCTCTGGTTGAATTTGTTGAAGAACCAGAACGTACACTATTACGTTCTCTGCTCATTCTGTCCATTGAATTTATACTCTCTGATCTTAGAGAAGTTGACCTGTTCCTGCTGATATTTGCATTTGAGCTTCTTGAAGAAGAACGCGAGGTACTACTATAAGCAGAATTTCCGGTACGATTAGTTCTTCCGGCAGCTGCTCTATGTCCATTGTAATAATTCCGGTTAGTTGAAGCGTAATGTGGACGATGATGGTAATAACCGCCAACATAATAGCCACCTCCATAATAACCACCACCGTACCAGCCATAAGACGGGCCGTACCAGCCTCCGCCATAATACCATGGGTCATACCAACCAGCATAGAAGCCTCCCCATCCAAATCCCCATCCCCAATAAGACGGGCGATACCAAGATGAATAGAATCCCCAAGGCCTATAGCTATAATACCATGGATCATACCAACCACCATAGCCTCCCCAGGTGTTTCCAATATTAATATTTACATCTACATTAGCTCCTCCGTAACCATTATCATAGGCCTCATAACCATAACCATAATAACCATCACTCAGATAAAGGTCAATCTGATCTGCTCCGGCAATTGTTATTTTGCTTGGCGAATGATAACGGATTATACGTTCAGTATATTCCGTATCGGATCTGCGACCATTTTCTTCCACTACTAATGTATCAGTCCGATCATATGTGTAATCATCTTCAGGAACATAACGACGGTTATACTCATCCACGCTTCGTTCTGTTGAAGGAACAGCAACTGTTTGCGTACGAGATTGGGTAACAACCTTCTCTTCTACAATCTTATCTTGTTTCTTGTCTTTGCTTGAAGAGAAATACACATCATCGAAAAACTCATCCTGTGCGGCAACACTCATTGCAGCCAGAAGCATCATCAATAAGGATGTTAATTTCATAGGTTTCATTTTTTGTTTCTCCTCTTTAATTTAGTTAATAACCAATTCTTATTTTTTAGACTGAAGATATAGGATAAAGTTTAATCGAAATGTTACAACAGTTAAATCTTCCCTACACCGAACCTATACAAATATAAATAAAGTCATATATAAATCAATTATTTATATATACTTTAACTATATTTTCAACAGTTGTCTTATATTAAGATAGATAATAAAATGAATAAAAACGCTGCACCCTATACAATACAAGACTGTTAATCTAACTTAAGAACGGCAAGGAAAGCTTTTTGGGGAACTTCTACTGTACCAATTTGTTTCATTTTCTTCTTTCCCTCTTTCTGTTTCTCCAGTAGTTTACGTTTACGCGAGATATCCCCACCATAACATTTTGCAGTCACATCTTTCCGAACAGCTTTAATTGTTTCGCGAGCGATAATTTTTGCTCCGATGGCCGCCTGAATGGCTATATCAAATTGTTGTCTTGGAATTAGTTCCTTCAACTTTTCACACATACGACGCCCAAAGTTTACACTATTATCAAAGTGAGTCAACGTAGATAATGCATCCACTGATTCACCGTTCAACAAAATATCCAATTTAACTAATTTACTTGGGCGATAATCATGCAAATGATAGTCAAAAGACGCATAACCTTTAGATATACTTTTCAGCTTATCGTAAAAATCGATCACAATCTCACCTAAGGGCATATCATAATGTATCTCAACACGATCGCCGGATATATATTCCTGCTTCAGAAGAATACCACGCTTACCCAGACAAAGAGTCATAATCGGCCCGATATAAGTTGTATTCGTAATCACAGAGGCACGGATATAAGGTTCATCTATGTGGTCAATCAACGTAATATCAGGTAAACCGCTCGGATTATGCACTTCCGTACAATTCCCTTTCCTATCATATACTTTATACGATACGTTTGGAACAGTTGTAATCACATCCATATTAAACTCTCGATCCAGACGTTCCTGTACAATCTCCATATGTAAAAGGCCAAGAAATCCGCAACGGAAACCAAAACCTAAAGCTGCAGAACTCTCCGGTTGAAACGTCAGAGAAGCATCATTTAGCTGAAGCTTTTCCAAAGAAGAACGAAGATTCTCAAAATCTTCACTATCTATAGGATAGACACCCGCAAACACCATTGGCTTTACTTCTTCAAAACCGGCTATCGCTTCTTTAGCACCATTTTTCACATGCGTTATCGTATCTCCTACCCGAACTTCTTTTGATGTTTTTATTCCGGAAATAATATACCCCACATCACCGGTGCGAATTTCATCGCGTGGAGACATTGTAAGTTTTAAGACACCTACTTCGTCAGCCTCATATTCTTTTTCAGTAGCAATAAATTTCACTTCATCACCTTTTCTTATCACTCCGTTTACCACCTTAAAATAGGCAATAATACCTCTAAAGGAGTTAAACACAGAATCAAAAATCAGACATTGAAGCGGGGCATCCGGGTCACCCTTCGGACACGGAACTTTATGAATGATTGCGTCTAAAATTTCATAAACGCCTTCACCCGTTTTACCGCTTGCACGAAGAATATCTGTTCTCGGACAACCAAGCAATTCCACAATCTGATCTTCCACCTCTTCCGGCATTGCACTCGGCAAATCTATCTTATTTATGACCGGAATAATTTCCAGATCATGCTCAATAGCCATATACAGATTAGAGATAGTCTGAGCCTGAATTCCCTGCGCTGCGTCCACGATCAGTAAAGCTCCTTCACAGGCAGCTATTGAACGGGATACTTCATATGAAAAGTCCACATGCCCCGGAGTATCAATCAGATTCAGGATATAATCCTCTCCGTCTTTATGATATTTCATTTGAATGGCATGACTTTTGATAGTAATTCCACGTTCGCGTTCCAAATCCATATTGTCTAAGACTTGCGCTTGTAAATCTTTGCCTTCAACGGTTTTAGTAAACTCAAGCAAACGGTCGGCCAAGGTACTTTTCCCATGGTCAATATGGGCAATAATACAGAAATTGCGAATATTCTTCATCTGCTAATTTTATTATAAGTGCGCAAAGATAGGAATTTTAGGCTAAAAACTATATTTTTGACATACCATATTATTATAGGAATATGACACAACAAGAAATAAATCAAGCCTGTTATCGGGCAATCGGAGCATTGGATAATAAAGAGCTGAAAAACGCATTAGACACCTTGCAAGGACTTATATCCGGAAGTAGGGTCTATTCGTTTCAGGACAGATTAGATGAAATCCAAAACACTTATATCAACATGCTTCGCTATCGTTCCGAAGGGGCAAAAGATCCGATGCAGGAACATATCTACAAAACTCTTCAGATACAGACCTACGAATTAGCGGATACGATACAGAGAGTATTGTTGAGTGAAGTATCTTCCTTAAGTTATTATACGCATCTTCGTAACACTGATAAAACGATCTTCCCGGCCTACGCAGAGACTCACAAGCAAATTAAGCTAATGAGTGAACTCCAAAATCAGGCAGGATATGAAGATGAGTTGACGAACTTATTTAATCGCTTATGGCTTTCTGATGCTTTAACGATTCCGGCAGCAGAAGAAATCAAAGATATATTAAACGATACGACCCTGCCTCATCAAGTGGGATGTCAGATTGTTTCCGCCCTTACACTTGGTTTGCAGACGATGTTTGATATTAACAAAATCATGCTGCTTTTTACTGCAGCATCGCAAACAAACAACGAAATCAGAATAAGGGCTTATATCGGATTATTGCTTACATTATATATATATCAAAAACGAATCACACTCTACCCTTCTATTTATGACCGGTTAAGTATTCTTTCTGAGCATGACCAGTTTGTCAAAATAGTACGAACAATAACATTACGTTTTATTCTTGCACGGGAAACTGAAAAGATTACGCGCAAATTGCAAGATGAAATTATCCCGGAAATGCTAAAGCTGAATGCGAGAATAAATAAAAAGACAGACCTGACAGATATCAATCCGGAACAGATGACGGAAGGTATGAATCCGGAATGGATGGAAATGATGGAAGGTAGCGGACTAAACAAAAAGATAGAAGAATTTAGTGAACTGCAGCAAGAAGGTGCAGACGTGATGCATTCCACTTTTTCTCATTTGAAATCATTCTCATTCTTTTCTAAAATAGCCAATTGGTTCTTGCCCTTTTCTGCAAATCTGTCATTATTGCGCCCGTCAGTGCCTTCAACAGAAAAGCCCGACCCGATATTAAGCATGCTGGAAACAGCTCCATTCATGTGTAATTCCGACAAGTATTCGCTTTTTTTCAGTGTCATGCAGCTTCCTGAAAGTCATCGTTCAATGATGATGGGACAATTCAGTGGGCAAGTAGAGGAAATGATGCGACAGAACAAGGAAGAGTTACTCAATAACATGGACACAACCTCAACCATCACAAGCCAATATGTTCAGGATTTATATCGTTTCTACAAGTTGCTTCCTGCACATCTTGACTTCAATGATATATTCGATTTGCCACTCGATTTTCATAATTTAGATATTCTAAGACCGTATTTATCAGACGAAGAAAGTCTTACGATCATCGCAGAATATTATCTCAGAAAAAATTATTTCAATGACGCATTGGCTATATACGATAGATTAGCAAATGAACAAATGGACAATCCCGTCTTGTTCCAGAAAACAGGATATTGCCATCAGATGAACGGAGACTTCGAGAAGGCATTGGAAGATTATCTTCATGCCGATATTCTTTCTCCTGACAACAAATGGTTGACAAGACGAATTGCATTTTGCTATAAAGCAATGAAAGAGCCACAAAGCGCATTGAAATATTATTTAAGATACGATAAAATGCAACCTGACAATTTGTCTATTCTTAGTAGCATCGGGCATTGTTATCTTGAATTAAAGGAATACAATGAAGCCTTGAAATATTATTATAAAGTAGATTATATAGATAGTAAGAGTCATAAAACATGGCGTCCGATTGCTTGGTGTTCATTCTTGATTGGTAAATATGATCAGGCTAAGAATTATTACAAAAAGATATTAGACGAATCCCCTTCTTCTCAGGATTACCTCAACGCAGGACATACGGAATGGGCGTTACAAAACCTGAAAGGGGCATCTGAGTATTACAAAAAGACAATTCAACTTGAAGGAGGAAATTTTCATCGCTTCAAAGAGTTGTTTTATGAAGACAAGGAAGATTTACTTCTTGCCGGCATCGAAGAAAATGAATTTCCTTTAATACTGGATCAAGTGCTGTATTCGCTTTAAAAACACAAAATAATCATGTTTAAGAAACTTGTTGCTATTGAACCCGTCAGCCTTATTCCTTCGGCTGAGAAGAAACTATATTCCTTTGCGAAAGAAGTAATCATGTATGATGATATACCTACAGATGACAACGAGATTGTTTCCCGTATTGGCGATGCGGATGCCGTATTACTAAGTTATACGTCCCGGCTTACACGCCAGGCATTGGAAAGATGTCCGAATGTGAACTATATCGGAATGTGCTGTTCTCTCTATTCACCGGAGAGTGCTAACGTGGACATTCTTTATGCAAACGAACGGGGAATTACGGTTACCGGAATCAGGGATTACGGGGATGAAGGCGTTGTTGAATATGTGATCAGCGAATTAGTACGTTGTCTTCACGGTTTCGGACAGGAACCATGGGACGGCATGCCACGTGAGATTACTGGACTGAAAGTCGGTATCGTAGGACTTGGAAAATTAGGTGGTATGATTGCTGATGCGCTTACGTTCTTTGGTGCAGAGATTATGTATTATGCGCGTAGTGAAAAACAAGAAGCTAAGGCAAAAGGTTATCGTTTCTTGCCGTTGAAAGAATTGCTTAATCAAAGCGAGATGGTTTGTTGTTGTCTCAACAAAAACACGGTTTTACTCCACGGGGAGGAATTCAAAGCATTAGGTAACCGAAAAATCCTATTCAATACCGGCTTATCTCCCGCCTGGGCTGAAAAACCTTTTATCAAGTGGATAGAGCAAGACAATCTTTGTTTCTGTGATAGTACAGGGGCATTAGGAGGAGATCATCTTCTCTCCCATCCGCATGTACGTTGTATGGAAACCTCAACCGGACGAACCCGTCAGGCGTTCGACCGGTTAAGCGAAAAAGTCTTAGCCAATTTATCAGAATACAATAGGTGATACGATATTAATCAGTGTATTCACCACTGACCATCCCGCAATATCAGGTGTAGCGCTGTACACATCGACGACAGCATGCACCTGATTATTTTTTATCTCGACTCGCTGTGTATCCCCTACAAAATCAGGCGTTGACTGCATAGTCACCTGCATATTCTTCGGTCCTACAGAAGCTCTTGAAGCTGCAACCGTCACATTAACCCGCGTTGGAAACATCGCAATGGCCTCTTCCGCATTTCCTTTAAAAACAATCTTCTGCTCTGTATGTAACGAATCCGAATAAACGGATGTGCCTCTCAGACCGTTCGGTCCTTTTTCGTTAAAGAAGTTTGCTTGCGCATTCCCCATCAAATAAGCCGTACGAAGCACATCAAAGCCTCCTGTAGCACCAGAGGCAATATACACACGTGCCCCATTGGCCTTTGCCGTATCAGCCACTTCATGATAAAAATCGTCATCTGCAAAAGCCCCAATAGACAGGGTAACAATTGAAGTTCCATTCCTTAACGCAGGCAAAGCAAGTTCCCGCATTGCAGCCGGAGAAGCTGCTTCCAGAAGATAGTCAGGCTTTAAAGCGAACAGCTCTTCTATGGAATAAGTTACTCTGCATTTTCTTCCGTATTGTTTCATCAATGAAGCCATACGTTCAGCTTTATCAACTGAACGAGAATAAACACCCACCAGATTATACTCCGGCAATAATCCTTTGACAATAGCATCAGCAACTATACCGCCTAATCGTCCACACCCTACAATAACTAACGTCTTCATGCGAACAAATATAACCCTTTTTCAAGAGAGATCAAATTGATTTTGAATTGTTTACACTTAAAACCTGAGCCACAAATAGTACTTCCGGAAATTTTGAGGCGCCTCAACTTGTTTGCTGAGGCGCCTGGAAACGAAAGTTGAGGCGCCTCAACATTCGTTTCCAGGCGCCTTTAATTTTTTTTGAATAAAACACTTTTTACGGTGTACTCATTGTATATTTGTTTCTAAATCGTGTTGTAATGAAACCGTTCCTCTATCAAATTGCGTCCTTGTTCTATTCGGAATACAAAGGTAAGATCAGTCGTTTAGCTTTTGTTTTCCCTAACCGCCGTGCGGGTTTGTTCTTTCAGAAATATCTGTCGGAAATTGCGGGTAAGCCTATTTTTTCTCCTGCTGTACTTACCATCAATGACTTGTTTGTGAAGCTCGCAAATATACAACCGGCTGATAAAATTAGTTTGTTGTTTAAATTATACAATATATATAGGGAGATAAGCGGGTCGGATGAGGCTTTTGATGATTTTCTGTATTGGGGCGAAATGTTGTTGAGTGATTTCGATGATGTGGATAAGTATATGGTTAATGCGCGTATGCTTTTTACTAATGTGACCGACCTGAAACAGTTAGAGGATGATTTCACGTATCTTGATCCGGAACAGATTGCGGCCATCCGTACATTCTGGTCTTCTTTCCAACCGAAAGGTGACACTCCGAATCAGAAGAGTTTTCTTGCTCTTTGGGAAATACTTTATCCTCTTTACACGCGCTTACAAGAGGAATTGAGAGCGGAAAGTAAAGGTTATGAAGGAATGATCTTCCGTCAGGTAGTAGAGCAGCTGCAAAGTGGGGCGGATTTAACCTTGCCTTATGATAAGATTATTTTTGTGGGACTTAATGCTTTATCTAAATCGGAAGAGTATTTTTTAGATGAGCTGCAGAAACGGGAATTGGCTGATTTCTACTGGGATTATGCTTCACCAAAGGTGCTTGATGAGAGTAACAAAGCTTCATTTTTTGCATTACGTAACAGGAAACGGTATCCTTCGTTTTATAGCCTGCCGGAAGAAGAAAAGAATACGCCTGCCATAGAGGTAATCGGTATTCCTTCGGCTGTGGGTCAGGCAAAACAGATCTACGAACTTTTATCGGCTTATGGACTGCAAGATCTGGATGCGGAAGAGGCGCTTCGTACGGCTGTAGTTTTGCCGGACGAACAAATGTTGATTCCTGTACTGAATTCCATTCCGGAAAACATCAAACGCGTAAATGTAACGATGGGCTATCCTCTGACGGGTACTCCGGTAGCTTCTTTGATGGAGAGCATTCTTACTTTACAAAAAAACATACGCTTCACGGAAGGTAAACCCACTTTTTATTTCCGCGATGTGTTGCCGGTTCTGAATCATCAATATGTTTACGGATCGAATCCTCCGGTAGTCACCAATTTACTGAAGGAGATCATTAAATATAACCGGATTTATATTCAGGCAAGTGAATTGACAGTTACTCCGCTGTTAGAGGTCTTATTTTCTACGTTTCAGGATGTAAGTGAATTCTCTGACTATCTGATCAAGGTATTGAAAGTACTGAATAAAACGATTAGCCGGGAAGCAGTAAAGGAAAATGAAGAAGACTCACCCATGTCTATCAATGATTTGGAGCAAGAGTTTATCTTCTATTATTTTACGACAGTAAACCGGATGAAAGAGTTATTGATTACGACTGGGATCAACATGAAGATCGACACTTACTTCCGCCTTGTCAAACGGGTGACGGATACAATCACGATTCCTTTTCACGGTGAACCACTATCGGGATTGCAGGTGATGGGAGTTCTGGAAACCCGCGCATTAGATTTTGATCGATTAATTATCCTGTCTATGAATGAAGGGATATTCCCCAAACGAAGTGCGCCCAATTCCTTTATCCCGTATAATCTACGAAGGGGCTTTGAATTACCCACGTATGAACATCAGGACAGTGTTTGGGCATACCATTTCTACCGACTTATCCATCGGGCTAAACAAGTAACCTTGCTTTATGATACGCGTAGTGGTAGCGGATTACAGACCGGAGAAATCAGTCGTTTTGTTCATCAACTACATTATCATTACGGGGAAGCTCTGGAGCGTAAACTCGCTGTTTACAACGTGGCTTCTTCTAAAACACCTCCTATTACGATTCGGAAAACGGACGAAATTCTTACCCGTTTAGCGGCATTCCGTAAAGGTGGCGAGCGGGCTCTCTCGGCAAGTGCGATCAACACCTGGTTAGATTGTCCGTTAAAGTTCTATTTTTCCGTTGTGGAATCTGTTCAGGAAGAGGAAGAAGTGATGGAAACGGTTGAGAGCAGTATGTTCGGAAGTATTCTGCACAAAGTGATGGAAGTACTTTACAAACGTTTTTGTGGTCAGATGATAACAGCCGACTTGCTAAAAATCATTCGTAAAGACGAACGGATGTTGACGAATGTAATCACAGAAGCCTACACAAATGAGTTTTTCAAGACAGATAAAATTCGTCCGCTTACAGGACAAAACTACCTGATCGGTGAAATGATCCGTAAATATGTGCTGAAGATACTGGCTCGTGACAGCGAACTGACTCCTTTTCAGTATATCCAATCGGAAAGAAAGATAAAGACCGATTTCAAACTGACAAACGGAGATGAAATCGCATTAAAAGGATTTATCGACCGTATAGATGAAGTCGGAGGTCTGCTTCGTATCGTAGATTATAAAAGTGGCAATGGTCTTTCTGTTTTCAACAGCATAGACAGCCTCTTCAACCTCGAAGAAAAAGACCGCCCCAAAGCGATTATGCAGGTATTTATGTATTCCTGGATGTATCATGCAGAAGAAAAACGAGCCGTGACTGTGCAGCCAACGATCTACTATCTGCGCACTTTATTTACTGACAATTTTGATCCATCTGTTTACCATCGCGTTGAACGAGGAAAATTAGAAGCAGTAACGAATTTCACAGACTACATCGAAGAATTTGAAGAAGGGTTCAGGGGATGTTTAGATCAGATATTCTCACCCGAAATTCCCTTTATACAAACGCCAACCGGCAAGGCCTGCATCTATTGTCCGTTCAAGAATATCTGCGAAAAAAACTAATTATTTATACCTATATTTATATATTCATTCAGTAAACAACTGCTAATTAAAGACATGAACAACGCAAATACGCCAACCGAGGATTATCAATTTCTGATAAAACAAGCAATAAAAGCACCATCGGGACATAATACCCAACCATGGATCTTCAAAATAAATGAGGAAAAAATTGAAATCAGCCCTGATTTCAAAAGATCATTACCTGTCGTTGACCCCGATAACCGGGAACTATTTATCAGTCTTGGCTGTGCTACAGAGAATTTGTGTATTGCAGCCTCCTTAAAAGGATATACACCTCAAGTAAACACAACAAAAGACGGACATATTTTCATCAAATTAGAAACAGATAAACAAATAAAGCCAAGTCCTTTAGCCGAACAGATATCCATAAGACAAACCAACAGGAGCCTATACAGCGGAAAAGTAATACCGGACACGATCTTAGATGAGTTAAAAGAAACAGAATTAGACGCTGGTGTCGGTATTCATTTTTACGCAAAAGGAACAAAAGAATTTGACTCCATTTCAAATTTCGTTGTAAAGGGAAACACCCTCCAAATGCAAGATGAAGCATTTCGGGAAGAACTAAAATCATGGATGCGCTTTAATAAAAAACACCAGGACAGAACAAACGACGGATTGAGCTATGCTGTTTTTGGAGCACCCAATCTCCCTCTATTCATCGTAAAGCCAATTATATCAAGCTTTCTGAATGCAGAAAAACAAAACAAAGGGGATATCAAAAAAATGCAATCTTCCTCCCACTTCGTTTTATTCACGACACAAGACAACACGCAAGAACAATGGATCAATCTCGGCAGAAGTCTGGAACGATTCTTACTAAAAAGCACTCAGTCAGGAATCTCACACGCCTACCTGAACCAACCCAATGAAATAAAAGAATTATCCGTAGAAATGACAAAAGCTCTAAATCTATCGGAATACCCGACAATAATATTACGCCTCGGATACGGAGAAAGGCAACCTTATTCGAAAAGGATTGAAATATGAATAATCATACACACAATCAATATATTCATTAAAAAAAGCTGCTCGTAAACAAAAAAACAACACTATGTCCACAAATAGATTAGACCAAGAATTTGCAAGATGCATTGAGGAATGGGGTTGGAAATATCATCATTTAGGTATTCCGACAAAAGAAAAAATGCCTAATGAAAGATATTTGCCACATTTAAAGTTTTATGTATCCGGATTTCCAACAAGTCCATTTGGTGTTGAGTGGATGCGATTTGATAAAGATTGTCAAATTCATCCATTAGTTCAAACTATTCCTCATTTAGCATTCGTTGTAAACAATTTAGATTATGAATTAGAAAACCGTAATCTACATGTTTTAACAGCCCCCAACCTGCCATTTGAAGGTCTCCGCGTGGCAATGATAGAACATAATGGAGCTCCTATTGAATTAATGGAGTTTGACAAAACTTAATCTATAGTTTTTGGTTTTCAAGCTGCATTTTACATTGTTGAAAAGTTGCCGGGAAAGTATAGGTAGATATAGCAAAAGAAAAGTATCTTCGTGTAATTAACGGACTGATCAATTCGATGAACGCAAACGTATTAGAAAAGCTTAAAGTGCTGGCTGAATCAGCGAAATATGATGTTTCGTGTGCTTCGAGCGGAACTTCCCGTTCTTCTAAAAAGGGAGAGATCGGAAGTGCTGCGGGTTGGGGTATTTGTCATAGTTTTGCTGAGGATGGTCGTTGTATCGCATTGTTGAAAATTATGCTTACGAACAACTGCATGTACGATTGTGCGTATTGTATTAATCGTAGAAGCAATGATATTCCAAGAGCTACTCTTTCGGTGTCGGAATTGGTTGATTTGACAATAGAGTTTTACAAACGGAATTACATTGAGGGGCTGTTTCTGAGTTCGGGAGTGGTGCGTAGTCCGGATTATACGATGGAACGTTTGGTGCGCGTAATCAAAGACCTCCGGTTAGTACATCGGTTTAACGGCTATATTCACATGAAGAGTATTCCGGGATCCAGTCAGGAATTGGTTAATGAGGCTGGTATGTATGCTGATCGTTTGAGTGTCAATATAGAGATTCCCAATGAAACCAGTCTGAAGATACTTGCGCCCGACAAAGATTTCCAGAGTGTGTTCAGTCCGATGAGGTATATCCAGCAAGGAGTCCTTCAAAGTAAAGAAGAAAGACGAAAGTTTCGCCATGCGCCACGCTTCGCTCCGGCCGGACAAAGCACACAAATGATTGTGGGAGCTACAGCAGATACAGATAAAGATATTCTCCGGTTATCATCGGCGTTATATCAGCGTCCGACAATGAAGCGGGTGTATTATTCCGGTTTTATTCCTGTTAACTCCTATGACAACAGACTACCGGCTCTGAAGCAACCGCCG
This sequence comes from Massilibacteroides sp., assembly GCF_028705895.1. Classification (GTDB taxonomy): domain Bacteria; phylum Bacteroidota; class Bacteroidia; order Bacteroidales; family Tannerellaceae; genus Massilibacteroides. The sequence goes on along the minus strand of NZ_JAQWCQ010000005.1, from coordinate 32,382 downwards.
TTAGTACGTGAGAACAGACTATATCAGGCCGATTGGCTATTGCGTTTCTACGAGTTTAAAGTGGACGAGATTGTCAATGACGCTTATCCTGATCTGGATTTGGAAGTTGACCCGAAGCTTTCCTGGGCGCTTCGTAATCCGCAACATTTTCCGGTTGATATAAATCGGGCAGATTATGAAATGCTGCTTCGCGTTCCCGGCATCGGAGTTAAATCGGCCAAATTAATTGTTACCTCCAGACGATATGGGCGTCTCGGATCATTACAACTAAAAAAAATCGGTGTGGTAATGAAAAAGGCTCAATATTTCATTACCTGTCATGAACTTGGCATACGAACAATTCAGGAATTAACACCTCAAAACGTTAGAGACTTACTGATTCGGAAACCTGCACGTAAAACGGACCACCGTCAACTAATCCTCCAATTCGAAGATTAGTAGTATGTTAGTCTTCATCTACGATAAAACATTCGAGGGATTACTTACGGCCGTTTTCGATGCATATAATCGCCACACATTCCCCGATACACTGATTGAAGAAGGTGAGATACTCCCCTTATTTTGCGAAGAAACTCATACGGTTATTACAGATGAAGCAAAGTCTTCCCGCGTATGGCATGGATTAGAACAGAAAATCTCCGCCTCAGCCCTATCCAGTCTGACCGTCTGCTGGCTTTCCGAACTGCCCGGAATTGATCTGTTGCTTTTCAATTATATTCGTAAAGCCATCGATGCACCGAAATCTATCGAACTCAATTTCGGAGATCCGGACGTATTGCAACTTGCCAAAATATGGAAACAGATCAACAACGAACGGCTTCGTGTAATTCAATTCCTGCGTTTCCAGAAAACAACAGACGAAATCTATTTCGCACCGGTAGAACCTATATATAATGTATTACCACTTACACTCGAACACCTGAAAGATCGCTATGCCGGACAGAAATGGTTGATCTACGATATGAAACGAGAGTACGGCTACTATTACGATATGGAAGAAGCAAGAGAGGTGCGATTTGAAGAAAAAGAGAGATCACTACTATCCGCCATCTTAGACGAAAAACTTTTAGATAAGGACGAACTGCTGTTCCAGCAATTATGGAAAACCTACTTTAAGTCTATTGCTATAAAGGAGCGAATCAACCCAAGACTTCACAAACAACATCTCCCGGTTCGTTTCTGGAAATATCTGACAGAAAAACAACCGTAAGAAAAAGAAATAACATTTCATCCAAACAGATTGTTATACGAATAGAAACAAAATACAAATCCATGGACTATCAGATAATACACTTAAAAGATTTGCAACGATTTGAAATTAATGACGGAGAAAACACTGCTTACGTAGAATATACATTACATGATGGCAATCTGGACATCGAACATACCTACGTTCCCAAACTTTGGGAAGGCAAAGGATTAGCATCCGCTTTGGTTAAAGAAGCGTATGATTATGCTTTGGAGAATAAATTGAAGCCCGTAGGAACCTGTTCGTACGCAGTAACCTGGCTGCAACGTCATCCGGAATATGTTCGTTATTAAAGAATTTCAACTAATATAAGCAATGGAAGGTATTCTTTGAGATCCTTTCGCAGGAGCTTAAGGGCTTGCTGTATCCGATAGTCAATCGTCTTAGAAGAAATAGACAGTTCGTCTGCAATCTCCTTGTAGGTCATATTTCTGAAACGATTTAATTCAAATGCCGTCCGATAACTTTCGGGAAGACGTTTCAAGGCTTCTTCAATTTTGCCTGTCAACTCCTCGACAATATAAAGATCAGGAGAATCATACAGATACCCCATCTTCTCATGAATGGTCATTTCAAGTTTTTCTTTTAATTCTTCTCTGGACAAGAACGTCAGGCATTTATTTTTTACTGATTGAAAAATATAACTACGGGGCGAGTCAGGAATGAACAACCGCTTCCTGTTAATCCAAAGATTTGCCATAATATCCTGAACTATATCCTGACCATCCTCCAAACGAACAAACTGTTTCGAATAGGCGCACAAAGCAGCATAATATCGAATAAAAAAAGCATCAAAAGCCTTCTTATCCCCATCTTTAATACAATAAATCAGGTCGATATCAGAGTGGTGGTTATAATTCATAATACAGAATATTTGATACAAACATAGTCATTTTAAAACTAAAAGACGAGAACATAACATGCAAAACATAACTTCTCAGACTAATTTTTTCGGCGCTCACCATTCTATTTTTATTCTACAAATTGTTTATTCTGCAAATTTCCTGCTCTGAAATTGCATGTCAATGAATATGCTTTTACATCTCCGTTAAAATTTATCTATTTATTTTTTATCAAAAAAAACACAATTTATGTTTAGGACATTTCTCATTTCATCAGTCTTATTTATAAAGGACAAAACAAGATGACACAGAATACAACCGAAAATATAAAAGAGACTGATTTAATCAGATACTTTAAATCCGAATTAGAGCAACATGAAGTCTTACGTGTTGAAGAGTGGATTTCCGTATCTGAAGAAAACAGAAAAATAGCCGAAGATATATATCGGATTGTATTCGGCCTGGATATATTAAACACAATCGATACTCTTTCAGAAAAAGAAGCGCTTAAAAACGTCAACCGTAAAATATGGTCACAGAGAATGACTAAGTACGCCAAGTCAATGCAAAAGATAGCTGCATTACTTTTCATTCCTCTTTTTATCTCCGTCATATATCTGTTACTGAAAGACATAAATAAAGAGCCGGAATATATCACCTTCAAAACAAATCCAGGTATTATTGCCGATTTCATCCTTCCCGATGGTTCCAAAGTATGGTTAAATGCACATTCAGAATTAAGTTACCCTTCTTTTTTCAAAGGAAAAAAACGAGAAGTAAAACTATCGGGCGAAGCCTACTTTCAAGTTGAGCAAGACATGGAACAGCCATTTATTGTACAGCTAAGCGATAATGTAAACATAGAAGTGACCGGAACAGAATTTAACGTAGATGCCTATGAAAGAAGCAGAACAATAACAGCCATGCTTGTTTCCGGAGGCATAAACATGAGTTATCCAAGCCTAACAAAAACAAAAGAAGAATCAACATTAAAACCGGGACAAAAAATATTTTTTGAAAAGAAAACAAGAAAAGTCACCACGTCATACGCCTCTCCCTTAGTTGAAACAGGATGGAAAGACGGCAAAATTTATTTAGAAAATACGCCTTTAAGGCATCTACTTCATACATTAAGAAAGCGTTTTGATGTTGATTTCATATTAGAAAATAAAAAAATAAAAGACAATTATTTTACCGGAACATTCGGATCACAAGATTTAGATCTCATTCTAAAACATCTTGAGTTATCCTCCGGAATAAGACATAAAATCAAAATGCCCAAGGGTAATGACTTGGATGAACGCATAAAAATAATATTATATTAAATACTAAATTCAACCTATTATGAAAGCATATCAACCTCCTTAGAAAAGAATACGGGAAAGCGTTGCGGAACACTATCCCGTACCAGAAACTGAATTTTATAATTACTCACACAAGTAATCAACATAGTTTCACAAAAAAAACAGTTACAAATCTATGACAAAGAAAAATACAAACAAAAGATTAAGAATTATTACTTTTCTTAATCTTCTAAAAATAAGCGCTATAAGAGGACTGTTTATTGCTGTCATATTTCTATTGACAACAGGCATATGTAGTGCTACAACAGCTTATGCTCAAACAGCTTTGGTCTCGTTGCATATTGAAAATAAACCCATGCAACAAGTATTACAAGAAATAGAGAAGAACTCTGATTTCAAATTCTTTTATAATAACAAGCAGATTAATTTATCACGCGAAGTGTCAATAAGTGCATCAGAAAAAGATGTGTTTGTTATTCTTGATCAAATATTCAACAATACCGACATTGCCTATAAAGTATTAGACAAAAACATTGTCTTGGCAAAAAAAAACATGTTGGATAAAACAGATTTAAGAACGCTCCAACAACAACAGAATAAGACAATAACAGGTACCATTGTAGATGGGGCGAATGAACCGGTCATTGGAGCGAATGTTGTTGTAAAGGGAATGACTCAAGGAACAATTACTGATGTAGATGGTAATTTCAGTTTACAGGATGTTCCCGAAAATGCAGTTTTAGTCATCACTTACATTGGTTATATAGAACAACAGATCAATACAACCGGTAAAAATCAACTCTCTATTATTCTAAAGGAAGACACACAAAAATTAGAAGAAGTCGTGGTAGTTGGTTATGGAACACAAAAGAAAGTAAATCTGACAGGAGCTGTTGACCAAGTAACAAGTGAAGTTTTTGACAACCGTTCTGTTTCTAACGTCTCTCAGGCTTTACAAGGTACGATTCCGAACTTAAACATATCATTAGCTGACGGAAAACCGACTCGCTCTGCGGATTACAATGTACGCGGTACAACATCAATCGGACAGGGAGGTAGCGCATTAGTTCTTATTGACGGTGTAGAGGGCGATCCTGCCTTATTAAATCCAAATGACATCGCCAGCGTATCTGTATTGAAAGATGCTGCTTCTGCTGCTATTTATGGAGCCAGGGGGTCATTCGGGGTTGTTTTGATAACGACAAAAAATCCTGAGAAAGGAAAGGTCACGATCAACTATTCAGGAAGTGTATCTTTGCAAAAGCCGACAGCTGTTCCAGACATTGTCTCCGATGGTTTAGTTTATGCAGAACATTTCCGTGAAGCTTATTATGGATGGAATAACTATTCATCACTACCAAGTAAAATAAACAAGTCTCAATTGTATTCAGACGCATGGTTAGAGAAATTCAAAGAACGCCGTGCGCAAGGGATAACAGATGAAGTTGAGGTTGGTGCTGACGGAACATATACTTATTATGGCAATGTTAATTACTATGATGAGCTATACAAAAACCAGACTTACGCTCAGGATCATAATATGACCGTATCCGGAGGAACTGAAAAAGCTGATTTTTATATTTCCGGACGATATTATGGTTATGATGGGTTGTTCCGGTATAATACGGACAATTATGACATGTTGAATATTCGTGCAAAAGGCTCTTTACAGTTGACAGATTGGCTTCGTCTGACAAACAATATGGAATTCTCGGACATGACATACCATAACCCGATAAATGTGGGTGAAGGAGGTTCTATTTGGAGAAACATTGCGGATGAAGGACACCCTACCTCTCCGATATTCAACCCTGACGGATCACTGACAATGTCTGCGGCCTATACCGTAGGTGATTTTATTTATGGAAAGAACGGATTAGATACACATAAGAAAGTTCTAAAAAACACAACAGGGTTTTCTGCTAAATTCTTAAATAACAAATTAAGGATCAATGGCGACTTTACATTCCGTAATTACGATAACAACGACATCCAACGTCGTGTTCCAGTACCGTATAGTACAAAAGAAGGAGTAATTACTAAACTAAGTGAAAAGTACAATGACTACAAAAAAAGTATACGTAACACATTATATACTGCGACTAACCTATATGCTGAATATGAAGACACATTCAACGATGCTCACTATCTGAAAGGTATGGTCGGATATAACTACGAAACATCTAAATATGAAAGCACTTATGTACAACGTAATGGTCTGTTATTATCAGATTCAGAAAGCTTAAATTTAGCTCTTGGAGATGCAATTACGACATCTGCAGGTTGGGAAAAATGGCGGATTGCCGGAGCTTTTTTCCGTTTGAATTATGGATTTAAAGATCGTTATCTGTTAGAAGTAAACGGCCGTTATGACGGTTCTTCTAAATTTCCTGAAAGCCAACAATGGGCATTCTTCCCATCTGTTTCTTTAGGTTGGAGAATTTCAGAAGAAAGCTTCTGGAATGTAAATGAAAATTTCATTTCAGACGCTAAACTTCGTGGATCATACGGATCATTAGGAAATGGGAATGTAGATTCGTATAGCTTTTTAGAGTTACTTTCAATCAGTACAGCAGGGTATATTGTAAATGGAGCTAAAAACAAATACACAAATTCTCCGGCAGTAATACCAAGATCTCTTACTTGGGAAACAGCAACAACTACGGATGTGGGTGCAGACATAGGTTTCCTCGGAGGAAAATTAAGATTGACGGGAGATTATTATGTCCGAAAGACAACTGATATGTACACGAAAGGGGTAACTCTTCCTGATGTATTCGGAGCAACATCCCCTAAAGGAAACTATGCAGATATGACAACCAAAGGTTGGGAGTTATCAATTAACTATCGTGACCGTTTCACTTTAGTTGACAAACCGTTCAATTACGAAATCAAAGCAACTATTGCCGATTATAAATCAACTATAGACCGATATAACAACTCCACCAAAAGTCTTGACGACTATTATGAAGGGCAACGAGTGGGAGAAATATGGGGCTATCGTACAGATGGTTTATTCCAGTCCGAAGAAGAGATCAATGGATATATAAATACGATTATCAAGACATCTTCAAATGGAACAACATATCGCGGAGATATCAAGTTTGTTGATGTAAATAAGAATGGAAAAATTGACTATGGCGATAATACTGTAGATAACCCGGGTGATAAAGTTATTCTTGGAAACGAAGAGCCTCGTTATATCTATAGCTTCACGCTAAGTGGAGATTGGAATAGTTTCTTTTTCTCTGCATTCTTCCAAGGGGTAGGCAAACAAGATTGGTATCCAAGTAACGAATCTGGCTTCTGGGGACAATATAACCGTCCATATAACCAACTACCGACATGGCACCTTGGAAATTACTGGACAGAAGATAACCCCAATGCTTATCTTCCACGTTATGCAGGATATACTCCATCTTTACGTACAACAATAACTGATCGATATATTCAGAACATCGCCTACATCCGTTTAAGAAATATACAAGTGGGTTATACATTACCGCAAAGTTTAACAAGTAAAGCCGGTATGCAAAACGTACGTGTTTATTTAAGTGGTGAAAACCTGTGGAGTTGGTCACCATTATATAAACGGACAAAAGATTATGATGTAACAAACACCTCTTCAGGATCTGATCCGGATTTGACATCGGGAACAAGTGGTGATAACTACACCTATCCGTTGATGAAAAATATAACATTTGGATTATCAGTAACATTTTAAAACAGAGATGCAATGAAAAAAATACATTATTTGTTTATTCTATTTTCAGCTCTTTATATCACGTCTTGTGATTTATATGAAGAACCTAAAGCATCTGTTAGTAAAGATGCGATTATGAGTTCAGAAGCTGGACTACAGACCTATGTATATTCATTTTATGAAAAACAGTTTCCGTCAGGTAGTGATGCCAGTCAAATCGAGATTAATCTGGTTGATTTTGGAGCAATTAATAATCTCCCAGACTTCCAGATAAAGAATGCATACAGTGAAACAAACTCAAGTGGTTGGTCTTGGAGTAATTTGCGTAATATTAATTACTTCATTGAAAATTGTACCAGCGAAACTGTAGATGAAAAAATCCGTAATCACTATATCGGACTTGCTCGTTTTTTCAGAGCTTATTTCTATTATGACATGGTCAGACGTTTTGGAGATGTTCCATGGATAGACAAAACTCTGGATGTTGAAGACGAAGAACTCTACGCCCCTCGCGACTCTCGTGAGTTAGTGATGGAAAAAGTTTATGAAGATTTGGAATTTGCCTGTGAGAACATCACTTTGCTTTCAGACGCATCAGGCAGTATGGTTACAAAATGGGTAGCTTATGCTTTTGCTTCTCGCGTGGCTTTATTTGAAGGCACATTCAGAAAATATCATAATTTGAGCTTATCGACATCTGCAGACACTTGGTTGCAAAGAGCTGCAGATAAAGCAGAATATGTGATGACAAACTCCGGGAAAAAGCTATATACAGCTGCCGGCACAAACAAATCGTACAGAGCTTTATTTACAAGCGATGATCCTGTTACAGAAGAAGTATTACTTGCGGTATGTTCAAGTTCTGAACTGGGAGTATTACATCATGCTAACTGGAAATGGACTTCTCCAACCTATGGTAATCGTTTTAGTATGACAAGAACATTCATCAATACATATCTACAAACTGATGGAACCCCATACACATCACGTACAGGTTGGGAAACGGAATTATTCTATGAAGAATGCCAGAATCGTGATGCACGTCTTGCACAAACAATTCGTACTCCGGGTTATACTCGTGAAGGTACTGCTACGGCTCCGGATTTTATGGGATATTCGAGAACAGGATATCAACCCCTCAAACTCTGTTTGGATGATAAGAAATATGATGACGCATCTCTTAATACCAATGCGATACCTCTTTTTCGTTATGCAGAAGTTCTGCTAAACTATGCAGAAGCAAAAGCTGAATTAGGAAAATTAACCGATGAAGATTGGAGTAAAACTATTGGAGCATTACGTTCAAGAGCAGGAATTACTGGTGGAATTAGCGCGAAACCTACAGTCGTAGATTCTTATTTCCAGCAAACCTATTTTCCATCCATTTCAGACCCCACTCTTCTTGAAATCAGAAGAGAGCGCGCAATCGAACTATGCCTTGAAGGATTCCGTTTTGATGATATCCGTCGTTGGAAATGTGGTTATTTATTAAACATGAGCTGGGATGGTATGCATATCAAAAAACTAAACGAAGCTATTGACTTAGACAGGGATGGTACTTACGATGTTTTGTTTTATGATACTAATGCAAACCTTGAAGCAGCAAAAGCGCAATTAGACTGGTCTGTTGTGGGTAAGACTTGTGCAACAATCCAAATACAGGGAGACAACATTCTTCAAAGAGTTGAAGAGGTAGAAAAGGGTAATCCTGCTGCTGGATATTACATTACCTGGGATACACCAAACGACTATAAACGAGTATTCGGAGAAAAACAATATCTTTATCCAATCCCTTCATTGGTGATGGTTAAAAATCCGAATATCACTCAAAATAAGGGTTGGGAAAATGGAGCTTCTAATGATGGTAACTAATTAGTTTATGAATATGAAAACAAAATTATTTTTATTGGCTTTTTGTTTGATGGGGGCACTGCTTCCATCAAACGCTAAGGATAAATGCAATATAAATGTTGCAACGTTCAACCTCCGTATGGACACTCCAAAGGATGGCGAAAACGCGTGGGAGCATCGCAAGGAGATGGTTAAGGCTTTAGTGTTATTTCACGAATTTGATATATTCGGGACGCAGGAAGGTTTTAAACATCAGTTGGATGGTATCTTAGAGACTGGTAAGTATGCTTATGTAGGCGGAGGTCGTGATGATGGGAAAGATGCCGGGGAGCATTCGGCGATATTTTACGATAAAAGTCGTTTTAAAGTATTGGAGAATGGGGACTTTTGGTATTCTGAAACACCGGATGTTCCGGGCAAGGGATGGGATGCTGAATGTTGTAATCGTATTTGTTCATGGGCTAAGTTTAAAGACAGTGTAAGCGGTAAGGTATTCTACTTCTTTAATTCGCATTACGATCATCAAGGAAAGGTTGCCCGCCGTGAGTCTTCCAAGTTATTATTGAAGAAAATGAAAGAAATCGTAGGTAAAGCTACTTTCTTCTGTACGGGAGACTTTAATGCGGCTCCGGAAGATGAACCGATACAGATTCTCTATAACGATGGTATGTTTATGGATTCGTACAAAGTATCTAAACAACCGCCTTATGGTCCTGTCGGAACATTTACCAGTTATAAATGGGATGCTCCAATGAAAAAACGTATTGATTATATATTTGTTTCAAAAAACGTTACAGTAAACAAGTATGGTGTTTTGACAGATAATCAGTATGGTCATTTTGCTTCGGACCACTATCCCGTAATGATCAAGGCTACATTCTAAAAGACAATTAATTATACATGAAAGCCGCGTAGCAACAAAAGCTATCGCGGCTTTTTATTTTATGTCTATATGATTATTCTTTATACAACACTGTTCTTTTTCGACATCTGTCAAAAAGTTTTACCATAGCTGTGGTAAAGTTTTACGACAACTATAGAAAAAGAACTATACTGAGAGTCAAGCTCTTCCAAACGATAGTTTTATGTGAATAAGACAATACTGACTTAATTTTACTTTTTACGATATTGTTGTGGCGTTAATCCTACTTGTTTTTTAAAGCATTTACTAAAATATGCCGGATTCGAGAAACCAAGTTTGTAAGCAATCTCCGCTATGGTAAGTTCTTCGTAATCTTTTAGAAAGGTCATCGCCTTATTCATTTTTATATATAAAAGATAATCATTAGGCGTCATTCCTGTTATATGTTTTATCCGATCGAATAAGCGGGTGCGCCCGATACCTAATTCCTTACTCCATGTATGCGTATCAAAGGAGGCATCTTCTATATATTTTTCTAAAACAAGAATTGCTTTATCCAGGAAACGTTGATCATGGGGATTCGTCGCTAAGCCCTGTATCTCTTCCTCTACATGACCGGTATATTTCTGTAGTATTCCAGCTCTGTTCTTTACAATGCTATTGCAACGCAGAAAAAGATATTCCATACTAAATGGTTTAACCAAATATTCATCAGCTCCGGAACGGACACTTTCATTCTGTTGTTTTACTGATGGATTATTCGTAATAAGTATAACGGGGATATGGAGAGTTACAACATTTGCTTTCAAGCTATTACACAACTCCATACCGGAGATTCCCACTAAAGAAACTTCACTGATAATAATATCCGGTTGCTTTTGTATTGCTATGGCTATAGCTTCCTCAGCTCTTGTCGCTTCAAAAACCTCATATACAGAAGCAAAAGATTCATTCATCATGAACCGTAATTCATCATTACTATCGACCAATAATATCTTGAATCTTTTTTCTCCTAAATCAATATTTTCTATTGAAACAGATTCTGTTGTTTGTTCAGGTAGATCAAAATACATTGGTAACTGACGAAGCGGTATTTTTGTTGAAGCTGTCTTTTCCTTTGTAGTAAAATGGTTTTCTCCTGTCTGAAGGCGAACAATAAAAGATGTCCTTTCTTTCTCGGTTCTGACAATTAGTTCTCCTTTATGCATTGATACAATTTTACGACTAAAGGCCAGTCCGATTGTATTATTGGGCAATGATTTTAATTCAGCCGTTTCGTTTACTGCATTCGTTGAATTCTCAAAAATATCAAATAGTTGTTTTAACATATCTTCGTCATAGATATCACCAACACAACTGACCATCACTTCAATCCATTCTGATTTTTGTTGCAAGGAAATATCAACGCGACCTTTGACATGCACTAATTTCGATATGGCAAATAAGATATTGTAAATTACTTTTTGCATTTGCGCCCAGTCAAACCAGACCTTTACATCTTCTTCAGGATGGAAATAGTGAAATGTGATTTGGAGAGTTGATTCATAATCAGAAACAGTTTCAAAAATTTCCTGTAAAAGTTGAGTCAGACTATGATAACCTACTTTCAAACTTAACATACCATTCTCAGCTTCTCTGAATTCTTGCAATTCAACAAAAAGACTTTGCATACGTAGAGCTTGCTTCTTTATTTTCTCCAATTTAGATTTAGACAGAGAGTCGATATTATTCAACGCACCATCGAGTGCTGTAATTATTAAAGTAAGAGGCGTTCTGAATTCATTTGATATACCTGCAAAAAAATCTAATCTGTTCCTGTTCTCTTCTAAGACCCGTTTTGCTTCTCTTTTTTCAAAATCAAGTGACGCATGAAGTACTGCCTTGGCCTTGCTTGAACGGATAAATATCCATAACAAACCTCCTATTAGTATAACATACAAGCAATATGCCGGATAAGATTTCCAAAAAGGAGGTTTGACAAGAATTGAAAGGCTTACATGCTTTTCGGGATTTGTCGTCTCACGAACTGTAAACGTGTATTCTCCAGCAGGTAAAGAAGTAAACGAGATAGCCTTATTATCTGTTTGCATCCAATCTTCAAGACCAAAAAGGCCATCCATTTTATATTCATAACCCGTATAATAGGAACCCAGATAATTTGACGAAGCAAAACTTATATTCACAGTATTCTTATCGAAAGGTAAGACAAGATTTTCTTTTGAAGAATCATCAATAGAATAAGGAGAAAAATCACTGAATGCAGTGTTGTTTATCTGAATAGAACTAATATATAATGTATAATTGCTCTTAACTGTACTTATATCTTTTTCATCAAACGCGATTAATTTTTGCAAACCGCCAATATAGATATCTCTGTTGCGAGGAGAAATATAAAGTCCGCAATCGGGACTTAATGACATTATTGGAGAAGTTCCATCTAAACGAATATGACTTGATGAATCTATTGTCCGGCGACCTGATATATTAAGAATAGAGACTCCTTTGTTGGAGGTTACAATCAAATTGCCATACATTGAAAGTGCAACATTATAACAGATATCACTCAACAAAAAGCCTTCTTCCTCCCTATAATTCGTAAACGCGTCCTTTTCAACATCATAACTCAATACCCCAGATTTTAATGTTGCAAAATACAGACCTTCTCTCGAATTACCGCAAATACTGATTACGGCACTGGGAATAATACTCTCTTTCTTTAATCCATCTCCGTAAAACGACAAGACTTTCAAAGTCTTCATATCAACAGTAAAGAGTCCGCTATTTAATGAAGAAATCCATAAAACATCCCTGTCGTCTAAATAAATTGTACGAGAGATGCCTGATGATAGCTCGGCTAAATCCTTCTCTTTAAAAAGAGGAGAAATAATCATCGTTTTCCTATCCATTTTAAACAAACCATCCTGAGTCAAGAAGATAAGATAATCACGATACGAAATGATTTCTTCAATAATATTTTGATATCGGGTAGTAAGAGTTTTTGAATTTACCCGATACACTTTATCTGTCTTCCTGTCATAATAAACCAACCCTTCCATATAAGTTCCGATATACAAACGGTCATACTGAGAGTCGTAGAATAAGGATCTCACCTTATCGTGCGGAAGGTTATGAGAAGCCACAGTTATGTGTTTGATAGTCACCCTATCCGGCGATATAACATTTATTCCGCTTCCCTCCGATGCTACATACAGGTAACCGTCATTATCTTCCACAATATCTCCAAGTACTACTCCATGTAGATAAGAGGGTTCATTTTCTTTACTGGAGTAAAGGGTATAGTTATCTGTCTCCGGATTAAAACATCTAACTTCTCCATAATACGGACCTATCCATATAGTTCCCTGTTTGTCAGTATATAATGCATAAATAGAAAATTCAGGTAAAAAAACATCATTCAGGACTTGAGCCGGTGCTCCATGAAGAGGAGGAACAACCTGATAAATGCCATTCAATGTTCCAAGCCAGATATTTCCTTTAGAATCTTCAGTGAAACAATATGCATCTTTCTCAAACTGAGTTTGCAAGTCTTTCTTATAGACTAATGTAGAGATATTTCCATTAGAATTAATGATACGAATATTCTTCGAGCGGCAGGAAACCCACATATTCTCATTTGAATCTTTAAACAAACTGCCAACAACATCATTCTCGAAGTATCCGGAAAGAATCTGTCCTGTTTTAATGTCAACTTTATATAATCCGGAAGACGTTCCTAACCAAAACACGTCCTCTTTTTCAGACAAAAAGCTATAAATCTGTATATTCTTTTCTTTTAAATCAAAAACGCAGTTTGCTTCGTTAGTTTTTTTGTCATATCTAAATAAATCACCTTCTAAAGAAGAATAATACAAGATATTATTGACAACTTCAATATGAGTAGCTCGAATATTCGGGAAAAACAATTGATTAGTTATCAGATCAAGGCCCACAATATATTCCTCTGCCAATAAATATAGCACAGAATCGCCACCACAAATTCCATGAATATTGGAATCTTCAATCTCCGGGAAATATTCGGACACGCGATATACCTGAGTTGTTTCTCCATTATAGCAATTAAGAGCATCATTACCAAACCACATTCTACCAATATTATCCTGCCAGATAGATATTGCCGAAGCTTGAGAAAGACCTTGCAGAATTCCAACAGTTCTAAAATGAAAGCGCTCCCCACTAATTGGTAAACAAAAGAAACAGAAAATAAGTGTTAAATGAAGCCATTTACATTTTTGCATAAATATACATTCTGATCATTCTTTTAAATACGCAAATATAATCAAAGAGAAGATAATATCGTTCATTATAGATACAAAATCGTTCACAGCATCCAATTGCTATCAATAAACAATATTGACATATATAAGGTTATATTATATAAATAGATTTGTAACGGAAATTTAACACATTAGTTAATCTAACGAAAAAACAACACCTCACAAAAGGTGAAGAAACTTTTCAATCTCAGAATATTAACAATTATTCATGTTTAATTAAAATCATTCATTATGTTCAAATCGTACAAACCTGTTAGCCTCTTATTGCTTACTGGTGCTTTGATTTTCTCAGGAAGTGTACAAGCAGACCTTGTTCCCGAAAGACCAGGGACGCAAGTCGTTCAGCAAAAAGGGAAAATCACTGGTTCAATAGTAGATAATATGGGCTCTGTTGCTGGCGCTTCTGTCGTAGTAAAGGGAACAACAAACGGCACCATCAGTGACTTTGATGGAAACTTCACCCTGGATAATATCCCTGATGGAGCAACGATCCAGATATCTTTTATAGGATATTTCACTCAAGAAATTAAGTACACCGGACAAAGTAATCTTTCTATAACATTAGAGGAAGATACGCAGAAATTAGATGAAGTAGTAGTAACTGCGCTTGGTATTAGAAAAGAAGCTAAAAAATTAGGATATGCCGTAAGTACCGTTACGGCAAGTGATTTAACCAAAGCTTCAGCACCCAACTTAGGTTCTGCACTTTACGGAAAAGCTCCTGGAGTACGTATTCAGACTGCTCCGGGTGGAGCTATGGGATCAATCTCAATTAACGTTCGTGGTTTAAGTTCCATAACTGGGACAAACCAGCCATTAGTTGTTGTAGATGGTGTTCCAATCCACAACGGCGACACCAACACAGATGGATACTGGGGAAACCAACGTATTCAACAAAACGGATTAGCAGATATTAATCCCGAAGACATTGAAAGCTTGTCTATATTAAAGGGAGCATCGGCATCGGCTCTTTATGGATCTGAAGCAGCAAATGGTGTCGTAATGATTACCACAAAGTCTGGAAAAGGAGGTACAGGTTATGGAGTTGAATTCAACGCCAGTTTGTCTGCAGATATTGTTGCCTACATGCCAGAGTATCAAACAAAATATGGTCCAGGTCAAAGAGTTGGATCACGTATTTCGGGAGGAACAGATGCGGACGGATTCCGCAAGGTGACAGGTAGAGACGGAAAAGAATATACAGGACTCAAAGAAACTTATAGTTATTGGGGGCCAAGATATGATGGCCGTGATGTCCTTTTCTATGATGGTACTGTACGCAAGTATGAACCCATTACAGATGACCCTTGGAGTGATGTATTCCGTACAGGTTTCAACCAACAGTATAATGTAGCAATTACTAAAGGCGGCGAAAACAGCAATGTGCGTTTTTCTTATACCTACGTAGATAATTTGCCTACACAATACAACTCTACGTTTAAAAAGAATAATTTCAATTTAACTGGTAGTCAAAGTATAACTGATAAAATTAAACTCGGTTATGGAATTACCTATATTATTCAGGATATCAAGAATCGTCCATATCGTATCAGTCGTTTAACAGATAACTTCAGTGGATTCTTTGGACCGTTCGATGATATTAATTATTTACGTAATCATACTTTAACCAGCCTCGGATACCGTAATCAAAAGTATAATAACGATACTCAGTTAACACCTGACGAAGGTTTTGAATACAGTATTCCAGCAGGTGCATTAGTTGATGAATATTATTGGAATATTTTAGGAAAAGAACAGTTAGAAAACAACAACCGTTTAATGGCTAATATTACTCCGACTTGGGAAATTATCAAAGGATTGACATTAAAAGGACGTATCGCAACTGACGTTTCAATATATAAGATAGAAAATAAGGAATCTGTAGAACAATCTATTGTGTTCAATAATGGAAATTACGGATATTATGGTTTACAAAACAACCGTTACGATATTTTCTACGGTGATGCAATGCTAAATTACAATACTCAACTTACTGATAAATTGGGATTTGATGCAACTATTGGCTGGCAAGGACGTCAAGAAAAGCAAACAAACGTATCTGTAGGGACTAATGGCGGACTATCTGTAGAAAACTGGTTTCATTTAAATGCAAGTAACAAGACTGCAAGTTCCGGAATGAACACATTAGAGTTCTTAAAAACGGCAGCATTCGGAATGTTAAGTCTTTCTTACAGCGATTGGGCTTATTTAGAAGGAACAGGTCGTCAAGAAAAAATATCAACTTTGGCTCCTGGTAACAATTCGTTCTTCTACCCATCAGTAAATGGAAGCTTAATCTACACTTCACTCTTGAGAGAAAAGCTTCCCGAATGGTACAATTATGGGAAAGTACGTCTTTCGTATGGTATAGTAGGTAATGCACCGGCGATATATAAAGGATCAAAAGCTTTTATACAGAAAACAACAGGAGGACAATGGATATACAACAGCGTAAACAGTGCCGTTGGTAATGAAAACCTTCGTCCCGAAAAGAAATATGAGTGGGAATTAGGTTTAGAAAGTAAATTCTTCAATAATCGTCTTGGCTTTGAACTATCATACTATACAAATACAGTAAAAGATCAAATACTACAAACAACAATGCCTGCTTCTGCCGGTGGAACAAGTATTTGGTTGAACGTAGGTGAACTTAAAAACAAAGGTTTCGAACTCTCTCTTTACGGAACGCCAATTTCCACACGTGACTGGACATGGACTCTGCGTGGAAATCTTGCATGGAACAAAAATATGGTAAGTAAATTAATGGACGGTGTAGATCAATTAGAACATGCTAACTGGGACGGAGGTGCAGCTTATCTTTATTCAAAAGTAGGAGAACCCATGGGTGATATATATACATATGTACCTGATAAAAATGAAAATGGTGAATATCTTGTTTTAGATAATGGGTTCTACAAATTGACTGACGAACCAGTTAAGGTTGGAAATGCTATGCCTAAGTTAGTAGGAGGTTTCGCAACATCATTAACATGGAAGGATTTCTCAATCGACATGTCATTTGACTACCGTATAGGTGGAGCTGTACTGAACACCGGCTGGATGTATATGATGGGTCAGGGTGCATTAGAAGAAACGTTGAAATATCATGATGGTGAAGGCTATGGCTCTACATTTTACATGAATGGTAGTACATTAGTTCCTTACAATGGAACAACAGGTCCTAATGGTGAAAGAATTTATGACAATGGTATTATCCTTCCGGGGGTAAACGTAAAAACAGGAGAAGCCAACACCCAAATGATCGCTGCAGACCAATGGGCTAACTGGAACTACAACTGGGGAAGTGGTCCAAATGACGCAATCACCCATTATGATCTTGGTGTATTTGATAATTCTTATTTGAAATGTCGTGAGCTTTCGTTTAGTTACAGTCTGCCGAAACCTCTTTTATCCAAATTTTTCTGTAAAAGCATTCAGGTATCTGCCTATGGTCGTAACTTGTTCTATATCTACAAAAATTTACCTGGATTTGATGCAGAAGCAACTGATGGTACCACTTGGATTACGCAAGCAAAAATGGGTGGTTCTACTGCAACAGCTCGTTCATTAGGTGTATCACTTCGTGCAACGTTCTAAATATTTATCAAATAAAATGAAAAATAAAATGAAAAAAATATATTCATACCTCATCATATTAGCAGCTACGTTCTCTTTGGGTTCTTGTGCAGACAGTGAATATACGGACAAGTACGATAATCCATCAGAAACATCAAAAGCTTCATGTGATAAACTGATGACAGGTGTATTTTATACTGGTCGTACATATACATTCAATTCTTATTGGCGTGCCTGGACTTGGGACAACTACTCACTCGGAGTTTATGCCCAAACCGTAGGCTTTATGAATGATGAAGGAAATATTTACGCGGTAAGTGATGGTTATGCCAATGATCGCTGGGTAAACTTTTACAACACCCTAACGCAGTTTCGCGTTTTAGAAGATGTGTATAGTAAATTGAGCGATGAAGAAAAAATTACTTACTCCATCTTTAAAGATCTTGCAGAAGTCTTTGTTTATGATCATCTGTCACAAATCGTAGATATTTTTGGAGACTGTCCTTTTGAAAAAGCAGGGTATCTCTACATTACTGGTGATGTTGCGGGAAGTTTTCCTTCTTATGACAAAGCAGAAGATTTATATTCAATGATGTTAGATCGTCTTGGAGAGCTTTATACTAATATACATAGCTTAAACGGAAATTTAAGCGCACAAGCTGCAGCTTATTTACCTAATCAGGACTTTATTAATGGAGGTGATCTGAACAAGTGGGAAGCTTACTGTAACTCATTACGTTTACGTCTTGCTATTCGTGTAGCGTCGCAAGGTACATTAGCAGAGAAAGGGAAACAAGTGGTTGCAGAAATTCTGAATGGAAATCTCCCATTAGTTGATAGCAATAGTGGAGGAATTCAATTAGATTCTAATAATGAAGATACTGCTAATTTCTTTAATCCGGATGACTTAAGAACCGGATATGCTGATGGTAATTATGTAAATGCTTCCAGTGCGATGCTTAATGCATTAACAAAAACTGTTGCTGGTGAAAATGACCCTCGTCTTCCAATCTTGTATTCAAAGAATGCGGCTGGCGAATATAAGGGATTAGATCCAGAAAACGAAACCTATGCCGAGCAAAAGATAAATGTTGACAAACCATCTGCAGAACGTGCGTATTCACGGATTGACTCGACAACAGTAAGCTACAATACTGAATTTATTAGTCCGATTATTACAGCTTCAGAAGTAGCTTTCTTGAAAGCCGAAGCCTATCAGAAAGGATGGGCAAACGGAGATGCAAAACAAGCGTATGTTGACGGTGTCTTGTTCTCTTCTCAATTCTATTTCAATGAGAATGAAATAAGTCCGAGTTCTGAAGGAACAAAACTAACATATCCTGGGGATGCCGTAGTTGAGGCATATGCGAACAAGGCATGGGACGTTGCATCCAATAAAGAAGAAGCTATTATTACTCAAAAATGGCTGAATTTCGGATTTATTCAATCATCACAAGCATGGAATGAAATTCGTCGCACAGGATTCCCTGACATTTATTTTCCTGAAGATGGAGGAGCTCAACTGTTAAAGAAAGCACCTTATCGAGTAAAATATCCTGCTTCAGAACGTAGTAATAATACAAGTAACTGGGAAACTCAAGTACAAAGCATGGGTGGAGATGATAGTTACTATATTAAATTATTCTGGGCTAAATAACCGCTTTTACACAATATCAAGAGGGCATCTAAGACTATTTAGATGTCCTCTTTTTCTTTTTAGTCACAATTATATCGTTTTATTTCCTTCGTCCTAATGCCATCAATGAAGGAATCATAAAGGAAAAAACTCCTAACAGAACAATTACACTACCGAGAATTATAAATGTATTCGGTATTCCGATTGTATCGGCGGCAAAACCGGTGCCTAACAAGCCGATCATTGACGGGAGTACGGCAACACTCATGAACATGGAAAAAACACGTCCTAATTTATCTGGTTCTATTTTCTCTTGTATAATGGTAGTAAAGCAAGCATTTTGGACAGCTCCTCCTATCCCATTGAAAAATGTCAGAACGACAAAAGGCACATAACCTCCTGTTGCAGGAAGCATTCCTGAAAAGGCAAAGGATAATCCTATGAGTAGATACATTATATTAATTGCGGTCACTTTATTGTAAGATTTCTTATTAAGTCCCATCATTGCACCACCAATAAGCATTCCGACACCCCAGAACACTTCAACAAGGCCTATCTGAAAAGCGGTTCCGTTAAAATGGTTTAGCGTCATCAGAGGAAATAAGGCTCCGATAGGCATTATACAAACCATTGACAGTATAAAGAAAAGTCCCAGATAGCGGAGGCCTTTATGCGAAGTGATTGTTTGCAGGCCTTCTCTCATTTCTCCTAAAACATGTTGTTTCTTAATACTCTTTTCCGGATTAGGTATAAAAACGAACAATAACGACAGACAAGCAATAATTGCGCCCACAATATCGAACAAAAGAATAAACCCTATATCCATAATAGAAATAAGCAAAGCCGCTATTGCCGGTCCGGCGATTACACTTATTGATTGTATCATTTGGTTAACTCCTGCAATACGACCTAATTCTTCTTCGGGGGCTAACAATGGCACTGATGCCTGCATTGCAGGACCATGAAAGGCGGATCCTATGGAACGTAAGACCAGCAGTAGGTATATATGCCAAACTTCTGCTTCTCCAATCATAAAAATCAAAGACAGGATTAAAGTACATAAGGCTATAAAAGAATCTGCAGCAATCATAGTTTTCTTTCTATCCCAACGATCAATATACACTCCGGCGAAGGGACCTATTATGGCCTGAGGAATGAATGCAGCTATTGTTCCGAAAGCAAGAACTTCTGCAGAACGTGTCTCAAAGCTTAGCCATAAAACAATTGCATAACCAACGATTGTACTGGTTAAAATAGAGACAAACTGTCCTGTCCAGATAATATAAAAAACGTTCTTCCAATCTTTCATTTATGATGATCTTATAAAATGAGCAACCTATTGAGTAAACAGTAAAAAAGATATAGCGGTTGCAGTAAGCAAAGATATATACGGAATTTTGTAAGTTTGCATTAAGATAAGCATAAATGGAATATGAAAAAGGTAATTGGTTATATCATTTTGTCAGGTATCATCTTCAGTAGTTGCAATAACAACGAAAAAGAAGCACGTGCAAGGTTAGACAACGCACGTAAAATGTATGAAGCGAATGAGTTTTTTGCAGCTAAGAATGAGATAGATAGCGTACGCGTACTCTATCCGAAAGAGTTTAATGTCCTTAAAGAAGGCATCAATCTCATGCGTTTAGTCGAAAAGAAAGAGGCTGAACGTACATTAGCATATTGTGACAGTTTGATGCCTATCCGCCTTACCGAAATTGAAGCATTAAGGAAAGATTTTGTTTTTGAAAAAGATTCGGTTTACGAAGAAATAGGAACTTACATATGGAAACAGCAAACGATAGAACGAAATATTAATCGTTGTTATATTCGTTGCGGAGTAAATGAGAAAGGAGAAATGTATTTAGCCAGTGTTTATTATGGAAATACTCCTATTAACCATACGTCAATAAAATTAAGCACGCCAAGTGGTCTTTTTGCTGAAACGGCTACTATTCCGTATGACGGAGGTGTTAACTATCGTTTCAAGGATGAAGGAGCGGTAACGGAGGTTGTTACTTATAAAGGTGAAGCGGGTTTAGATGCAATCAATCTTATTTTCAATAATACAAAAGAACGTATTAAGGTTGAATATACTGGGGGAAAGCCCTATATCATTTATATTGCTGATGCTGATAAGAAAGCGCTTGTTGCTACTTACAATTTAGGAACGGTATTGAGCGATATCAATCATATGACAACAGAAATGAACAAGGCGCAGGGGAGATTGGAGTATTTAGAAAAGAAACTAAACACCAACGAGACCAAGTAAGGTCACTTTTTATGCATCAGGTTTATGGAGTAATACCCGAGGGATTGGAAAATCGATCCCTTTTTCATTAAATGCAGCATATACCTGACGGTTTATGTCAAAGTAAACATTCCAATAATTCTCACGCGGCACCCATACACGGGTAACAATATTCACACTTGTTTCCGCCATAGCGTGAAGCGCAATAAATGGCTCGGGAGACGGTAATATTCGCTTATCGTCTTTTAGTATATCTTCAATAACACGGCACACTTCATCATAATCAGATCCGTAAGTTATAGAAAACACCCATTCGATGCGTCGTGTCGGCAGCCTGTTATAATTGGTAACAACACCGCTACTCATTGCCCCATTAGGAACATAGATTTGTTTATTGTCAGCCGTATTTAATATGGTATGAAAAATCTGAATAGCCTCAACTGTACCTCCAATTCCTTGCGCCTCTATATAGTCTCCCACTCGGAATGGTTTGAATAACAAAATCACAATACCTCCTGCAAAATTTGAAAGATTTCCACTGAGAGCAACACCAATTGCGACTCCGGCAGATGCAATCAATGCCGCAAACGATGTGGTCTGAATCCCTAAAGCTCCGATAACAGAAATTATCAAAAGTATAGTTAGAGTAATATTTACTAAGCTGGAAAGAAATGATTTAACAGAAGGATCTATTTTCCGTTTAGTCAATATCCGTCGGAATAATTTATTTAATAAGGTAATAAGAAGTTTCCCTATCGCAAATACAATTAACGCTTTCAAGATTGAGAAACCTAATTCAGCCCCTTCTCGTAACAATGTTTCAAAATAGGTTTCCGTCTCTTGCGATGTAACCGTATCGGGAATTATGGTAAGTAAATTTGCTAAAAAACTCATATCTGCGAAATCTTATAATTTGTAGTAAAGATATAAATAATTTGTATTCATTACGGATGACTGAATTATTGCGTAGTTTTGTGTCAATCAAATCTATTCAAATGAGGTTTATTTTTTTATTCATAATATATTCTGCGTTCTCTTTCGGAGCCCTCGCGCAAACTTATGAAGAGTTTATCGAGAAAAGTTACGATTATTTAGAAAAAGAAGATTTAACAGCGGCAGAAGAAAGTCTGCGTGCGGCAATGCGCCTTGAGCCGGCTAATCCCTATAACTATGCTCTTTTAACCAACCTCGGAACAATCCAACGCCGACAGGGAAAAATGGATGACGCACTCCTATCCTATTCTACTGCACTAAGCCGTCGCCCTAAGGATATCATATTATTGGGTAATCGCGCCTCTCTTTATGCAGAAATGGGTGAAACAGATAAAGCCATTGCAGATTACACTTTTCTGTTATTGGAAGATCCGATCGAACAAAACGCACTCTATAACAGAGGCATACTTTTCCTTCAGAAGAGAGACTTTCTTCAGGCAGAAGCTGATTTTGACAAAATTCTGGAAGTAAACGAAAAAACTATTTACGGACGTTTGGGGCATGCCATTATGGAGCGAATGCGGGGAAACTACGAAGAAAGCGAACGGATATACAATTATTTGATCAATGAAAAACCAAAAGACCTGCAACTATACGAAAGTCGTGCCGAATTATATTTCTTAATGGGGAAAAATGCCCGCGCCAAATCAGACATCAATAAGGTTATGTCAGAATCAGAACCAACCGCATCAATCTATGTCCTCAGAGGAAAAGTGAACCTGGCACAATACGAAAAAGAATCCGCAAAAAAAGACTTTCTCAAAGCACAGGAAATGGGATATGATCAGACGATTATCAATGAATTACTGAAAATGACGGAATAAACAGGAACAAATACATGTAGAGACGCACATTCTGTACGTCTCTACTTTATCATTTCTTTCTGCTGATTTTATTTTTTGGTGATATAGGAGGCAACCCAGTCACCTACTTCAGAAGTTTTATAAGCTTTTCCTTCTCCTGAAATATCTTCTGTAACAATCTTTTCATCCATTGATGCAGCAACCGCTTCACGTATTAATGTTCCTTCTTCCATTAGGTTAAAAGCGTATTCGAACATAAGAGCGGCACTCAGGATTGTGGCCAGGGGATTGGCTATATTTTTCCCTGCTGCCTGAGGATAAGAACCATGAATCGGTTCGAATACTGAAGTGTGAATTCCAACTGAAGCTGAAGGCAACATGCCGAGCGATCCCGTAATAACCGAAGCCTCATCAGTCAGAATATCGCCAAACATATTTTCTGTTACCATTACATCAAAGCTTTTGGGCCATTGGATTATACGCATAGCTGCATTGTCAACAAACATATATTCCGTCTCAATCTCCGGATAGTCTTTTTCTATTTCCTGAGAAACCTGACGCCATAAACGAGATGTAGCCAATACGTTTGCTTTGTCAACAATGGTAACTTTCTTCTTACGCTTCCCTGCGTATTCATAAGCCAAGCGAACAATACGTTCTATTTCTTCACGAGTATAAACGCATGTATCATAGGCCGTATCTCCATCTTCGCTTCTTCCTTGCGGGCGACCGAAGTACATACCTCCTGTTAATTCACGGATACACATAAAGTCTGCCCCGTCAACTAAGTCTGAGCGCAAAGGAGATTTATGTAATAAAGAAGGGAAAGTCGTTACCGGACGAATATTAGCATACAAGCCTAATTTCTTTCGCATAGCCAGTAACCCTTGTTCGGGTCTTACTTTAGCAGATGGGTTATTATCATACTTTGGTGATCCGATAGCGCCAAACAACACGGCGTCACTCTTCATACACAATTCATGTGTATTATCGGGATACGGATTACCTACTTCGTCAATAGCGCAAGCACCTACTAATGCTTGTTCGTAACTTAATTCATGTCCGAATTTATCACAAATAGCCTTCACGGCTTTCATGGCCTGCTCTACAATTTCGGGACCAATTCCATCTCCCGGCAGGACTGCAATATTTAATTTCATCTATGTTTGTTTGTAATAAGTGTTCTTTTTTCGGAGATTAACGTTTAAAGAATATGTAACGAGGTTCTGTCGGAACATAGTTGTCATCATCCCATAACGAACTGGTCAACATCAGATCGGCGCTATAACGATTGCAGGCAATCGGAATATTATGCACTCTACACTGACGCAATAGCATCTGGATATCTGCTTCATGCGGCTGAGGATTCAAATCGTCTATCAGAAATATGGCAAGATCGACCTCTTTACGCACCACCATCGCTGCGATTTCGGCATCTCCTCCCATTGGTCCTGAATGCATCCGGGTGATCTCAGCAGTAATACCTTTCTCGCTGAATGCTTCGGCAATCAATCCACCGGTTGTTCCTGTACATACTAAGTGGTGTTCAGCTAAAAAATTAGCATTATGAACAGCCCAATCCACCATATCTGCCTTACGATTATCATGCGCAACCAAGGCAATTGTTAATCTCTTATTCATACTATTTCGTATTTATTCGTTATCCTTCTATTCGATTCAGCATTTTCAATGTCGCCTTGATAGCAGCCTCCGTCTGGTCAGCATCTAATCCTCTTGTTTTAAAGTCAACTCCCGCATAATTCCAACTGATGATGGTCTGAACAAATGCATCTGTTCGTCCACCCGGAGGAATTGAAACGGAATAATTGGTCAACATTGGGAACGGGCGTCTCAGATCGGCATATATCTTCCGGAGTGCTCTTACAAAGGCATCATATTGTCCATCTCCGGACGCAGACTCTTCGTATGCTTCCCCATCAATCTCTATCTTCAGAGAGGCAACAGGCTTTAAACCCTGAGCCAAAGATAACGAATAATTCAGTATCTTAATCTTCTGTTCGGATGTACCATCGTGATTTAATACATCACTTACAATATAAGGTAAATCTTCTGACGTCACCATCTCTTTCCGGTCTCCCAGTTCGATAATCCGATCCGTGACCTTACGCATGGATTCATCATCGAGTTCAATGCCGAGTGCCTCCAGATTCTTACGTATATTAGCCTTTCCCGACGTTTTGCCTAATGCATATTCACGCACCCTTCCGAATCGCTCCGGCAAAAGATCATTGCAATATAAATTATTCTTGCTATCTCCATCTGCATGCACACCGGCACATTGCGTAAACACATGCTCGCCAACAACCGGTTTGTTAGGTGATAAACGTACGCCGGAATAGGTTTCCACTAACCGACTGATCTTATTGATCTTCGATTCCTTTAAATTGGTTTCTTCGCCCAATTGATCTTTCAGAACTGCCAAGACGCTACTCAACGGAGCATTGCCGGCACGTTCCCCTAAGCCGTTCACGGTAGTATGAATTCCTTTAATTCCCGCACGAATAGCTGAATAAACATTTGCAACAGCCAAGTCATAGTCGTTATGCGCATGGAAATCAAAACGGAGTTCCGGATATTTGTTTACCATCAGTAAACAATAATCATAAGTCTTTCCCGGATTCAAGATTCCCAGCGTATCAGGGAGCATAAACCGCTTAATAGGCAGATCTTTTAATCCGTCCACCAATTGAAACACGTATTCTGGTGAATTCTGGATACCATTCGACCAGTCTTCCAGATAAATATTCACGGAAATATTCTTTTCTACCGCAAGCGCGATAACGGAACGAATATCTTCAATATGTTGTTCCGGAGATTTTCGCAACTGTTCGGTTACATGCTTAAACGAACCTTTACAAAGCAGGTTTACCACACGACACCCGGCGTCCTCAATCCATTTAAGCGACGCGCCGCCGTCCACAAAACCAAGCACTTCAAGTTTGTCTAAATTGCCTGTTCGTTTACCCCATTCTGCCAGTTTTCTGACCGAATCATATTCGCCGTTGGACACCCTCGCAGAAGCGATCTCAATCCTGTCCACACCTACTTCCGAAAGAAGCATTTGGGCTATACCGAACTTCTCATGCGGAGCAAAAGAAACACCGGAAGTCTGTTCCCCGTCTCTGAGGGTGGTATCCATTATCTCTATCATACGCTTTCTTACAATGACTTTTCGTATTCTTCGATCTTGCTTTTATTAGATAAGAGGTAATCGATATCATCCAATCCATTGATCAGACAATCCTTTTTATAAGCATTGATATCGAAGTGTTCAGTACGTTGCGTTGCGTTATTAGTGATAGTTTGATCAGGCAAATTTACGGTCAGTGTAACAGAGGGATCTGCTGTAATCGTTTCAAATGCTTCTGCCAAAAATTCAGGAGAGACAACAACCGGCAGCAAACCGTTATTCATCGAGTTATTCTTGAATATATCAGCGAAGAAGCTACTTACAATAATCCGGAATCCATAACCACCTATTGCCCAGGCAGCATGCTCACGACTACTGCCACTACCGAAGTTTTTACCGGCAACTAAGATTTCTCCTTTGTATGTGTTCTGATTTAATACAAAATCAGGATTTGGATTTCCGTCTTTATTATATCTCCAATCGCGAAATAGGTTGTCACCGAAACCCTCTTTGGTTGTAGCTTTCAGAAAACGGGCTGGTATAATCTGGTCTGTATCCACATTCTCCAAAGGAAGAGGAACGCAAGTGGACGTAACGACTGTTAGTTTTTCTTTCATCTGTTATGAAACTTATATTGGTTTTACTTAGTTCATCAATTCCCTCGGATCGGTAATTACACCGGTTACGGCTGCTGCAGCTGCAACAAGCGGTCCGGCCAGAATTGTTCGCGCTCCGGGACCTTGACGTCCTTCAAAATTACGGTTGGACGTTGACACAGCGTATTTTCCGGCAGGGACTTTATCATCATTCATCGCCAGACAAGCTGAACAACCCGGTTGACGTAGCTGGAATCCGGCATCTTCTAAAATTTTATCGATTCCTTCTTCTTTCAATTGCTTTTCTACAGCCCAACTTCCGGGCACTAACCAAACAACTACATTATCCGCTTTCTTACGCCCTTTTACGATAGAAGCAAAGGCACGAAAGTCTTCAATACGACCATTCGTGCAACTACCCAAGAACACGTAATCAATCGATTTTCCCTGAATCGGTTCACCGGCATTAAAGCCCATATAATCCAATGATTTCTTATACGAAATCCGGCCGGCTTCATCAATGCTTTCCATAGCAGGAATAGAGTCCTTTATTCCCATACCCATACCGGGGTTTGTTCCGTAAGTCACCATCGGTTCAATATCTTCAGCATGGAAGAGAACTTCCTTGTCAAATACAGCATCTTCATCTGTACACAAGGCCTTCCAACCAGCTACCGCCTCATCCCAATCTTTTCCTTTCGGAGAATATTCCCTACCTTTCAAATACTCAAACGTCACTTCGTCAGGAGCAATCATCCCCCCCCGTGCTCCCATCTCAATCGACAGGTTACAGATTGTTAAACGTTCTTCCATTGTGGTATTCCGGATCGCTTCTCCTGCATACTCTACAAAATAGCCGGTAGCTCCTCCCGTTGTCATCTTACTAATAATATACAGTGCGATATCTTTAGCAGTAACACCCGGTTTCAGTTTTCCATCCACTACAATACGCATCGTTTTCGGCTTACGCTGCATAATACATTGCGTAGCCAGCGTCATTTCCACTTCACTGGTTCCAATACCGAAAGCAATGGCACCCATCGCCCCATGCGTAGAAGTATGAGAGTCCCCGCAAACCAATGTCATCCCCGGTTG
Source organism: Massilibacteroides sp. (assembly GCF_028705895.1). Taxonomy (GTDB): domain Bacteria; phylum Bacteroidota; class Bacteroidia; order Bacteroidales; family Tannerellaceae; genus Massilibacteroides. Next base: position 4,178 of record NZ_JAQWCQ010000005.1, on the reverse strand, counting down.
CGTCAATCCGTTTTCCGGTCCGACAACATGAATAATACCATTCTTAGGATGGTTCATTCCATAATATGTCAGTCCGAACAATTTAGCATTCTCCTCTAACGTATCCACTTGCTTTTTAGATATCGGATCCTCAATAGGACGTTCCTGTCCGAGAGTCGGAATATTATGATCCGGCATACAGGTGATCTTATCCGGACGGAAAGGTTTCAAACCTCTGCTTCGCAAGCCGGCAAACGCTTGCGGGCTTGTTACTTCGTGACAATATAAACGGTCGATATACAACTGTATCGTTCCGTCGGGAAGCGTATCCACAACATGCTTCTCCCATATTTTTTCAAATAACGTCTTACTCATTCTGCTATTTACACTATTTAGTATTGAACATATTTATTGTTTATTCTTACCTGTAGGAATCTACCCCTAAATCCCCTGAAGGGAACTTAGGGGTAAGACTTAGGGGTAAAACATGTCATTTCACAAACTTATTAATCGCATCAATAAACGCCTCAACCGAAGCCGCGATTATGTCCGTATTAGCAGAGAATCCATAATAGTGACTACCATCATATTCTACCTGCATATGTACCTTACCAACATCATCACTTCCTTTATTGATTGCCTGGATAAGGAACTCCTGAATCACCATTTGACGGTGTATGATCATTTTAACAGCCTTAATCGCTGCATCAACAGGTCCGTTTCCGGAAGCTGCTGCTTCAAATTTCTCTCCGGCAATATCCAGACAGACACTGGCTACTGATTGTAATCCCACGCCTGAGGTTACCTGCAAATAGTCCAGTTTGATCCGATGCATCGCTGTTCTGTCCTTTCCGGCCAGCATCAACACGTCGTCATCATTGATATCTTTTTTACGGTCTGCCAATTTAAGAAATTCTTCATAAACTTTATCCAACTTTTCCTGACTTAAATCGACACCCAGAATCTGAAGACGATGTTTTAAAGCTGCACGTCCGCTTCGTGCTGTCAAGACAATTGCACTATCATCAATACCGACATCTTTCGGATCAATAATTTCATAACTTTCACGATTCTTCAGCACGCCATCCTGATGAATACCCGAAGAATGAGCAAAGGCATTACGCCCCACAATCGCCTTGTTCGGTTGGATAGGCATATTCATCAAACTCGAAACCATCCGGCTCACTCCATAAATACGCGTTGTGTTGATATTGGTTTCAATGCCACGTTCCTTATGACTTTTGAAGATCATTGCAATTTCTTCTAACGAAGTATTTCCGGCACGTTCGCCGATGCCATTCATGGTCACCTCTACCTGGCGCGCTCCGTTCAATACTCCCTGAACCGTATTTGCCGTAGCCATCCCCAAATCATTGTGACAGTGAGTAGAAATAGTTGCGTTATGAACGCCGTTTACATTTTCCATCAGGTATTTGATCTTCGCACCATATTCGTCCGGCAAACAATATCCGGTAGTATCCGGAATGTTTACGACTGTTGCTCCCGCTTTGATCACCGCCTCAACCACACGTGCCAGATAAGCATTGTCGGTACGGCCGGCATCTTCGCAGTAAAACTCTACATCTTCTACAAATTGTTTCGCATATTTTGTGGCAGCAATAGCACGTTCAAGTATATCATCCTGATTCGAATTAAATTTGTACTTAATGTGGTAATCAGATGTTCCTATACCGGTATGAATACGGCCTCGTTTGGCATATTTCAGCGCATCGGCCGCCACTTGGATATCCTTCTCTACTGCGCGGGTCAGGGCGCAAATCACAGGCCAGGTGACCGCTTTAGAGATTTCCACCACACTATTAAAATCACCGGGACTCGAGACCGGGAAGCCCGCCTCAATTACATCAACGCCTAATTCTTCCAGAGCTTTTGCTACCTGAATCTTCTCTACAGTATTCAACTGGCATCCGGGCACCTGTTCTCCATCACGAAGCGTTGTATCAAAAATAAACAATCTGTCAGACATAAACCTTTTATTCTAAATTTGTTAATATGCTAATTATGAAAAAAGCCCCTCTCACAAGGAAGTGAGAAAGGCTTTATTTTTATTTTCACGCTCAAACAAGCACAACAGTCTCACTTCCTAACCTGACCCCAGAGTAGAATATTAATTAGAGAAATAATAAGACTATTTGTTGTAATACTTGTCATCACCTCATTTTTTACTTTATTATGATGCAAATATATATCTTTTTTGGAACAAACAAATACAAAATCGTATTTTTTATTCATTTTTCCTTTTAATTTATAATCAGGAAACTCTTTTTAATCCTGAACTATCACTACCCAACCGGTTATTACCTTATAGTTAGTATGCAAACGAGCATCTTATATCCTTGATTTATGAAAAAAACAAACGAGTCTTACCGCAAAACGGCCATGGTCTTTCTTTATTCATTATATTTGTCGGGATACTTTTTCAAGACTAATTAAATCATGAATTTTACAACTCAATTATACAGATTTCTTATCCTTCTTTTCTTTCTTTTTCCCTCGATACAGGCGGAAGCGCAGCGTAAGAACGCTTCTTACGTAAAATATATTGATAAATATAACGCTATAGCGGTAAACCATCAGTCAAAATATGGGATACCGGCGAGTATAACGTTGGCTCAGGGTATTTTAGAATCAGGAGCAGGGCAAAGTGAGTTAGCGCGTAAATCAAACAATCACTTTGGAATAAAATGTCATAACGACTGGAATGGCAGTCGTGCTTACCATGATGACGACTTAAGAGGTGAATGTTTTCGGAAATACAAACGAGTAGAAGAATCATACGAAGATCACGCTTTATTTCTTACGGGAAGATCTCGTTATGCACATCTTTTCAGTCTCAATCCGAAAGATTATAAAGGCTGGGCGCGCGGATTACAAAAAAGCGGTTATGCAACCGATCGTGCCTATGCAAACAAATTGATAAAGATGATTGAAGATTATGAACTGTATCAATTTGACTCTGCAAAACGAGGAAAAACACAAAAGAAAAAAACAGAAACGCGGCCTATTAGTAAACGAAACATTTATAAGACGCATGGGCTTATATATATTTATGCAGGAGAAAGTGACAGTTTTGAAGATATCGCTTATGATTTAGGCTTTAAGGTTAAGGATCTCCAAAAGTACAACGATGTACCGGCAGGTTTCCCTCTTCAGAAAGGAGATGTGATCTATTTGCAAAAGAAAAAGAAAAAAGCAGATAAACCTTATTACGACCATGTAGTCCAGATTGGAGAATCAATGCATAGCATCTCTCAGAAATACGGGATGAGATTAAAGAACCTTTATAAATTGAATAAAAAAGATGACGAATACGTTCCGGAAGAAGGAGATGTATTAAAGCTGAGATAAAGAAGTTTTTCAAACCATAGTAACACAAAAAAAATACAAAGGTTATTTTCGGAAATATAAAGGATGTTTTTGCATTGATTTTCAACAAATAAAAAAGGGGTCAGGCAAAATAGCCGGTTGTTATGGTAATAATCCATCATGATACGTCTATACTGCAAACTGGTATTTTAGAGACCAATGTTATCAACTCAAACTTCTTGCTCCACTTTAGTCTTACTATTCATCGAATAATTCCGGCTGAAAGCCGAGTATATATCAGCCCAACACAACGTGTTGGGTAATAGGACACCCTTCCTTTGCGGCCTGAAAGGACAGTATAAACCTACCCGAACATCTACTATGTTGCCCCTTCAGGGCGCGAGACTCGTTCTACATCCTTCCCAACGCGTTGCGTTGAGCTATACTATAGCAGGCTTTCAGCCTTAAAACCAAACTGTATAGCTTAAGTTGATGACATTGGTTTAGAGACTATGCTGAGCAGAGGCTTCCAACAAAATCAATCCCGTTCATATTCTTGATTTACAATACATTAAAATCAATCGAAGAGTTTTGATTTTTGTGTTTTATTTTGACAAATAGACACTTTTTTCATCCTTTTACTTACGCGTAAAAAAAATGCCCATCCTTGTTTTTTGATTTATAGCATCGTTTTAGACCAATAAATATTGCATTTAGACTAAAATAGCCCGTTTTTTACCGAAAATATAAAGGTTATTTTCTGAAAAATATCCTTTATATTCAAAAAAAGAATAGAATCTTTTTCCAAAAAGAATAGGGAGATTTTATCCATTGCCTTTTTTTGTTCAATTTTGATAATTCAAAAAAAACGG
>NZ_JAQWCQ010000090.1 GCF_028705895.1 Massilibacteroides sp. | reverse complement strand
ATGAAAATGAAAAGGCATACCGTACCATTTAAACTGGATAGTAGAAATTAGGTGTAGTGTCTAAACAAAAACAAAAGACACTGAAAATCATTCGTTTTCGAAAATAAACCGTCAAAGTCAGGAAAACATGAAACTCTATCTCAGCCATATTGAGCCAGCTTCCATGCTTTGGGGTAAATACGAAATTAAATCTATCCCATACCCTTTTTGCTTCCTCCGGTTCAAAAGCTTCATAGAGCGCTCCCGGAGTATGTGTTTTGAAATTAGCCATGACCAGTGTTGTTTTATCCGCTTTTGGAAACATTTCATCGGATATCCTCCTGATAAAATGAGCCCAATCTATCTTTGTTTTTGTATGTGTTACTTCTACCATTCTTTTCCCTTTCAGAGGCTCGCCTGCCATAAATATATTGACCACTCCGTGTCTGATGTATTCATAATCAATCCACTCTTCCTGTCCGGGTTTTGCAGGAATTGAACTGCGCATTTCAATCAGTTGTTTGGGGGATTCATCCATGCACATTACCGGATTGTCAGGATTATATGGGCGTTTATATACATCCAGAACATTTTCCATGTGAGCCACAAATTCTCCACCGTTAGCTGTAGGAATAACCCATCCCCTTACTTTCCATGGCTTAAGTTCGTTTTTTGACACGATCTATTGTCCGCATTCCTATGCGTAACACTTCACATATCCGCTCATTCGTTACCTTACGAGAATAATCGCCTTCGTAAGTGTTGAGCAGGATATAAGCGCACCTGTAGGTTTGAGTCGTGTGAGAGCCTTTACTTACTATTGCTTCCAATTCTGCTACTTCTTGTTTTGTCAACTTAATTGTGTATCGTACCATGGCTTTTTTAGCCAAAGAGACAAACAATATACGTCATAATATAATTTACATAACACTAAGAATCTGTTTTGAATTTATTCTCTATTTTTTTATATCTGATTTGGTATTTGGCGAAACACATGAAGACAAGACAAAAAGAAACTATTTTAACCATTTTGCTTACGCACTTCAAAAGCACTTAACCTCATTTCTCTTTCGTTTATATAGTTTCAAACCAATAAATATTCCATAATGACAAAGAAAGACCGTTTTTTTACCAAAAAAACAAAGGTTATATTCCAAAATATAAAGGTTATCTTTCGAAATATATCCTTTATCTTCAAAAAAGAGTAGCGTAATCTTGTTTTTTTCTTTTTACAAATCTTGAAAAAAACGGACATGCCTGATAATGCAATTTAAACAACATCTCCCGAATTCTGTTCTTCAGGCACATATTTGGTTATTTTGTTAGAGAAGTCAGCCCAAAAATCCTCATTTGTGATCGCTATCAATCCGACACAAAAATAGCTGATTTTCCAACATCTTGATTTTTCAAACCAATAGCTCAGAGCAAACGCATCTAAAATTTCAAATGAAAGAACATGAAAGAGTTACAAACAATATAAAAAGATTCGTAAAATTCAAAACAGCCTCTAAACGAGGAAGAATCTTTTTAAAGTTAGTAACAAAATAGACAAATATCTCATTATCTTTACGACATAGTTCATTGACAGAATGCATCAAGCTGAAAATCAAAGAAATGTGCACAGTACCAATTCGTGGGCATAGATTTTCAGACCTTTTTGTTTTTAGCCATTACCCATGGAAAACAGCAAATTAAAAACTGTCAACCTTTTTCCGTATAAGACAAAGGCCTTAAATTTGCTTCTTTTGAGAATTAATCAATCAGAATAAGGTTTATATGGAGCATGCATTACATTCAGCGTTTTAGGTAACCAGACTCTATAACGAATGTTTTTATCCCAGGTATTTCCTGCTGAAGCAAAGTCGCAAAAGCGAACATTAATGGGGTCACGATGTCCTTCTAAATCTGTACCCAATACCAGTGGCGCAGTAAATGTCATCCATGAAAAACCGGAATTCTGAACGGGCTGTAAATCCACATATCCGTCTTTTGCTACAATAACCGAAGCTTCATCCACATCGCCGTCATTGAATCGACTATCTCGCGCCAGTACGATAGGACCTCTGACAATAGCTTGTGCCTGATTGAGTTCTACTAATTTGGCTCGCATATCTAATTCAACAGTTATGACATCTCCTTTTCTCCAATCACGCTCTATCTGGCAATAAGATCCGGGTAGAACGTCGGCAATCTCATTTCCATTAACTTTTACCGTCGAGCGACTACTCCACGAGGGAATACGAAGAGCAAAACTGAAATGAGACTTTTTAATGGGATTTACCTCAATTTTAATGCTTCCCGAAACCGGATAATCCGTTTGCTGTACAAGTTGTACCTGCTTCTTACCCGGTAACTGAATTGTACTTTCCGAAGGTGAATATAGATTCAAAAAGATTGTTTCCCCGTTTACGTGGTAAGCATAATCCGGGATTAGAGCGAAACCTCTCGGACCATTCGCATTACAACAGTTGATATGCATGCCACATTGCTCCTCTCCTTCATGACGCCAGCCTTCCAGCGGACTATATTTAGCTATCTGCGAAGCGTCTGCTTTCAAAGACGCTAATAAGGCATTAAAAATACTGTTTTCAATATAATCTGCATATAAAGAATTGCCTGTCACTCCTAATAACCTGTTACATAATTGCATCCATGTAAAAGTCACGCAGGTTTCCATTGTATGATAGGTGGCCAACGTTTGTCGTTCACGTCCTCCATACCAACATTCAAAAGCACTTCCCGAACCAGCGACATTTATTTCTTCACTGATAATATGACTTACCGTTTTCTCTACGACCGACAAATAAAGAGGGTTACCTGTTATTTTGTACAATTCCAGAAGACCTTCGTAACACGACATCATTTCGTAAGCCTTTTGTCCGTTTTCACGTGAAAACCATTGCTTAGGATGCGGAAAACGTCCTGACACAGGTACACCTTTAATCGCTTTACTAATCAACTGCGGTCCGAAAGGCGACTCCCATTGCTTTACAATATATTCGGCAAAATCAAGATAACGTTTCTCACCAGTACAATTATATAAATAAATAACCGGTTCGAGCACCGATGTACTCGCCATACCTAAATAGTTACCTGTTTCCACTATATTTTTTTTGCCAGGCCCAAACTGCGTCATCAAATGATCCAGAACTTTACAAGCAGCCGTCAACGCCGTCTTATCTCCCGAGAGATCATACCAGGCAATCAAACCCAGCATAGAATATTTTCGTCCCCAAACATCCCATTGTTCAAGTTGAGCTTCCGGAGCATAGTTACCGATATAACCATCCGGAGTTTGCGTTGCCATTAATCCGTTAGCTGCGTTTTTTATTATCTGATATAATTCCGGATCTTTATTGTATCTATATGATCCGATAGCTCCCTGAATCCATTTACCCCAAAATTCGCTTTGCCACCGACGAGTCTCCGTTCGATCTCTGAAAGGTTTGATCAAATGTTCCACATCCTGAGCTTTCACCCGATGTTCGATACATTCATCAATACGATTACCCAGATATCCGAAAATTTTTAAATCTTTTACTTGGGAAAAAACCGGAGTGCAGATAGCTCCGAATAAGACCAGGAAAGTAATTTTTTTAATAAGAAGAGCGCATTTCATTTTTACAGGCATAAGATTAACAATAGAGACAAAAATAAGAATAGTGTCAATTTATAACGTTACAAAACTGACACTATTATTATAAAATATGATAGCTTATCTTCTATCAGTTAATGATTTGTACCTTCAAACAAATCGTGATCCGTTTTGGATTGCGTTATCTTTGATTTATAATTATTAAACGTATAACTCAGAGTTAGCGAAATAAGCGGATAATTCGGCCGGATACGGGTTACTGATTCCAAATTGGAGGTAGAAATAGTACTTACATAGCGTGCCGAATTAAAAACATCTCTGAATGCGAGTGTTGCAGTCAATCTCCTGTTCAATAATTGTTGACGAACGGCCAGATTCACATACCAAAACGCATCTGTACGTCCTTGAGTGGTCACGGAAGGCCCCACGAAATTACCGTCAAACTGAATACGGGTATATTTGCCGGCATCAAAAGCATTATTTAGCGCAATCTCGTAATTCGTACTCTTTTCATTTGTTCCTCCGGTAGATTTAATTTCATTCTCGACCTTATAATGATAAAAACTTCCATTAATATTCAAATTCCAACGGCTTGTCAGTTGCATTTGCGCACTAAGTTCCATTCCGGTAGAATAATCATGACCTACGTTGGCCATCGAGTCTAATGTTACTCCTGCTTCATAAGGAACGCGAAGGCGTTCTATTTTATCTTGCCTGCTGCGATGAAACACTGTGGCGGAAACAGTATGCAGACCGATATTCTTTTTATAATTTAATTCATAGGAATCAATATATTCCGGACGAATATCCGGATTTCCGATCTCTGCAGAATAATAATCGCGATAGGTAATATATGGTTCCATATAAAATAACTGAGGGCGTGTTGTCCGATGTGAATAAGAAGCCAAAATATGATGATCATTAGGGAAAGTATAGCCTAAATGTACAGAAGGAAATAAATTATAGTGATTTTTTATTCGGTTTGCCCCCTCAATAGAACTACGCAAAACAGTTCGCGCGTATTCTCCGCGAAGACCTATCTGGAAATCAAATGTCTGATAACTATCAGCAACTAAAGCATACAAAGAATGAATGCCACGTTGAAAATAAAAGGTATTATAGATGTCTTCACGCCAATAAAACTCTTGTTTTGCGGGATCCCAGAACTGCATACTATAATCTCCGTCTTCCAGATAAGAGAAATACTGATAACCGGTTTCCAACTTACCTGTCTCACGATAAGGATATACATAGTCCAAATTCCCCCTTACAGTCCAACGGTGTTCGTCTTCCCAAGCTCTGTGGCCTTGTTGGCGTTTATCATTCTTGTCAAACAAATCACTTTGAAAATATTCTAAGGCATCTCCTCCATACTTCAGATAGAAACTTCCGGTAAGATTATGTCCTCTGTCGTCAAACTTATGTGCAAAACCAGTCGTTCCCAGATAATAAGTCTCATGCAAATCATATTCATCACGACTAAAATAATCTCCTTTCTCAAAGATTGTCTCATCAACTCTACGTTCTTCTTCATAATCCAGATCTCCACTCCGTGTTCGTCCGCCATAACCTCCTTCCAGGTCAAGATTTAATGTCGTTTTAGGAAAAGAGTACATCCATCCTGTCTTTAATGAATAGTTGAAATTATTACTTTCACGAGGACCGTCAGAGTGAGACATAGTGGACGTGTCATTAAGAATTGTGGTTTTCTGTTGATTAAAATCACTCTTTCTTAAATTATCATTCCACATACCACCAACATACCAACGGAGCGCCTTAGTCTGTTTACTTACCAGAAAATCAATACCGCGCGATAAGACCGTACTTCCAGTCAGATTAACCATACCACTCAACCCGTTTTGCGTATGACGTTTAATTATTATGTTTATAATTCCTACATCCCCCTCGGTATCATGACGAGCAGACGGAGTTGTGATTATTTCAATATTCTCAATATGTCCAGAGGGTATTTGTTCTAATGCCTGAGTTCCACTGAACACACTCGGTTTGCCATCTACGTAAACAGCAAAGCCACTACTCCCCCTAAAAGTAACCTCTCCTTCCGCATCTACACGTATAGAAGGGGTATTTTCTAAAATATCAACTGCCGTACCTCCACTTGATAGTAAGTTAGAAGAAGCCTCAATCACTTTCTTATCTAATTTATATACGATCTGTTTCTTTTGAGCAACAACTTCAACTTCCGCTAACCCAACTTCAAGGGGTTTCATTTGTATCACTCCCAAATCAAGTAATGGACTTGTTGAAGTAAACACCAGCCCCGTTCGACTATACACATCGTACCCCACTAATCGTATCAAAAGAGAATATTCTCCATTTTTCAGGTCATTTACAAAAAACTGTCCATTCAAATCAGGCAAAACATGAGCTGAAGGATTGTCATCTCCCTCCACATAAAGCAAAACATCCGCAAAATCTATTGGAGTCTTAGTATTTACATCCACAATACGTCCTTTCAAACGAGGAGTTACCGATTGTGAAAAAGCAGAATAATAAAAACATAAAATAACCAGAATACACAGTAAGCATTTTTTCATTCCTTGTATAGAGTTCGTTTAACAGAACTACGAATATAGTATTAACATTCAAAAAAAGATCCGTAATAAACAAATTGTTTACTACGGATCAGAAATAATTTATTTTAGTTATTTCACATTGTCTTTTACTTCACTTCTTCAAAAATAACCATATCTGAAAATCAATTAATTATATTTTTATGGTACAAATAAGATACAAAACGCAAGTACAATTGACTGTTGAGTAAGTGTACAAATCACTTAAATAAACTTGAAAGCCGATTGCATTAACTCTTGTTCTGATCGTGAAATTCCAATTTTACGAGCGATTTCTTTCCACTGTTTTACAGAAGTGAAAACTTCGTTCAATATATTGTCCATTTCAGATTGATTCAATCTAAAAAAATCGCCTACGCTTTTAGCTAATTCAAAGTCTAAAGCATTGTTATCCATATCAATATTTAAAGCCAAACCATCTTTGTCAATGGAAGGGTTTAAATCATAAGCCGGAGATAATACCCAGCCTTCATCTTTTAAAATAAATCCGTGATTACGAAGATGGTCGTCCGTATTGGAAACTGCGATATTAAAAACAATTCTTCGCCACAATTGATGTAGATTTTCATTAACCTTACAACCATAATTCTGAATAAATTCCACTATATCCAAATAACTTGCTGGCTGATTTTTAATCGTATCTTCATTGTTGCCAGTCATCGTCATTGCGGACGAAAATTGAATTCTTTCCTGATTCATCCGGTCAAAACGTTTGGTGAAAAAGGTGTGATAAGTTCCACTAACTTTTTCAATTTTACATTCCGCCATTTCGATTCCGGCTTTTATCGCTAATTGGTAGGTTAGATATTCCCAAGCGGCTTTATCAATTGTATCATTTTTAGAAGGAAATTTCGCAATCCAGAGTTGATTTTTCTCATCTAAAATATTGGATTTGGGTCTTGCACCACCTAAGGAAGAACCTGGAGCGATGAGTATCTTCAACCATTTATTTATGGCTTCGTTATCCGCATCATTTTCGTAATGAACAACCGCTTGTTGCAATTCCCGAACCGTTGACCAAGGCGGTGTTGATTTTTCGGAATCATTATCCAAGAAATCTCCTTGAGGATCCAACTTAAACCGAAACGCACCCATTCTTGTTTCATCAAAAACACCCAACAGATAATCAATATCATACAGTGTTTTAGGATTTTCGCCTTTCGCTTTGGCTAACTGAATTTCCCGACGTTTCATTAAAGTTCGCCCCCAAGTATCGGGCATGCTGTCTAAGAAAATTCCGAAATTCTCTTTATTATTTGGAAATTGTTGTCCGGAATAAAATTGAATATCGGGATCAATCAGTCTTTGAGCATTGGATTTTAACCAATTTTTGTCATATTCAAAACTAAAAGCCTTTCGTCCTTTGGCTTGATGTGCAGACAGAATACCTAATAATACCGGTTCGGCTAATCCAAGCCAGTGTGCATAAACATAGATGTCGGTTTTATTTGTTGCCATTTTATAATAAATCTAAATCTTGTAGTTTTCTGCCCAATTCATCATCAGCTGCCAACTTCAAAAAATCGTTTTCTAAGCCCAATACACGCAATACATTAAAATAAGCACCCATTGCCACGCTACTTTCGCCTTTTTCTACTAGATACAACGTAGAACGTGCAATACCAGCACGCTCTGCAACTTGTATTGAGGTTAGCTTTCTACGCTTTCGGGCGAGTTTTATATTCTCTCCCATTTGTTCTAAAAGCGTAGTGTATTTAGGCAATAGGATTTGCTTTTTCATTTAAAATGATTTTTATTTCATACAAAAGTAAGTAAAATGTTTGAAATAACGAACGTTTAAAGTGGTTAAACATCATTCATTAACATTCTTTACTCAAAAAGTGGAAATACTTGACAACAAGTGGACTTGTTGCTCTGTCTTAATTTCAATTCAATTATTGTTCGATTAAAAGAAAGAAAGTGTTCGTGACCGAAATTCATGCTGACGAATATTTCAATTCAATTATTGTTCGATTAAAAGAGGCAGGAAGTCCAAAAGGTAAGAATCCTAACGACATTTCAATTCAATTATTGTTCGATTAAAAGCTAATTTGCAAAAAGGTTCTTTAGTTTTTCCCGACTTTGACGGTCGTATTGATTTTACATATAACATACCCGTTGAATAGCAATGGTTCATGTTTGATTTTATCAGAAATCGTTTTGTAGTGTCTATGGAGATAAAGTGTTCAGGATCT
>NZ_JAQWCQ010000004.1 GCF_028705895.1 Massilibacteroides sp. | reverse complement strand
CCAACCTCTTCGGATTGACAGACGAGGATATCTATGATGCTATTATAAACAGGTCTGAAGAGATCAAGCATGTTTTTGATATTTACAAATTAAAACTGGCAAGTTGAACTTGCGAAACTTAAATAAAGGATATAATTTTAAAAATAACCTTTATTTCTGGAAGAATAAAGGTTATTTTTTTTATTCATTCTATTTTCGGAAAGGAGGTTTTACGACCTGCGCTTTCAATGATTTATTTCTTACTTTAATCATTATTTCTGTTCCGATTTTAGCAAATTCAGGCTTTACGTATCCCATGCCGATACCTTGTTTAAGAACAGGAGACATCGTTCCGGAAGTAACCGTGCCAATCACCGTATCATTCGTATCCACTATTTCATAACCATGACGAGGAATCCCTTTTTCTACCAATTCAAAGGCACATAGTTTGCGCGTTACGCCCTCTTTCTTCTGACGTTCTAACTCTGCGCGACTTGGGAAATCTTTTCCATCCACAAATTTGGTGATCCAGCCTAATCCGGCTTCTATCGGAGATGTCGTATCATCCAAATCATTTCCATACAAACAGAATCCCATCTCCAGACGAAGAGTATCACGGGCTCCAAGTCCAATAGGCTTAATACCTTCCGGTTTTCCAGCCTCGAAAACAGCATTCCAGATCGTCATTGCATCGGCGTTATAGAAATAGAGTTCAAAGCCTCCTGCACCGGTATAGCCTGTGTTGGAAATTATCACCTCTTTACAACCGGCAAAATCGCCCGTCACAAAGGAATAATAAGGTATAGAAGATAAATCAACCGAGGTAAGCCGTTGAAGCACTTCCTGAGCTTTAGGGCCCTGAATAGCCAACTGTCCTGTTTTATCAGAAGCATTTTCCAATATTGCACCAACCTTATTATGGCTCACACACCAATCCCAATCTTTAGCGATATTTCCGGCATTAACTACCAGTAAATACTTTTCCGATTCGTAGTGATAGACCAATAAATCATCTACAATACCTCCTTTTTCATTTGGAAAACAAGTATATTGCGCTTTTCCAAGAGGAACAACAGATGCATCATTTGATGTTATTGACTGAATGAAGGCAAGGGCATTAGGGCCTTTCACCCAGAATTCTCCCATATGCGACACATCAAACACCCCCACACTATTACATACGGTCAGATGTTCGTCAATAATACCACTGTATTCAATCGGCATATTAAAGCCGGCAAACTCGTGCATCTTAGCTCCTAAGGAAATATGCACATCGGTAAACGGTGTAGTCTTCATGTTCTTTTGTTTAAGATTTATGTGTTAATAGCTCTGCTATTTTTATGATTGTTTCCATGCTCTTACGCAATGAAGGAACCGGTAGAAATTCATACCGTCCGTGAAAATTATGCCCTCCGGCAAAGATATTCGGACAAGGTAACCCCATAAAAGACAATCGGGCGCCGTCTGTTCCTCCGCGAATTGGTTTTACAATCGGCTTTACCCCTACTGCCGTCATTGCTTCAAAAGCCAAATCTACGATATATTTTTTAGGTTCGACCTTCTCTTTCATATTATAATATTGATCACGCAATTCCAAAGTCGTACTATTCGGATATTTTGTATTGAGCTTATCAACCAAAGATTGCAGAAGTTCTTTTTTGTCTTCAAATAACGCGCGATCATGGTCACGCACAATATAAGACAGAGAGGCTGATTCCACCGAGCCGTTCATTTGTATCAGATGGAAGAAGCCCTCATATTTTGTCGTATGCTCCGGTCGTTGGTCGGCAGGCAATAAAGAAGCATATTCAAGAGCAAGCAAAGAGGCATTTATCATCTTGTCTTTTGCTGTTCCGGGGTGCACATTCAATCCCTTAAAACTAATCTTTGCGGCGGCGGCATTAAAATTCTCATATTCCAATTCGCCGATTTGTCCACCGTCAATTGTATAAGCCCATTCGCAACCAAACTTTTCCACGTCAAAGTGATTGGCTCCTTGTCCTATTTCTTCATCCGGCGTAAAACCAATTCTTATCTTTCCATGTTCTATTTCCGGATGATTCCTGAGATAGGCCATAGCTGAAATAATAGCAGAAACACCCGCTTTATCATCTGCACCAAGTAATGTTTTGCCATCGGTAACAACAATATCCTGTCCGATATAATCGTTTAGTTCCGGAAACATATTCGGAGACAATACGATATGATCCGTTTCATTTAATAAAATATCTCCGCCGGTATAGTTCACCACCTTCGGGTTCACATTCTTTCCCGATAAATCCGGACTGGTATCTAAATGAGCAATAAAACCAATCACCGGAACTTGTTTTGTTGTATTAGCCGGAAGAGTAGCCATAATATAGGAACGTTCGTCCAACGAAATATCTTCCAAGCCTATTTCTTCTAATTCTTTCACTATTTGCCTGGCAAGAATAAGTTGCCCGGGAGTACTCGGCGTTACACCGCTTTCTTCATTCGATTCAGTATCGAACTTCACATATCTTAAAAATCTTTCTAAAGGGTTCATAGCTTTATCCTATTAAAAATAACTATTTGCATTATAACAATGTGTACAAACACATTCGGACGGCAAACCAATAGACTCAATCAAATCCTCTACTGTATTAAACCTCAAGGTAGTGATATTTAACTTTTTCCGAATACACTCCACCATATTGCGGTACTCCGTTGTACCGGTAGTCGCATATTTTTCCAGATTTTTCTCATCATCACCCTCCAATTCTTTAACAATACGACGGGCGATTAGTTCCAATGCAGACTTAGAAGCAGAGAATCCGATAAACGGACAAGCATGAAGGATAGGAGGACAGCCGATACGCATATGTACTTCTTTCGCCCCATAACCATAGAGAATATTCACATTATCCCGTAATTGAGTTCCACGAACAATTGAATCATCACAAAAGACCACACGCTTCTCACGCAACAAATGTTTATTCGGAATTAACTTCATACGGGCTACAAGGTTACGTACTTCCTGATTGGATGGAGTAAAACTACGTGGCCAGGTTGGAGTATATTTCACAATCGCTCTGCGGTAAGGTATCTTTTTCTGCTCTGCATATCCCAAAGCCATCCCAATACCGGAATCCGGAATACCCGATGCAAAATCAGCATCCACATCATCCCGTCGCGCCATCGCCATACCACTGGCATAACGTGCGGCATCCACGTTTACTCCTTCATATTCAGAAACCGGATAGCCGTAATAAACCCAAAGAAAAGAACAAACCTGCATCTTCTTTCCCGGTTCACGCAGTTGCGTCATCTTCTCAGACGTTAAATGAACAATTTCGCCCGGCCCTACATTATAATAATGTTCGTATCCTAAATTAGGAAAGCTGCAAGGTTCACTTGATGCCGCAAAAGCATCTTCTTTTTTTCCAATAACCAAGGGTGTTCTTCCGTATTTATCCCGAGCGGCAATAATTCCGTCTTCCGTTAGAACCAACATGGAACATGAACCTTTTATTTTCTCATGCACAATCTCTATTCCTTCCTTAAACGTCTTCCCCTCAGATATCAGCAAAGAGATCAATTCCGTTTGGTTAATATTACCCGAACTCATTTCCGAAAAATGCTTTCCTTTCTCTAAAAGTTCTTTTTCAAGCTCTCCCAGATTATTAACCTTTGCAACTGTAACAACTGCATACTTACCCAAATGAGAATTAATAAAAATTGGTTGAGGATCAGTGTCACTAATAATACCTATTCCGGAATTACCTTTAAACTTATCTAATTCACTTTCGAAACGAGGTCTGAAATACGAATTTTCCAAATTGTGAATAGATCTATTAAAAACGCCCTTGTGAAGTGTAACTAAACCTCCTTTTTTTGTTCCTAAGTGAGAATTGTAATCCGTACCATAAAACAGGTCGATAGAACAAGGAGATTTAGAAATCGTACCGAAAAAACCGCCCATTGTTGTTGTTTATATATTATGTAATTAATTATTCACAAAGTTAACAGAATATTCTATGCTTTAATACCAATTAAAGACAAAGCAATCGGATACGTATTACCTTTTCTTACCGATCTTTATCTTCACTTTTTCCTTAAATTACATTTTTTAACAACAAGAATATGAAAGAAATCCAGACACTTAGAAAAAACTATGAGGTTCCTGATGATTTTTCATTTGCATTGTAAAGAAAAATATCTACTTTTGCAGCCGGGTAAGTCCTACACGGCATGCTCCCTCGGAATCCCCCAGGGCTTGACCGCAGCAAGGGTACTTGGTTGTAGCGGCGCGATGTAGCAAGCTTACCCACCTGCCTCTTTAGCTCAGTTGGCCAGAGCACGTGATTTGTAATCTCGGGGTCGTTGGTTCGAATCCGACAAGAGGCTCAGAAAAGCTGTCCGACACGGATGGCTTTTTTCATATCCCCCCCTCTCCTTCCACCCCTTGTAAACTTTATGAAAGCTATATTGTTTCTATACAGAACAATTAATTTTCGTAACGACAGTGTTCGTCATAAATTTAAGAAGTATATTTGCCAATTCAAACAGACCCATTAGAATAGGAATGAATCAAACAAAAAATTTAGTTAAAACATTGATAAACGGCTTGCAGGAAAAGAAAGGCAAGAAGATTGTAACAGTAGATATGAGCCACCTCTCCGGTGCCATATGTCAATTCATGATTATCTGTGAAGGAAATACGCCTACACAAGTTGCGGCATTATCAGACTCGGCCTGGGATTTCGCACGCAAAGAAGCAGGAGAAAAACCATTATCCGTAGATGGGAAACAGCAGGCGGAATGGATCGGTATGGATTATGGCACAGTTCTTGTTCATATCTTTCTGCCGGAAAAACGGGAGTTCTATAATTTGGAAACATTATGGTCTGACTCAAAAGTCACCAGCATTCCTGATTTGGACTGATTTTCTCATAATACATCGTTGATACGTTTATGAATAAAAATAAGAATATGTTTAATAAGCCTTCAAAAGATAATAAACAAAAAATGTTTCGCTTCAACATCTATTGGATGTATGGGCTTATATTTATAATGTTAGGAGCACTTTATTTTATAAGTGACTCTTCAGTGACTAAAGAAATAGGCTGGACAGAGTTTCAAAAGTTTGCTCAGGAGAATTCCTTTGAAAAGATTACAGTTTTCAACAAAAAAAACTTATTGGAGGCTACTGTAAAAAGCGATAAGGTCAAAGAAGTCTTTTCTGAAAATGCAGACAAGCTTGGTTCTTCTCCTAAAATATTAGTAAAGATCCCTTCATCAGACAAATTCTCGGATTTTTATGACAGAACGGTTAAGGAAAACAATATCGACACACAAATAAGATATGAAGAGGGAGAAGATGCTTTTCTTAATTTCTTTATATCATTAGCGCCTTGGATACTATTCATATTCCTCTGGATATTTATTATGAAACGTATGTCCGGTAACGCAGGAGGCGGCCCCGGTGGTGTATTTAATGTAGGAAAGGCGAAAGCTCAACTGTTTGATAAAGATAATGATCATAAGGTTACTTTCCAGGATGTCGCCGGGTTATCAGAAGCCAAACAGGAAGTTGAAGAAATCGTCTCTTTCCTTAAAAATCCCGGAAAATACACAGAACTTGGAGGTAAAATACCGAAAGGAGCCTTACTTGTAGGACCTCCGGGAACAGGTAAAACGCTGCTTGCTAAAGCTGTGGCAGGTGAGGCAAATGTGCCGTTCTTCTCTCTATCCGGTTCGGATTTTGTTGAAATGTTTGTTGGTGTTGGAGCATCGCGTGTACGTGATTTATTCCGTCAGGCAAAGGAGAAAGCCCCTTGTATTGTCTTTATCGATGAGATCGACGCTGTTGGACGTGCGCGTGGTAAAAATGCGAATATGAACAGCAACGACGAGCGAGAAAATACACTGAATCAATTACTGACAGAAATGGATGGATTTGGTTCTAACAGTGGCGTAATCATCCTTGCGGCAACAAACCGTGCGGATGTCTTGGACAAGGCACTTCTCCGCGCAGGACGTTTTGACCGTCAGATACATGTAGAACTGCCCGATTTAAATGAACGAAAAGAAATCTTCGGAGTACATTTACGTCCAATCAAAATAGACAATAGCGTTGATGCGGAATTCATGGCAAGACAAACCCCGGGATTCTCCGGAGCCGACATAGCCAATGTATGTAATGAAGCCGCGTTAATAGCCGCACGTAATGGCAAAAGTTTTGTTCAAAAGGAAGATTTTATGAATGCAGTAGATCGTATAGTCGGCGGTTTGGAAAAACGGACTAAGATTACAACTGCGGAAGAGCGAAGAAGTATAGCCTTTCACGAAGCAGGGCATGCAACTCTTAGCTGGTTACTGGAACACGCCAATCCATTGGTAAAGGTTACGATCGTACCGCGTGGAAAAGCTTTAGGTGCAGCTTGGTATCTGCCTGAAGAGCGACAGATAACAACGAAAGAACAGTTGTTGGATGAAATGTGTGCGACCTTAGGCGGACGTGCTGCTGAAGAAATCTTTCTTGGTAAAATTTCGACAGGTGCATCCAATGATTTGGAAAGAGTAACCAAACAAGCTTTAGCTATGGTTATTTACTTTGGCATGAGCGAAGCTTTACCTAATATTAATTATTATGATTCTACAGGTCAGGAATGGGGGTTCACAAAACCATATAGTGAAGAAACAGCCAGACTGATCGATACCGAAGTACAAAAGATCATCAATGAACAATACGCACGGGCAAAACAAATTTTGTCGGAAAATTCAGAAGGACATAATAAGCTTGCGACAGTACTGTTAGAACGAGAAGTGATCTATACAGAAGATGTAGAACATATTTTCGGAAAACGTCTTTGGGTATCCCGCAGCGAAGAAATATTAGAACAACAAGAAAAGAAAACCAACGCTCCCAAGGAAGAGCAGCCAGACCATCCTGTTGAAGAAAAAGCTGCGGAAACAACCGTAGAGGAAAAAGAAGAATAAGTTTCATCCATAAAACTCAGTAACCTTGAAAAATCTGATAATCCGTGCATTTACCGGGCTAATATTCGTAGTCGTCATCATTAGTGGCATATGGTATAGTGCATATACTTTTCTCGTGCTATTCGGTATAATCACCGGGCTTACTGTATGGGAATTGTACGGATTATTATATGGAAAAGGAACAAACCTGATTAAACGCAGTACACAGGTTTTAGGAGGAGTATATCTTTTTGCTTCCACTTTTATGTATAATTACGGAATTGCTAATGAAGATATATTTCTGCCCTATTTGTTATTCGTCCTGAGTATCTTTATTATGGAACTTTATTACAAAGCAGAGAACCCTATCAGCAACTGGGCAAACCTTCTTTTCATTCAAATTTACGCAGCCGGATCATTTTCATTATTGAATTTAGTCGCTATAGAAGGTGGAAACTATTCTGTAATTCCATTATTTGCCATATTCGTTTTTGTATGGATTAATGATACCGGAGCTTATTTAGTAGGTTCCACTATTGGGAAAAGACGGTTGTTCGAACGCATTTCTCCAAAGAAATCATGGGAAGGCTTTTTGGGAGGAATAACATTTGTATTATTAGTCGCCTATTGGGCATCGTGTTATTTTGTAGAGATTTCATGGTACAATTGGTTAGGTCTTGCTTCAACCATTGTTGTATTTGCAACTTGGGGAGATCTGACGGAATCTTTATTGAAAAGAACATTAAAAGTGAAGGATTCGGGCAATATACTGCCAGGTCATGGCGGAATTCTTGACAGATTTGACAGTATCATCATGGCAGTTCCTGCCGCCTATATTTATTTAGAGCTATTTATTCGAAATTAAAAGTAAGCACAATCATTCGTGATGTAGCTTTCGAAAGAGCATTGGTATATTTGATCGTTTCCGTATCATTTAAATCTTCACGATTCTTCTCCAGCAAGTCAACAAGACCAAAGCTAAACTTCAATTCCGGACATAACTTAAAGTACGGCAAATAAAGATCACATCCAAAACCGATCTCAACACCAAAGTCTGCTCCTTTCAACAATATCGGATTTCCTTTCTTTCTGCCCAGATCAAAAGCCCCGTAAACACCTCCATAAAGATAAGGCCTGTAATTATTCAATCTTACCGCAGTATATTTCACACCTAACGGAAAACTAAGATAACTGGAACGGACATCCGTAGTAAAAGTCTCTTGTGTGCTCTGTTCGATATATGTTATTTTTTTATCTCCAAAATGCAAAGAGGGAGTAAAGCGAAGGTTCATATACGGATTCATGAACATATCTCCTATCACACCGACACTAAATCCGGGAGAATACGAAGGTACTTCGGCAAAAAGAATCTCACCATTTTCGGATACACCCGTATTCGTCAGGATAAGATCCTGAGCATGGATTCCGACATGAAAGCCAAGATGAAACATTTTAAAATCAGCGTATGGCTGATTTTTAGGTCGTTCTCGTTGAGCCAAAGCCAATACTGAAACCAAACAACCTAAACTTATGAATAAAAACAGACGTTTCAATTTTCCCACTATTTTTATTACTATAACGAAGAACGAATAAACTTATTGCAATAACTCGGAAGTATGCGAAAATTAAAAGGTTTATGTTTTTTTACTACAAATATTTATAATATTTTTGCAGGAACTAATGGTGTTTAATTTAAACGTTTAGAAAATGGCTTACGTAATTAGCGAAGATTGTATTGCGTGTGGAACTTGCATAGACGAGTGTCCTGTATCTGCAATATCAGAAGGGGATATTTATCATATTGATCCTGAAATGTGTACTGATTGTGGAACTTGCGCGGATGTATGTCCAACTGAAGCAATCCACCCTGCAGATTAAAATTGAAAAAGTACATTATCAATGTAAACAACAAGCGGCTTACTCTTTATAGAACAAGCCGCTTGTTGTTTTATTTTTAGTTAAACTCAAAATTCGATATCAAGCTTAATATCTCCGTCTTCTTCTGTTTTCTTATCAGTCGGTTTTTTTTCGTCTTCCTTTTCTATACCGTGTTCTTTTATAAAAGAGATAACATCCGTCATCCCATCCATAAATTTCTGAAAATCTTCTTTATACAAAAAGATTTTATGCTTTTCAAAAGAAACATTCCCTCCATCACGGGATTGTATCTTTTTGCTTTCCGTTATAGCTAAAAACAAATCATTCTTAAGATTCTTCTTAACATCCAAATAGTAAATCCGTTTCCCTGCCTTTATGGCTTTAGAATAAACTATTTCCTTATCCCCACTTTCAACATAAGTTTTCTTAATTGAATCTTCCATATCTGCAAAAATTACTGTAAACACTCTCTCATTTACTAAATACTGGTTCAAATATGTACATTTTTTTTAAAATATACACTATTTTAGATGAGTAAAATAATACATAACACACACAAAATTAAAAAATTACAGAACTATATATATTTATTTAATCCTATAAACAGCCTTATTCACAAAAGAATAATTAAATTTGCAGCCTTATTTAATAAATTAAAAGAAGCTCCTTCAAACAATGATCAACAGAATTTTAATCCGTATTAAAGTTTTACAGATAATATACGCTTATTATCAAAACGGAAACAAAGACCTGAAAACTGCGGAAAAAGAATTACTATTCAGTTTACAAAAGTCGTACGACTTATATCATTATTTTCTTCTCCTGCTCATAGACATCACGAATCTTCAAAAACGTATTTTAGACAATCGCAGGCATAAATATATGCCGACAGAAGAAGAGTTGAATCCTAACACGCGATTTATCAACAACCGATTTATTGCGCAGCTTGAAGAAAACACAGATCTTAAAGCGCAGATATCCGAGAATGGAATATCGTGGAGTAACGATGCCGATTTTATTAAGGATGCATTAGAGCTTATTCTTAATTCGGATATTTATCAGGAATATATATCCAACGAAGAAGATTCGTATGAGGTAGATAAAGAGTTCTGGAGACAGGTATTTAAAAAGATTATCTGTACAAACGAAATGGTAGAAGATTACCTGGAAGACAAAAGCATCTACTGGAATGATGATATAGAAATAGTCCAGACCTTCACTTTGAAAACAATAAAAAAGTTTGAAGAGAGCAATGGAGCAAATCAACCACTTCTTCCCATGTTCAAGGATGAAGAAGATCGCGAATTTGCCGTATTATTATTCAGACAAACCTTGTTGAAAGGGGTTGAGTACCGCGAACGTATAAGTCGTCATATGAAAAACTGGGAAACAGAACGAATCGCAAATATGGACCTAATAATAATGCAGGTGGCTCTGGCAGAAATCACGTCTTTCCCCTCGATCCCAATTAACGTTACGCTAAATGAGTACATAGACATTGCTAAATACTACAGCACTCCAAAGAGTGGTGTCTTTATCAATGGTATTCTTGATTCAATTGTCTCCGAGTTAAAAAAGGAGAACTTGTTATTTAAAGATTAATTATTATCATTACATTTGCAAATATCTGAATTTGATAAAACAATAAACAAGTAAATATGAACTTATTAATTATCTTACAAGCTGCTGGGGGACAATCTCAGATACCTGGAATTATTATGATTGTAGCAATGGTTGCAATCTTCTATTTTTTCATGATTCGTCCGCAACAAAAAAAGCAAAAAGAAATTCAAAAAGCGCGTGAAGCATTACAGACTGGTGATCGAGTGATCACATCTGGTGGAATCTATGGTAAAATAAAAGAAATCGGTGATGTTTATATGATTATAGAAATTGCTGATGGTGTAAAAATAAAAGTAGATAAAACCTCAGTCTTCGCTTCTTCTGAAGACGCAAAATAATACAAACGAATATGCCGCGACTTGAGGAAAACGAAAGTATCAAGTCTGTCCAGAGAAAGATTAAAGCTTTTTTACATCGTCAAAGTTGGAAAGAAGTTTTAATCTTTTTTTCTTTTCTAATGTTATCATTCGGCTTTTGGATTTTACAGAGCATGAATGAAGAATATGAAATAGAAATAACAATTCCGGTCAGATACAAAGATATTCCGGCGGATGTAGCCTTTACGCAAACTCCGCCAAAGGAGATTATTGTGTTTGTAAAAGACAAAGGGAATGTGTTACTAAACTATTCCATAGGAAGGATTATTGCTCCTATTGAGGTTGAATATAAAAAAGCACGTAATAAAAACGGAGTATTAGTTGTTAGCCAGGAAGAGATTGAAAGCCATATACAAAAACAACTATTCAACACAACTCAACTTCACAGATTTTCTCCCACCTCTATTGAAATCCAGACAAGCAAAAGAAAACAGAAGAAAGTCCCCATTAAATTTAACGGTTCCGTTCTTCCAAATGACGGATACGGAATTTCCGGAGAAATAACCATTGCTCCTACCATGATAGACATCTTCTCGACTCAAAACATTCTTGACTCCATTTCTGAAATAAAAACGGAATATTTAGAGGTGAAAAATGTAAAGAAGTCCATTTCAAAAAGTATAGCGTTAGAGACTATTCCGGGCGTTACCTTCGGACAGGCCTATGTATCCATAGCGATTCCGATTGAAGAGTTTACGGAAAAAACGCTCGAAATACCGGTCGTCTGCGTTGGCATCCCGCAAAATTACAGTGTAAGGATATTTCCACCGACAGTTAAGGTTAATTGCAATATACCCCTTAGCAAATACAAAAACCTGAACGAGGACAATTTTACTATCCGCATAAAATATACCGACTTGGAGCAATACGTGTCCGGATCAATCCCAATCCGGTTAGAGCAACAACCGGACTGGATACAGAATTACAGTCTCGTTCCCAGTAAAGTTGAATTTATCATTGAACAAGCGATTACATCAAAATGATCAGGATAGGTATCACCGGCGGCATAGGAAGTGGAAAATCGGTTGTATCAGAGATACTCTCGTTATCCGGCGTTCCGGTATTTATTGCAGATACAGAAGCTAAATTATTGATAAATACGTCTCAGAATATACGAAAAGCCCTTTGTGAGTTATTCGGGAACGACCTTTACACAGACCAGGGATTAGATAAAAAAAGGTTGGCTTCTATCATTTTCAATGATCCTAAAAGATTGCAAACAGTAAATAACATCGTTCACCCGGAAGTGGGAAGAGCTTTCATAAAATGGGTACAAGAACAGAAAGGTGATCTCTGTGCAATTGAATCTGCAATATTATTCGAATCAGGATTTGATTCATTAGTGGATAAAACGGTAACCGTCTATGCTCCTGAAGCCATACGTATCAAACGAGCATGCAGCAGGGATTATACAACAGAAGATAACATCAGAC
Source organism: Massilibacteroides sp. (assembly GCF_028705895.1). Classification (GTDB taxonomy): domain Bacteria; phylum Bacteroidota; class Bacteroidia; order Bacteroidales; family Tannerellaceae; genus Massilibacteroides. The sequence continues at coordinate 91,505 of NZ_JAQWCQ010000004.1, read as the reverse complement.
AACGAATAAAACATCAACTACCTGAAGAAATAAAAAAAGAACGTTCGGATTTTGTCATCTATAATGACGATCAGAAAGCCCTCATTCCTCAGATCTATGCCCTACTTACCTCTTTACATTCTTAAGACATCACAAATCAGTTGACTTTTAATAGAGAAACGTTTTTTATACTATAAGATGTTTCTTATTCCCACTCCTTATCGTACATTTGTAACTTTAAAGTTTAACGCTAAGAAGAAAAGGAAAGTATTATGTTGAAGACTATTTTGTCTGTTTCGGGGAAACCCGGATTATATCAATTGGTTTCCCACGGGAAAAACATGTTGATTATCGAATCTTTAGTAGATAAAAAAAGAATACCGGCGTACGCTAAGGACAAAGTAATATCATTAGGTGATATTGCTATTTATACCAATAGTGAAGAGGTGCCATTGCATGAAGTTCTTACGACCTTAAGAGACAAGAAAAACGGAGAAAAAGTAGATACAAAACAACTAAGCTCCTATCCTGACGAACTACGTAAGTTTTTTGAAGAAATCCTTCCCGATTTTGATCGTGACCGCGTTTACCCAAGTGATATAAAGAAACTTATCGGTTGGTATAATATATTAATCGGAGCGGGAATTACGGATTTTTCGCCTAAACCGGAAGAAACAAAAGAAGAGTCAACAGAAGAAAAGACAACCGACTCTGAAAAAGAATAAATCAAATTATAACGATTTAAAAAAGGTCTAAAATTCCGGCATTGGAAATTTAGACCTTTTTTATTTTCTGAATGTATGCTATTTATCTACTCAGAACTGAGGATTTTTAACGACTTCATCAGTCAGAGCAAAAGCAATCACATCTGCAATGTCTTTTACATAATGGAAAGATAAACCTTTCAGATAATCCGATTTGATCTCATCTACATCCTTTCGGTTTTCCTCACAGAGAATGAGATCTTTAATTCCGGCACGTTTAGCAGCAAGTATCTTCTCCTTGATTCCGCCTACAGGCAACACCTTGCCTCTTAATGTAATTTCTCCGGTCATAGCCAGATTCGGTTTTACCTTCCGTTGTGTGAAGGCCGAAACAAGCGAAGTAACCATTGTAACACCGGCACTTGGTCCGTCTTTGGGAATTGCTCCTTCGGGCACGTGAATATGTACGTTCCAGTTTTCAAACATTTCTCCTTTAATACCAAACAGATTTGCGTGCGAACGAATATATTCAAGTGCCAGCATAGCCGACTCTTTCATAACATCACCTAAATTGCCGGTCAAGGTGAGCTTTTCACCTTTTCCTTTACTCAGGCTTGATTCGACAAAAAGGATCTCCCCTCCTACAGCCGTCCACGCCAAGCCTGTAACAACACCGGCATATTCATTACCCTGATATTTATCACGCGTATATTCAACTGCACCAAGAAATTCCTTCACCAGATCAGCCGTAACCTGTACTTGAGAATCGTCACCCATAGCAAATCGTTTAGCAATCTTACGCACCACTTTTGCTATCTTTTTATCCAATTCACGCACTCCACTCTCGCGCGTATAAGATTCGACAATCAGTTGTAGGGATTTCTTCGGAAAAGAGACCTTTCCTTTAGGAATACCATGCGATTCCAATTGTTTCGGCACCAGATGACGGGCTGCAATTTCCACTTTTTCTTCCAATATATAGCCACTTACCTCAATCAACTCCATACGATCCAACAGCGGTTGAGAAATCGTATTCAGATTATTTGCCGTGGCAATAAACATAACCCGGCTCAAATCATAGTCAATATCCAAGTAGTTATCATGAAAAGTTGTATTTTGTTCGGGATCAAGCACCTCAAGCAAAGCAGAAGATGGATCACCTTTAAAATCACTCGTAATTTTATCTACTTCATCCAATACAAAAACAGGATTGGAAGTACCGGCCTTCTGTATATTTTGAATAATACGTCCGGACATAGCGCCGATATACGTACGACGGTGCCCTCTTATTTCTGCTTCATCGTGTAAACCGCCTAAGGATACACGCACGTATTTCCTGTTCAGCGCCTCTGCTATCGACTTTCCGAGTGAGGTCTTTCCTACTCCCGGAGGACCGTAAAGGCAAATAATAGGCGACTTCATATCTCCTTTCAATTTCAGAACGGCGAGATGCTCGATAATACGTTCTTTCACCTTTTCAAGTCCATAATGATCCCGGTTCAGCACCTTCTCTGCACGCTTCAAGTTGAAATTATCCTTGCTATATTCACCCCAAGGTAAATTTACAATCATCTGCACATATTGTGTTTGTATCGAAAAGTCGGGCGATTGCGGGTGCAACCGTTCCAATTTACGGATTTCCTTCTCAAAAATCTCTGCGACCTCTTTTGACCATTTCTTTTTTGCAGCCTTATCTCTCAGCTCTTTAATCTCAAGTTCATTGATGTTTCCACCCAGTTCTTCTTGTATGGTCTTTATTTGTTGCTGAAGAAAATACTCTTTCTGTTGCTGATTAATGTCTTCATGCGTTTTCATCTGAATAGACGCCTTAAGTTCAATCAACTGATACTCCCTATTCAAGATAAACAGCAAACGATAAGCCCGTTCTTTGAGATTATCAATCAACAAGAGTTGTTGTTTTTCTGAAGCTCCACTTGGAATATTACTGGCTGAAAAATTAATCAGGTATTGTAGATTCTTATTATTCTTTATTGAGAAGATCAAGTCACGCGGCGGATTTGGAAGCGCACTTAACATTTTCGTTGTTAAATCCTTAATCGTAGATGTCAGCGCTTCAAACTCGCGATCATTCTTCCCGGGAAGTTTATCATCCAACAGGGTAATCTGACCTTTCAGAAAAGGTTCCGTTTCTGTTATCTCGTCTAATTTAAACCGTTTTTTCCCTTGTATAATAACCGTAGTCGCTCCATCCGGCATTTCCAGCACGCGAACGATCTCACCAATCACACCTACCGAATATAAATCCTCAATCTGGGGATCATCTATCTCCATATCTTTCTGACAGACAACGCCTATCAAGAATTTCTTTTGTGCGGCTTCTTTGATTAATTTCATGGACTTCGGTCTTCCCACAACTACAGGTATAGCAACACCCGGGAAAAGCACCATATTACGAAGCGGCAAGACAGGCACTGTTTTGCCAACCGTGTCCATACCCTCCATAAAATCTTCGTCCACATCACAATCTGTTAGTATTGGCATAACAACACCAATATTATCTTCTAAATCGTCGTACACTTCTTCTGTAAATAGTTTCGTTCTCTTTTTCATCATATTGGATATCCATTGTACCAACGAAGTACAATAAATGTGCCAAAGGTACACCTTTTAGATCAGAATCTATTATTTTTGCCTTTTCTAATCTACATATTCGTTATGGCTGCTTCATTTTTCCAGTTTAAAAAATTCATCGTTCACCATGATAAATGTGCAATGAAAGTCGGCACGGATGGTGTTCTTCTCGGAGCCTGGACTTCGGCTGAAAGAAGTCAACGGGTTTTAGACATAGGCACAGGAAGCGGTCTGATTGCTTTAATGTTAGCCCAACGCTCTGAGGCTCTGATTCATGCAATAGACATTGACCATCAGGCCTGGATACAAGCTAAAGAAAATATCTCCGAGTCCATATTCAGCGAACGTATTCATGTGTTTCAGTCTTCATTAAATGAATACGCAGCACAAACGACGGAACGGTATGACTTAATTGTTTCTAATCCACCTTATTTCAAGAATTCGTTACGATCGCCTGTTCAGGAGAGGAATCTTGCACGCCATAATGACAGCCTTACATTGAAATCTCTGATAGAGGATAGTTTAAAGATACTGGCTCCTCAAGGAAGCTTATCCTTAATATTACCCTATGATCAGGAACAGGATTTAGACACTCTAGCGGTTTCGTTTCATTTATATTTTTCACGGAAAACCTACGTCAGACCCATTCCTGAAACTGCCTGTAAAAGAATATTAGTCACACTGACAACAAACAAGACCACTTGTCAATCCGACGAATTAATAATCGAAGAGTCCCGACATAACTATACACAAGAATATATAGCTCTTACAAAAGATTTTTATTTAAAAATGTAGGTAGCTTTCTTTCAAAAAAACGAGTAAAATCATCAAAAAGATTTTTCATTTCTGCCGTAAGAGAAACGACTTCCGGTGTTATCACCTTCAAGGCTTTGGGTATTACGGCAATATCGATTCTGTTTTCTGCCATTACAGGATCACCATCCAGATGCATTAATCCCGGCTTCTGACGTATGATAGAAACATTCTTAGCCTTCAGCATCTTAATCTTACTGTTGCGATCAATCTGCTTCGTGAAGAGCTGTATGGCTAATGGTGCGATATCCAGCGGAGTAAAAGGAGAAAGGATCGTTATATCCATTTCTCCATCTTGTATATTGGCGTGGGGAGCAATAAAGGCATTATTTCCGTATTGGGAAGCATTACCGCAAGCTACAAGAAATGCTTTTTCTTTTATTGTCTGATCGTCAACCAGCAATTCATAGGGTTCGGGTTTGTAATTCAGATATTCCTCTATGGTGTTTTTGATATAAGTCAGCGAACCACGATGTTTTTCCTGAGCAAAAGATTCACTTACTTTGGCATCAAATCCAACGCCACAGGTACAAAAGAAAATCCGTTCGTTTGCACGACATGCGTCAATTACACTTACGTGACCTTTCGATAATAAATCGATCGAACGCCTTACATCCATCGGTATATGTAATTCTCTTGCCAGCCCGTTTCCCGAACCTTTGGGTATTATCCCCAATACCGCATCGGAATGAATCATCGTTCTGGCGATTTCATTCACAGTGCCATCACCTCCAACTGCAATTATACAAGTATATCCTTCGTCTAAGGCTTTCTGGGTAAGCTCACTTGCATGTCCAGCATATTCAGTAAAGGCTATAGAGAAAAAAAAGCCTTTTTCAGTACACATTTTTTCCAACAATTGCGGTATTTTCCGTTTCGATCCTACCCCCGAAATTGGATTGATTATCGCCTGAACTTTTATTTCACTACTATGCATACCCATATTCCCTTTTTTTGAACGACAAAAGTAATGCTTTTATCAAATTAAAAAAACGCATTGAGTTTGAAAACAAGATTTCATTACATTATTATAAAAAACAGAGGCTTTTGGAAATAATATCCTTTCAGAGGCTGTTTTGAATTTTACGAATCTTTTTTATATTGTTTGTAAGAGCCTGTTTTAATTTTTATAGGATATTTCTTGAGGGCTTGTTTCGGTCTGAGCTATTGGTTTAAAAAAAAAAAATCAAAATGTTGGCAAATCACCTGTTTTTGTGTCGGATTGACACCGATCGCAAATAAGGCTTTTTGGGCTGACTTCTCTAACAAAATAACGAAGTGTGCGCCTGAAGAGCAGAATTCGGGAGATGTTGTTTAAATTGCATTATCCGGCATGTCCGTTTTTTCAAGATTTGTAAAAAGAAAAAAAATCAAAATTACGCTACTCTTTTTTGAAGATAAAGGATATATTTCGAAAGATAACCTTTATATCTCGGAAAATAATCTTTATATTTTGGAATACAACCTTTGTTTTTTTGGCAAAAAAACGGTCTTTTTTGTCATTATGGAATATTTATTGGTTTGAAACTATATAAACGAAAGAAAAATGAGGTTAAGTGCTTTTGAAGTGCGTAAGCAAAATGGTTAAAATAGTTTCTTTTTGTCTTGTCTTCATGTGTTTCGCCAAATACCCCAAGCTCTTCAAATTAACAGAATTCCCTAATTAAATTAAACAGATAATGATTACAACACGGAATAAAGCACAAATAAATCTCTAAAAAAATTGTTTCTTTGTAGTTAGAAACCCTAAGCAAGGATGCAGGACTGAAACATAACAAATAATAAAATACGATACGAATGATAAATGTAAGAAAACTCATTTTCTGTTTGACAATAGCAGGTAGTTTAACCAATACGCTTAGCGCTCAGGTAACCAATGTAGAACGCGTAAATCCGATTATCGGGACAAATGGAATGGGGCATACTTTTCCCGGGGCCTGTGTTCCTTTTGGTTTAGTACAATTAAGTCCGGATACGGATACGATCCCTCATAATGTAGATGGAAAATATCAAGCTCGCGTTTATGAGTATTGTGCCGGTTATCAACACAAAGACAGTACGATTGTAGGGTTCAGTCATACGCATTTCAGTGGAACAGGGCATTCCGATCTGGGTGATATATTGATTATGCCGACCACCGGAGAGTTACGCCTCAACCCGGGAACAATGACTGATCCGGATCATGGTTATCGTTCGCGCTTTTCGCATGATACAGAGATCTCCCGTCCGGGTTATTATGAAGTGATGCTTGCCGATTATGGAGTTAAAGCTCAACTTACCGCAACCAAACGTGCAGGGGTGCATAAATATACTTATCCCAAAGAGACAAACCAACGGATACTTCTTGATCTGATTCATGGCATTTACAATTATGACGGCAAAGTGCTTTGGGCAAGTATCCGTGTTGAAAACGACACGTTGTTAACGGGTTATCGTATAACCAATGGATGGGCAAGAACGAATTATACCTATTTCGCTGTTTCCTTCTCCAAACCAATAAAAAATTATGGATTTGAAGAAAAAGGAGAAGTGAAATATAGCGGATTCTACCGGAAATTCGACCAGAAGCATAATTTCCCTGAAATCGGTGGCAGAAGAATAGTGGCTTATTTTGATTTTGATCCGAACGCATCTGCTGATCTTGAAATAAAAGTTGCTCTTTCCGGGGTAAGTAGCGCAGGCGCTGTGATGAATCTCCAGGCTGAAACGGCAGGTAAATCTTTTGATGAGTTAGCTGTTGCGGCCAATAAGGATTGGAGTGATGCTTTAGCTCTGATCGATGCAAAGGGAACGGATGATCAATTAGCTATGCTCTATACTTCGCTATACCATACGATGATCAATCCGAGTATCTATACTGACGTGGACGGTCAATACAGAGGAGTAGATCAGAATATTCATCAGGCAAAAGACTTCACTAATTATACGGTATTTTCCGTTTGGGATACCTATCGTTCTTTGCATCCGCTATTCAATATCATCAATCGTCAGGTCAATACAGATATTGTAAACTCAATGATGAAACATGGAGAACAAAGTGTACATAAAGCACTTCCGGTATGGAGCCATATGGCAAATGAGAACTGGTGTATGATTGGCTACCATTCGGTATCCGTATTAGCTGATGCGATTGCCAAAGGGCTACCGATCAACAAGAAAGAGGCATTGAAAGCGATGGTTAACAGTTCTACGATTCCTTATTATGAAGGGACAGGAGAATATATGAAACTTGGTTATGTTCCTATTGAAAGAAGCGGAAGTTCAGCTTCTCTGACGCTCGAATATGCTTATGACGACTGGACTATTTACAAAACGGCTCAATCAGCCGGTAATACTGAAACGGCTGCTACCTACAAGAAGAGAGCGAATTCTTTCAAGAATATTTTTGACACGAAACTGGGAATTGCCCGTCCACGTTATACTAACGGGGAGTGGAAAGAAAACTTCGATGTGATGAGTACGCATGGACAGGGCTTTATTGAGGGTAATGCGTTGAATTATTCGTTATACGTTCCCCACGATGTCAATTCGCTGATTGAACTGACAGGAGGAGATAAAGTTTTCGTGAACCGCTTGGATTCTTTGTTCGATATGCATTTGCCTGATGAGTTTTTCGCCCATACGGAAGATGTAACCAAGGAAGGTCTTTTAGGAGGTTATGTACATGGTAACGAGCCAAGTCATCATGTGGCTTTCCTTTATGCCTGGACTTCGGCTCCATGGAAAACACAATACTGGCAACGCGAAATCATGAACCGTATGTATAAGAACAACATTGATGGATTGTGTGGAAATGATGACTGTGGGCAGATGTCGGCGTGGTATATCCTTTCTGCCATGGGATTCTATCCCGTTTGTCCGGGAACAAACCAATACGTATTAGGAGCTCCTTACCTACCCTACATGAAAGTTCAATTGGAAAACGGCAACTCGCTAACGATCAAAGCCGACAAAGTCAGCGATAAAAACCGCTATGTCAAAGCGGTTAAACTAAACGGCAAGCCTTATACCAAAGGTTATATTACCCAAGAAGACATAATGAACGGAGGCATATTGGAATTTACCATGTCTTCCAAGCCCAATAAACAACGGGTATTTAAAGGAACAGATCGTCCTTACTCGTTAAGCGAAGAATAATTTGGACGATTCCTCCAAGAGAGGACAAACAGATAAAAAGCCACGTTATCCCGGACTTGTTCCGAAATAACGTGGCTTTTTAGCACAATTTCTCTTTCTTCTGATAAAACTATTTTGCTGAATAAGATTTCTTTGTTACAACTTTACCATCCAGATCCAGCACCTCTAAATTCAGTTGATTGCCCTCTGTTTTTACAGAAACAACACTGTTGTTAGAATTAACCAATACCGGGAATTTAATTAATGAACTGGGTTCTTCATACACATTACGGTGAAGATGTCCGCACAGCATTAAGTCAACCCCGATTTCGTTCAGGATAGGGACGAATTTATCCAAAACGTCTTTTTGTCCGTGCCATATTCCCGGTTCTTTAGAGGGCGGCATATGCGCAATTACCACCTTAAATCGGGCTTGTTGGAAATCTTTATTATCACGAAGAGTCTTCATCCATTCCATCTGTTCGGTACGATAACCGTCGTAGTCGGTAATACCACTGTATTCGATATCCGAATCAGGTTTGTCTTCTCCTGTATCTAACATGATAAAACAAACAGGTCCTTGCTTGAATACATAATACAAGAATGGTTCTTTAGGAGAAAAATAGTTCTGAAACGAAGTGGCAAATTCCCCACGGGTTTCATGGTTGCCGCGCGCATAATACATCGGTTGCTCGGAAGCAAACAAGTCTATGCTTTCTTTCATAAACCCATTAAAGATCGTTTCCCGGTCTTTAAACTCCGAAACCATGTCTCCATTGAAGATTATCAGATCTTTTTTCTTATAATCCGCAGCGTTCAAAAGTTTAGTGATAATATTTTCACGTCCATGAATATCATTGATCATAAGAAAAGACATATCCGGTTTATCGGGATCACAGGTCGTAAAAGTCAACGGTTTCTTCTTATAAACATCAGATGCAGCTACACGTCCGTATATTACGGAAATACCTTCGTGCGACAACACCTCCTGAGAATAGATACGATAACGGTAGGTCGTAGCCGGTTTTAGTCCCTTTATCTTTACGGAGTGAAGCAAAGACGTATTCTTAACGCCATTGGTCGTATCGAAAAACTTCGGCCTCTCTTCACCATAGAAATGTGTCCCGTCATCAGGGGCTAATTCTACCCATCCGACAGATGGTTTATCAGCTTCCCAGACAATCGTAGCCTCTGCGTCTTTCACATTTTGCAGATAAGGACCGTACAGAATCTTTATCTGCGCAGTTGCCACTTGAGCGGCAACTGCAAGAAATAATAATAAAACAATCTTCTTCATCAAACTATAGGATTAATTATAACCAGCATTTTGCACCAATTGAGGGTTAGCATCCATTTCGGCCTGTGGAATCGGTAAGTGGAATTGTTTCTTATCAAAATAGCGAACTTCCACCAAGCGGTCTTCACGGGCAGCATTCAAATTAATGATAGCACGACGGTCAGGATCCGGCTCTTCATAGTCCACAGTTCCACAGAGACGAAGAAGGTCTCCCGGCATAACCGATTCTGCCACCTTTCTGCCGGTTTTGGCTCCGTTTGCGTCATATTCGTCCCAACGAACAATATCTTCATAACGGAAACCTTCACCGGCCAACTCAATTGTACGTTCTTTCCTTACCAACTCGCGTACTTTGGCTTGTGTCGTATATTTTGTACGGTCAAGAGCAACATGTCCGCCACGCAAGCGTAATTGGTCAATGATATCCAGAGCTTCAGACAAACTCTGATTCAACTCCACCAAACACTCTGCCTTGGTAAGTAATACTTCAGCATAACGGAAAATGATAGGACACAAAGCATCATCATTCATAGATGTAGAATACTGCGATTGATTAGGATACAAATATTTTGCCCACAACATCCCCGTATGGGAAGCATTATTAGCCGCAATATAGTAATCATTATTCAAAGATCCGTTAGGAAGTGACTTGTCAAGAGTGTTAAAAATTCGAGGAACATTATTACGGCCTATCCAATCCTGACCGGAGTAAATCACTGTATTTTTCAAGCGTGGATCACGATTATAAAATGGATGAACAGGATCATAACCGGAATCACTTTCATCAATCGTTTTTCCATTACTCATCTCGAACATATCAACCAGATTTTGTGTAGGGACAAAACTTGCCCATCCACCATCTGCATTATTGTAAAAACGAATTACATCGGAATATTTGAATGTAGTTTTTAAATGTTGATAGGAATAAATAACTTCCTTTGAATCTTGTCCTGTCATTGAAAACATCTTAAGGAAATCACTATCCAACGAATATTGCCCTAAGGCAATTATCTTATTTGCTGCATCCAACGCTTCCGCATAATTTCCCCACAGAAGATTGAAACGAGCAATCATAGACAATACGGTTCCTCTTCCAATACGTCCTTTTTCTGCTGGCTTTTCAGAAATATTTTCTGCACACCAATACAATTCAGTCATGGCATATTCTTTCACCTTTGCTTCCGGTTCTCTTGGAAGTTTTGCTTCTTCTGCCGACTGAGGAAGAAAGTCCACAATCACCGCATCACCGTACCATGTTGCTAAATAAGCATGGTGATAAGCACGAATTGTACGTACTTGTGCTAAAAATTCCTTTTTCTCTGTTTCAGAAAGTTCCGAAACAGGAATTTTATCTATATTTTCAATTACAAAATTACAACGGCGAATATTTTCGTATTGGTAATAATTGGGAGTAGAGAATGGAGATATGGCTCCATTTCCCGCCATCTTATATTGTGATGCATTTGTATAGTTAAATCCGATATCGGACATACAATCTTCATAAAAGATAAATTTTGAGCCCAACAAGTTATTTACCCACCATTCGTAGGCCGCAGTTACAGCTGCATCCGCGTCACTTTTCGTCTTCCAAAAAGTAGAAGGCGTTAATTGATCTTTAGGATAGACATCAAAGAAATCATCACAGGAACTCAGAACTCCTGTTCCGGCCAGGCATAAGGCCAGGCCTATTATTTTTGTTAGTTTCATATCTGGTTACAATTAGAACGTTACATTAATACCGAAAGAATGACTTTTACTGATTGGATAAACATTCAGGTTACCCGAAGCTGATTCAGGATCAACATTGAATGGCAGATCATCAATTGTAAAGAGATTTTCACCCGTATAATAGACTTTAGCATTAGCGATACCTAATTTACCAAGAATCGATTTAGGCAAAGTGTAGCTGAAATTAATATTCTTTATACGCAAGTAATTAGTATTCATACACCAGAAAGTTGTTCTGGCTTTATTGGGCGCACTAACAGATCTATCATCTAAAAAAACACGCGGCCAGTCCGTATTTTTATTTTCGGGTGTCCAGGCATTCAACCAATTTGAACTCGGGTGGGATGTTTCTCCTTCAAACAAACCACTAACGGTATAATCGAAGTAACGGTTTGTTCCTGTTATCCCTTGCATAAAGACTGACACATCAAAGTTTTTCCAACCTCCAGCCAGAGTTAGACCGTATGTGCCTTTCGGCTGTTGCGAACCTCTTACTACGCGATCATCCTCCGTCAGCTTTTTATCGCCATCCACATCTTTTATTTTAAGGTCACCGCCTTTGAACGGCAAAGACCATGGATTGCCATATTCTGACTCATAAGCAGCAGCTTCATCATCACTTTGGAACAAGCCATCAGCAACATATACATAGAATGATTGGTAAGGCTCACCAACACGGTTAATCATATAACCATCAATCGTTTCATCAACACCTCCCAAATCCAATAATTTATTTTTATTGTAAGCGAAATTAGCATGAATACCCATTCTCCAATCTTTATTAAACGGGTGATTCCAACTAAAGCTCATTTCAATACCACTATTACGTAATGCCCCGACATTATCTTGATAAGCACTTGTAGTTCCAAACGTTTTAGGAACAGGAACATTCATAATAATCCCTGTTGTCTTACGATCATAATATTCAGCGGTGAAAGTAAACTCATCCAAAAAGCTGGCATCAAAACCGACTCCCCAGTTTGTGGCTTTCTCCCATGAAATACTTGAAATTTTGTGGGCTGTCTGAGTAATTCCTTGATGCAATACGTCATTGAACGGGAAGTTTTTTCCAATATACAGAGTCGTCAAAGATGGATAATAATCAGACAAAGCCTCCTGATTTCCTAATTGCCCCCAAGAAGCTCTTATCTTTAATGATTGCAACCAGTCTTTCGATTTTTCCATAAAACCTTCTTCAGAAATACGCCATCCCGCAGAGAATGCAGGAAAATATCCCCAACGATATCCTTTGGCAAAACGAGAAGAAGCATCAGCACGGAAATCCGCTTCAAACAAATACTTTCCTTGATAGTCATAATTTATACGACCAAAATAAGACATCATTGCTAATTCCCTTGAATAACCACTATTTGTCTGTGTGGAAGCATCGCCGGCATTCAGGTCAGTTAACGAACTATTCGGAAAACTTTTCCTGAACGCTTTAAGTTCCCGGCTGTTATATTTTTCAATCTTATAACCTGTCATAACCTTAAAGTTATGATCCTGATTGAAAGTTTTACTATAGTTCATCAACGCATCAAGCGTATAACGACTCCATCGTGCTATTGTTTCTGTTAATTGATCAGGCCCATGATAGTTTACATCATCATACCAGCATTCTTTACGGAAATCCTTTGTTTCTTTAATATCTGTCACGTATGCACCTTGAAGTGTAAAGGTCAAATCTTTAAGAATATTATAATCAAAGGCCAACGCTCCTGAAAAGTTCTGTTGTGTATAGTTTATTCTACTATCAATATCAATCCATGCAGCCGGGTTTCCGTCAGAGATAGATCCATATGTACCATCTTCTTTTTTATACGGAATCCAGGGAGCAATACGATCTGCCTGCCATATAAATCCTGAATATCCCCCACCATAAGAAGCATTAGGATCAGAGTAATTGTTATGAATAAAGGCCATATTGGTACGCATATTAAATTTCTCAGACAGTTTGATATCCAGATTCGTACGCATATTAAATTGTTGTCTATCTGAATTTTTCAAGGTTCCTTCCTGTCCTAAAAATCCGGTTGAAGCCATATATTTCACATCTTCCGAACCTCCACTCACATTCAGGTTATGTTTATGCATAAATCCTGTTCTGTAAATATAATCTGTCCAAACCGTATTCGGGTGACCATAGGGATCTGTACCATCCTTAAATAATTGAATATCTTCTTCTGTAAAACGAGGTGCTGATCCATCCTGCGTCAACGCATAGTTATATAAGCGTGCATGATCGTAAGAATTCAGACGGTCAATCAATGTTGCCACGTTCGACAGACTCACATTGCCACTATATGAAACAGTAGGCTTACCTATCTTTCCACGTTTTGTCGTTATAAGAATTACTCCGTTGGCCGCTTTCGAACCATAAATTGCAGCAGAAGCCGCATCCTTCAATATAGACATAGATTCTATATCATTCGGGTCAATCTGATTAATTGTTCCTGTTTCGATACCGTCAACAAGGATATACGGATCAGCCGTATTTAATGTCCCTACCCCACGTATGCGAATGGTAGAACCATCCTGACCAGGACGACCTGTTCCGGAAGTGACGGTAACCCCGGGAGTCAGGCCTTGAATAGCAGAAGAAACGTTCGTCACAGGACGGTCAAGCAAATCATCTTTGGCTATAGTACCAACTGCACCAGTTAAGTTAACTTTAGTCTGCGTTCCGTATCCAACGATTACGATTTCGCTCAAAGCCTGCGTATCCTCTACAAGTTTAATTATCAGAGACAATTGACTCCCAACTTTTACTTCCTGCGTATTATAGCCGATATAAGAAACCTGAATTATAGCATCCGCGTCAACTTCTATAGAGAAATTTCCATCAAAATCCGTCACAAGACCATTGGTTGTCCCTTTTTCAATTACATTGGCCCCAATAATAGGTTCGCCTAAAGCATCAGTAACAATACCTGTAATTGTTTTCTTTTGTTGCGCTACGATTGGAAGTACATTCCCGGAGGGTTTCTTTCGTTTTGACAAAACAATATACGTTCCCTCCTGATAATAAGTCAGGCCTAATCGGGATGAGAGATTATCCAAAACCTCAAGGATTGGTTTACCGACCATATCTACTGAGATTTTTTCGTTTACATTAACATCAGCATCATAAATGAATAGGAACTCTGTTTGTTCTTCAATAGTATTCAAATAGTTTTTCACTGACAAGTTATTACCTCGCAGGGTAATATTCTGGGACATTGTGTTTTCGGCATGTAAACAGAAAATGCCGACAAATAATAAAAGATAGGTTATCTTCATAATCCTGAATAATTGTTTACGTCGTGATTTCGGTACACAGCAAAATCGCGACAAAGAGATTTTATTCATAACTTTGTACATATAAGGTTAATACATTTTTTTAAGAGTGTTAATCATCAGGCGGTGAATGGTCGAGATTCATCGCCTTTTTTAGTTTTGTGATTAAGGCATATTCTATGTCATAGGCATGTTCTTTTAAATTTAAGGTTAGACATTTATTCTATATAGATAATCGTATTATCCTCATTTCTTTCAAAGGAGAAATCCCTGTTTCTACGTAAAACATGTAAGATAAAATCAACGCCATCAGCTACACGACATTTCCCACTACATACATAATCTTTGAGTGCTTTATTCTGTACAATAATACGTATGTCATATATTTTTTCGAATCGTTTCATCAACTCTGTGAACTGAATATTTTCAAAACAAATCAACCCTTCTTTCCATCTGAAACTATCAAAGTCACGAATAGAGTCAACGAAAAAGCGGCCATTTTTCAATTCTACTTTTTGCATAGGAGAAAGTAAAACTATCGGTTCGTCATTTAATTTATTGGTTAATTCGATCGCTCCTTCAAGGAGTGCGACAGCAAAGTCACAATTAATTTCATCTACCTGCACATTAAATTTAGTGCCTAAAACTTTAATATCACATTTATTTGTTTCTACTATAAAAGGATGTTCTTCATTTTTGGCTACATCAAAATAAGCTTCTCCTTTTAAAGAAACAATACGTTTCTCTCCTCTGAAAGATGACGGGTATATCATCTCACTACAAGCATTCAACCAGATATTCGTACCATCAGACAATGTCAAATTAACCCGCTGACCGGGAGGGACAGTTATCTTATTATCTGTAATCTCGGCTTCTATAAGTTTTTCGTTTATATTATCATATATATAAAGAAGAGAAACAAATAAAACGGAGATAGCAGCAGCAATCATCAAAGACTTATATAAAATATAAGGTAGATTAGTCCGATTGGATTTCTTAACTGGATAAAGATGTTCTTGTTTTCGAAACAACAGGAGATCAAAATATTTTCTCTCTCTTATTATTTCTTTTTTATTCTCATCGGAGCCATCTGCCCAATCACAAACGGCAGCTTCCTCTTCAAAAGAAGCTGTCCCAGAGAAAAAACGATATAAGATTTTTCTATCCATATACAATATAAGCACCTCAGAAGATATACCCCCTAATAAAGTATAGAAATAATTATTTTACAGAAATAATATAAGCGTTATATAATCCTTCAACTTATATCTTAATATTTTCAAAGCTTTTGAGATATGAAATTCTACACTTTTAACAGATAAAGAAAAGTGTTCTGCAATTTCCTGATACGTTTTATTTTCATATCGACTCATCATAAAAATTTGTCTTGTCTTTTCCGGCATCATGGCCAGCGCCTGATCAATTAGTTCCTGAGCTTCAAGACTAAATAATTCTTGTGGATCACAAGCTTCAAGTGTAGCTATACGAAGGTTGTTTACTCGTTGCATATGTTTCAGAAGATGCTGTTCCACATCCTCACGAACACGAATATGACGGAGATAATTAAGACATTTATGCTTGATTACCTCAAGTATATATGCCGGGATATTAGATTCATGAGTAAGATTATGACGATTTTTCCAATAATACATGATTGCTTCAATGGCTATGTCTTCCGCTGTTGCCTCATCATTTATATAAGTATTAGCAAAACGAACAAACAAACCATGATAATCTGCAAAAAGTTTATTAAATTTTTTTGTCTCCGTAGTCACATCCATTACTCTCTCTTTTCGTCACTAAGATAAGACAAATATATAATTCTTCCATATGTAAAAACAAAACAGAGGCCACCTTAAAAAATTAAAGATGGCCTCTGTCTCTATTTATAATACGATTCTTATTCCAAATATGTGTAGCCGTACAATCCCGAACGATAGTTAGAAAGAAACTCCCGTCCTTCTTCTACGGAGATCACTCCGGCTTTCATAGAAGATGTCACCCATGATTCAACGGTTCTTACTAATTTTTTCGGGTTATATTGCACATAGTCTAACACATCAGCTATGGTTTCTCCGTCAATTACTTGTTCTATCTTATAATTATCTTCATTAACCGAGATATGTACTGCATTCGTATCTCCGAATAAATTATGCAAGTCTCCCAGAATTTCCTGATAAGCACCGACCAAGAATACCCCCATATAATAAGGTTCTTTATTCTTCAATGGGTGTACGGGAAGGTGGTAAGCATAGTTTTTGGAGTTGATAAAGTTATCTATTTTCCCATCCGAATCACAGGTAATATCCTGTAAAGTAGCAGTCTTTGATGGTCTTTCATCCAAACGCGTCAGCGGAACAATCGGAAAAACCTGATCTATAGCCCAAGAGTCTGGTAAAGACTGGAAAAGAGAAAAGTTACAGAAGTATTTATCCGGCAACATTTTAGATATTTTGCGGAGTTCTTCAGGCGCATGTTTCATTTCAGAAGCAATCTGATATACTTCACGGGCAATCGACCAATACAATCGTTCAACCTGCGCTCTTGTCACTAAATCCAGCATCCCGAGACTAAACAAATCTAAAGCCTCTTCGCGAATCTGTTGCGCATCATGCCATGTCTCAATCAAACGGGGTTGATTCATTTCATCCCACAGTTTGTAGAGTTCACAGACTAATTCATGGGCATCATCAGGTAATTCCTGATTTTCGTCCCATTCAGGCAAGGTTGCCGTTTCAAGTACTTCAAAAATGAGAATAGAATGATGAGCTGTTAAGGAACGACCTGATTCCGTGATAATATTGGGTTGAGGTATTTCATTCTTTACACTGGCATCCACTAAAGCAGAAATAGAGTCGTTCACATACTCCTGAATTGAATAGTTCATACTGCTCTCACTACCGGATGAACGCGTTCCGTCATAATCAACTCCTAAACCACCGCCTATATCAACGAAATCAACATTATAGCCCATTTGGCGAAGTTGCACGTAAAATTGTGACGCTTCACGTAAAGCATTTTTAATACGACGGATTTTAGTGATCTGGCTGCCGATATGGAAATGAATCAAACGAAGACAATCTTCCATCTTGTTCTTTTGAAGGAAATCCAAGGCTTCCAACAATTCACTGGATGACAGCCCGAATTTACTTACATCCCCTCCGGATTCTTCCCATTTTCCGCTTCCCGAACTGGCAAGTTTAATACGGATACCGATATTGGGTCTGATCTTTAGTTTTTTGGATAATTCGGCAATCAACTTCAACTCGTTCATTTTTTCCACAACAAGGAAAATGCGCTTACCCATCTTCTGAGCAAGAAGAGCTAACTGAATATAAGGTTCATCCTTATAGCCATTACAGATAATCAATGAGTCATTGCTTGTATTGATCGCCAACACAGCATGTAATTCAGGTTTAGATCCTGCCTCAAGACCAATATTAAACTTTTTACCATGACTAACGATCTCTTCTACGACCTGGCGCATTTGATTTACTTTGATCGGATAGATTATAAAGTTTTGAGCCTCATAATTATATTCTTTAGCTGCAACCTTAAAGCAATTCGATATTTTTTCAATCCTGTTGTCCAAAATATCCGAGAAACGCACTAAAAGAGGAGCTGCCACATCCCTCAAAACCAACTCATCCATCAACTCTTTCAAATCGACTGCCGCCGCCCCTTTTTTGGGTGTTACTACAATATGTCCTTTTTCGTTAATAGAAAAATAATCCAATCCCCAACCGTTTATATTATACAACTCGGCCGAGTCTTCAATTCGCCATTTTCTCATTATCTTACACTGTAAACTAATTATAAATTAGTGCGAAATTAATAATAAACACGATATGTTTATCTTTTTGGTTTATTCTTGTTTATTTTTGTCGTTTAAATCTTATCAAATTTCAGAAACATATGTCTCCACAAAAGGATAATCAATCTATTATACACCAAGTTATACCCAACACTACGCGCCTTCGTTTAGCTATTGTCTGGAGCATTGTCGTGCTATTTAAAGTATGGGGAGAGTCGTTATTGGAAAGTTCCATCACAGCACCCATCGCCCTATTTGCATTTCTTATACTACTCTTCACAATTATCGGGGCAGCTTTCGGTGTCGTAAAAGAAGCCGATCAATTGGCACATAAACTGGGCGAACCTTACGGTACGTTAATCCTGACCTTGTCTATCGTAGCCATAGAAGTAATCCTGATTGCAGCCGTCATGGTGGGACCGGGCGAATCGCCAACTATCGGAAAAGATTCTATCTTTTCGGTCATGATGATTATTATGAACCTTATCGTCGGTATCTGTATTTTAGTTGGAGGACTTCGTTACGGAGAACAAGAATATAATGCGCAAGGGACCATGTCTTACATAGCCATGATTATCTTATTAGGTAGCATTTCTATGATCTTACCGAATTTCATTGAAGGAGCAGGCGGTGGCATGTTCAGCAGCTTACAAGCAATTACGCTTTCATTTGTTATTATTATTCTTTATGGAGTATTTCTTTTCTTTCAAATAAAAAGCTACAAACATTTATATGTACAGCCGCCTAAAGGACAGATGTCCATTCGTTTCGAAGAAAGAACAACGACAGATTTACCTGCCAGAGAAAACAACAAGCAAACAATATCAGAAAAGAAAGAAATTATAATGCGCTCAGTCTCGTTATTACTGATGATCCTGCCGATTGTTTTGTTGTCTCACAACATGGCTGTGGTAGTAGATTACGGCATTAACGCAGCAAATCTTCCAGTATCCTTGGGTGGAGTTATTATTGCGATTATTGTCTTCACTCCCGAATCCATGACCGCCATCAAAGCAGCCTACAACAATGAGTTTCAACGCACAATTAATCTTTGTCACGGAGCCTTTCTCTCCACCGTAGGATTAACAGTACCCTGCGTGCTTATCATAGGACTGATCACTGGAAAAACCGTATTATTCGGTCTGACGGCCGCAGAAACAATCCTGTTCATTATTACAATGCTATTAAGTATAACCACTTTCTTAGGCAAGCGTACCACCTCTATGACAGGAGCAATGCACCTTGCCCTGTTTATTATATATGTGATGCTTGTTTTTAATCCATAGACCATAGTTCTGTGACTTTTTCACTCCGTCTTAACACTATTCACCGGATTTTCATTGGCGACTTTCCAGCTCTGGAACGAGACTGTGGCTACTGTTATCAGGCTGACGACGGTGAAAGCCATCAGAAATACCCACCAATAAATGGGAACGCGGTAAGCGAATCCGGACAACCAGTTAACAACACCGACATATGCGACGGGAACGGCTATGATAAAGCAAACACCGACAATATACAGGTAGTTTTTATTAAACATATACAGGAGTTCGGTGGCTGTTGCACCCATGATTTTACGGATACCTATTTCTTTTCGACGGTAACCGGCTTCGAAGACGACTAATCCGAATACACCGACAATCGATAATAATATTGCCAGAAGACTGAAATAGGTAATCATCTTGCTGACTGAAAGTTCTTTTTTATACAACTGGTCGTAGATTGTGCTGTAAAACTCTACATCTACAGGATAGGTCGGATCAATATCTACCAAAACTTGCTGTATATACTCTGTTATTGTCTTATGATCGGTTCCTTCGTTGAAACGAATGTAAGAGTACAGCAGATCGCGGTTTACACCCATCAGAAAGGTCAGGTTGCTGTCTTTATTCCGAAGCGAAGTTAATTTGACATCTGTTGTAAAGGCCGGAATTATTGCTCTTCTTCCCCAGAAATCCAGACTTCCGGTTTCCATAGTATAGGCTTGTTGCATATGATGGGTAGGAATCAAGTAAAAGGAAGAATCTTGTTTGGATATACTATTTACATCCATTCCTTCCACCACATCAATTCCCATAACAGACAGGAAATTTCGAGACACATTTAGTCCGTAAATGGATATTTCCTGTTCTTTGTAGTTTAATGTCCATGTAGCATACGAATCTTGTCCGCCTAATTTTTCTGCCGAGAATGCCACATCTTCTATTTCCGGGAAACTCCGTAGTTTTTCGCGGTAAGCATCTTTGCTATTCTCATAAATATCACCGTTGATCTTGACTACAGCCACCCTGTCTTTATCAAAGCCGACCGAATAATCACGCATATAGCTATTCTGTAGTTGGATAAACACGGCAACAATAATCAGAACAATAGAGATGACAAACTGAAAACCGATCAAGGCTTTACGAAGCAGCTGACCGGATGGGGAAAGTCCGAAACTTCCCTTGAGTACCAATGCCGGCTGAAAGGAGGTCATGTAGTAGGACGGATAAAGTCCGGCTATCAAACCGAGAATTAATGAAACGCCAGCCGTTAAGAAAAGTAAAGGCAGATGATCTGTCAGACTCAAACTGACAGAAATAAAAGACAGAGCATCAATTTCACCTAATACATAAACAAAAAGTAGTGAGATCAGAAACGAGAGAAACGCTATAATCATTGCCTCAGCCAATAAGGATATACGTAAAAACGTGCCACTACTCCCCAACACTTTCTGTGTATTGATGCTCCGGATACGAAGTGGTGCAAGAGCGGTACTGAAATTGGTATAATTGATTCCGGCAATAACGACAACCAAGATGGCGACAAAGACAAGTAAACCGGTCGTAGTTTTATCTCCGCCTTTCAGAAGTCGTCCGTCAGGCGTTTCATTCAGATAATATAAGTCTGTTATCGGAGTCAGTTTTATTCCTTTTGCTTCTTGCTTACTATAGATTTTTGTAAAATCAAAATTGTTGTTGAAGTTTTCCATAACGACCGAAGCTGATTCCGGAGAATCGAGTAATAGATAACAAAAATAATTACTCGATCCCCAGTTGTTCTTATCGTATTCGGGGTCAATTGCTATATAGAGAGCATTGTTTAATTGTGCATTAGCCGGAAAATCTTTATAGACTGCACCGACAATAAAGTCGGTACGATCTATAGTCCAAATTGATTCTTCGGCATGTAGGGGTTGACCGATAGGATTTTTGTCACCAAACAACTTTGTCGCTATACTTTCCGGAATTGCGACTTCCCCCGGTTCATGTAAACAATCCGGGTTACCTTCCTGAATTTCCAATCCGAAAACTTTCGTCATATCCGGATGAACCGGCACTACGGCTTCAGTAAATCCCTTTTTATTGTCAGCGTCCTTTGTCGTAAAATAAATCTTATTCACAAACGGATTAATAAGTGTTCCGGCCTCAATATGCGGAGAAGATTGAATTATAGCTTCCACAAAAGCGCGGGGGAGAATAAATGAAAACACACCCTCGTTATTGAAGGTCACGCGATAGACCCGATCTGATGTAGCATAGTTACGATCAAAATTCCGTTCATAACTGACTTGCATCAAAATAATGATAAAAGCAGCGAAAGCGACAGACAATCCCACAACGTTCAGGAAAGTTGCCATTTTGAAACGCCTCACAATACTTAGCAAATTTCGTAGTCTTGTTTTCATTTGATTCTGTTTTTTTACTCGGTTTTAATACTATTTACCGGATTCTCATTGGCAGCCTTCCAGCTTTGGAAAGAAACGGTAGCCATGGTAATGAGGGAAACAACTAAAAAAGCGACAAGGAATACCCACCAGTACATAGGCGTTTTATATACAAAACTTTCCAACCAGGCGTGTATCAGATACCAGGTTACAGGTAATGAAAGCACAAAGCAGATACCCAATATCTTCAGATAAGTAAGGTTGAACATGGATAAGATCATACCGACGGTCGATCCCATCACTTTACGCAGTCCTATTTCTTTTTTCCGGTATTCACAGTCGAATACAACCAAGCCGAACACACCGACGATGGAGATAAATACGGCAACAAGACTAAACAACGTGATTTGTTGCGTCAGACGGTCTTCGGCTTTATATAAGTTATCCAACACTTTGTCATAGAAAAATGCATCAAAAAGTGTTTCTTCATCAAACTTATGAACCGTAGCTTTTACGTGTTGCATAGCTGCACGTAAATCGGTTCCGGCTTTTACTTTTACATACAGATAGCTGGGAATCGTTCCCCAGTTTTGTGTACCCCAAACATAAAACGCCATCGGAGATACTTCCGTACGGAAGGACGCAAATTTGATATCCGGAATGAAGCCAATTATTTCTGCAGAATCAATCATTGAATTCAATTCCAGATTGTATTTGAATCGTGCCGTTTCATTAAAGACATATGCCCCATGTCGTGTCAAAACATCCTCTTTCCGGAAATTTCGTCCTTCGGTAACCTTCACTCCTATCACATCCAGAAAAGTCGGATCTACAGGAAGGCATTGATAGTTGATGTCTTCGCCTTTATACTTTCTACCCCATCCCATATACTGATCACCACTGGAAAGCAAAGATTGCGCGTTTGAAACATTTTCTATCCCTGAAAAACTTTTCAATTCACTTGTCACAGCATCCCAACTCTCCAACAACGGGTTGCTGAAATTACAGACAATCAGTTCGTCTTTATTATATCCCAAAGGAGAATTGTGCATAAACTGGTTCTGAAGATACATAAAGAGTGCGCCAGAGATCAACGCGAAAGAGGCAAAGAACTGAATACCAATCAATCCGTTACGTAATAAACGTCCCTTGGGACTCAAGCCGAAACTCCCCTTCAATACCAATGCAGGCGAGAAAGAAGTAACATAAAAAGCAGGATACAAGCCGGCGACAATTCCTAAGGCTAAAGAAATAACAGCAGCAATAAGCACCAATTCTTTGTGCAGCAATAAGGAAGTGTCCGCACTAACCAATTCTGACAACGAAGATGCAGAGAACAAAGTAACCAACCCCAACGCAATCAAAAAAGAAGTAAAAGTAACACACACGGCCTCAATCAGCAAAGCCGTCCGCAACATCCGGTTCGTTCCTCCCAGCACCTTTTGTGTATTAATACTTTTGATTCGCATAGGTGTTAAAGCCGTACTGAAATTAGTAAAGTTGATTCCTCCGATTACGATAATAAGTAAAGCGATGGCAAACAAAACCATTACAATCTGGCGAGTAGATTTAGGGGTATAGTCATAGGTTACATCAGTCGTATAATGCAGATCCCGCAAGGGTGTGAACCGGATATTCAGAAGGTCCCAATTAGCTCCTTCACCAAAAACAGTCTGAGGATCAAAATTTTTCGTAAATGTTTCATGTACTTCCCGAGCCGACGACGGATCATCTAAGAGCAGATAGAATTCATAGTTCCAGTTTCCCCAATTAGTCGCATTCTCCTTTGGATTCATCGCACAATAGATAGCATTACTCAAAGAAGAGTTTTTTGCCATATCTTTATATACACCTTTCACAGTAACCTCTCCGTACTTCATGAAAATCTGTTTTCCTAAGCCAGACTCTCCCGGAAATAGTTTATGAGCCAGACTCTCCGGAATCAAGGCGCTCTCAGGTTCTTCCAGACTATTCACATCACCTTCAAGCATTTCAAATCCGAAAACGCGTGGCAATGAAGGGCTAACCGTGCGCATTTTCTCCTTATAGAATTGCTTCTGCCCGTCTTTCAAAACAGATACATCAGTGCGATCCCCCCCCGTATTCAAAATCGCTCCTTCCTTGACGTGTGGAGAAGATGCTATTATTTTTTCGGCGAATGGTCGGGCAATAATAGCTTGTTTTGTTCCTTCGTTAACCAGTTCTACGCGAAAGATACGATCCGCGTTGGGATGCGAGGCATCAAAATTCTGATCATAACCGACCTGCATCATGATGATCAGAAAAGCGGCAAAAGCAATCGACAAGCCCAATATATTCAATATTGTAGCCATTTTAAAGCGACGCAAGACGTATATAAAATTCCGTAATATTGTTTTCATTTTTCATCTGTTTTTGGAAAAAGCAATACTCCCGCTCTTCACAGATGGGAAGTACTTTAGTTGACTTAAAATTTGTTCACACCATAAAAACATTATACAAATTCACTCACAGAAGAAACCACTTGTCCGTCAAACAGATTAATCACACGGTGAGCAAAACTGGCATCATGCTTGGAGTGTGTTACCATGATAATCGTAGTTCCTTCTTTATTCAATTCCGTAAGTAAGTCCATCACTTCCGCTCCATTCTTACTGTCTAAGTTACCCGTAGGCTCATCGGCAAGGATAATCTTTGGATCGGAAACAACCGCACGGGCTATAGCAACACGTTGTTGCTGTCCTCCGGATAATTGTTGCGGGAAGTGTTTGGCGCGGTGACTGATATTCATTCGTTTTAATATTTCGTTCACCTTTTCTTTACGTTCCGCCGGTTTCATGTTCAGGTAGGTCAACGGCAGCTCCACATTCTCAAACACATTCAGTTCATCAATCAGGTTAAAGCTCTGGAATACGAAACCGATATTTCCCTTACGCACATTGGTACGCTCTTTTTCTTTCAGATGTCCCACTTCCTGATCTCCCAGATAATAATTTCCTTCCGTTGGATTGTCTAACAGCCCGAGAATATTCAACAACGTGGATTTACCACAACCCGAAGGTCCCATCACAGCCACAAATTCGCCGTCTTTAACTTCTAAAGACACTTTATTCAACGCAATGGTCTGTACTTCTTCTGTACGAAAAAACTTACTTAAATTTTCAATCTTAATCATGACTCTATAATTTTATTATTATTACTTCAAATTTTAATTATAAGAAAAAACAATTTACACCTACCTCTAAATCGATTTACACCTACCTCTAAATTAATTTAGACCTACCTCTAAAAAAACAAACGTATTGTATCGATTTTATTCCGCCTTTAATCGTTTAACCGGATTGCCATTTGCCGCGTAATAACTTTGTACGACAACTGCCACAAATGAGATCAACAGACAGAACAAACCGGCTCCGATGAATATAAGCGGACTTAATTCGATCCG
Organism: Massilibacteroides sp.; assembly: GCF_028705895.1. Lineage (GTDB taxonomy): Bacteria > Bacteroidota > Bacteroidia > Bacteroidales > Tannerellaceae > Massilibacteroides. Next base: position 66,116 of record NZ_JAQWCQ010000004.1, on the reverse strand, counting down.
GTAATCATAGTCAGACAACCATTTGTTCATCGCATACCAAATAATCGGACTTGCGATTACAAAAGCGATCAATACATAATTCAAAAAAGTTAAAACTAAACGCTTTAAAATCTGCATACTCGATGAACCGAACACTTTCCGGACAGCTATCTCACGGGACCGCTGCAGAATAAAATAAGTTGACATGGCAACCAATCCAAGCAAGGATATAATGATTGCTATGATAGCAAAAAGCATGACAATTTTTGAAGTCCGTTGTTGCGCTTCAAATGATTTCTGAATTTGCTCATCAAAGTACTCACCATTAAACTCCAGTCCGGTAAACTTTTCGTAAACAGCTTTTATATCTTTGTTTGCGACAAACGGATCCCCTTGTACTTCTACAATTAAATCCCAAGGATAAAAGTCCTCTAATTTATTTATACGGTAAAGTATTGGTGCTACCCGATAAGTGATATTGTATAGCTGGAAATCTTTTAAAATACCGGCAATAGAAGGTTTATTATCATAAAAGGTAAAGGTTTCGGCATCTTCGCTGATCTCTAATTCGCGAAGGGCTTGTTCCGACAGATAAAAACCGCCAGTTCCTGTATAATGATTATCCCTGATGATCTGCAAGCCTAACATATCAAAGAAAGTCTGATCACTGACAATCGACTGAAAACTGATATTCTTATTTTTCTCTTTGTATTGCATGGTGTGATTATTTCCCCGGCTAAAAGGAGTTCCTTGCGAATAAGCCACTCTTTTGACGGATGATAGTTTTTGCAATTCGTTGCCAAGGGTGACCAATTTCTCTTTACTCTCGAACAAAGGAATATCCATCAGATTCGTGGATTGATAACCTAAGGGTGCTTTAATCAGATGATCCACCTGCATAATCATGGTTATTGAGGCCGCAATCATGACGATAGTAATCACATTCTGGAAAGTTATAAAAACTTTACTAAAGCGCATCTTAGTCTTTTGCCTGAACTCACCACGTACTACATCGATTGGTTTTGAGTTGGATATGATATAAGCCGGCAAGATTCCGGATAAAGCACCGATCACGAGAATTAATCCTAAGGAAAGCAGAACTGCTCCTGTAGAAAGACTTTCTCCTATAAGAATTTTTGTTTGCAACAGATCATTGGCAAATGGAACCACAGCCATAGCCAGAAGTAAACCAATGAAAAAAGAGATAAAAGTTACTAAAGTAGATTCCATAATCAGCCGCATGAATAACTCTCCTCGTGAAGCTCCATTTAAACGACGGATCGACATTTCCTTTGCTCTGAATCCGGCCTGTGCTACCGTTAAGTTGATATAATTGATAATTGCAAAAACAAGAATCAGAATACCCACAGACAGTAATATCAGAACAAAACTTTTATCCCCCTGCATCAATCCGGGCGATTCATAATCTGAGAAATAAAACTCTTTCAAAGGCACAAAACGAACTTGGTCACACAATCCGTTTTTGTAGAGCCAGAAAATTTCTTTAAAGAAAGATTTCATATCCTCTGCCTTTGCATTTAAGTCTGCCTCTTTTCGTTTTTGAATAAAAACAACACAGCTCCCTGCATTATTAAAATGCTCACTGTCCATGCTGCTGTTAAAGAACTTTATATTATCGATCCGGATCAACACATCGGCATAGGGTATGGAGGAGTTTTTAATATCCTTCATAATTCCACTGACAGTTACATTGACAGAATCATTCAGAAAGATAGTTTTGCCGATCGGATCAACATTAGGAAAAACTTTGCGCACAAAAGATTCGGAAACAACGGCATAATCCCGGCTTTGCAATACTCCCTCTTTTGTTCCCTCCACTAACGGAAAAGAGAACATATTGAAGAAAGTAGAATCAGCGAATAATACGTCTGCATTGTGTTTTACATCATTGACAGTTACCGGTTGTTTATACCAGGTAGGAACTAAAGGACAAACTTTCTCGATTTCCGGGTACCGGTCTTTTATCCGATAAGCCAACCGGAAGGCGCTTCCAATTCCTTCTTCATTCCCTAACATATAAATCTGTTCCGCGTTTTCCTGAAACTTATCTACGGATAATTCCTGTTTCACATAGACCGTGATCAGGATCACAAACATCAGCGACAACGACAGTCCGAACACATTAATCAGTGTATAGACTTTGTTTCTGCTGAGAAACTTCAAAAAGAATTTTATATTCAACAAATTATTCATACTATATATGATTATTGATTTCTTAGACTTTCTACCGGATTTTGATTGGCTACCCGATATCCATTGATACTTACTAAAGTTAAGATGATTGAAAGTACCGCCAAACCGCAAGCGATAAACAAGAAAATAGTCAGCGAACTTTTTTCGGCAAATTGCTCCTGCCATTTTACTGCAGTGAAGTAAGCCGCAATACCTCCCAGTACAATAGCGGGTATAGCAATTTTCAATATATCTATTAAGAAAATACGTAAAATATCCAGTAAAGTTGCGCCGTTTATCCGCCTGACAGCAATTTCGGCTCTGCGACGGTTTATTTCGTCATTCGTATATCCAACCAATCCGATCAGGGAAATAAGCAGTGTTACAATACCTCCGATCATGACTGAATCACGAAATACGCGGGAGTCTTTATACAGATTTATCATCTCTTCACTGTATGGTATGACTACAAGATGCTTGTCCGGCATAGAGTTTTCCAAAACTGACGTTACCTGCTGTATTAACTCCGAATTCATCTGATGCAGACGAACAGTAATAATATTCTGAGGTTCTTTAGTATAAAGCAATACACTCGGACGCTCGTCCATATTGGCTATAGAAGAAACACGAATATCATTATATACACCCACAATACGGCGTAATTCCCATTGACTCAATCTTACTTCTTTTCCTACGGCTCCATCAGTCCAACCACACATAAGTGCCATCTTTTCTTCAAAGGATTTACTGACTACAATATCTCCTTCTGCACTATTTTCATCGAATGCCTTTCCTGACATAATGGGGATTTGCAATAACTTAAAGTAATTTATGTCCGCATCTTCCATATCTGCAAAATTGAACAGTTCTTCATCTCTACCGGGAAGAGAAACATTATTTCCTGACATTCCCTGAAAAGGCAAAGTCGATGAGGTAGCTACCATATCTACACCCGGAATACGACTTAATTCATTAATTGCCTGTTGTCGTCTTTCCTTGTTAGTACCAAAGGTTTCACAATAAACCACGTTCTCGTAATTATATCCGGGATTATCATTGACCATCAGGGTATATTGACGACCAATAATCACAAGCAGAGTAACCAGAAATGCACAAGCAATAAACTGGATAAACAACAATCCCAATTTCCAGTTCCGACGGGACTCGCGGTAATTACGAAACGCAACAGCAACAGGGATACGTGCAAATAATTGGGCCGGAATTAATCCTGCTAACAGATAAACAAGTACACATACACCCAACAGCAGTAAGCAAGCCTCCCAAGACAACAAGGCGATTAAGGATGTACCCAATAATTCTTTTACAATAGGCTGGCAAGCAGCAACAAGTAAAACAGCCGTTATTATGGAGATCGTAAGATGTACTGTGGTTTCGGCCAACATCAGAGATGTGATATTTTTACCCGAAGCACCATAACATTTATAAACCGCCACTTCTTTTGAACGACCAACCAATGTGGAAATAACAATCAGAATATAGTTCATTACTGCAGTAAACAACAAGGCAAAGGCAAGTAATCCTAATAAAAGAGACATACGTTTCACATTCTGATCTGCGGAATGGATGGTTAGCAAGGGATTTAGCGTATAATAAATATCCATACCCAATTTTTTCAACTTTTCCATCGGTTGATGTCTGGTTTGCATTTCATGCATTGACGCGGCTATAGACTCAGGTGTTACCCCTTTTGATAAACGGACATAAGCCGAATAACGGTCATTACCCAACCAATTCATCGAGCCGTCCCACATAAACTCACCGATCGAAGACATAGAAATTGCCACATCATAACGATAGTGCGAGTTTTCGGGTATATCGTCAAAGATAGCTCCGATAGTCATGATCTTACCGGGATACGTATCCATTTCTATTGTTTTCCCGATCACATCCGAACCGATCTTATCGGCAATACTTTTAGATACGATCACATACATCGGACGAGACAATGTTTGCTTCACATCACCGGCGAGAACAGGACGCGGAAGCACATCAAACAGACAGGAATCAGCAAGAATAAAATTGCCGGAATAATTGCGTTTATCGTCTGTTGTATAGAAGATCGCATCTTGTAATCCAAGATTAGTAAAGCGAGTTCCGGCTTCTACTTCCGGTAATTCTTCACGCATTCCAACGGCTATGGCACCGCTAACACGGTTATGCCACCCGGGCTCATCATCATCTGCCTTTGTAAAATTCTCAGTCAGATGATAAACCCGGTCTCCATCCGGATAGAAATTATCAAACGTCTGCTCAAAATAGACTTTAGCGATCAGTACCAAGCCCATCGCCAAGCCTACGGCTAATGACAGTATCTTGATATGATTGTTACGTCCTTTCTTAAACAGGGAGCGAAATGCTAATACTAATTCTTTATTCATCTTATCAATCTTGTTTTAAGATCGTTACCGGATTTACGGATAATGCCCGCAAGGTTACTCCTGAAGTGGTCAGTAAAGCGGTTATCGCCTGAATCAAAACAGGAACAACAAATATCACCCAGTTCAGCGTTATCGCGTTATCGTATTGTTTAAATAAATCATGCGCTATCAGATAAGTTACAGGTGCAGCCAGAACGCCGGCAATAAATACCCACTTGATTACATTTATAGACAGCAACTTGAATATAGAACTGCGGCTGGCTCCGTTGATACGCCTCAACCCGATTTCCTTCGTGCGCCGTATTGTGGAATAAAGATGCATCGCCATCAACCCCAACATCGCTATAAAAACAGAGAGAACAGAGGCTATCAATATGATCCGTTCATTGATCTTCATTTCTTTGAATTTATCGGCATACAAATCGGCACTCCATACCGCATTGAGTGTGAAGTTCGGATCGAACTCTTTCAACACATTTGCGATTGTTTGTTCCGCATCCATTCGGTTAATGCCTTCCCTTACTTTCAGATACAGTAAAGACGGATATCCTACTCGCGTAAGCATAATCGGTTCGATCTTATTCACCGGATTGCCATAGTAAAAGTCCTTTACCACACCGATTATTTTCATCTTTCTTCTATAATAAATATCTTGTCCGACAACCGGCGATTCCAAACCTAAAGCTTTAATTGCCTCTTCATTAAGCACGATCTGCGGAATACTGTCGTGCGTCGTTTCCTTATAAAATTCGCCTTCTGCTAATTGAAAATTCATCAACTCGCATAATCCCGGCAACATCCTGTATTCATTTACAGCTAAAGAAGAAGGATCTGACTCCAAAAGCTTTATACCTTGTCCACTTGTTCCTCCACCTACCTGATGCGATCCTCCACTTACCATTATTATATCAGGATTAGCCAATAACTCCTGTTTAACAGCAGCATAACTTCCGGAAACCGCCCGATTACCATAGACCATCACTACATTTTCAGGGGAATAACCTAATGGTAAATTCTGCAGAAACATTATCTGTTGGTAAAAGATCAGAATAAATGAGATTAAAATAATGGAAAGAAACGATTGGAAAACCACCACTACCACATTTAATCGTTGTTTTGAAAAACGGATTTGCTTATTCAGAATAGCCAACGGATTAAATCGGCTCAAATAAAAGGAAGGATAGAAAGCCGCCAACACAATCGTTAAAAGGAAAAGTAAGATTCCTCCAAACATAAACAATGGAGTAAGAAGCTGGCTTGAATCTATTTCCCTGTTAACCAATTCTGAGAAATAAGGCATCAGGTAAAGCATCAATAAAAAGCCAATAACAAAAGCAAGACTTACAACAACCGTTATTTCTGAAAAGAATTGTTTCACAATATTCGGGATCTGCGCACCTAAGGTTTTACGTACACCAATCTCTTTCATGCGTGTTTCTCCCTGTGCCATAAACAGATTGATAAAGTTCGTCACGGCCAGAATCAAAATAAATACAGCCAAAACCGTAAGTAGCCAAACAAATTTCATATTGCTTTGCTTGCCCCAGAAATTTTGCACATCCGATTTCAGGTAAATATCTGTAAGTAAAAATGTTTTAGCGTTTATTTCTGCTCCAAACTGTGCTCCGAATGGTTCAAGTATTTTTTCATATTCTGCGACAATAGCTTTTCTTGCTTCAGAAACAGAAACTGATTCATTAACTAAGTAATAGGTATAGAACTCCAACCCCGCACCATCAATCCAATTCATTCGCTTGATATTTCCCAACGCCTCAAAGTTCAAAGAGGTATTATAAGGATAGGCTTCAACAACTCCGGAAACAACAAAAGTGTCCCGATCTGTTCTTAGCTCCTTACCCATTGCTTCGTGGATATCTCCAAATATTGCTTCTGCCTTTTCTTTTGTCAACACAAGTGAACGAAGATCTGTCAAAGCTGTTTGCGGAGTACCTTCTAAAAATTTCATCTGAAAAACGTCGAAATAATCAGCATCAGCTAATTTCGTCTGAATATTGGGATAACGCTCCTGACCATTAGTAAATTCAGAAGCTCCCCAATTATAAAGTTGTACAGCAGCTTCTACAGCTGGTACTTTTTCCGGCAATTCGGTATAGGCTTTACGCAGGTTTATCGGATATTTCTCCGATCTGTCGGCCGTTTCAATTTGAGTAGTCAGCCAAACGATACGTTCATTATTCGCGATATGTTTATCATAACTTAATTCGTTAACAACAAATAGTATAAGCAAAATAGAAACAGCCAACCCTATGGATAAACCGATAATGTTTATCCATAAGAAAAGACCTGTTTTTTTATATAATCTGAAAATATTCATACTAGAATTTATTGAAGGATCAGCACCTCATTGTCTTTGTAATTTTCATAGTTAGAGATAACAACACGTTCGCCCGGTTCAAGTCCGTCCAGCACTTCATAGAATTGTGGGTTCTGACGACCGATTTTGATTTTACGACGAGTTGCTTTTTTGCCATCTTTATCAACAACAAATATCCAGCTTCCTCCCGTAGTCTGGAAGAATGTTCCGCGAGGAATAATCACACTTTCTGTAGGTAACCCCAATTGTAAATTGATATAATAGGTCTGACCGCTACGAATATTATCCGGACGTTCGCCGGCAAAGACCAACTCGGTACGAAACTTGCCATCACGTACTTCAGGGAATACCTTGCGTACAGTCAACGCATATTTCTTATCCTGACGTTCAAAAGCGGCATCCAGACCTTGTTTTACACGATCAATATAATGTTCGTCTATCATAGCCTCGATCTTATAATCAGACAAGTCATTGATCTGACCAATCTTTTGTCCGGTAGAGACATTTTGTCCCAATACGACATCCAACAGACCTAACTCACCATCTATTTGCGAACGAATGTTCAGGTGTTCCTTACGTTCACGAATCAGTAATACATTCTGGCGCATATTAGATAAGTTGTCTTCCATCTGATCCATCTGTATAGAACGATAGATAGAATCCTGACGAAGCCGCTCAATAATAAGCGCATGTTTTTGTTTGGCGAGATCATAATCTTCTTTGGCCTGCAAATATTCTTCCTTAGCAATCAGACTCTCTTTATACAATTGTTCCTGTTGTTTAAAAGCCCTCAGCTTACGCTGAATATCCAAATCTAATTGCAGTTTTTCAGTCTTATTATTCAGCTTATCCTGTTCCATGGTCACCTGTGTATTTCTTAGGAAGTTTTGCTTTTCAGCTAAGTCGGCTTCCGCGTTCAGAATCTGCAAATCCAATCCGGAATTACTCAGACGAACGATCACGTCTCCTTTCTTTACCTGCGCACCTTCTTCCACTACTTTTTCCTGCACAATCCCCCCCTCTTCGGGACTAAGTTGTACAACAGTGATTGGCTGTACCTGTCCGTCCACACGCACGAAATCATTAAATTCCGATTTCGTTACATCTCCGATATTTACGTTTCTGGAATCGACTTTTAGGGTAGACGAATGATCCCCGAAAATTATCCATCCCACTAATATCAGGAATAATGCACCTCCGACAACATAAGGAATGTGTTTCTTCTGAATACCTTTCTTTTTTTCTAATTGTATATCCATGATTGTATTTTTTATATTTTTCTTATCCGTTTGTTATTTCTGTACTAATTCACCCCCTTTATAATAATCGACCTGTCGTACTTTGACAATGTACAGCAAGCGTCTTTGTAAGAGGTTTACTTTGGATTGAATCAGTTGATTCGCACTTGTCTGCAAATCAAGCGAGCTCATCAGTCCTTCTTCGAATTTTCTCAAGGTCAACTGATACGCCAATTGGTTTGCATTGACTTGCTTCTCCATCTGGATCATTTCTTTCAGATAGCCATCACGATCAGCAACTGCTTTTTCGATCGTAATTTGCAGCTGACGTAAAGTTTCCGTTTGTTGTTCGGCAGCAATCCGCATGTTATTACGGGCGCGACGTATAGTAGTTCGATTCTCAAAACCATCAAATAGCGGGATACTGATATTCAAACTAATATATTCCCCACGGTTATTTTTGAACTGCGACTTGAAAGCTGCCGGATCGGCTGCTCCGGAAGATAGATTCTCAAAGTAATTAGTTGAGACACCTGCCGACAAAGAAATCGTTGGAAACAAACGCCCTTTCGCTATAAGATGCTGCAACTTATTATTCTTTAAAGTAAGTGCCGCCTGTTGCGCCAAAGGATTATTCTCTGAAGCATAAGCAAAAATAGCATCGGTTGATTCAGGTTGAAATGTATATTCCTGAGTGGTAAGAGTCGTATCCAGTTCCAATGAAAGACCTGCATCATAATTCATATATTCTTTCAGCGTTAGCAATGCCGTATTATACATGTTTTCCTGATGCGTAAGGTCATAATCATCCGAAGCAACCTGCGCTTCGATCTGCGCAACATCGGCTTTACCTTTCAATCCAAGTTCTTCCTGGCGTTTCGTTTTATAGAGTAATCGTGAACTTTCTTCTAATTTTTCAGCGGCCAATTTCGCCGTTCCCTGATAAAACACCACATCAATATACGCCTGCATCGTATTGATTGCTAATTCATCTTCCGTCTGACGTACAGTCTGTTTCCCCAGCAAACGATTTACTTTGGATAATTTCCACTGATTAATAAGACGACCACCATAAAATATGGGAAGAGAAGAAGAGATAGAATAACCGTTATTAAAGGTTGAAGTGTTACTATATGTATTTGTCTCCGGATCAATGGAACGACCATAGTTTAATTGCGCCCCGACATTTGCAGTCAATGAAGGAAGAAAAGAACCGAAAGCCGAAAGTTGTTCCGCCTTATACGTATCATTCGTATGAAGCGCTTTCTTTACTTTCGTACTATTCTCCACCGCATATTTCATACACTCATCCAGCGTCCAGACTTTTTCCTGAGCAAAAGAAAGACTTCTTAAGCCCACCAAAACCATTACTATATATATTTTCTTTTTCATATCCATTTGCCTTACTCCTTATTTAATCCAAAGCCCGTGCCAAAACGACAAAGCATCTATAAATCAAATAATTAACAAAACAGCAAAATTTCAATAGTGTCCATTTTTTTGACACTATTGTATAGTTTTTTGACAACGATCATATCAAGAAGACTAAAGCACTCACCAAAGACAAGAGTAGAGTCTTTGGAGGGAAAGACTATACTCTTTTTCTTCAAAGACTATACTCTTTGCAAAAAATGCCTCTGGGGTGACCTTTAATCCAGATTAGAATGCTGACCTTTTTTGGGGCCGATATACTCTTTTCCACACGTTTTTTGCTAAATTCGGAGCTTAATTAGACAATTCGACTAATAATGCCGGATTGTAAAATCATGATTCAAAAAATAAACATGAACGAAGAAATAAAAGAAAAGATAATCTCACGCGCTGAAAGTAATCCTTTTGTACGTCATTTAGGCGTAAAGTTTACCTCCATTGAAGATGGAGCTATCGAAGCAAAGATGACACTAAAACCTGAATTCAAGCAATATAGCGGAGTTATTCATGGCGGAGTATTGGCTTCTTTAGCAGATACGGTTGCCGGTTTTGCAGCTTATACGATGACTCCAACAGAGAAAGACGTTTTAACAGCTGAATTAAAGACATCCTTTCTCCGTGCAGCTTGGGGAGACGAACTGATAGCGAAAGGATTTGTGATCAAACCGGGAAGAAATATTCACTTCAGTGAATGTGAAATTTATTGTGACGGGAAACTTGTGTGCAAGGCCTCCGGCACTTTTTGCGTTGTTCATCCGCAGGTTTGAAAGACTACTTTTTTGCTTTTACCCCATGGTTATTTTTCTAAAAAGCACTAAGGTCTATTGCAAATCTCACACCGATTTTGTCATATTTCAAATCATTAAACGAGCTGAAAACACCAATATTCAACAACTTCCCCAAGCCAACCGAATAGCCTACTTCCATATAATTTTTTTTATTGGGAGTATATAAATATTTAGCACCAATGGTTTCACCAAAAACTTTTCCCTGCAAAAAAGGAAGACGTTTTAACAGGATATATTGACTATAGTAATTTACGTTGCCTGCTACCCAATGCTCGTTAGTGGAATGGGTGTAGTAGTCCAGCAACATATACGAATCAAAACTATTTTTACCGGTAAACATCAGATCAGAAGTATTGAAATGTTTATAATCGGCAAAATTCATTTGTTGACGAGAACCAAGAAAAGTTCCGGCGTTCAAAGAGTAGAGAAAAGTACTGAACAGTCCGGTTTTCACAGACTGCTTTATGTTGGCTTCCAGAAATTGGGATCTTTTATTATCTGAATTGTTCATCGGATGATTCTGACTGAAAGAGAGACCTATTGTCGGAGAGTTGGTTCGTCGATAAATTTTTCGTCCATCATAAAATTCGTAATATTGATTAAAGGTATATTCCAAACCAAGATCGTAACGGACACGGTCAAAATGTGAATCTGTCACTAAATTAGAAGTTATTCTATCTTTCTTTGCGAACAGGACATTCGAAGTTGTATTCTCCAGACTGCGCCTTTTAGACAGATCCACTTCTACTGTTAAACGTAGGGCATGCGCTAATTCTATTTTATTTTTCATTCGAATATAATCGTTCTGGTACAACATAGAACGATTCCTACCCCATAAAAAGGAGTTTAATGCATTCTCAATCCGCAATGCACCTTCCGGATTATAATCGCTCGTTGTACTTCCTGCCGACAATTCTACCTTTCCTAAACGTCGCGGTGCATAACCCAATGTTAACACCCCTTCCCAAAGAACACGTTTACGAGAAGTAACATAGTAAATTGAAGGAATAAAATGAAGCGGCCGGTGTTTATTAATATTGATACCCAAATCAAAGCGTTGCCCAAGCCAGAAGCCGTCCACAAAATTATATTCCGGTATAATACGAAGTAAACCACCGTAATTAAGAGAGAAAAGAGTTGAGTCTCCTCCTATCTTTCCCCCGTCCAGCAAACTCTTTAATTCAAACTTAGTGTTATGATAATTCTTCCGTATTGAATCAGTAAAAGCCTGAATAGAATCTTTTCTCTTGTAGCTCAACAGTTCGTCTTTTGAAAGCGGCAGTGTTCTTATTTCGTCCCAGAAAATAGAATCGCGGGATTTTGCCAAAGAATCCGATTTTACGACATAAGCTGTATCCGGTTTTATTTCCAAACTGCGTTTTTCTTTCTTCTTTTTCTCCTGGAGGATAATCGAATCGTTCTGCAATACGTCGATAAATTTAGTGGAAGAAAGATAACTTGCTTCTGCTTTCACTCCCATCAGGCTGATAGCCGACTCTATCTGATAAGTAGTTGGCAAATAAATCGATTCAGCCACAGGATCATATGTAATCGTGTAAATCTGAGTAGAACCCATCACTTTTTGATGAAGTTCTGCAAAACGAATATTCCATTCATCATCGGCAATATAGATATAACCGGAAACAAATAAGGGGTCGTTTAATTTCGGAATGATCCGGATTTTATTAATCACCTGGCCATCTTCTTCAAGAAAACCGTCGTAACGAAAACGATAATAAGAAAAAGCTTTAGGATGTAAGGGGGAAGTCAATCCGGCAAAAGTAGGCTGATACAAGGAACTCTTCGTTATCCGAAATACTTCTTCTGGATTCATATTATCCGGGATAGTACTGCTAAAACCCTTTACCGTCTGTTCATATTTATCCGGTGTGGTAAACCGGATTTCATTAAATGACTCCTGCATAAACAACTTATTCTTATAGTCATTCAGATTTATTCCGTCATCCGTTTCCATTTTCATCCCGGGTATTTTAGGTAGTGCAAGCAACTTAAGCTTCACTTTCTGATAAACCTCAGAATGGTATGATTTGATTTGTTGGGCGTGGAATGGAGCTTTGGCGATGGCCTGTCGCATAATTTCATAAGCGGGATCCTCATCACCGGTCACGACTACTTCTCCTAAAGAAAACGATTTTTCTTTCAGTATTACTTCCACAACAACCTCTTCGCTATCAGAAACATGAATTTTCTTTTGCTCCGTTTCATAACCCAAAGAACGAAATTCAACCCAATAATCTCCCACCTCCATATTAATCTGGAATGCTCCGTCTTCATTACAAACAATACCCTGCATGGTCTCACGAATATATACTGTACTACCAGGGATAGGTTGTCCGGATAGATCCGTAATACGTCCTTTAATTTTTTGGGCGAAAAGAGGAAATACTGAGATTAAAAAACAAATGGAGAAAAGAATTTGACGCTTCGTCATCATCGAGTCATTTATTATTGAAAAACAAACTTAAATGCTGTTTGAGTTAATAAAAGTATAGTCAACGTTAATTTGCGATAACAATACAATTAATGAAGATCTTAAAAACACAAAATCCCGGATTCAACACCGGGATTTTGTATAATTAGAATATTGCAGAGTATATTATCTCTGTGTCAACCAATATATTATTCAATAGCTGCTTGCGCTGCCGCCAAGCGAGCAATAGGCACACGGAAGGGAGAACAAGATACGTAGTTCAGACCAACGCGATGGCAGAACTTAACAGAAGATGGTTCACCTCCATGTTCGCCACAAATACCACATTTCAGATCAGGACGGATTGATCGGCCTTTTTCTGTAGCCATACGAACCAATTGCCCTACCCCTTTTTGATCTAAAACCTGGAATGGATCGACTTTCAGAATCTTCTTTTCCAGATATACAGGCAAGAAGGACGCAATATCATCACGTGAATAACCGAAAGTCATCTGAGTTAAGTCGTTCGTTCCGAAAGAGAAGAACTCTGCAGAAGAAGCAATACGATCAGCTGTCAAGGCTGCACGAGGAATTTCAATCATTGTTCCAACATGGTATTCAATACGATCTCCCTTTTCAGCAAATAAGGTTTCGGCCGTTTTACGAATGACAGCTTCCTGTTCCTTAAACTCATATAGAATACCCGTCAAAGGAACCATTATTTCAGGTTTAGACACTATACCTTCCTTCTTCAGCTCAAGTGCAGCTCCCAATATAGCACGCGTCTGCATTTCAGTTATTTCAGGATATGTATTCCCCAAACGACAACCACGATGACCTAACATAGGATTTTGTTCGCTCAACGAATTAACACGTTGTTGAATCACTTCGATAGACACGCCCATCGCTTTAGCCATATCTTCCTGACCTTTCAGATCGTGGGGAACAAACTCGTGCAAGGGAGGATCAAGAAGACGAACAGTCACAGGGAAACCACCCATTGCCTTAAATATACCTTTAAAGTCGGCTTGTTGGTAAGGTAGAATCTTTGCTAATGCTTTCTTACGACCTTCCGCATTTTCAGCCAAGATCATCTCACGCATAGCTTTAATCTTTTCACCTTCAAAGAACATATGCTCCGTACGGCACAATCCGATACCTACTGCGCCAAACTTACGGGCAATTTCTGCGTCATGCGGCGTGTCTGCATTTGTTCTTACCTGTAGCTTAGTATATTTGTCGGCCAATTTCATCAGATCATCGAAATCACCTGACACTTCAGCCGCTATCGTTTCGACTTTTCCGTCATACACCTCTCCGGTTGTACCATTGATAGAAATAAAGTCACCTTCCTTCAGAACTTTACCATCTATCTCTATTGTTTTCTTCTTATAATCTATATTTAACCCTCCGGCTCCCGACACACAGCATTTACCCATACCGCGAGCAACAACAGCCGCGTGAGAAGTCATACCTCCACGAGCAGTCAGAATACCCTCTGCAACCGCCATACCGGCCAAATCTTCAGGAGAGGTCTCAATACGTACTAACACAACCTTACGTCCATCTTCCGCCCATTCCGTAGCATCATGCGCAAAAAACACGATCTGTCCCGTTGCAGCACCCGGAGAAGCAGGTAATCCTTTTACCAGAACTTTGGCTTTTGATAAAGCTTTTTTATCGAAAACAGGGTGTAGTAGTTCATCCAACTTATTAGGTTCAACACGATTAAGCGCTGTTTTCTCATCAATCATACCCTGTTTCAATAAATCCATGGCAATTTTCACCATAGCAAACCCGGTACGTTTACCACTACGAGTCTGCAAGAACCAAAGTTTTCCTTCCTGAACCGTAAATTCCATATCCTGCATATCCCGATAATGGTTTTCCAGTTTTGTCTGAATTGCATCTAATTCCTTATATACTGCCGGCATAGCCTCTTCCATGGACGGATATTTAGCGGCACGTTCTTCTTCAGAAATACTTGCACGCTCAGCCCAACGTTGTGAACCGATTTTAGTAATCTGCTGAGGAGTACGGATTCCGGCCACAACATCCTCCCCTTGCGCATTAATCAGGTATTCACCATTAAACAGATCCTCACCATTACCGGCATCCCGAGAAAAACAAACCCCCGTGGCAGAAGAATCTCCCATATTACCAAATACCATCGCCTGAACATTAACTGCCGTACCCCATTCTGCAGGTATTCCTTCCATTTTACGATACAAAATAGCACGATCATTCATCCAGGAATCAAACACGGCACAGATAGCTCCCCAAAGTTGCTCATAAGCACAAGTAGGAAAATCCTGACCTGTTTGTTTCTTTACTGCCGCTTTGAATCTTACAACCAATTCTTTCAGGTCGTCAACAGTTAATTCATTGTCTAACTTTACTCCTTTTTCTTCCTTAACCTCTTCAATAATTTCTTCAAACGGATCAATCGCTTCTTTATCTTCTGGTTTCATTCCCAGAACTACGTCACCATACATTTGTACAAAACGACGGTACGAATCCCATGCGAAACGAGCGTTACCGGTTTTACGAATCAGACCTTCCACTACCTCATCATTCAATCCTAAGTTCAGGATTGTATCCATCATACCGGGCATGGATGCACGTGCACCAGAGCGTACAGAGACTAATAGAGGATTGTCAACGTCACCGAATTTAGAATTCATTAATTGTTCTATATTGGTTACAGCATTTTCAACTTCATTGGTCAATAATTCTACAACTTTATCCTTACCAAGATCAAAATACTCCGCGCAAACATCAGTGGTAATTGTAAAACCCGGAGGAACCGGTACTCCTATCAAATTCATTTCGGCAAGATTTGCCCCTTTGCCACCCAGCAGATTTTTCATATCCGCTTTCCCTTCGGCCTTTCCATTCCCAAAGGTGTACACTCTTTTCTTTTCCATAATCAAACAGTTATTATTAGATTCATTTTGCAATCTCGACATTACACTTGCGCAAATATATGCTATTTAATGTTTATTAGGAATAGGGAATGAAGCTGAAAATTTGTGTTTTACAACTATCCTGTATTATGTTATAAACTAAATATGTACATTTGTGTGGCGAAAATTTAAATGTAAACAAATTGGCAAAGAGAAAGAAGCAATTACCTCTGTTAGAGAAGGTAATGATTACGGGTGTTGCAGCTGAAGGTAAAGCAATAGCGAAAGTAAATGATTATGTGGTATTTATTCCCTATGTCGCACCCGGAGATGTAGTTGATATCCAATTAACAAGAAAGAAAAACAGTTATGCCGAAGGGCGCGTAGTCCATTTTCATGAATATTCACCTCAACGAGTTGAGCCTTTTTGTGAACATTTTGGAGTTTGCGGCGGTTGCAAATGGCAGCACCTACCCTACTCAGAACAATTAAAATATAAAAACCAACAGGTGCTTGACAACCTCACCCGAATCGGAAAAGTTGAAATGGAAGAAGTTTTACCGATCCTCGGTTCAGAACGCACCACCTTCTATCGGAATAAACTGGAGTTTACCTTTTCAAATAAGAAATGGCTGACAGATGAAGAAGTAAGATCAGGCGCTACGTTTGATTGCATGAATGCTGCCGGATTCCATATACCCGGTATGTT
This sequence comes from Massilibacteroides sp., assembly GCF_028705895.1. GTDB lineage: Bacteria > Bacteroidota > Bacteroidia > Bacteroidales > Tannerellaceae > Massilibacteroides. Next base: position 49,707 of record NZ_JAQWCQ010000004.1, on the reverse strand, counting down.
TGATAAGGTCTTAGATATTAATAAGTGTTGGCTACAGAGTGAGGTATCCAATAGAGTACGTTTGGCAATTAAGGCCTTCTGTCTCTCGCATGAAGGATATCCATTCTTCGATCTTCGCAATCAGGAAGGATTCATTCGCACGCTGATGATACGAAACTCCTCTACAGGGGATTTAATGGTTGTTGTAGTCTTTTATTATGAAGACAAAGAGAAACGGGAAGCTTTATTATCTTATATACAAGAACAATTCCCGGAAATCACCTCGTTATTATATGTCATAAACGAGAAATGCAATGACACAATCACAGATCAGGAAATACATGTTTTTGCCGGAAGGGATCACATGCTTGAAGAAATGGAAGGGCTAAAATTTAAGGTCGGTGCCAAATCATTCTACCAGACAAACAGTGAACAAGCTTATAATTTATATAAGATAGCCCGTGAATTTGCCGGTCTAACCGGTAATGAAATCGTATATGACCTTTATACAGGAACCGGAACTATTGCGAATTTCGTCTCTCGCCAGGCAAAGAAGGTAATCGGAATAGAATATGTCCCGGAAGCGATAGAAGATGCTAAAGTTAATTCATCCATAAACGGAATAGAAAATACATCTTTTTACGCAGGAGACATGAAAGATATCTTAGTAGAAGATTTTATCAAACAAAACGGACAACCCGATGTTATTATTACAGACCCTCCACGCGCCGGAATGCACGATGATGTAATAAATACGATCCTAAACGCAGAACCGGAAAGGATTGTCTATGTAAGTTGTAACCCGGCAACACAAGCCCGTGACCTGAATCTTCTTAGCGTAAAATATTCTGTTAAGAAAGTAAGACCTGTAGATATGTTTCCTCATACCCATCACGTGGAAAATGTAGTGCTTTTGGTAAAAAAATAAGAATTCTCTCTCATGATAAAGAAGGAATTACTCTGTTTATTCATTTTCAGTATTTTGTTTGGTTGCATTGGTCGAAAAGATACTGAAATGATCAGTATCCGATCCTTTGATCAGATTAAGGAATCCGGAGAAATCAAAGCGGTTACGTTATATGGCTCCACCTCCTATTTCCAATATAAAATGCAGGAAATGGGGTATGAATATGACCTGATTCATGACTTTGCCAAATCTCAAGATCTTAAATTAACAATCCTTATTGCAGAAAGTGTTCCCGAGCTAATCGAGATGATAAAGACAGGAAAAGCAGATGTGGCAGCTTATCCTATTTTTATCAATAATGAATTAAAGAAGGATGTGCTTTCATGCGGATACGAAGAATTGACCAGTCAGGTTTTAATACAACGGGCAAACAAAGGTGATAAGATATTAAAAGATGTAACAGAACTGATTGGCAAAGAAATACACGTAAAAGCAAATTCCAAATATTCCGAACGCCTGCAAAATTTAAATGAAGAATTGGGAGGAGATCTGATCATTCGTGAGGTTTACGAAGACTCTGTTACAACCGAAGATTTGATTGAGATGGTATCAAAAGGTGAAATAGCTTATACAGTAAGTGACGATAACTTAGCCCGATTAAACAAAACGTACTACTGGAATATTAATATTGGATTAAAGATCAGCTTTATGCAACGATCTTCATGGATGGTAAATAAAGAAAACAACGGTCTGGCTGATGCTATTGACGAATGGTCGTCAAATAATACAAGTAAACGTGCTTACAGATCGGCCATGAAACGATATTTCGAACTTAGCAAAATGCCGGATATAACCGAAACACCCGAAATCAAAAACGGACACATCTCCCGTTTTGATGAGTCTTTCAAGAAACATGCAAAATCCATCGGATGGGACTGGCGATTATTAGCATCAATAGCATATCAGGAGTCCAGATTCAATCCGAATGTTGTATCCTGGGCAGGAGCAGAAGGATTAATGGGGATAATGCCGGGAACCGCGAGAGGCTTTGGAATAAGTCCGCATGAACTACAAGATCCGGACATTGCTATTCACACAGCAGTACGCTGTCTGCTTGAATTTCGAAAAGGATTGAAGAATATAACTGATCCTGAAGAAAAAATAAAATTCACGTTAGCTGCTTATAATGCCGGTATAGGACATATATATGATGCACAAAGATTAGCCATTAAATACGGTAAAAGTCCAACTCTCTGGGAGAATAATGTTGTAGATTATATCCGGCTAAAAAGCGAACCGACCTTTTACAATGATTCCGTATGCCGACATGGTTATTTACGTGGATCGGAAACAGCAAATTACGTAAAAGAAGTTATGAAACGATTTACTTACTATAAAAACGTACAGACTAAATCTTAAATCAAAAGGGCAGAATGTGTTTCCCAACGAATTCCGCCCATCTACATTTAACCAAACTATTGTTTACAATTCTTGACTTCTCAGTCAATAATCATTTGTATATTAATTCACACCACAGGAATTAAACTTTACGCCATAACGCATAAATGCTCTATACGTCCACTGACAAAAAAAAGTAAAATCATTTACCTTCAATTCGTCCTGAGACGAGATAGGATATTGGTTAACTAAAGCAATGCAACAAGTTTTATTATCAATATGGAAAATACCTGAAGGTAAATCTTCATTTATCTTTTCTAATAATAATTGAATTTCTTTTGTTTATATTTAGCTATCGGAGTAGAAGAGATTGAAAAACTTGATATCATATCCTCATCACTCCTGACTTTGACGGTTTATTTTCGAAAACGAATGATTTTCAGCGTGTATTGTTTTTGTTTAGACACTACACCTAATTTCTACCATCCAGTTTAAATGGTACTGCTTGACAGGTATTTAAACATCGTTTAAATCAAAATGTATTTTTTACTTTTCGTTTAAAAAAAGTGTACCGTTCATTTTGCCAATTATACTTATATCGGATATGGAAAGATTAGCAACAAAACGACAAGCATACATCAATGCAGTAATGGCAAAAGAAGAAAATTCGGACGACTTAGGGGATGCCATTGCCGAATCCGTCCTTATCATCGCTCAAAAGAAAGGCTATAGCATAAAGAAGTAATTTCTCTTGCTATTTCTATCTTTTAGCAAAGATAAAATCAAATAACTCTTTATTCTCAGGAGAACTGAGCATCTTCTTCTTGATATAATGCTTTCTTTGCTTTACAACACTTATTTCTGTTGAGACAAAACATAGCGCCTTTGCATAAGAATCCAACGGCAAAAGAGAAAGGCAACATAATTTTATATCGTTTAGAGTCAGTTTTAGATCAATACTATAAAGCATTTCACAAAACTTATTGAATATCCGGTCGATTTCGTTTTGTAGCATTTTCTGTTTCTCATAACTCAAGACTTTAGCATCTTTTGTTCTTGGTTGTGCTTCCAGTTCTTTTAGTTCTGCAAACAATGCAGTTTGTACAAAAATATCAGCTTGTAAAAGAAAAGAAGAATATTCAATTTCTTTAATTTCTTTCGTTTTAGAATAAATCTCAGAATCAAGACTTTTGAGTTTATTTTCCCCTCTTTTATAGAATAAATGATTCTTTTTGTGTCGTAGATAAGCCCAGAAAAGTCCGACAAGTAATAAAGAACAGAGAAAGTCAACGAGTGTTTTTTCTCTTGAATTAGATCGATCTTCAAAAGTCGCTATTCTTTTATCAACAAAGTCTTTATGATTTCGGGTTTCAGCCTCTATTTCCTGTGACTTTTTATAAAGAAGCATCGCATTCTTGTGATATTCTTCAAGATAAGCCAGAGCAACCGTATAGTTCTCAAGTCGGGTTCCTATAAAATTCAGATATAAATAGTATTTCGACAAGATTTCTCAAACAGTCATTTTTTTCAACAATTCCAATCAAAATCACTTACTATTTTCTCAAACTTCAACATTCTGAATTTTATTATCACTGTCTAATTCCAGTACTCCATCCAGTTTTAATCTTGTATTATCAAAAGACACTTTATAAGTAGCCTTTTTCCCCTTAAAAGGCACCATTCCCGAAAGCGTATATAAGATAGTTTCTGTATATACCCCATTTTTTAATGTATAAGTACCGGAGGCACCGGAAATAATATTCCCCTTAGGGTCTGCTTTCACCCAGATAAAATGAGTTGCAGTAATAGGCTTTTGTTGTGTATAATCTTTAGCAACCGGGATACCACTACTTTCTACCAAATTCCAAGTACCTTGTATTTCCTGCGCCTTCATTATAGCATTTAAAGACAAAAACAAAACAACTATTAGAAATAGCTTCTTTTCATATTATTTTTTTTTAGAGTTAAACATGAAGACAAAAGTAAAGGATCTTTGCATGGAGAAAGACAAAAAAGGTAATATTACCAACATATACCAATCTAATAATCAACCCCTTAAATTCAGCAAGGTAATAAAGGCAAATTTATCGACAATGACACGCGATCAAATGATCATTCACGTATCCTACGGCCTGTAAATGGGCATAACAGATGGTTGTTCCGAAGAATTTGAATCCACGCTTTTTCATGTCTTTACTGATTGCATCGGACAATGGGGTGAAAGCGGGTACTTCTGCTATGGTTTGCCAATGATTAATTATGGGTTTGCCTTCGGGCAAAAATGAACGCATATAGGCGCAAAACGAGCCGAATTCCTTTTGTACTTCTATAAAATGAATGGCATTAGTAATTGTCGATTTGATTTTATTCCGGTTACGAATGATTCCGGTATCTTGCATCAGGCGTTCCACGTCTGCCTCTGTCATCTTAGCCACCTTTTCTACGTCAAAATTGTGAAAAGCGTTGCGATAACCTTCACGCTTTCTAAGGATGGTAATCCAACTCAATCCGGCTTGTGCATTTTCAAGAACGAGAAATTCAAACATTTTATGATCGTCGGTCACTTCTTTTCCCCATTCTTCATCGTGGTATTTTACATAAAGCGGATCCGTACCACACCAACCACAACGTGTTTTTTCCATAATTTCTTTTTTTTTATAATACAACGCGTGAAAAAGGAGCGGCATCCATTGGACAAAATTCCTTATCCATATATTTATAATAGCCCGTAATAGCCACCATGGCGGCATTATCGGTTGTGTAAGCAAACTTGGGTATATGTATTTTCCAGCCAAAACGTTTCGCATGATCGTGGAAGGCATCACGAAGTCCGGTATTAGCCGAAACACCGCCTGCAATAGCCACCTCTTTTATATTCAGGTCTTTTGCTGCTTTGCGCAATTTATTCATCAGAATATCGACTACGGTTACTTGTAAAGACGCACATAGATCGGCTTTGTTTTTTTCGATAAAATCCGGATCTTCCTTCAATCGATCACGGAGAGTATAAAGAAAAGAGGTTTTTAGTCCGCTGAAACTATAATCATATCCTGCTATATTCGGTTTGCTGAATGTAAATGCCTTCGGATTGCCTTCATTAGCCAGACGGTTAACAACCGGACCTCCGGGATATCCCAATCCCATGACTTTCGCACATTTGTCAAATGCCTCTCCCGCAGCATCGTCAATCGTTTGTCCGATCACTTCCATATCGTTATACGCTTTTACCTTTATGATCTGAGAATTTCCGCCTGAAACAAGCAGACACAGGAAAGGATAAGACGGCTGATCTGTATCTTCGGGCGTATCTTTAATAAAATGAGCCAAGACATGCGCCTGTAAATGGTTCACTTCAATCATAGGAATACCCAACGACATGGAAAGCCCTTTCGCAAAAGAAGTACCCACCAATAAAGATCCCATCAATCCCGGGCCGCGCGTAAAAGCGATCGCATCCAATTCGGATTTATCAATACCTGCGCGTTTAATCGCTTCACTTACCACCGGAATAATATTTTGCTGATGTGCACGCGAGGCCAATTCGGGAACAACGCCACCGTATGCTTCATGTACTGACTGACTGGCTATAACATTGGACAGCAATACACCGTCACGGATAACTGACGATGACGTATCGTCGCAAGAAGATTCAATACCTAATATTGTAATACTCATAAACTCGATATTTCTGCAAAAATAACGATTTCTCTGAGGATATAGCTCTACAGCATTCCTGTTTTATTACAATATCCCCAAAAGGCACTGATATGTTTACTGAAAAACAGGGCTCAATTCTTTTCGGGAAAGATAATCCTGTAATTTCCACTCAGATGCATAAAAGAGAATAAACGAAGCAAACCATCAAAATAAGCATCAAAGTATCCGTCTTCATAAGGGAGATGTTTTGCATTCCACAATTGATCTACAAACTCCCGGCTTTTCGGATGTGTACAATTCAACGATACGGCAGCAGATGTAGCCACCAATCCTAACGAGTGCCTCAGTTCTTTGTAGCCACCGGCATCCAATGTATCCGCCACCTGTGTTCCATCTACATTATATTGATCCACAAAAGTTTCAACCCCCTGACTGTAAAGGAAGTTTTGTATCTTATTACCATAATCTTGCTGCCACTTCTTGTCTGCGCACGACCAGGAATAATCCAGCGCAATATTCATCGGTACCCGCCAGGAGTCAAAGCGAAAGGCATCTCCTATAAGTCTGTTATAACCTAACAACGTTCCATCGTAGTTGTTATAATCCGGATTTAGGCCGGTTACCGGATGAATGCTTTTACGTAAATATTCCCGACTTTTCTCTGCACATTCCTGCCAGAACTCCGATCTTTCATCCTTTGCCCATCGTGCCCAGACTTCGTAAAAGGCCGGTAGATGATAGGAAGGATCAGTAAATCGTCCACCCCAGATATCGGGAACGAATGTGATCAATTTATGTTCCAGATTAATGAGGGGAGCAACTCGATTCATTCCTGCTTTTTGCATGGAACAATCCAGAATATGCTGTGCTTCGGCAAGATAATTTATCCCCGTGTCGTTACCCCAACGGTTGGATGCAAAGATGAGTGAGGTTATAAAATACAATTCTCCATCGGAAGCTGGGCCTTGCGCAAGACGTGTACCATCGGTTTTACAACTCCAGGCAAAGTAGCCCTTCAAAGGGCCATCCTTATGCTGCATATATTTTTTACTCCACCGCCACAAACGATCGAATAGATCTTTCCTGTCGAACTGCACGGCAATCATCATTCCGTAGGACATCCCTTCACTGCGCGCATCCTGATTTTTAATGTCACTTATATAGGCCATCGAATCACCAACTTCAAAATAAACTTTGTCCGGGCCGAAAAACACTCCATCGAACACCTCTTTCAGTTTGGCGTCGATATCTGCCTGCTTATAGCCCATTTCGGCAAATAGATTGCGGTATTCTCTCGTTTCAAAAGCGCCTTTTTCCCAAGGTAATTCATCAAAGCCTATCCAATCTATCTCTACATTACTTCCTTTTTGAAGAGAGACAGACAAATCCTGTACTCCTTCCGGTGCAAAACCAACGGGAGCAGTTACGACAGTCCAATCTTTACTCTGCGGTATATTGACCGATGCAATCACATCTCCGTCTTCACCGGCCGTTTGTATTTTTAATATACCTCCCGATTTCGAATTAAGCTTGATTTTTATTTTCTGAACTTTTTCATTGCCGAAATCTACACGATTGTATTGAACCCAGGCGTTCTTTTTACTGAAAACGGTTTTCCATCCGTTGAATTTATCACTTTCATCTAAAAAAGAGATCGATGCACCTGTAGAACTTATAGCAGTATAACGGTCTATCTGAATTCTCGCCCGCGCGTCGGACACGCCCACGCCACGCAAAGTAGGAGCAACTTTCTGAATCGTACCGTCCGCATTAAAGAAAAGTGAATCTACGCGTACGGATCTGTTCTTATCGAACTCCGGAGAGTAATCATTGTGATGATAAAACAAGTACCATTGGTCTTTGTATTCTATGATAGAATGATGATTTGTCCAACAGCTCGTAGGCGACTGATCCATAATTAATCCTTTAAACTCAAATGGTCCCATCGGACTATCTCCCATGGCATAGGCTAAGGTTTCCGTTTTATCCTGAATCCAGGGAAAAGTAAAATAATATTTTCCACTGCGCTCAAAAACAAAAGGACCTTCTTTGAATCCTTCCGGCAAGCCTTCTATCTGTAACGGTTCCGTAGCCAATTCCGTCATATTATCCTTCAGTTTTGCCATGAACATTCTGCGTCCTGCCCAGTAGATATAACTTTGGCCATCGGTATCGACCAAAACACAGGGATCAATTCCATGTATTCCTTCAATAGGTTTGAATTGCGGCATAAAAGGGCCGTAGGGCTTCTCTGCGATAGCAACACCTATGGCAAATCCGCGTTTCTCTTCTCCACGCGGAGTAGAAGGATAATAGAAATAATACCTTCCATCCTTATAAACGCAATCGGGAGCCCACATGGAATAAGACTCCGGCTGTATCCAGGGCACACGTTCTTGACTGACTATAACTCCATGATCTGTCCAATCTATCATATCTTCAGAGGAAAAAACATGGTAATCGGCCATACAAAACCATTCTTTCAAACGTTCTATAGGACTGGGTATGTCGTGAGAAGGATAAACATATATTTTCCCCTCAAAAACCTTAGCCGTGGGATCGGCGGAATATTGGTCTCGTATAATGGGATTTTGTGCAAATACCACGTGTGTAACTAATGATAAAAAAAGAATTAAAAGAGCTTGTTTACTGTTCATGATTGGTCGGATTTAAGATGTATGCTCAAAGTTATCCGACCGGCTACTTCTTCCCAAGAAAATACGTTACAAACACTTTATTATGTATTACGCTTAGGGCAATAATATCATTGTCTTCAGCACTGATGTTACAAAATTTTCTCCCTATGTTACATTTGGAGAAAAACCTCCGGCAGGAACTGTTTTCTATCATTTATTCTACATAATTTTGAGAATAAAGCCACAATCGATGGATAAACGAACAATCTATACGAACAATCTATTACAGACTTCAGGATGGGTAATCCTGTTGATTCTGTTCTTCTTTTTTATTCAAACAACAGGAGCATACAACTTTTGTTACGTTGAAGAATGGAACACTTTTTTTTATGACGCTCATTATATCCGGAATATTCTGGCATACCCCGGAGGACTTGCGCAGCTTATTGCTAATTTTCTGATTCAATTTTTTGTTTATCCTATAGTCGGAGTACTGATTACAGCGCTACTACTCACGCTGATCAGTTTTTTTACTACGCGTATTTTATACAAGCTTACACACAGTAACACCCTTTTATTTCTATCATTTTTCCCTGTTGTCTCTTTACTTTTCCTCCACTTTAATGTCAACTATCTTTACACGGGAACAATTGCTCTTTTATTGATGTTACTATGTATCTGTCTGCAATCCTATTTCCGTAAGTTCAGATCACGTTTCATCTATTCACTCCTGAGTACTTTTTTCTTGTTTATTGCCGCCGGTCCGGTAGCTCTTTTGTATAGCTGTCTTTTATTTATCATAGAACTGTTTCAAAATCCGAAAAAAGCATTCTGGTTTGTCCTTCTGCCTCTCTTCGTTTTTCTATTTGGTAAAACAGCTATGTGGTTTGGACTTTTCGGGAACTTAAAACATGCGATTCTGCCGGATGGATATTTTACGTTAAGACTTCATCCGGGATTTATCATATACCTGCCTTGGGTTTTATTCTTAATCGTATTTTCGATAGCGTGTATCTATAAAATAAGACCTTTCAAAAAGACTTGGACAAAGGGTCTGTTTGTAGCGCTTCAATTTGTAGCCGTAAGTTATTTTATTTTTGCCGGGACGACTAAATACATGGACACGAATAATGAGTTTTTCAAAGAACTAAATCACTATGCACGTCATAATGCATGGGATAAAATCGTTAACAAATGCGATAAAACTCCGATGACAAACCTGCTGTATCAGAACTATCTGAACGTTGCTTTGGCAGAAAAGGGCGTACTGGCTGATAATTTATTTTCTTATCCGTGTGTAGATATACGAAGCATCTATGTAACAGGGAATAAAACACCTTATATTTCAGCTTTGCTTAGTGATGTTTACTTTTCGATGGGACATATAGCCTTATCGCAACGATATGCTTTCGAAGCAAACGAAAGTGTGGGCAATTATTCACCTCGAATGATTCAACGTTTGGTTCAGACGAATCTGGCCTATGGGTATTATGGTACAGCGCAGAAATATCTCCGGTTACTTAATAAGACTCTGTTTTACAAAGATTGGACGATACAACATCAGCATTTTCTGTGGGATGACAAGGCGATAGAACAAGATTCCGTTTTGGGTGCAAAAAGGAGATGCCTCTTTCCCGATAATCGCTTTTCCGGCTATAAAGGGTTGGATGATGATCTGAAACAAATTATTATTCAAAATCCGTCTCATAAAACGACAATCCAATATTTAGGTTCATTGTATCTGCTTTCTAAAGATATGGAAGGGTTCAGATTGACATTGGAGAACTTTTATAACACACCGGCTTTGCCATCTGTTCTGCCTGTTTCATTTCAGGAAGGAGTGCTCGTATTGGCGGAAGAAGATTCGAATATGTTAAACAATTATCAGATACAGGAGAATACGATTCAACGTTATAAAGCATATAAACAGCATACGTTGAAAGAGCGTCATACGTTATGGCATTTTTTGAATTTAAAGACGAAAATTAAGTAATGAAAAAGCAGAATATTCTAAATTTATTTCTCTTCATTAGTGGTGGTTTGTTGACAGCTTGTTCTTCGGAGATCAAAGTAGATCATTTTATGGAATCCCTCCCTCCTATTTATCCGGATTATACAGAGGTTACCGTCCCTCCCAATATAGCTCCGTTAAACTTTACTATGCCGGACAGTTGTGGAATATCCGATCTTCATGCTGTTTTCAATGCCGGAGAAACTCAAGTGAATGTTTCTGATAGAAATGGGCAATTACGCATGGGTGCGTCTGATTGGAAAAAACTATTGGCTTCGGCTATCGGCTCGTCTATCTCTGTCCGCTTACAAGCTAATAAACAAGGGAAATGGGTAGAATATGCTCCATTTAATATCTATGTTGCCACAGAAAAAACAGATCCGTATATCGCCTATCGATTAATAGAACCGGGCTATGAGATCTGGAATGAAATGGGGATTTACCAGCGTTGCTTAGAGAATTATACAGAAACGGCCATACTTACCAACAAAATGACGAATTACGGATGTATGAACTGCCATTCTTTCTGCCTCCAGAATCCGGACAGAATGCTTTTCCATCTTCGCATTGACTATTCGGGTACTTATATTCTGGAAAACGGACAAGTAGAAAAACTGCCGGCAGAAACTCCTTTAGTATATCCATACTGGCATCCGTCGGGCGATTTTATCGCTCTTTCGACGAATACGACTAAACAAATGTTCCATACAACAGATAAAAACAGGGTTGAAGTCATGGATTTCGCCTCAAATATTGTGGTCTATGATTTGAAAAAACAACAGATAATCACATCTCCCCGACTGTCTTCCCCCGAAAGTTTTGAAACCTTCCCAACCTTCTCCCCCGACGGGAAAACACTTTATTTCTGTTCTTCGGATAGCGTAGCAATGCCTGACAATTATCAGAGCGTAAAGTATAATTTATGTGCCATAAGTTTTGATCCGGACTCCCGGTCTTTCGGTAGTCAGGTTGATACGTTATACAACGTACAAAAAGACAACGGAAGCGTTTCATTTCCCCGGATTTCTCCTGATGGAAAATGGTTGATGTTTACGCGTTCTTCTTACGGTAATTTTTCTATCTGGCACAAGGAGGCCGATCTATATCTTGTGGATTTAAAGACAAAGGCTGTGCATTCTTTATCTACCTTAAACAGCGATGATGTAGAGAGCTATCATTCCTGGAGCAGTAACAGTCGTTGGGTAATATTCAGCAGCCGCAGAATAGACGGTCTTTATACGCGTCCGTTCATCGCTTACATGGATATAAACGGAAACGCACATAAGCCTTTTTTATTACCTCAGAAAGCTACGGATTACTATACAAGCTTAATGAAATCGTATAATATACCTGAGTTTATTACAGGAAAAGTCAAGGCTAAATCATATACGATTGGTCGTTCTGTCCGAAACATGAACAGTCAATAATCGGCCTTTTTAAATAGGTTGTTTATAGACTAAGAATAAAGGCCATACCAAAAGTCTCCTCTTTGTACGGCCTCATTCTCAACTTAAATCAAAAAACTAACCTTTTTACTTATATGCATCATTCTGATCACAAAGCGGATTCTTGATCAATTCATCTGCCGGAATAGGCATATCCATTCTGCGTTCATCAAATTCAAAGTTACGTACAGTCTGCCAGTCACTTTTCGGATCAGACTGTTGAGCATGCTTTGGGTAGTTTATCGCTACATGTTCTGCCATAAATCCTGATTTAAGCATATCGGGGCATAAACACCATTCTGCACTGAATTCTTTACGACGCTCCATGTTTACAGCCACTTTCCATACAGGAGAAGTAAAACCTTTATTGGCCTTCAACTGTGCATAGTAGGTCTGAGCATCAGGAACTGTAACAGACTCCGTAGCAAACGAAACGGGATAATGATCTTTAATTGAGACATAATAACCAAAACCACCATCACCATAGAAAGAAGCCATTTGATCACTATAATAAGGTGAATAGAGACTCGTCAACGAAGAAGCACTTCCTACTTCTTTATTACCGAATGCACGTTCACGAAGTGTATTGATTTGATCCCATGCTTCAGCATCGCCTTCACCATAAAGAATGAAACGGCATTCGGCATAGTCTAACATAACGTTTGGAAGGCGTTTTCTATAGATTTGAGCAGGAGCCCACTGGTCGTTATTCCAGTGACAACGTCCCAAACGCCAATACTTTGTTGTATAAACAGCCGGAGCATATTCACCACCGGTATCATATTTATAATTATCATAGGCTAAATATTCCTGTACAAAAGGATTGAATCCGTTGGGAGAAGCTTGCGCCTTTTCAACATAGTTCGCATTTTCAGACGCACCCAGCCATTCCTGCGGTATAGAAATAGTACTCTTCCATTCCGCTTTAGCCAATTTACTTTCAGGAATACCGGCAGTAACTAAAGAACCGTCGCGACGTTTGTCTCCCGGCTCAAAAGAATCGTAAAGTTCCCATGACAAAGCAATAGTTCCCCAACCACCATTAGCAGGAGCCGCAGAGTAGTAAATAGTCCAACCATTAGCACCGCTAAGAGCGTTAGCATCCCAGCTACTCCATTTGTCACCTTCATTCAGCACCTGTTCATAGATTGATTCTTTCCCCCAAACACCGGTAGCATCCCACAACGTAGTGAATGATTTATTCAATTCATATTCACCGGAATTCAGCACTTGTTTCAAGGCTGCTTCCGCCTTCTGGTAGCATTCAGTAGCTTGATCAGAAACACGATAAGCCTTCCACATATAAGCATCACCTAAATAAGCTAAAGCCATCCCCTTGGTACAACGACCATATTGGTTATTATAGGGTTTCCAACTGAGTAGGCCTGCAGCAGTTTCCAAGTCTGCGATAATAAAGTCCCACATTTCTTCGTAAGTTTCAGCTCTTGCCTTATAAGGAGTGTTAACATAGGTTTCTCCTGTAGCCAACATAGGAACGCGACCAAATGTCGTTGCCAACCAGAAATAATGGAAGGCACGAACCACGCGGGCTTCACCTTCAGCCGTATTAACCACCTCCGTTGAGAGATTTGCAGCATTATCTGCCAAGTTCTGCAAGAAGTCATTACAACGGCTAATGCCACTATACGCATGGCTCCATCCGTCTTTCAACTCTGTTTTATCAGCAGTCCAACTCTGCGTCATAAAGTCTTTATCCCAACCTGTAGCTTGTGTATCCATCGTTGGATGACAACCTGTAAAAATATACGGTTTGAAGGGGTCTCCATTAAGCCCCTCATCATCCTCAGAGGGAAGCATAGAATCATAACAACCGTTCAAACTTCTAAGTGCGTGTTCATCTGTATCATACCCTGAATTCAAATCCAAAATGGAATAGTGGTCAACAGTCAGAAACTCATCGTTGTCACAGGAGGTAGTTCCCACCAAAAGAGCTGTTCCAGCGAATAAACTGTATAATATATTATTAATTTTCATATCATTCTTTCATTTAAATTGTTAGAATTGTACATTCAGACCGAATGAATAAGTACGTGGAGATGGATAGCGACCGGTGTCCAAACCTGTTACAAGTACACTACCTTGACCGCATTCGGGATCACCATATTTGTTATAGGAAGAAATGGTCAACAAATTGTTTACAGCTAAGTAAACACGTACATTCTGAATCAACAATTTGTCCACAAAGGATTTGGGCAAAGTGTATCCCACCTGAATATTACTAATCTTCAGGAAATCCCCATTCTTCACCCACGCATCAGAAGCACGCATGTTGTAATTTGCATCCATCAATGAAAGACGAGGTAACGTACCATTGGTATTATCCGGTGACCAAGCTTGTGCAGCAGCCTCTTTTAAGATGTTTGGAGTAGGGTCATCAGCAGTAAACACATTAGACAGACGCATGGCTGAATAAGAGTAAATTTTCTGTCCTAACACGCCATAAGTATAAAGAGAAAAATCCCAGTTTTTATAGGTAGCTCCAAAATTCAAACCATAGTTGAGTGCAGGAAAACCATCCCCCAGTACATCCATATCGTTTTCATCAATGAAACCATTACCATCCAAGTCTTTGAATTTAAAGTCACCGGCTTGAGTTTTATCATTCTGATAATAACCGCTGTTACTTCCATTAGTAGCGGCATTAGCGGCATCCACTTCCGCCTGATTCTTAAAGACACCTTCCACACGATAACCATAGAAAGCACCTACTGCGTATCCTTCCTGAGATACAGAGTGATTACCCCAGTGATAACCGGCTGCAGCACCTACAGCACCCGTATTGGAACCGTCTCCTGTACCCTCACCACTTGCATCTGAATTGGTATAATAAACAGGGTCACCCATCTTCTTGATTTCGTTCTTCAATGTAGAACCCGTCAGTGTTGCATTGATACTCCAATCCTTATTCAGACGTTTATTATAGCTGATACTCATTTCGAATCCCTTATTCTCGATTTCACCATAGTTCGTATAAACTTGTTTGAAACCGGTTGAAGGACGTACCTGACGATAGAGTAACAAATCTTTGGTTTTACGGACAAAATAGTCTGCCGTAATATTCAGATCTCCTTGCAGTAAGCCTAGGTCAACTCCCACGTTTGTTTGTTCATTCGTTTCCCATTTCAGGTTAGTGTCCACTAAACCCTGGTATGTACCGCCCGTAGCTGAAGGAGTAGAACCTATCCCCATATTTCCTCCTTGATTATAAAAATTATACTTCACAGAGGCAGCAGTCAGAGCAGAAACAGACAAGTCGGTAGCACCACCGGAATTACCCGTTTGTCCCCAGCCAAGACGTAATTTCAGGTTAGATACCCAATCTTGATCTTCCATGAAAGCTTCTTCAGAGATACGCCATGCAGCTGCTGCTGAAGGGAAAGTACCCCAACGATTACCAGAACCGAAATTAGAAGAACCATCACGACGTACAGTACCGGTAACAATATAACGATCCTTCAACGTATAAGACGCACGCGCAAAGTAAGAGATAGCACGTGATTCGAGATTCAACTCACCGTCAGCACTTAATGTACTGGCGTCGGAGGTCAAAGTCACTTTACGAATATTATCGCCGGGGAAATTCTTGGCACCTGCACTTGTCCATTGACCGTAAAAGCGGGAAACCTCATTACCGACCATCGCAGTAACATTGTGTATATCATTCTTCCAGTTATATGTAAAATAATTCTGGAGAGAAAGAGTCTGACTCTCGTTATTACTCAAATTAAAAGAGTTCGTATAATCGATCTTATTCAACGTAACTTCCACCATATTACCATTAATTTCATTATACCGTTGATTGTTGGTAGATCCTGCAAAACTTTTATACGACCCTCCATTGTAGTTATAAGAAGCCAAGGTTTTAAAAGTTAACCCTTTAAACAATGTCAGATTTAAATAAGCACTTGCCAGAACACGGTTGTTGCGGTTACGTGAACGGTTATTCATTTGGGTTGCATAAATATTATTGTATGAATCCAAAAAACCTTCGTTAGCATTCTTACCCAAAACGGCACTACCATATGTACCATCAGCATTCACAACATTCGGAGAAACATATGCTCCATCTGACGTAATATAGTCCATCGTGGGAGAGAGTATTTCCAAATCACGGAAAGAAGAGATATTACCAAAGTTACCGATACTACTATTTGAACCGTGAGAATCTGTATGAACATAGTTTAAATCACCTCCAAATTCCAGATATTTATTGATCTGCGTCTTTACGTTGGCACGAGTTGTGATACGTTGGTAACGGGAGTTTACAATTAACCCTTTGTTATCCAAATAGCCGACAGAGAAATTATACTGACTCTTGTCATTACCTCCTGAGGTAGAAAGGTTATAATTCTGACGCAAGGCCGGGTTAGTCATTTGATCTAACCAATCGATTACTTTACGCTTTCCATCGTATTGAGAGCTCCATATCTGATTGTAAAGCTCTGAAGCATCGTTAACGTGAGCCTGGCGAATAATTGCGGCATATTCATCCACACTACCTACATCCAAGCGGCTTGCGATTGTTTGGAGACCAAAGTCGGCCGTCAGATTCACGGTAGAGTGACCTTTAGCTCCATGTTTTGTGGTAATCATAATAACGCCATTGGCACCGGCTGATCCGTAGATAGCAGTAGCAGAAGCATCTTTCAAAATTTCCATACTTTCGATATCCGACGGATTCAGGAAATTAACATTGGTTCCCACTTGTATTCCATCCACTACGTAAAGAGGATCAGCTGACCCATTGATGGTCGCAACACCACGAATACGGATAGCAGCATTAGCTTCCGGAGCACCGTCCTGAGCCGTTACCATCACACCGGCAGCAGCACCTTGCAAACCTTGTGCAATGTTCACCGGAGCCTTACGCATCATGGTTTCACGGTCAACAGAGGCCACAGAACCGGAGATATCACTTTTCCTTTGTGTACCATAACCAACCACAACTACTTCTTCCAAAGCTTGTGAATCCTCGATCAACACAATGTCTAACGTAGTTTTTCCGGCTACTGAAACAGTTTGAGTGATGTAACCGATAAAAGAGAAAGCCAATTTAGCATTAGCGGGAACACTCATTTGATAAATACCGTTAAAATCGGAAACAACCCCATTAGCAGTACCAACTTGTAAAACATTTACACCGGGAATTACTTCCCCAGCGGCATCTTTAATCGTTCCTTTCACGGTAATATTTTGGGCATTTACCCAAACAGGTATCATTATCAGAAGGGATAATAACCCGATACACTTTTTAAAATTAATGTTGTTTTTCATACACGAAATAAATTAGTATTAGAGAAAAGAAAAATAATCTCAAAAAGGACAAGATCCTCCATTTTAGCAGTTTTCATGTTTTCATTATGTGGAATTTAAAAGGTTTAACATACGACTTAAAGTTCTACGCTCAAAATTATGGAGTTTATATGAAAGCCCTTTAAAATTATGATACACAAACTTTAAGTCATGTTACATCAACGCATTTTACCATTACATTTTTTTACAATTGTATTACATACACCTATTCAAAACCCGCTATATTCCTAACAAGTACGACTAATAAATATATCCACCTATTAACAAGAATAATCCACATCTATTAAAGCAAAAGAGAGTAAATTGCAGCTACAAATATTTTTCATCTATACCTCCATCGTGACAATTGGATGGAATGTTATTTTGCAATGCAACAAAACAGAACATATTTTAATTAAAAGTTTATGAAAAACACATTGAAATTTATTTTTATCTCATTGGTTTTATTACCTCTGGTTTCAAATGCTCAACAGACAGGGGTTTATCCTCCGGGCACGCAGCCGAACGAACACAATATTAATGGAGCCGATTATCCTCGCATAGGTGAAGACGGAAAGACTTATTTCAGGATTTATGCGCCTGATGCAAAAAAAGTCGAGATCAGTTTCCGAGGTGAGATGACAAAGGAAGCGGACGGCTTCTGGACATTAGTTTCTAAAGAGCCTGAGGTGGTAGGTTTTCATTATTATCAGGTTATTATAGATGGTGTTGGTACAGCCGACCCGAATGGCAAACCATTTTTCGGAATGGGTAAATGGGTAAGCGGTATAGAGATCCCGGAAAAAGGCGTGGATTACTATAAGGCAAAAAACGTACCTCACGGATTGGTGAGCGAAAGTTGGTATTATTCGGATATCCGTAACGAGTGGCGTCATTGT
This sequence comes from Massilibacteroides sp., assembly GCF_028705895.1. Lineage (GTDB taxonomy): Bacteria > Bacteroidota > Bacteroidia > Bacteroidales > Tannerellaceae > Massilibacteroides. The sequence continues at coordinate 31,462 of NZ_JAQWCQ010000004.1, read as the reverse complement.
TTTGTTTACACCCCTGCCGGTTACGACAAGGATTCCGGGAAGAAATATCCGGTGTTGTATTTGCAACATGGAATGGGCGAGAACGAAACAAGCTGGGCAAATCAGGGAAAGATGAATTTTATTATGGACAATCTGATTGCTGAAGGCAAAGCCGTTCCGATGGTCGTTGTTATGGACAATGGCAATATTGAAGTGTTCAAACCGGAACCGGGAGAAACTCCTGATCAGGCAAGAATGAAATTCGGTGCGGATTTTTCCTCCATATTAATAAACGAAATTATTCCTCATGTGGAATCGAACTTCCGAGTACTCACTGATCGTGAAAACCGGGCTATGGCCGGCCTTTCGTGGGGAGGACTGCAAACGTTCAATACAACTTTAAATAATATCGACAAGTTCGCTTATATCGGAGGATTCAGTGGTGCCGGACAAATACCTTTGGATAAACTCGACACGGTATATGGCGGCGTATTCAAAGATTCGAAAGCGTTCAATGATAAAGTACATGTTTTCTTTATCGGAATAGGTTCGGAAGAACATCCGGAAAGAGCAAAAGGACTTAGCGACGGATTGAAGGCAGCAGGCATCAACAATGTTTATTACGAATCACCGGGAACAGCACATGAATTTCTAACCTGGCGCAGATGTTTGAACGAGTTTGCTCCGATGATCTTCAAAAAATAATGAAAAATTATTCCCCTCTTTGTCTATTCTTTTTCCTATTGTGCTGTGCATTTTCTTACGGTCAGCAATTAGAGTTGAATGATCAGGAGTATTCATTACAACCGCTACACCCTATATTTTCTTAGCGAATGCCGTAAAGGAATTAGCAAACAAGATAGGAAAATAATACTGTTGATTTTATAGATTAGATTTGCCCGATTGGATTCATAAAAGAGTCCGGTTGGGCTTTTATGCATTCAGTAAATAGTGTGAGAGTTTGACAATTTTCTCTATACGAATCCTTGTTTTATGCATCAATTGCGATATATTTGCCTCATGTCAATTGATTAACAGATGAACGACAATTTCTACTTAATATTATTTATCGGTTTGTCTTGCTGCATATTTTATATTATCTATCAGTATAGCAGAAAGCAAAAAAACAATCGAAAATTGCGAGAAGAAGAAATCGCAGAAAAACGTATGCAGGCATTGAAGGCTACTATCCCTAATGCTGATGAACAGCCGCCACACACGGACGAAGTGGCGAATAAACCGAAAGTAGATATTGACGCGATGATGAGAAACCTTAATTTTCGCCAAGAAAGATTCATTGAAGACAATCTTAAATCAGCTTCGCTTGCTGTTGGATATACGGATCAACAATTCATGCAAGATGTAATGGATATATTAGAGAACAATTATGCGGATTCTCAATTTGGCGTAAGAGAATTAACAGAAAAGTTAAATATAAGTTATACATTAATCTATAAAAAGCTGATTTCTCTAACCGGCCTCTCGCCTGTACGATTCATTCTATTGTACCGTCTCCGGATAGCCAAAAAGATATTAGAAAGCAGCAAGAACATAAACATTGCCGAAATAGCATATCATGTGGGCTTTAATGACCCCAAATATTTCACTCGTTGTTTCGTCAAACAATATAAGAAGACGCCAAGCAGTATGAGATTTTAGGTTCGTCATCAAGCTGATTTGCTATAAATGTGATTTACAGTCTTTTTAAACAACTCTAAAAAATATCTTTTGACTATCTTTGGGCATTCAAGAAATAGAGATAAAACGATGTCTAAACGAGGTACTATACTTGTAGTTGATGATAATAAAGCGATCCTGACGGCCATGAAAATGTTGTTGGAGTCTGTCTTTAAAAAAACAATTGTGATTTCTTCTCCTGAACAGATTAAAGCCGTATTGCGGAAAGAAACTCCGGATGTGGTTTTATTGGATATGAACTTCAAGGCTGGGGTTAATAATGGGAATGAGGGCTTATTCTGGTTGTCGGAAGTAAAAAAACTAAAACCGGCATTACCGGTTGTTCTTTTTACGGCTTATGCCGACATTGATCTGGCGGTAAAGGGTATCAAAGAAGGAGCTGCCGATTTTGTGGTTAAACCCTGGGATAATGACAAGTTAGTACAAACCCTGTTGAAGGCGGCTGCTTTAGAGGATAATCGAAAAGAGAAAAAAAACAAGGACAGTGCTCATATTGCAGCTTCCTCCGGAATGATCTGGGGAGAAAGCAAAGTGATGTTGCAATTAAAAGCGCTGATAGAGAAGGTCGCAATTACAGACGCCAATATCCTGATAACAGGTGAGAATGGAACCGGAAAAGAAATGCTTGCACGTGAAATACATGCTTTATCTAAGAGAAACAGGAAGGTCATGATTCCTGTCGATATGGGAGCTATTACGGAGAGCTTATTTGAAAGTGAATTGTTCGGTCACGTAAAAGGGGCGTTTACGGACGCAAATACGGATCGACCGGGCAAGTTTGAAGCAGCAAACGAAGGAACCTTATTCTTGGATGAAATAGGGAATCTCCCTTACCACCTGCAGGCGAAGCTGCTGACCGTGCTTCAGAGTCGCAGTGTTGTACGGGTGGGTAGCAACAAACCTGTCCCCGTGGACATCCGACTGATTTGTGCAACAAACCGGGATTTGGAAGAGATGGTTGTCGCGAATCATTTTCGGGAGGATTTATTGTACCGTATTAACACTATCCATGTTCGCATACCTTCGCTAAGGGAACGTCCGGAGGATATTATCCGATTGGCTGAAGTGTTCTTATCCCAATATTGCACAATCTACGGAAAGCAGGAAATGCAATTCACCAACGAAGCAAAGGAAAGTCTAAAACAACATCCATGGTACGGAAATATCCGTGAGTTGGAACATGCGATCGAGAAAGCAGTCATTATTAATGATGGGAGAGAATTAGATCGTGTTGCTATTGACCTGAATAAGGGAAAGGGCAAAGTAGAAAAAGAAATAACGACATTAGAAGAGATGGAGTATAAAATGATCAAAGAATCCATTGATAAGTTCGACGGGAATATGTCATTAGTTGCCCAACAGTTAGGTATTTCACGGCAAACGCTTTACAATAAAATAAAGAGATACGAACTTTAAGAGAGCAAAATGTTAGATCTATTACAGAAAAGATTATCCATCAGTCTGATTACTCTCACGTTATTATCAATTGTGAGTACATATCTGGCCATTCAGAAAGAATGGGTATTCTTAGGTGTTACTGTTTTCTTCTGGATTCTTATCTTTCTCTTAATCCTAAAACTTTATAAACGCAATGCCCAGAAAGTAGCGTTTATGTTTGACGCCATAGACAATGGAGATCAAGCATTTAACTTTGCAGAACAGGGTATATCCTATCCGGACGAAATGGTCAACAACTCATTGAACCGGATCAATAAAATTTTATTTCAGGCTAAAGCAGAAGTAATTCAAAAAGAGAAATACTATGAGTTGATTATTAACTCCGTTAATACAGGCATTATTGTTATCGATGAAAACGGATATGTTTTTCAGACAAACAGGGAGGCTATGAAACTTCTTGGAATGTCTGTTTTCACTCACGTAAAACAGCTATCCCGGATTGACCCCTCATTGGAAGAAGTTATTTCTAAAATCCATCCCGGAGCAAAAGAACAGATTAGTTTCTCGAATGAACGGGGCACAATGAATTTACTAATTCAGGTATCGGGCATAGAACTGCAATCCGTGAATATGCGTATTATTGCGATCAATGACATCAACAAAGAACTGGATGAAAAAGAGATCGACTCATGGATGCGTCTGACCCGCGTATTAACACATGAGATAATGAACTCGATCACCCCGATTACTTCATTAAGCGAAACTCTTCTTTCCACACAAGGGGAAGCTTGTCCTGAAATTAGAGATGGATTACAAGTGATCAATTCAACGGGGAAAAGCCTGATGTCTTTCGTTGAGTCCTACAGAAAATTCACACATTTACCAACCCCCACCCCGACCCTATTCTATGTAGCTCCTTTTGCTGAACGTATGCGACAATTGGCTTTGCATCAGAAAAACTATTCAAACATAAAAATAGAGATCGAGATCCCGCAAGAAGACTTGATTGTTTACGCTGACGAAAATCTGGTTAGTCAGGTGGTACTCAATCTTCTGAAAAACGGATTAGAAGCAATCGGCACAAAACAAGAAGACGGATTAATCATCATCAAAGCCTACACAAACAAAGAAGAAGCCGTTATCATAGAGATTATGAATAACGGGCCGGCTATCCCGACAGATGTAATGGAGCATATTTTTGTTCCGTTCTTCTCTACAAAAGAAAAAGGGAACGGTATCGGCCTTTCCGTATCCCGTCAAATCATGCGTTTATCAGGCGGAAGTATTGTTGTCAAGTCGGATATTCAGTCAGGCATTACCTGTTTCACGCTCACATTCCCCTGAAAATAAAAAAAACAAAATAATAGCAAATCCCACTATTTCCAAACAAATTAACACCAACCTCAACAGAGCTATTCCGGAGCGTTTTCTTAACTGGAATGACAAAATACATACCCCAAAAACAAACACTAAAAAACCAGGCTTAAAACACGTGACACAGCATGTCTATTTTTCCGGATTGCCGAAATTAGACGAAAAAAGCCAATGAAAAAAATCAATAGTATCCATAAAAAAAAAGATACTATTCAATTTTTGAAAATAAAGGATATTTTTCAAAAAATAACCTTTTAGTTGACCGCAAAAAATGGGCTTTTTTGGTCTTTATCCAATATTTTTTGGTTTAAAACAACACTAAAGATATAAAAAAAGAAGATAAGCGATTTTTACGTGTAAGCAAAAAGGCAAATAAAATAACTATTTGTCAAAATAAAATCTGAAAATAGAACAATCCCATGCCCATATTTATGATACATTATCCCGCACTCCAAACAGAAAAAGTTTTTGAAATTTATTGATAAAAAGCAAATGGAGTCACAATAAAATGCTATCTTGCATTTGAGAATCAATGAATAACGAATTCGATGAAAAGAACACTCAATCGATATACTCTAATACTATTGTCAGGCGGTCTTTTTCATCTCTAACAGTGTTGATTATTGATGAAAACAACAATACTATTATTGATGAAATATATGTTGATCCGCAGTCAGAGATTATTCCATAAGATTATACATCTCGAAATAGGTTGAGTTGTTCATCATCAGACGCTACATTAAAATTGGGTTTGTTAAATAATTCGTTTATTGGTATTTTCTCAAAATAGCATAATAGACTTGCATCATCTATGATATCTTACATAAATGATAAGTAAAGTCTACGATGATAAATAAGTGTTATCGTTCATTCTGAGATAGTCTTTTTCTTATTATTGATTAAATAAAAAATTATGAAGATCAATTATTTTATTTTACTGATATCTTTTTTTGTAATAGATAGTCAGGTAATATATTCCCAGTCAAGTACAGGAGACTTGCCAATTCTTGACTTTTCAAAAAACTATCCCAAAAAGGAAATACGTCTTCAAGACATTGCTGATACAAAATATATTCCATTAGAAACGACCGACGATGTTCTTTTAAGTGAAAACGCTGTACTTTCCGCTGTTTCCGACAAATATATTATAATCTATGAACCTATACGGGGAGATATATTTATTTTTAATCACACGGGAAAAACACTTGCTCATTTCAATCACAAGGGGAATAGCGGTCAGGAATACGCATGGATCAGAGGTTTGGTTTTTGATGATAAAAAGAAGGAAATATTTGTCTACAATCAGTCCATTCAGGTTTATTCGCTGATAGGAGAATACAAACGAACGTTGAAAATTAATACTCTGCAAAATGAATCAACGGTTTACAATTTCGATGATGAAGCACTACTTATATATGACAACGTAATAATAGATACAGGACTTGAACATAAGACGAAAAAAGAGCCCTACCGTCTCATATCAAAAAAAGATGGAAGTCTGATTTCCGTTTTGGATATTCATTTGTCTAAAAGGTATTCATCCCGTATTCTTAAAAAAGAAGGAAAAAATGAAAGAGGTATTATAATGAGTTATCCCTCCAGCATATATTACGGTCAGGATTTTATGCTTGCAGATATTTCATCAGACACTTTGTGTATGCTAACTCAGGACAAGAAAATTACCCCTATATTAACCCGTAAGCCATCGGTTCATACATCCGAACCCAGGAATATATGGGCAACCTTTTTAACAACAGATAAATTTATCCTCCTTGGTACGATTCTTTTAGATTTTAATTTAAAAAGTGGAAAGATTCCATACTATATATATGATTTTAAAACTGGAGAAATCAATAAAGTAACATTTATAGATGCAGAATCATTTAGAGGAAAATGGGGACCAAACTCATCCCCTGCAATAGGGAAAAACAAGTTTGCCGAACTGATACAACCCTCGCTAATAAAAAAAGCGAATGAAAAAAGTGATCCATTAAAAGCATTAAGGGCACTTAAAGAAGATGACAATCCGGTTGTAAGAATTATTAAATTCAAATAATAATGTATGATAAAAACTATTAACTCAATTGACGAAAAAATAATTAGGAACAACCTTATTAACCTTAAAAATCTTGTTTTTGAAGTTACTGAAAAAAGTAATCTAAATTGCAAGTATTGTGGATTATCAGACCATTTATATGAGAAATACGATGTGAGAAAATCTCGTGATTTATTATTTGAAAAAGCTGTATTAATGATAGATTATTTGGTGAATTTGTGGAAAGATAATTATGTGTCAGATATAAATTCACCTCTTGTTATCAGTTTTTATGGGGGGAGCCATTAATGAATATATCGTTAATAAAAATGATGATTGATATAAAACAAAACATATGCTATGATCCCCAAATTATTTATCAGGTTTGGGTAGTGGAAAAAAGTTATTGTCATATTTTTCGCAAATAATGTTTTTGATAAAATATTTGATTGTCTAACTTTTTAAAATTTAAAGTATGAAAAAGTTTTTGAATTTTATTGATAAAGAGCAAACGGAGTCACAATAAAATGCTATCTTGCATTTGAGAATCAATGAATAACGAATTCGATGAAAAGAACACTCAATCGATATACTCTAATACTATTGTCAGGCTTTCTTTTCTCCTGCAATCAACATACCACCATAGAAGAATTTACCCGGGCAGAACAACTGATGCTTTCCCATCCGGATAGCGCCCTGATATTACTTGAATCCATCCCTTCACCCGAAAAAATGAGTCGTGCCGATTACGCGGCATATTGTCTGTTGCTTACCGAAGCGCAGGACAAAAACTACTATACGTTTACTACCGATTCGGTGATACGGGTGGCCGCGGAGTATTTTTTAGATAAAGGTGATAATCACGTAAAAGCCCGTGTTTATTATATCTGGGGGCGGTTAAATCATAGTTGAAAAGAGTAATATTTTTGATCTATATAATTTATATTACTCTTTTCTTTCAATAAAAAACATTTTCTATATGAACGATCACCTATCTAAACTCATTTTTATCCTGCTATGCAGCTTTTTGATGGCTTGTGTTAATCAGAAAAACGAAAAGAAGCAAGAAGAAAAAATATTCCCTATTACCTATAAGATTGATCTTATAGAGAAGGAAAGTCCGCTTGTCAGTGATATTTTTAAGGAAGTTGCGTACATCCCTCTTGAAACATCGGACTCAGTATTATTGCCGGGAATTAATGATATAAAACGGGTCCGAATGCATAAAGACTGTTTTTATATTGCTGATTATAAAAAAATAACAATTTTCAATTCTGAGGGGAAATGGCTTCGAACCATTGACCATAAAGGAGATTCTCCTTAGAATTTTACGGGTATTAGCAGTTATGATATATGGCCTGATGGAGAACTCTTGTTAGCCACTCTGTATGGTAGAAAACTTATGTCTTATTCTTCTGAAGATAAATTTTTAAATTCGTATTCTACTGACAGTTTGAGGGTTAATGATTCTTTTTGTTATGATGACAGTCTGTTTATCGTAAAATCATATCCGGATGAATCATTTTATAAATTTTATATTTTTAACCGGAAATCATTACAGCCCGTCAACGGCTACTGGCCTAATGTAAAATCAAGATCTGAACATTACGGTTGGGATTATCATGTACGTTATAACGAAAAAATGCTGTTTCATGAAAAGAAAAACACCAGTATCTTTGAATTAACGCCGGATAGTGCTATTTTGAGATACACTTTTGATGTGGATGGCCGTACTCCTCCGGAGGGTTTTTGGGAGAGAACAGATTTAGATGTATACCAATTTGATGATGAATACGAAGAAAAAGGGTATATAGGTCATATCCTGTTCTTCAGCGAAACGGATACACATCTTTTAGTCTATTATGAAGGAGGAACCAGGAAATTATCAGGATATGCCTGGATAGACAAAAAGACAGGAGCATATCAATTGTTTGATAAAATTATTTTTGATGATGACTTCAAATGGAGACCTCACAAAATGTATGCCTTATCTGATGGACAGATTATAATTCCTATTCCTGCGGATGTGATATTAGAGGCGTCTGAAAGTCAATTTAGAAAACGATTTCCAAACCTCAAAGAAGATGATAATCCCGTTCTTTGTGTTGTAACAATGAAGTGATATGATTAAACTAATTAAGGTCTCAGGCCTTTGCAACAAACCTATTTGCAGATCAGAAGCCCATTCCGATGGAAGGAGAACTTAGCCCTATCATAGTTCGTTCCACAATTTCTACTCCGTCTGTAGAATTATCATTTAATGAGACAGTCTTGGATTATATTAGCACATCTCTTTAACCTTATTTATTATGAAACATAATCGATCTGTTTTTTTGTTTATTGCAGTTCTATTTTTTTCTTGTACAGCAAGTAAAAAGGGAGACCTTTCTGTTTCAGAATTTGAAGGGGAAGCAGAATCGGGTTTAACCGAGAAAGAGAGTAAAATAGCTACAAAAGAAAAGCTATATGAATTAGCTGTTTATTCTTCTTGCAAAAATTATGACAATAACCTGTCATCTTTTGCACATTCGGTTGAATTTATCCCTTTACCCCTGGAGCCCTTAATCAACGACTTTCAGGTTTGTGACATTGCTTTTTGTAATGACCGCATATTATTATCCGGTCTGTCGTTTATCTATCAATACGATAAAACAGGGGATTTTATAAGACAAATTGGGAATAGAGGTATGGGGCCAAAAGAATATGTTAATATTTCTTATCCATTACAAATTGACGAAGAGAAATCTCTAATCTATGCAACTGATTTGGGGAGAAATCGGGTTGTCATATTTCACATTGATGGTGATTTTTATAAAACGATACCGCTTCCGCCTAATAGCTGCATAGATCTTATTGATGAAAATTTGATCGCTTTACGTCAAACTATAGGACAAAGGAATAAACCTGATTGCGCTTCTATTAGATTCATGGATAGCAAAGGCAAAATTATCAATAGCTATCGGAGTAATATATATCCTATAAAAAAGAAAACGAAGATGCTGGGGGCTGACATGAGTCGGGTTTGGCGGCATAAGGGCAATCTTTATTTTCTGGAATATGCATCTGATACCCTATATCATATAAAACATGACTCAATAGTACCGAGATATCGGCTGACCGGTGAGTTTAAGTTAAATCAGGACGATTATTTCAAAAAAGAAACGGGAGATAAATTTGGAATTATGACTTATATAATGCGTCCTAATTCTGGGATTTTTGAATCTGATAATTATATTGTTTTTCGAATGGGAAACAATTCCGGAAATTTTTTTATGGTTTATGACAAAATCAAGTCACGGTATTATCGAACATACCATAAAGATGCAGTTGCAAACAGAACCGGTGCTAAAAATATGGATTATTTCATTGATGATATGGTTTCAGGTTTGAAATTTAACCCTCAATATCAGAATGGGAATAAAGCAATTGCTATACTATCTTCGGAAACGCTAATGGAAGAGAAACAAAAGATGTTAGATTTTATATCCGTAAATCCAACTCCTGAAGGGGAACAACTGAAGAGCTTTCTTAAGCAATTATCCGAAGATGATAATCCCTATTTAATAATTGTTACCTTTAAATAAAAAAAATGATTAGCTACAAACAAATAATTATGATGTTCTGCATGTTTGTATATGGAACATCCGTTTTTTCTCAAACAGAGAAAGTTCAATCCTTTTCATTTTCGAATAGTGAGGGATACAATCGCATTCCCTTTAATTATATAAATGATCGGATCTACATACCTGCAATCATTGAAGACAGTGTTAGATGCAACTTATTTTTAGATACTGGATCTAAAAATGTTTGGTTAGATTCTACTTTTGTTGAGAAGAATAAAAAGCAATTAAGTCTGATTATCAATCCACAACCCAATAATTCTACAACTCCGGATGGAACTCGTCGTTTTTATCAAACACTATTTGTGTGGAAAAAGGGGCAAGAAAAGAAACAGAATCAAAAAATTCAGGTTAATAATACAGTTGTTTTTGAAGAACATCCAGCCGTTGCGGATCATAGAGGAGATGCGTATGGAAAAGGTGTACTTCCTCTGGCTTTATTAGCAAAAAATAAGATTGTCAATATCAATATTAAAGAGAAGAAAATGGCTCTATTGGATAGAATCGATAATAAGTCAGACTCTATCCGTTTTGAAATCGAGCCTTATACTTCTGCTCCATTAATCAAAACAGAGATTCTGCTCCAGGATGCCGATACATCTTATTTATTGAAAGGCTCTTTTCTTTTGGATTTAGGATTCAGAGGAGATCTGATGCTTTCAGAATCCATTTTAGAAAAACAGCTGAAAGGAGTTCCATACTACGAGTTTGTTTACGCCTCTTCAGCAATCGGAAATACGTCTTCAATAAAAGAGAGTTATAATCTTTCTTTGAAGATTGATAATATTCAGGCTAAGAATATCAGAGTAACTTATGTACAAAAAATGCCACCGGATATTATAGGCGTTATAGGTATAATCATGTTAAAACATATAAACTTTGCTCTGGATTATCGTAATTGTTTTTTTCATTATCACATGCAAGAGCCTTCCATTCAAAATAAAGCACATTTTATAAACGAAAAGGATTTTGGAATTTTTTTTATGAAGCAATCGTCGCTCTTGTATATAGCTCAGGTCAGGAAAGGTGGAAAAGCCGACTTGTCAGGCGTAAAACCCTTTGACCAGATTGTACAAGTTAATGATGATTTTGTGACAATAGAAAATTGTGATTCCTTATATAGGTTGTCTTATGTAAAAAAAATAGTAGTCCAACAAAAAAGTGGAAAGAAAATTACTCTGCAAAAATAACCACTACTGACCGATTAAAAATCTGAAAAGAAAGGCTACTCCCTTTCGGTTTCGCCTTTCGTTTGTAACGTTGTTGTTCCAGATTGAAAAAGTGATCGATCTATTTCACTCTTTTTTAAGATGGTTCCTTTGTTGCTTATTCGGATTTATGCAATGAGTTAAAAATAGAATATATTGCGTTAGAGACTGAATAACGTATTGAAGGAAGGGTTTTGATAGATCAATCTCCTGAATTATACTGCTGTTCTAAAAATTCACTATCTTTGCATTCTTAAAATCAAACTGAGTGTGATATGAGCGAGGTGAAAATGAACGAGGAAGGAAAAAAGAGCCTGAATTTTATTGAATCCATTGTTGAAAAAGATTTAGCAGAAGGTAAGAACAGCGGACGTGTTCAAACCCGTTTTCCACCGGAACCGAATGGTTATCTTCATATAGGTCACGCCAAAGCAATTTGCATCGATTTTGGTATTGCAGAGCGCTATAACGGGGTGTGTAACTTACGTTTTGACGATACGAATCCGGTTAAGGAAGATGTAGAGTATGTAGATTCTATCATGGAAGATATCAAATGGTTGGGATTCCAATGGAATGAAATTTTTTATGCCTCGGACTATTTCCAGCAACTCTGGGATTTTGCTGTCAAGTTGATCAGGGAAGGTAAAGCTTATATCGACGAACAAAGTGCCGAAACTATTGCAGCACAAAAAGGAACGCCAACTCAACCCGGCACCGAGAGCCCATACAGAAACCGTCCGATTGAAGAAAGTTTGGATTTATTCAACAGAATGAATGCGGGTGAATTTGAAGAAGGAAGAATGACTTTACGCGCAAAGATAGATATGGCATCCTCGAATATGCATTTCCGCGATCCGATCATTTATCGTATAATTAAACATCCGCATCACCGCACGGGTACTACGTGGAAAGCATATCCCATGTATGACTTCGCGCACGGACAGAGTGATTTCTTCGAAGGGGTAACACATTCTATCTGTACGCTCGAATTTGAAGTACACCGTCCTTTATACGACTATTTTATTGATGAACTGAAAGAAAACGACAATTACCGTCCGCGTCAGATCGAGTTTAATCGTCTGAACTTGACTTACACGGTCATGAGCAAACGTAAGCTGTTGCAATTGGTAAAAGAAGGTTTGGTAAACGGATGGGATGACCCTCGAATGCCGACAATCTGCGGGTTCCGTCGTAGAGGATATACCTCGCAGTCGGTACGCAATTTTATTGATAAAATAGGCTATACGAAATACGATGGCATCATTGATGTTGCCTTACTTGAGCACTCGGTTCGTGAAGATCTGAACAAGATCGCGCCACGTGTTTCGGCTGTTATCAATCCGGTTAAATTAATCATCACAAACTATCCGGAAGGACGGGTTGAGATGCTGGAAACGGTAAACAACCCGGAAGATCCGTCTGCAGGAACACATGAGATCGCTTTCTCTCGTGAACTTTATATTGAACGGGAAGACTTTATGGAAGATGCTCCAAAGAAATTCTTCCGTATGACACCGGGACAGGAAGTTCGCCTGAAAAGTTCGTATATCGTAAAATGTACAGGCTGTAAGAAAGATGAAAACGGAGAGATTGTTGAAATCTACGCAGAATATGATCCAATGACTAAAAGCGGTATGCCGGACAGTAATCGCAAAATAAAAGGCACATTGCATTGGGTTTCTGTAGAACATAGTCTGCCGGCAGAAATACGTCTTTATGATCGCTTATTCACTGCTGAAGATCCAAGTGAAGAAAAAGACAAAGATTTCCACGAACTGTTAAATCCGGACTCGCTGAAAGTTTTAACCAACTGCCGTGTAGAAGCAGAATTGGCTCACGCAAAACCTTATGACAACTTCCAGTTTCAACGTTTGGGATACTTTAACTTAGACCCGGACAGCAAATACGGAAAACTTATTTTTAACAGAACAGTCTCTTTGAAAGATACCTGGACAAAAGTAAAAGCCAAGTCCTGAGATAACTTTTCAACAGAGAAGGAGTCGAAATATGAAACAAAACAACGCCTCGAATCTCCTGAAACGATATCTGGCTGCGCAAGAGACAGGGAAAGAAGTATATTTTGATGCCGATGAAATAGACGAGATACTTGAAAGTCTCGAAACATCGGATGATTTTACACATTATGAAGCTATTCTTTCCTTGGGCCTGCGTTTGCACCCTGATAATCCGGAATTACGAGTAAGACAATGCAAATCACTTATCTATAATGAAGAGTATGATAAAGCTCTGACATTGATAGAGAGCCTTGCGGATGCAGATCAATTTGAATTGGATCTCATGCGTCTGGAATGTTATTGTGCATTAGACCAATACCATAAGGTAGTAAGCTATATCGAATCCCGAATAGACAAACGGGAGGATCTGGAAGAGATATTTGAATACCTTACTCCTATTTTAAGCGATATGGATATGGAGGAAGAAACATCCGATTTTATACAAAGAGGACTTTTACTTTTTCCGGATAACATCACATTAAAAGATGAACTATGCTTGCATCTTGAATCTATCGGAGATTTTAAAGGTGCAATTAAAATATGCAATGAGCTGATCGACAAGAATCCGTATTCTGTAGATTACTGGTTCATGCTGGGGCGGCTGTACTCCATGTCGGGCGAATACGAGAAAGCCATTGAAGCTTTTGATTTTGCACTCACCTGTGACGACTCGGATGTCGAACTAAAAATACTCAAAGCCTATTGTTTGTACATGAATGAGAATTACGAAAAGGCTATTGAAGTATATTCTGATATAATCAGTACGGAATGGGATATGAAAAATAGGCTCAATCCGCTATTAGCTGAGTGCTATATAAAGTTGGGAAAATTTGAAGATGCTTATCAGATATTAAAGAAACAACTGTCTGAAAAAGTTCTTTCTTCCGAAGATGATGTCTCTGTTTTCTTAAACTATATCCGTTGTTGCATGGAGACAGAGCGAGAAGAAGACGCGACAGAAGCGCTCGACAAAGCAATTGAATTGTATCCCGACAATATTCGCCTGCTTTCTATTCTGGCTATAAAGTACACCGAAGAAGGGAAGAGCGAAGAAGCAAAAAAAGTTACGGAAAAGTTATTTCAATTAATAGATGAGGCAGAAGACAGTACAGTAGAAAACGCAGAAAGTCTTTTTCAGACAGCACAATATCTGAATCTAAAGAATGAAGTCAAAGAAGCCTTACAGTATTATCTGAAAATTCTGAATATAGACCCCCAGATGCCTTTTATTAACATGTACGTTGCGATGGCTTATTTAGCAATGGGGGATATTGATTCATTTAATAAATATTATCAGCAAACCCCTCCGGAAGAATTAACGAATTTCCTCAACAACTCCGGTATAAATGTTGACGATTTGTTACGCAACCTTGAAACTAAGCATATAGAGCCTGAAAATCTGACAAAAGAATTTCTAAAGAATAAAGAACATAGAAACTAAATATCAACAGGTAGAAACGGAAATTCCCGTTTACAACTTGGATTTATCACTTTAGTTCTTAACTTTGCGACTCTACGCGATAATACATAATTAGTAGTTTATGGCTAAAATTAAAGGGGCGGTAGTGGTTGATCAGGAAAGGTGCAAAGGCTGTGATCTTTGTGTTGTAGCCTGTCCTACAGACGTTTTGGAACTTCACCCGCGTGAAGTAAACAACAAAGGATATCACTACGCATACATGAAAAACCCGGATGACTGTATCGGCTGTTCCAGTTGCGGTATGGTCTGTCCGGATGGGTGTTTAACTATCTACAAAGTTAAATTGTGAAATCAACTCAATCTTAAAACCGGTATGGCAGAAGATATAAAATTAATGAAAGGGAATGAAGCTGTAGCTCATGCCGCTATTCGATACGGAGTGGATGGTTACTTCGGCTACCCTATAACTCCCCAATCTGAGATTCTGGAGACACTTACGCTTGAAAAGCCATGGGAAACGACCGGAATGGTTGTTCTGCAAGCTGAAAGTGAAGTTGCTGCAATCAACATGGTATATGGAGGTGCCGGAACAGGAAAACGTGTAATGACGTCTTCTTCGAGTCCGGGTATCAGTCTGAAACAAGAAGGTATTTCGTACATTGCCGGAGCAGAATTGCCTTGTCTTATAGTAAATGTAATGCGTGGCGGCCCGGGTTTAGGTACTATTCAGCCAAGTCAGGCCGATTATTTCCAAACAGTTAAAGGAGGCGGACACGGAGACTACAGACTAATAACTCTTGCGCCCTATTCTGTACAGGAAATGGCAGATTTTGTGGGATTAGGCTTTGAACTGGCGTTCAAATATTCCAATCCGGTAATTATGCTGGCAGATGGTATCATCGGTCAGATGATGGAGAAGGTTATTCTTCCGCCTTTTCATACAAGAAAAACAGAAGCGGAAATTATAGCAGAATCTCCATGGGCAACGCAAGGTAAAACAGCTGGACGCAAACCGAATGTCATAACGTCTCTGGAACTTGACCCGGCTAAAATGGAAGAGAACAACATACGCTTTCAGGCTAAATATAAAAAGATTACGGAAAACGAAGTCAGATACGAAGAGTTTCAATGTGATGATGCGGAATATCTGCTTATTGCATTTGGTTCTTCAGCTCGTATCTGTCAGAAAGTGGTTGAAAACGCACGTAATGAGGGGATCAAATTAGGCTTACTGCGTCCTATTACGTTATGGCCTTTCCCGAGTGAAATCATCAGCGACTATGCTTCTCGTGTAAAAGGTATGCTTTCTGTTGAACTGAATGCCGGACAAATGGTTGAAGATGTCCGATTGGCAGTAAACGGAAAAGTTAAGGTGGAACATTTCGGACGATTAGGAGGTATTGTATTCACTCCCGATGAAATATTAGAGGCTTTCAAACAAAAAATATATTAATAATGCAACGCGGAAGTAGAACAGACGAAATATTCACTCTTATATTTATGGCTTTTGCAGTTATAGCTGCTGTTTGCGCCTTGTTCGTCAGCAACCGCGTCTATTTTTTAGTTTTTGGAGGTATTGCTGTAGTAGTAAGGATAGTACAATACATCCTTAGATTTTTTAAATAAATAGTATCTATGGAACTATGCGATATAATTAAACCGGAGAATCTGGTCTATAAGAAACCGGAGCTAATGAATGACAATCCTATGCATTATTGCCCGGGCTGTAGTCATGGTGTTATTCATAAATTAATAGCGGAAGTGATTGAAGAAATGGGCATGAAGGAAAAAACAATCGGTGTCTCGCCGGTAGGTTGTGCTGTTTTTGCCTATAATTATTTAGACATAGACTGGCAGGAGGCAGCTCATGGTCGCGCTCCAGCTATTGCCACTGCAATTAAGCGCCTGAATCCCGGAAAAATGGTTTTCACTTATCAGGGAGATGGCGACTTAGCGGCTATCGGAACAGCAGAAACGATCCATGCAGCCAACCGCGGAGAGAATATCGTCATCGTCTTTGTCAATAATGCTATTTACGGTATGACCGGAGGACAAATGGCTCCAACGACATTGGAGGGAATGGCTACTTCCACAACACCTTATGGTCGCGATATAGCCTTAAACGGACACCCGTTAAAAATATCCAACTTGTTGGCGCAACTCGAAGGGACTGGCTTAGTGACTCG
The DNA here is from genome assembly GCF_028705895.1 of Massilibacteroides sp. Lineage (GTDB taxonomy): Bacteria > Bacteroidota > Bacteroidia > Bacteroidales > Tannerellaceae > Massilibacteroides. The sequence continues at coordinate 14,529 of NZ_JAQWCQ010000004.1, read as the reverse complement.
TCAAAGCGTTCAAAATCCGGCAGCGGTGCGTAAAGCAAAGAAAATGCTACGCAAAGCATTTGAAAACTCAATGATGGGAAAAGGAACGTCGGTTGTTGAATTTGTATCCACTTGTTCATCAGGATGGAAAATGACTCCGGCACAATCCAACAAATGGATGGAAGAGAACATGTTCCCGGCCTATCCATTAGGCGATTTAAAGAATGTGGACTAATCCCTAAAGTTTAAACGGATGAAAAAAGAAATTATAATAGCAGGCTTCGGAGGACAGGGGGTTTTATCTATGGGAAAGATATTAGCCTACTCCGGTCTGATGGAAGGCAAAGAAGTAAGCTGGATGCCATCTTATGGCCCTGAACAAAGGGGAGGAACAGCCAATGTAACAGTCATACTAAGTGATGATCCGATAAGCTCTCCTATTTTAAACGAATTCGATATCGCAATTATCCTGAATCAACCTTCTTTGGATAAGTTTGAGAATAAGGTAAAACCCGGAGGAATACTCATTTATGATGGCTACGGAATTCATACTCCGGTTAAGAGAACAGACATCGACGTGTATCGCGTGGATGCTATGGATGCGGTAACGGAAATGCAAAATGAAAAGGCTTTCAACATGCTTATTCTGGGAGGTTTATTAAAAGTATCTCCAATGGTAAAGATTGAAAACGTATTGCTTGGTCTGAAGAAATCGTTACCGGAACGTCATCATAAATTGATTCCGATGAATGAAGCTGCCATAAAAAAGGGCATGGAGATTATCCGTAAAGTGTAGGCTCATGCTAAAAGATTATAATGAAGGGTGTTTCTTTCGCAGAAACGCCCTTTTCTTTTATCTTTGCATCCCATGAAGTATTGCTTATACATATTCATTATCATAATTATATCCGTTTCCTCCTCCTATGCGCAACAAGGAGGAGGACAAAGAGGAGGCTTCTCTTTGTCAAACTTAGCATCTTCAAAAAATGCGTTACCGGATAGTTTGCTTTTTAAGGACAGTACGGAGTTAAAAAACAAACGGATCATAGCTTATTCACTGACCCCTTATATCGGGGACTCTTATATTGCTCCTCTCGATACAAACAAATTAAACTATGCCAATAGCACATTAATGGATGGGCACGGACTATCTGTAGCCTATTTAGGGAATGTGGGCTCTCCTGCTCAAAGCCGTATATTTTCAGAACGGGGAGAAGCGCGAGACTTTATTTTTGCTGACGGATACAATTATTACAAATACACTCCGGAAAACGTTCATTATTTTGACGTAAAAACACCTTATTCAAATGTAACTTACACATTTGGAGGTGCAAGCATTAATAAAGAAGAGAGATTAAAGGGGGTATTAACGACCAATTTCGGGAAGAAGATAAATGTTGGAGCTGATTTTGATTATATTTATGGACGAGGTTTTTACAACTCCAATGGAACAAAATTAGTTAGTTACCGGCTTTTCGGAAGTTATCGAAGCGACAGATACGAACTAAATGCTTACCTGAGTAATCAACATTTTGTCATCAACGAGAATGGAGGTATCTCTGAAACTACTTACATTACCGACCCTGACAGTCATCAGCAAAATAACAGGGAAATTGACTCAAAGTCTATCCCAACCCGTTACAGTACCACCTGGAACCGCGTAAGAAACAAACAATATTATCTTACGCATCGTTACAACCTCGGATTTGTACGTACATTAGATGATTTTGACGAAGAAGGGAATGCTAAAGAAATATTCGTTCCTGTATCAAGTATTATTCATACGTTTGAATACGAAGACAATAGAAGACGTTTCTACTCCAGCAGTACAGCCGTCACAGATACGAGTTATCAGAATATATACAACTTAGACCCGGAACTAAACGACCGGATGTCTTCGTGGAATTATAAGAACACATTCGCACTCTCTCTGCGTGAAGGGTTTCAGGATTGGGTTAAATTAGGTCTTACGGCTTTTATTCGTTTTGAACAAAGAAAGTTCAGAACACAAGCACCGATACAAGAGTTGATCGACAATCCGATTAAGCCCGGGAATACAACGCTTTATCCGACTCTTTCTTTAGATTTCCCTTTAATAAAAGATTACAGTGAATCTTCCACCTATTTAGGAGGAGAGATCTACAAAAGACAGGGAAGTATTCTTACATATAACGCTCGGGGAGAACTTGCTATTGTTGGTGATGATATTGGGGAGTTCCGTTTAGACGGAGAATTACAGACCCGTTTCAATTTATTCAACAAGGAGCTTTCTATCAAAGCGAATGGATATATCAAGAATGTTACCCCGGCTTTTTTTCAACGTCATTTTTATTCCCGTTATTTTTGGTGGGATAATAAGCTCAAAAACACCAAACAGGTTTATGTTGGTGGAGAAGCAAAAATAGAGGCGACAGAAACGACTTTATCAGCTGGCGTGGAAAGTATAGAAAACTATGTATTCTTTAATTCTGCCGGCGTTCCCGAGCAATCCGGAAGCAATATACAGATTGTCTCCGCAAGATTAAAACAGGATTTTCATTACAAAGCTTTTGGTTGGGAAAATGAGATTGTCTATCAGTTAAGCAGCGAAAAGAAAGAGTTGCCTCTTCCTCAGGTCAGTGCATATACGAATATATATCTGGCAACTAAATTGGCTAAAGTTTTGACTGTACAAATTGGTGCGGATGCGCATTATTTTACCGAATATGATGCGCCATATTATGAGCCAGCTACGCAGCAGTTCCAACTTCAACGAAAAGGATATGAAATGAAAGTTGGTAATTATCCTTTGGTCAACGCGTATGTGAACTTTCATTTGAAACAAACACGTTTCTTTATTATGATGTACAATGTAGGCACATTGTTTACCGACCCCAACTATTTCTCTTTGGCAAACTATCCGCTCAATCCGATGCACTTAAAGTTTGGTCTATCTGTTAATTTCAACAATTAACTTTTTCAGTTCCGGATATGAAGTCAAAGAAACTCTTGATTGTCTATTTAGTCCTTCTCCTTATTGTAATCCTTGTGATGACAAGTCTATGGCAATTCTTAAACAAGAGCAACGCCTTACGCGATTATCCTCAAATTGCACAAGAAGGAGTGATTCGTATTGTCACAGAGTATAATCAGGCAGGCTATTATATTTCGGGCGATACGATAGAAGGTTTCCAATACGACCTCAGTCAGGCTATCTCCAATGTTTCAGGACTTGAAGTACAGATTAGCTTGAGCAATCGCTTATCAGATAGTTTTAAGCAATTAACCGAAGGGAAATACGATATTATTGCCCAAAACATCCCCGTAACCGCAGATCGAAAAGAAGAGTTTCTATTTACTGACCCGATTGTTTTTAATAAGCAAGTGCTCGTACAAAGAGCAAACAGAAATGACAGTGTTTCTGTAATCAGAAATCAACTTGATCTGGCAAAAAAACAAGTATATATACCGGAAGAATCTCCAGCCCTGCTCCGAATTCATAATCTGGAAGACGAAATAGGAGATTCGATCTATGTGGTGGAAGATAAAACCTATTCGGAAGAACAATTGATTATTATGGTTGCAAAAGGTGAAATAGATTATGCGGTATGCGACCAGCAAATAGCAGAAACGTATCACAAACTATATCCGGAAATAGATATAGATACAGATATAAGTTTTACTCAACTTCAATCGTGGGTAGTCAGAAAAGATGCTCCGATTCTCTTAGACAGTCTCAATAGTTGGTTAGATAAGATCAGGAAAAACGGTATCTATGACAATATCTATAAACGCTATTATAAAAGACGCTAATTATTCCTATCTTTACCCTATATTATAGTAATGACACATGAGATTTGATGAATTAGAGCTTGAAGATGCCGTTTTGGACGGATTGGATGCTATGAACTTCTTAGAGACAACCCCTGTTCAGGAGCTTACAATCCCTATTATTTTAGAAGGAAAAGATGTGATTGCCTGTGCGCAGACAGGAACAGGAAAAACGGCAGCCTACGTATTGCCCGTAATTAACGAGTTAAGTAAAGGGAAACATGAAGCTAATGCTATCAATGCTATTATTATGGCTCCTACTCGTGAATTAGCGCAGCAAATTGACCAACAGATAGAAGGTTTTACGTACTTTATTCCTGTATCAGCAGTTGCTATTTATGGCGGAACAGATGGAATCGCATGGGAGCAACAAAAAAGAGGGGTTGAAATGGGTGCTGATATTGTGATTGCCACTCCGGGACGATTATTATCACACATGAAATTGGGAAATATTGATTTCTCGCACGTCTCTTTCTTTATCCTTGACGAAGCGGATCGTATGTTAGATATGGGATTTTTTGACGATATCATGTCTATCTATAAAGAGCTGCCCCAGAATTGTCAGACAATCATGTTTTCAGCGACAATGCCTCCTAAGATACGGACATTAGCTAAGACGATTCTCAAAAATCCTGAAGAAGTAAAGATCGCCATCTCACGCCCGCCCGAGTCTATCATGCAAACGGCTTATATCTGTTATGAACCGCAGAAGATCGCAATCCTGCAAAATTTGTTCGTACAGAGTCGCCCTCAACGTGTCATTATATTTTCATCATCGAAACTAAAGGTTAAAGAACTTGCTTCTACGCTTAAAAGGCTCAAGTTTAACGTTGAAGCCATGCATTCTGATTTGGAACAAAGTCAGCGCGAAGAAGTGATGAAAGACTTCAAGAATGGACGGGTTGACATACTTGTTGCCACGGATGTTGTTTCTCGTGGTATAGACATCAATGATATCCGATTAGTAGTAAATTTCGATATTCCGCATGATCCTGAAGATTACGTACACCGCATCGGACGTACAGCACGTGGAACTGGCGGTGAAGGATTGGCTATCACATTTGTTTCGGTAGAAGAGCAATATAATTTTAAGAAGATTGAAGACTTCCTAAAGAAAACCGTATATAAAATTCCCGTTGACCCGATCATCGGAGAAGCACCTCTATACGAACCGGAAAAGAACAGACAAAAGAAATACGGTAAGCCTGCAGGCAAACGGCCATCCAATAATTTCCGGAGAAAACAATAAAAATAACACGTCCTATAGTTTCAAGATGACAACATTTCATTCGCTTATTTCTCAAGCACTAAATATTCCTGAAAGACAGGTTAGCAAAACAATCGAATTGCTGAATGAAGGTGCTACTATTCCCTTTATCAGTCGCTACAGAAAAGAAGTAACCGGAGGTTTAGACGAAGTTCAGATCGGCCAGATTAAAGATAATCTCGACAAACTGACAGAACTGAAAAAACGGAAAGCAACGATTCTTTCGTCTATCGAAGAACAGGGAAAACTAACTCCGGAACTGAAAAAGCGTATTGAGGAATCCTGGGATGCAACCGAATTGGAAGATCTTTACTTGCCGTATAAACCAAAGCGGCAAACAAAAGCAGAGATAGCCAGAAAGAAAGGATTAGAACCTTTCGCGGAAATTGTTTTCAAACAAAACGAACGGGATCTGTCTGCCCGTGTTCTCCCATTCCTGAATGAGGAGGTAAAAGATGAAGATGAGGCTCTGCAAGGAGCAAGAGATATTATTGCGGAATGGGTAAATGAAAATGAGGAAGCACGTAATACTATTCGTAACAGCTTCGAACGTACGGCCGTTATTTCCTCCAAGGTAATTAAAGGGAAGGAAGAAGAAGGAGCAAAATATCAGGATTATTTCGATTTTTCGGAACCACTTAAACGTGCCTCTTCACACCGTCTGCTTGCCCTTCGTCGTGGTGAGGTGGAAGGGATCCTTCGGGTAAGTATATCGCCGGATACGGATAGTTGCATTGAGCGGTTAAAACACAAATTTATAAAAGGACGTGGTGAAGCTTCGAGTCATGTTGAGACAGCCGTAGAAGATGCGTTTAAACGCCTTTTGAAACCGTCTATAGAAACAGAATACGCCAATTTAAGTAAAACGAAAGCCGACGAAGAAGCAATACGTGTTTTTGCAGAAAATCTTCGCCAATTATTACTTGCGGCTCCGCTGGGGCAAAAACGGGTTTTGGGTGTTGATCCGGGATATCGCACAGGATGTAAATTAGTCTGCTTAGATGCACAGGGAACACTTCTGCATAATGAAACAATCTTTCCGAATCCTCCTCAGAACGAACGATCAAAAGCGGCTTCCAAGGTGGCGCATTTAGTAGAAACCTACGCTATTGAAGCCATTGCAATAGGTAATGGTACTGCCAGCAGGGAAACAGAGAAGTTTATAACTGAAATCCGGTACGATCGGAAAGTTCAAGTGTTTGTAGTCAGCGAAAACGGAGCTTCCATCTATTCGGCATCCCCTATTGCTCGTGAAGAATTTCCGAGTTATGATGTAACAGTACGTGGAGCAGTGAGTATTGGCCGTAGATTAATGGATCCATTGGCCGAATTGGTTAAGATCGATCCCAAAAGCATCGGAGTGGGACAATATCAGCATGATGTTGATCAGGGTGCTTTAAAGAAGAGTTTGGATCAAACGGTAGAAAGCTGTGTAAATGCTGTAGGAGTCAATGTAAATACGGCCAGCAAACATCTGTTGACTTATATTTCAGGACTTGGGCCGGCCTTGGCTAAAAATATTGTTGCATATCGCACAGAGCATGGGGCATTCCGCAACCGTCGTGAGTTACTGAAAGTGCCACGTATGGGAGAAAAGGCCTTCGAACAATGCGCAGGATTTCTTCGCATTCAGGGAGGGGAAAATCCATTGGATAATTCGGCTGTTCATCCGGAAAGTTATCCGATTGTTCAGCACATGGCAACAGACCTGAATTGCAGTGTTGAGGAACTGATCACCAATAAGGAATTAAAGAAGAAACTGGATCTTAAAAAGTATGTATCAGACAAAGTGGGTATGCCGACTTTGCAAGATATTATTGAAGAGTTAGACAAGCCGGGACGTGACCCGCGTCAGGCAATAAAAGTATTTTCCTTTGATCCGACAATCAAAACAATAGAAGATCTGCGTGAGGGACAGGTGTTGCCCGGAATTGTTACCAACATCACCAATTTTGGTTGCTTTGTAGATGTTGGCGTTAAAGAAAACGGGCTTGTTCACATTTCTGAATTAGCCGACCGTTTCGTTAGTGATCCGACAGAAGTCGTATCCATCCATCAACACGTTACTGTTAAAGTACTGAGTGTTGATATGGGACGGAAACGCATTCAACTCAGTATGAAATTGTAAGTTTTAGAATTTACGGAACACATATCGTTTATTTTCTCTGTTCAGAATCATTTTACTGTTTGTCAATGTCTCAACCGTAAAGGATTCTGTCACTTCCTTCCAATCCGTATAAGGCAAGAAACTATTGCCTCCTTCTAATTCAAGGAGCAATTGCTTGTCGCCGTCCCACGTCTTAAAACCATAACAATGACGCATACCGTCTGTTGCAGGGATATAGATTTGATACAAGAACAGTGAAGTCTGGAAATTGTAATAGACGGTATCTACTTTGATAATCTGCCCATCGGTTTCCACCTGTTGGAGTTGCCACTTGCCCTCCAACTTATCGTCATCGTCTTTACTACACGAAACAAACAGTAATACGCCCAGAGACAGGACGGCCAACAAATATCGTATCATAAAACTCCTTTAGTACTTGGTAACGTAAAATTATAAACATCCCGGCGAATTGCCATACGAATGGAGCGCGCCAAGGCCTTAAAGATACCTTCTATTTTGTGATGTTCGTTATTTCCTTCGGCTTTTATATTCAAATTCATTCGCGCGGCATCACTCAGGCTCTTAAAAAAGTGAAGAAACATCTCCGTAGGCATATCTCCTACCCGCTCGCGATGAAACTCCGCATCCCAGACCAACCAGGGACGCCCTCCGAAATCAAGCGCTACCTGACACAGACAATCATCCATCGGCAAACAATAGCCGTATCGTTCAATTCCACGTTTGTCTCCCAATGCTTTCAGCAACGCTTCCCCAAGTGCAATCGCCGTATCTTCTATGGTATGATGTTCATCCACTTGCAGGTCACCTTTTACATGAACGGTAAGGTCTATACCCGAATGTTTCCCGATCTGATCCAACATATGATCAAAAAAGCCCAAGCCGGTTGACACGTTCGTCTTTCCACTACCATCTAAGTTGAGCGAAACATAGATATCCGTCTCATGCGTGGTACGCTGAACAACAGCTATCCGTTCTCCGGCAAAGAGAAATTCCGTTATTTTATCCCAATCGTCCGTAATTAAAGCCACCTCCAGGTCTCGTTCATATGCCTCTAATTCCCCTTCTGCTCCTTTCGGATTACGTAACCAGATCGCTTTTGTTCCTAAATTAGCGGCCAGTTCCACATCGGTCAACCGGTCACCAATCACATAACTATTTGCCAGATCATATTCTTCACTCAAATATTTTCCAAGCATGCCGGTACGGGGTTTACGATTCGGAGAGTTATCTTCCGGAAAAGAACGATCAATCAACACATCATCAAAAACGATCCCCTCACCTTCCAATGTTTTCATCATCAGATTGTGAGCCGGCCAGAAGGTCTCTTCAGGAAAAGAACTTGTTCCCAATCCATCCTGATTTGTGACCATGACAAACTCAAAGTCTAATTGTTTACGGATAAAATGCAAATTACGGAACACCTTAGGGTAAAACTCCAATTTCTCCAGGCTATCCAATTGATAATCTACAGGCGGTTCAATGACTAATGTACCGTCCCGGTCTATAAACAACGCTCTTTTCATAGTTCAATCATTTGTAACTCATTCAACAACTGTTTATTTTCGTCTTCCGTACCTACCGTAATACGCAGACAGCCTTCACAAAGCGTAACATTCGTACGATTACGCACAATGATCCCTTTATCAACCAATCGATTATAAATTCCGTTTGCGTCGGAAACACGTACAAGAACAAAATTAGCATCTGAAGGATAGATCTTCTTCACGCAAGGCAACTCACGTAATCCACGTTCCAGATCTGTACGTCCTTTAAGAATACAAACAAGCTGTTCTTTCATTTTAGCTTCCTCTGCAAAAAGTTTCAACGCATACTCCTGGGTAAGCTGATTTATATTATACGGATATTTGATTTTATTCAGTACTCCTATTATTTCAGGTGAAGCAAAAGCCATCCCCAATCGTACGGCTGCCGCTCCCCAAGCCTTTGAGAACGTCTGCAATACAACTAAAGTCGGATGCTTATCCAACTCTGTCAAGAAAGAAGGTTCAGATGAAAAATCAATATAAGCTTCATCCACAACAACCAAACCGTCAAATGTATTTAAAACGTTATATATTTCCCTTCGACTCAGGTTATTCCCTGTCGGGTTATTCGGAGAACACAAATAAATGAGTTTGCTGTCTGTTCCTGCCGTACGAAGAAGTTCAGAAGCATTCAGTTCAAAATCAGCAGTCAATGGAACTTTCCGAAATTCCACATTATTCACCTCAGCCGAAACCTCATACATCCCGTAGGAAGGAGTAATAGAAGTTATCGCATCTTTACCTGGCTCACAAAAAGCACGGATTAGTAAGTCAATAGGCTCATCACTACCATTCCCTAACAGAATACTTTCTTTGCGAACACCCTTCAACTTGGCGATCTTTTCTTTTACTTTCCATTGCAAGGGGTCAGGGTAGCGATTGTAGGGAGAATTAAACGGATTCTCATTTGCATCTAAATAAACAGACGCTTCACCGTGAAACTCATCTCGTGCCGATGAATAAGGCTTCATCTTCCGCACATTGTCTCTTATTAATTGATTTAACTCCTTCATAATGTGTTCAATCTTACAGTTACGGCATTTCTATGCGCTTCCAGTTCTTCATTTGATGCCATGATGCGAATAGTATCTCCCAGATTACGAATACCATCCGCTGTTATTTCCTGGAATGTAATCTTTCGGATAAAACTATCTAAGTTTACCCCGCTGTAAGCACGTGCATATCCATTTGTCGGCAAGGTGTGATTTGTTCCCGATGCATAATCACCGGCACTTTCAGGTGTATATGCCCCCAGGAAAACACTTCCGGCATTCTCCACCTGTTCCGCCAGACTCAAATAATCTTTCGTTTGGATAATCAAATGTTCCGGAGCATAGAGATTGGTAAACGCAACGACTTCTTCTTCATCCTTCAACAGCACAATACGACTATGTTCAAGTGCCTTCGCGGTTATTTCCTTACGGGGAAGCTCGTTCAATTGACGATTTATAGCAGCTTCAACACGAGGAATAAGCGCCGCATCGGTGGTCACCAGGATTGACTGACTGTCGGCGCCGTGTTCTGCCTGAGAAAGAAAATCAGCGGCAATAAAATCCGGATTTGCTGTCTCGTCCGCAATAACCTGTACTTCGGAAGGACCTGCCGGCATATCAATAGCAACGTCTTTCAGACTTACCAATTGTTTCGCAGCCGTTACATATTGGTTGCCCGGTCCGAATATCTTATCCACTTTGGGAACAGACTCCGTACCATAAGCCATCGAGGCAATCGCCTGAATACCTCCGGCCTTTATTATTTTATGTACTCCTGCAATCTGCGCGGCAAAAAGAATCGCAGGATGTATATTTCCATTCTTATCGGGAGGCGTACATAGTACTATTTCTTTACAACCGGCAATTTTAGCAGGAACAGCCAACATCAGGACAGTAGAAAACAAGGGAGCTGTTCCCCCGGGAATATACAAGCCTACTTTTTCAATAGCAACCGCTTTCTGCCAGCAAGTCACACCCGGCGTTGTTTCTATTTTCTTTCCTGTAAATTCCTGGGCCTTATGAAATTTTGCGATATTAGCATAAGCAATACGAATGGCTTGCTTCAGATCATCGGAAACGTTTGTAATCACTCCGGCCATTTCTTGTTCGGTCACCAACAATGAGTCTAATGCAACCTTATCAAATTTCTCCCCATATGCTTTTACCGCTTTATCACCACCCTTTTTCACATCCGATAAAACAGAATTTACTGTATCGAACAAAGTGCTGACATCCAAAGCAGGACGTTTAGCGATATCTTTCCAGGTACTTCTATCGGGATAATTAATTATTTCCATCTTTCTTATATTCTTTTTTCAGCAGACTATATATATTAAGATCGGTGTATTTATTGTCAACCAACAGTTCGCCATCCCGTTCAACTCCTTCCAATGTAAAATCAAGTTTAACGGGAATCCGATTGCTTTTCGCATTTTCAACCGCCACTTTTATTTGAATGCGATTAACCCCTAAATGCTCAAAAGCATAATCAATCAACGCTTTTACGGAACGAACCATCACTCCTTTTCCCTGCATATATTGTGAAAGCCAATAGCCTATTTCAATCTTTCCGTTAACTTCATCAAAATCTTTAAAACCGATCAGACCGATTAGTTTACCCATATAGCGGATCGTGAATTGTTCTGCTGAGGAATTCACCATATCTCCAACAGCTTTCGCCGTATCTTCTTCCTGATGAGTGTTATCTACAAATGGTAACCATTCACGCATATACTCCCGTTCGTCATTCAATATCCGGAAGATATCGGTAGCATCATCTAAACACAAAGGTATTAATTGTATGTCATCCGAAATACGTATCATAAGATCATTTTTTCAATAGGTAGAACTAAAATTCCTTCTGCCCCCAATGATTTTAGTTTTCCGATGATCTCCCAGAAATGTTTCTCTGCGATAACCGATTGTATTGACACCCATTCTCCGTCTGCCAAAGGGGTAACAGTGGGACTTTTCATTCCCGGAAGTACTTCAATAATCTGATTGAGATTTTCTTTCGGCGCATTCAGCAGCACATACTTTTTACCTTCAGCAGCTTGTATTGCATCAAAACGGAACAACAGTTCGTTCAGAATTTCCCTTTTTTCAGAAGTCAGCTTATTATTCGCAATCAACAACGCTTCGCTACTCATAACCACCTCAACTTCTTTCAGACGATTACTTACAAGCGTACTTCCTGAACTAACAATATCAAAAATAGCATCAGCCAAACCTATTCCCGGAGCAATTTCGACAGAACCACTAATCACATGCAATTCCGCATTTACATTATTCTGTTTCAAATAAGCACTCAGTATTTCAGGATAAGAGGTTGCAATCGTTTTACCCTCAAACCATGTCACGCCATTGTATTTTTCATCCTTCGGAATAGCTAAAGACAAACGACATTTACTAAAACCAAGGCGTTTGATTAACTCCGCTTGTCCCCCCTTCTCCACATACTCATTCTCTCCAACAATACCAACATCAGCTACACCATTAGCAACGGATTGAGGTATATCATCATCTCTGAGGAAAAGAACCTCCACCGGAAATCCTTTAGCCGACAAAAGCAAAATACGTTTTCCTTTATTCAGTTTGATACCTGCTTCTTCCAGTAAAAGCATTGTTTCGTCGAACAAACGACCTTTCGATTGTACTGCAATTCTTAACATCTTAGTTCTATTTAGTTTATTTATAAGCATAAAAAAAGGCTCACCTATACGGCAAGCCCAATCTGTTTTATTAAAGTATTTACATACCACACAGCCTACCGAACTACGAGTCCGCTATACAATGATGGTGGTGATGTAAACTAATTCTTATCATTTCAACATTAATTATGTTCGCAAAGTTACAATAATAATTGAATATCCAAATTTTTCTATCATTTTTTAGGCATAAAAAGAATATATACCATTAAGTCCAATTACAAGGACGCTAAAAAAATCAACAGGCCCAACAATACAGCAATAAAAGCAAGTATCACCAGAATCTGCTTCTCAGCAGACAAGTTCCGAAGAATCGGAATCTTTTTTGTCCACCCTGCCACAACCTGTACCATCTCACCATTTTCATCCTCATCAGGCAACTCATACCCTCCATCTTTCATCACTTCAAGCGCATGCTGCACTTCACTTTCCAATATCTCAACCCTTGCTCCTCCCACATCAACATAACCAGCCATAACCTGAGATGAATACTCATTTCTCAGATAACAATCAATCCCCTCAGACCGAAGAAGAGCCATCAACAACTGAGCTTCCGCCGGATACTGAAAACGAGCTATTTCCACCATTTTATCCTCACCCATAAAATTCACTCGTAACCATTAATAATTCAGATAAAGATAAAACTATTAGATGAATAAAATCGCATACTGATAATTTTATTATTTCGCACAAAAACATCCGCATGTACTTCCGAGGTATCTTGGGGTGATTTTTCACAATAGAACAAATAAAAAATATAACCTATATTATTCATAAACCTTCGAAATCGTACTTTGCTCTTTTTTGTACTTCTCAAAATCTGAGTTTTTTCATCTTTGCGGTAAGTCCGGCAAAAAACGTGGGGAAAAGAGTCTGTCGGATCCCCAAAAGGTCAGAATTTTGATCTGGATTAAAGTACTCACCAAAGGCATTTTTGGCAAAGAGTATAGTCTTTGAACAAAAAGAGTACACTCTCTTTCCCTCCAAAGACTATACTCTTGTCTCCGGTGAGTGGTTTAGGGTGAGTCCTCAGACTTGCCCTTTTTCTGTTTATGTTTGTCTGGTTAATGGTAGAGTCCGGATATGATTTCTCTTATCCCGTAAAGTAATCAGGCACACTCACACAAACCACCATCCGGCGTTTCGTCTTCCAACATTCCGCGCCATAGAGAAAACTTCGATAAAGACGAACAGGTTCCTTATACCTCTTATATGTCTGTTCTGCTTCTTCAACACAACAGATATAACCCGCGTGACGGGTATCCTCAAGTACATGGGTCAGCTTATCGATAATCGAACTTTGCTGCTCCATCTCACGTAAGAGTAATTATCCGCCGTAAGAAGACGTATCAGGGCTGGTATAGCTTACTTCTATTTTACGGTTTTGAATGCCTGAGAGATGAAATAACTCGCCTTGAGCATGGTTCTTTGACTGGATTATTGTACTTTCGTTCATGAGGAGAATCTTTTTTGTTTATTTTTATTGGTCATTAAATACAACAAATATCCGTTGATATACAAAATGTATCAACGGATATTCTCCTCTCTTTATGAATAATTCAGGCTAAAGGTTATTTTCGGAAATATAAAGGATGAACCCTCTGTAAAAAGTATATTTTTTCAAAAATACACTTTATATTTTTACGTCTATTTTGATTTTCAACGAAGAAAATGAGCCCTATTTTCGACATTAAAATAGTATATATTTAACCAGCCAACAGTTCTACACATAATTAATTAACCACCCTTCTCCAAAATCCTAAAAATAAGACAGTTCACAAAATAAGTTTTCCATCTAAAAAAATCACCTTAAAGAAAAACACAAAAAGATTTGCCAAATAAAAAACTATCACTACATTTGCACCGCAATCAGAGAGATGGTTGCAAGAAAAACAAAGGAGAGGTGGCAGAGTGGTCGATTGCGGCGGTCTTGAAAACCGTTGAACCGCGAGGTTCCCGGGGTTCGAATCCCTGTCTCTCCGCTGGAAGGCAAAGCCAAGAGCAGCCAAAAAGTAGACAAACCCTACAAGTTCAATGACTTGTAGGGTTTTTTGCTTCTATACAGTCCGGTGAAAAAGACAGGAAAATGCCAAAAAGGGAC
>NZ_JAQWCQ010000089.1:5727-8758 GCF_028705895.1 Massilibacteroides sp. | reverse complement strand
TTCATATTATTCTCCTTGTTCTTAGGCTGCTGATTGTCCATTTTTAGAACTTAGGCTTGCACCATATTCCATTCTTATGTTTTGTTTCTACTTTCGTAACATTTCTAATACGGAGATATTAGTTTTAGTAACATAGAATTTTGGATGTTCCAGCATATACCAGATTTTATTTTATATACCGAAGGGACCATTGAAGTTAATCTCTTCGGTAGTTAGTGAATTTTGCTCAACTAACTTAAATAGGATATCATTACAACTTACGCTGCAATGCCGCCAAAATAACGGTCTCCTCGAGTACTGCCTTTCGCTGCGACGTTCATAATCCATGACCCTGCTTTAAATAAAACAGTAACGTCGTCTTTTACTTTAATATTTTCTTTCTTTAACTCAAACTTAAAGGCGGGAATTAGGGCTAAAATTTCTTGCACTTTCTGTTCGAGTATTTTTGCTGATTGCCCTTTTGTCGAAGAACAAATAGCCGCTTTGGTATTAGGATACAAGTCACATTTAATCATCTGCCATAAAACATTAATAAACGTTTTCGATGTTCCACGGCTAAACGTTAAATTTGCATCTTGATGCCTTGCTAAAGCTCTTAACATCACTCTTTGATAAGGATATAACCTAAAAGTGCAATCTGGACCACTTGCTTCAACTAAAAAGTCTACATAAATATCAGGATAATCTCTAAAAAAAGATAATGCTCGCCGATATTGTGGTAAATTCTTTCGTATATCTTCTAAAGTAACTACCTTATTGAATAACGATTCTCTTTCAGTTAAAGTTTTAATAGGTAACGGCAAGGGCTTATTTCCCTCCCTTATTCTTTTTATCTGCGGTGTCCTTAAAAACTACTGCCACATCAGGGTCATCTGTTTCTTCCTGTATTTCAGAAATATCTTCAAGGATTTCTCTTTCAAGCATTTGGAACTCATCTAAATCAGGATCTTCTTCATTAATTTTATAATCTTGGAGAAGAACTTCTGCGTTTTCGATCATGTCCGCCAAACCTGTTTCGCCTTTTACTAAATCTCTGGTATACTCCATTAGATCTAATAATAGCTGGTCTATTTTATCGTTAGGTTTACCATCATAAAAACTCGGGATAAAACCACCCTCTTTTTCGCAAAGAAAAGCCATTTGACAGATAGCAAAGGTTTTTTGCTGCCTGTCTTTCTGCTGTGAAGGTGCCAAATTTAAGGTTTTTACAAATAAATCTAATTGACGACTTATTTTTGCCGCTGATTCTACATCGCCGATATCCAAAAATTCATTCATCTTTAAAGTCATTTTACAGAATAAACGAGTATTAGAAACGGCGACCGGGTCTTGCAATACATAAGCAGAACGCATATCAGAAAATAACTGTTCAAGCTTTAAGAACTGCTGTTCGTTATAATCATCGCCCCAATCAAACCTTAACTGCTGGATTTCCTCGTTTGTGAGGTTAAATACAGAGTTCTCTTCTGTTAAACCATAAATTTCTGGAGGAGGTGTATCATCGCCGGTCTTGAGTATTGAATTAGAGCCTCTCGAAAGTTTATTCGGCATAGGGACTTCGATATCTTCCATATTCATGATTTCAGAAACTTTATCCTCGGCTTCTGTTTCAGTTTCAGATTCTTGCCGCAAAGCTTGTAATAAAGCCTGCTGATCATCCTCTACTAATCGAACAGTATCTGCCCATTTATATTTCTTAAATTGGTTTAAGCACATCTTACTGACATACTTGCCGAATATAGATGGGGCTTGAGGCGGCTTTTTAACCAATAGGGTTCGCCATTCGGTAGGTATATAGGGGATGTCTATTTCTTTCAGTAAACCAATAAAAGTATTTGGATCATTGTCGATAACCCCCATTATTAAGCAAGTTTTACAAGTTGGTAAAATGCCGAACTTGAACTTTTCTGTTCGCCCAGTTTTAAAGAACTTTGATTCTTCCATAGTTTTCCGACAAGTAGGACAGAAAAACTTTCCATCACTTTTTTGGATTGTTTTTATATCCGCAGGAAAAACATCTCTTACTAAACTATAATCAATCTTCACCTTTATCTCCTTTCAAATTAAAGAATTTCTTCTTCGTCTTTAATGAAGAAGCCGTCTTCATCTAATTCAAAAAACTCATTTACACTCTGCCATAGCTCGGTAATTTCCTCAACGCCGCGCTCGTTTTTTTCTGAAGTTATTGAAGTAACAACAAAAGCTGGGTCAGGGCAGCGCCTTTCTTGTTCATCTTCAGTAATGAGAGTTAAAATAGGAATTAGATTAAAATCCATTACTTTTATAAAGTCCTCGTCATCAAAATCACCGTAGTTTTTAAAAGCTTCGCTTTTAATAACCTTAACCAATGGCGCCGCCTCTTTGGCACGCCTACTTTCCAAGAACTTCTTATATGCATTTAATTGGGTCATAGCTAATCTCCTTAAATTATTATTTATAAATAATAAAGCGAATAATACTAAAAATAAGATTGCGCCGAAAATAATTTTATTGTATAATAAATTATAAAGTTAAGAAAGAGGTTTCTTATGCAATCAATAGATAAAAATGGTGAAATTCCACTTTTAAACGAAGATAAAAGAATAGTCGCCTTAGATTCTTTAGAGCTATGGCAAGCAGAACAAGCAATTCTTAAAGGTACCGATGAAAATGTCTATAGTCAAAGATGCTTGTCCGAAATAGATAAAATACCTGCAAGATGGTTAGATAGTCTAACCGAAGATCAATGGAAACGAATCAAAAAACAGAAAACGTTATATGGAATACCTTTACCAGAAGATTGGATCAAAACATGGCGATTTATCCTCAAAGAACCTCGCTTAAGGGATGCCGAATCAGCGAGCAGAGGCGGCAAAGCTATTGGTAGCCAAACCCATATGTGGAACCTTTGGGCAGAAGAATGTATTGATAAATTCTTGGATGAAATGGATAAAGACTTAATCTTTTTAGTAGATTCTGGACTTTTATATGCCGAAGTTGGCGATAAGATGTACTCTAAATGGGGCGAAAAGTTTTGGAAAAAGCGCAAAGA
>NZ_JAQWCQ010000089.1:0-5627 GCF_028705895.1 Massilibacteroides sp. | reverse complement strand
GCGCCATTCATAGAAAAACTTTTTGTTCCATCCATAGTATTTAAAAACAAAGTCCAAGGAGAGGAAATTGAAATATATTCTTCCATAGTTCCAAAAACAGCATGAAAATCACCGCTATTATCGGTTTTCTTAACCCAAAATTCCATGGGCCATAAATGACCTTTATTTGAATCCCCAACTTTTTTTATCGCAGTTGAGCTATCAAGTCCAAACATAGCTTTTTTCCTTAAAATGTTGTTGTAATTTACTATTCCTAAGTTCTCTCTAAAGTCATCATTATCTGTTTTTGAAATGCCCAAACCTACCTGTCCCTGAACTTGGAAGAAATTGCCGTATTCGCTACCACTACTACTTCCGCTTGGACCAACTCCCATATTTCCATATACATAGGTTTGTCCAATTAAATTAGTCTTGCCAAATTGAAAGATGTTGCCGTTGCCGTCTACGAAAAAGTCTTTAATACTGATTTTCCCACCATAAATATTAAGCTGGTTGGCAGAGACTTCACCAGACTCGTTAACATAAAAGGCAGCAGGGTTGGTATTTGATTGCGTTCTCCGAGTCGGCGCTTCCAAGTCCTGCCAATCTCCCTCACTATTTATTATATAATAAGTTCCACCCGGCGTATGACCAATACCTATTTCAGCGCCTTGAATTCGACCACCGATGATATTAGAGCCGATAACATTACCGAGAAAAACGCCATTCATTGCCCAAATAGTTCCATCATAAGTTACTAAAAGATTTCTATCTCCGGGAATTTTTAGATTATTTAATACAGTAGAATAAGAATCCCAAGGAAGTTTTCCGGGCTTTAGTCCTCGAGGATGTTGCCCAATTTCTATGGCTGGAGTAGTAGAAGCTCTTGCAGGACCAAAGGTATTCTCGTAAAGACCACCTTCCCAAAAATCTACCGTTTCGCCGTCTATAGTAGGTCCTTCACTTGTCGTTCCAGCAATGGCTACTCCGGGCTTCCAAATCGCCTTATACCATATTGGAAATTCTGCATCGAAAGCATCGAGTCGTCCAAAATAATCGCCGTTAAAACCTTGGGAAACGCCATCAACAGTTACAGAATTTAGATTAGATAAATCTAAGAAAGATAATCTCATGCAATTGCTCATATCATCTCGGATACCTAAGTTTCCAGATAATCCTGTCTTGCCGCCATAAATAGTTGCATTAAAGCCATCTATCACTAAACGCCCGCCCTGATCGGCGCGTCCAAAGTAAGCAGTACCATTTTCCATAATTCCAAAAGAAGAAACGCCGTTTTGAAAACCATAAAGCCCTGTCAGATATTGTCGTTTTTCAATATCTTCTCGAGGGAACCAGTCTTCTATTTCTGAAGTATCTCCAGTAATACCGCTTTCTTTCTTCTGTCCTTTATTAATACCCATTAAAAGACCTGTGAAAGTATTCTTTAAAGGATCTTTATATCCGGCACCTATGGTTGGGGCAAATATAGTTCCGCCCTCTTCATTTATGTCAATTCCCTGCCCATTCCAGCCATTGATATCCTCATTTGTTCCATAAATATCAAGCCTAAAGACTTGATTTCTAATGAAGCGCGATACCTTTCCATCTTTTACAAAATCTGGTGAAGTTAAAGAAGCATCGGCAGATGTACCGAGGGCGCCATTGTATCCTTCCTCAAAAAAGAAATAGGATTTTGGCTTATAATAACTATCAGTATCATTCTTATATAGGTCTTGAATATCAGGGGTTATATTGTCTGGATTATATGAGGGAATTGGTGAGATTGGTCTTGAGGCATTTTCGCCATATCTGAAAATTAATTTCTCATAGGGAACTATAGGGCTGTAACCGCTTGGATTATAGTCTACATATCTCGGCCAGTTAGTATATATTTTAGACGGGTCAAAATCATTGATTCCGGCGTAATTTAAGAATACATCTATTGGATAAATAGAACTTATAGAAGCAAGTTTTTCATCATCTTTGTAGATATCGGTTTGTGCCTTAACTATAAAATTAAATCTACCGTCCTCAAGAAGAATGTCTTCGTCCAGATTGCTCTCAAACCTTACTTCAATAGCGCCGTTTCTTAGATCACTACTGGTAATAGCTTGATAACCAGCAGCATTTGCAGGATTAGTTTTTCCCATAGTTGAAGCATTATAAGGGTAAGGCGCATTTGAAGAAATATTATAAAGCTTTAACCAAGAGGAGTTTGCGAGAGCACCGGGCGCATTTTGAGGAAATCTTACATCCCAATATACCTCGTAACGATATCCCTGCGCGGCGAGACTCTCTATAGAAACGCCATTCTTTGAAGCAAAAGGTCTTAAATATAAATGAAAATTAGTATCTTGATAAAAAGTCTTATCGCTTGATTGCCGAAGAACTAACGGACAAATGCTTCTGACTTCTTGCGAGAAATCTTCATAGGTAGGATGGTTCCTATTACAAGGGAGAATCGGCGCATAAAAATCACTACCTTGACTACCCTGACCCCCATCTTTTTGAAATAGAATATTGATATTTGCTTCATATATCTCTTGGGAAGAAATAGTAACTATCCTTAAAATGAATGTATTTTCATTTTTTTCAATATCAAACTTATCCTTAATATAAAAGTGAACGGCGTAAGTCCCTTGTTCTATCCATATATCAGACATCATAGAGTTTTCAGGAGTATAGCCTTTCCCTAAGTTGTTGGCAGCTCCTAAAATAACTCCGTCAGGAGCGAGAACTTCAATACGATAATCGGTGCCGCGCCCTTCCGCCCAAGTTAGGTGGGGAACAATAATATGTTCCTTACTTGCGGCGCCATTTTTAGCCGTTCCTGTAGGTCCATAATTAAAGGTAGTCTGTCCAGTCCATTTCACAAAAAGGTCATTTTCAGAAGCTGTAATAATAGTATGTTCTAAGTTCGTTACCTCTGAAGATTCAAAAGCGGTAAGAAATACCTGTGCTCTAAAGGTAGCAACTTCATTAATAAGATACGGCGTTATTTCAATAGGATTTTTATATAATAGATCTCGATAACTTCCGTCCTGTAATAAAAGCCACCATCGGCAAGTCGGCTCAATATTAGAAGTATCGCTTTTTACTCTTAGATAAGTTTTCTTATCCAATTCATCAATATATTGCTCAATATAAAACTTATATTCACTATCAGTTCTCGTAACAGTTTGAATAACTTCTAAAGTTATTTCATCATTATATACAATTACTGCCTTATAACGCCATCTATCTAAAACAGCATCTATTGGAATTTCGATTGTGTCAAAGTCGATACTATATAAAGAAGCACCATTCAACTTCGAAATCGGCGCCCAACCCGGACCGCCATAGTCATACCAAGTTTTGCCAAACTCATCTTGTTCATCTGGCAATACTTCAGATAAGGTCATATCATATTTTTCTCTAAACCAATAGATCCGACAAGTTTCTTGAGAAGTTAAATCTTGAAATCCATATAAAAGTTTAGCCTTTAAGGTTACTGAACTACG
The DNA here is from genome assembly GCF_028705895.1 of Massilibacteroides sp. Classification (GTDB taxonomy): domain Bacteria; phylum Bacteroidota; class Bacteroidia; order Bacteroidales; family Tannerellaceae; genus Massilibacteroides. The sequence goes on along the minus strand of NZ_JAQWCQ010000089.1, from coordinate 2,148 downwards.
TCCAAGCCCTTTGTCAGGTGCATAAAGGCTATCACCATAAGGAGTATCGATATAAGCCCTATAAAGATCATCAGTTAAGTTTATCTTTTCGGCGAATCGGATATCTATATTTGATACAAAGATATTATTTCTTTCGAGGTTCTCAATCCCCGGTTTCGGCAAACCTGTGATAGGATCATATTCTATCGAAAAATCTTCCGCAAAGTTGCCGTCTTGGAAAAATTCTATTTTAGAGAGTCCTTTAATACTGCCTTTCGGCACTTTAAAATAAGCCGAGTTCGGCGTACTAATATTGTATTGATAAGGCGCTCCAATGAAGTTGGAGAAAGATAACTCGAACTCGGCTTCTATAAATTGAGAAGCGGAAGGGTCATATTGAGGATGGGTTTCGGCGACATAGTCAGGGTTATCAACAATACAACTTACCCTAAGACCATATTGTCCATTAGAGTGAATATCCGTAAACTCTGTGCGGAAATCGGCAGATATATAAATATAGTCAAAGTTTTCAGAATATCTTTGTAATTGAGTATCGGCGGCGTTTAGGCGAGGACTTGGATAGTAACTATTAGGATATTTTACTTTTAAAAGAGGTATTTCTGGATAGAGTCTTAAAAAAGGCATATCTATAAAATTAGCATTTTCGCCAAGATCGCCTACCCTCATGTCATGACAGGCACAAATCCCTAAGGTTCTTCTTAAATCATCGGGATTGTACCATTCGTCAATCCAATTCGGTCCTTTAGTCACATAATAATTAGTCATTTGTGACCTTTCATTAGCACTAATGGTATTGGAGTACTGTGAACGGCTCAAAATTATTTTTTTACCAGAGAAATCACCTTGAGGAACTAATACAAATACTTGTTCGCCTTTCTTATAGACAACTGAAGGATCTACTGAAAAGGCGGAAAATATTGAGTCTTGATATTTAATTTTATATTCGCCGGTTTCTACGTTATAAGGAATAGAAACTTCGGCGTCAATAGTTAAGTCATTGCTTACTGACTCAACTCTTTTTTTGGCGATTATGTCGATAGCATTCAGTAGAACATCTACATTAATTGCCATTTATACACCTTCCTCTCATGTGGTGGGCATTTTACGCCCACCACTTTTCATATAAGTTATTCTAATGAATATTGACTTGCTCGATTGATTAATCCAGTTAAAGCATCTTCAATTTCTACTGCTGCTGTGACGCCGGGGAAGTTTGCTTCGATATCTACTTTTTGTTGAAGTTGTTTATCTGGGTTCGGCACTCTGCTTAAAGCTGCCGTAACTGAAGAGGAAATACCTCTAAACTTCTGCCCAAATACTTCTCTAATAAGTCGTACCGTCTCTAAGATATTAATTGTATCACTGTTATTCAATACAAGCTCTTTTTTGCCATCCTCGGCGAGAGTTGCTTCCATTGGACCATGCGCCAAACCACCAGATAGGAACGGCACTCCTCGGCTCATATTTGCTGGGCTTCCGTCTGATTTAACAAAACCTCGAGTGGAGTCCCAAATAATCGTTCCATCTCTAAGTCCCTCAAGGATCTCTAAGTTAGATTTCCATTGAGAATAAGCACTGTCATTTGCTCTCGCAGATAATAAAGCTTGAGCATTTTTATCTCCTTGAGTTAAGCTAAATGCTTGCTTACCATCATATCCTTGTGATAAATAGCCAGAGAAAATTGCGCCAATCTTAGCACTATAATCGACAAATACGCCAGTATCAAAGTTTGCCTTTGCTCCTGTTTGTGCAGTTTTAAGTTCTTGATATTTAGCAATTAAATCATTAATAGCGTTGATGACAGTTTCGGCATGGCTTGTCCAGTCTTTCGCCCAGCTACCCGTCTGTTCAGCTTGCTGTTTAATAGCTTCGTTCATGCGTTGAACAGCAGCCGATACATGAGATTCAGTCAGTCCAGAATCGGCGATGATGGTTTTGGCGGTTTGATCGGTTATCTGTCCAAGGTTATTAATATCCACTCCAGCGTCTTTAGTGCTTTTCGCGATATCTTCTTGAAGCTTATTCCAAGCCGTTATCATTTCTTCTACTGCTGTGCCGACGGTAGTCTTAAGTTCTAAATGTCCTTCTTTAGAGAGATATAGTTGATACAGCTCTTCGCCGATTACATTCTTTAAGTTCGCGGCTCCA
>NZ_JAQWCQ010000039.1:29654-35899 GCF_028705895.1 Massilibacteroides sp. | reverse complement strand
ACAAAGGCGTAATTCGCCATTCTTCGTTTTCGGAAACCGGTCGCATTGGTCTTGCGGCTATCGTTAAGGTGCTTCTTTTGATAGGGAGTGCCTTTTTCTTTTTTGACTATCCTTTTTCCAAATTCCTCCGGATTTCGTTTGTTTTAGATGTGCTGATTACTTTTTTTATCCTTGTTACGCTTCGCATGGTTATGATCTCTGTTTATACCCATCTGCTGAAGTCGATCGGTGCTGTTAAGAACAATCTGCTGATTTTTACGAACGATCCCCATAATAATATGTTTCTGAACTCTCCTGTTCCGGATGTGATCGGAGAGTATCGTATGGCGGGTTTCCTACAGATAGGTTCTGAAAGCTCCTATCGTATTGGTGGGTATCCGTCCTATTTTGTTGCGAATAGTGCTGACTTTGGGTTATTGGTTGCAAAGCATTTAGTTAAAGCGGTTCTGTTTATGGACGATCATGCCGTAAAAGAAGAGGATGGTCGTTTGTTGCGGTATTGTGAAAAATATAAGATCAAGATGTTGATCCTGCCAAAGGTGAATGTGTTCAATAAAGAGACGCTTAAGAATAAGGAGTTGCAGGAAGTGCGGGTTGAGGATTTACTCAGCCGGGATGAAATAGAAATCAATATGTCGATGATCAAATATGAACTTGAAGGCAAAGTGGTCATGGTTACCGGTGCCGCCGGTTCGATCGGTAGCGAAATTTGTCGTCAGCTCTGTTCTTTTCCGTTGAAGCATCTTCTCTTGTTTGATTGTGCGGAAACTCCAACGCACAACCTGAGGTTAGAGCTGCTTGAAAAGTTTCCGGGACTTAGTTTTTCTTCGGTATTGGGTGATGTCAGGAATAAGGAACGGGTGGAAGCAATTATCGAACGTTACAGACCCGGCGTAATTTTTCACGCTGCGGCTTATAAACATGTTCCTCTGATGGAGGAAAATCCATGCGAAGCGATTTGCACCAATGTATATGGTACACGTATGGTTGCGGATGCTGCGGTTGCTTATGGGGTGGAAAAGTTTGTGATGATTTCTACCGATAAGGCCGTGAACCCAACCAATGTGATGGGGGCGTCTAAACGGCTGGCTGAGATGTATGTGCAAAGTCTGAACAGTGCTCTGCAACGCAAAGAACTAAAAGGAGTGACGCGTTTTGTTACTACACGTTTTGGAAATGTGTTGGGAAGCAACGGTTCGGTTATTCCTCTTTTCCGTCAACAAATAGCTAAAGGAGGACCGCTTACGGTAACGCATCCCGATATAATCCGTTATTTTATGACGATTCCCGAAGCCTGTCGCTTGGTGCTCGAAGCCGGAGCTATGGGGAAGGGGGGAGAGATTTTTGTGTTCGATATGGGGGAACCGGTTAAAATCGCGGATTTGGCCTATCGGATGATTACTTTAGCGGGTTTGGAACCCAATGTAGATATAAAAATCGTGTTTACAGGGCTTCGTCCGGGTGAAAAACTTTACGAAGAATTATTAAGCAATGAAGAGGAAACACTGCCTACTCCTCATGAAAAGATAAGAGTCGCCAGTGTTCGTCAATACGAATATGTCCGGATCGCAGGCGAAGTCGAGAAATTGACTACCCTGGCGTTTACTTCGGAGATAATGCCTACGGTTCGTCGAATGAAAGAACTTATTCCCGAGTTTATCAGTAAGAACTCTGTTTTCGAAGAATTGGATAAGAGCCTGTTTTAATTTTTATAGGATATTTCTTGAGGGCTTGTTTCGGTCTTCTTTCGTCTTCTTTTTTGCTTATCTGCATCTCCGCATTCAATCACATAGCCCGCTATGCTCATTCATGCGGATATACAACTAAACAAAAAATAAAACGAAATAAGCCACGAATAAAAATTTAAACAGGCTCTAAATTACAGGAAGGGGCTGGAATATGAAACCGGGATTTCAAATCCCGCCCGAGATCTGACTATGTTGAGCGTGCGAATTTTCGTCGGAAAAGGTAAATTAAACCTACCGCCAATATTAAAAAAGATAAGCGAAACGGGAATGAATGAACAGCGACAGGTTCTTGTTTTATGGAAATGACCTCGGTTTCTTTATTCAATGAAATATGATCCTGAAGCAACGACAAACTATCTGTTTCCCGAAATATACGGCGGGTTTCTGTTATACCGGAAATATGTTGCTTGCCGGAACTATCGGGCGGACTCATACGAACTTCCCGGATGAAATATAAATCTTTAACGTGACGATTGGCCATCTGCCTGAAAATAGACGTGTCAGTAAGCGTACGGAGGCGAGCGGCCTTGCTTTCCGTCTTCTTCGGAACTCCGCAGGACGAAAAGAGTAAAACACAAAAAAGCAAAACATAATTCATACATAGATTAATTGACGGCGATTGCTGCCGGATGAAGTAAATGAAAGATGAATAAATCCTCTGTGGCGATAATAGATAGCCTGGTCAAACTCCGGAGCATCCGGAGAGCGCAGAAGCTGAACCAGAGGTTGCAGGTCAACCATATACAGGTCGGCAGCTTCTCCTTTCAGATGTTGAGAGGTAGCCACACCGCCCACGCGTTTATTCAACGCCGGACAACGGTAGCCGCTGAGGATATGAATCGGACAGTCTCCACAATGGGTACGGATGGGTTCAAGCAAACGAACACACAGACAGCGCAACGCTTCAATTGCTTCGGGAGGAGGGGAATTGATAATTCCGTATTCAATAGCCACGCGGCTATAGGTAAATTCCTCCAGACGAAAATGCGCACTCAAACGGACAGAATAGTTGGTGGAAAATTCAGTTTTTGTTTTCATTCTCTTTCTTTCGCTCCTTTACTTTATAGGTATAGTCCACACCAAACAGAGCTCCGGCAAAAGTGGACATCTCGCCGAAAGCAACTAATACGCTTTGATGAATCTCTCCTTGCGGAGCAATCAGAAAAGCTAAAAATAGTAAGACAAGGCCGGCTACTGTCAGTAGCACAGCCATTGTCAATTGGATTTGCATCTTATGCATACAAGCCTATCAATGCAGGTTTAGATTTCACCGCCTTCATCATCGCCACCATTTCCGTTATTATTTCCGGTTTCAGGGGTCTGACCATCACTGATCTGATTGAATTTAGTGGTGATACGCGTTTCACGCAAAGATGCACCCGGAGTAAAGACGATCTTCGGAGTCTTGAGCATACTGGTGCTGAAGTCTTTCTTTTCCGTAACACCTTCGCTGCCGACCGACATACGGAAGTTTCCCAGTTCGCCAAGTTGAACAATACGTCCCGCTTTCAGTTGGAAATCGATCACGAAGTTCAGGTTGTCCAGCACAGCCTTCACATCAGCACTCGAAACCGTACTACGAGCAGCGATCAACATACAAAGTTCATCCAGATCTGCGATGCCATTGCTTTTAGAAGCAGCATACCATTTCTTTTCAGAATTCTTGTCACCAGGTTTAGAATAAAGATGAACTAATTTAAAATTTTGTCCCATAATAAATAAATGTTTAAAAAATTAATAATAGAAATACCTGAAAACTGTTGGTTAATTAACACACTGCAAAGGTATGGCAACAGAAAAGCGGCAAATTGGGGTGACGGTTACCCTAAATCGACGACCCCTAAATCGACGACCCCTAAATCCCCTGAAGGGGACTTTTCCGCCTGTTTTACAGTTCCCTTCAATGGATTCTCTGCCTTGTCTTACAGTCCCCTTCAAGGGATTTTTGCTTGTCTTACAAGCCCCTTCAAGGGATTTTCTGACTTGTCTTACAGTCCTCTTCAATGGATTTTCTGACTTGTCTTACAGTCCTCTTCAATGGATTTTCACCTTGTATTACAAGGCCCCTTCAATGGATTTTCCACCTGTCTTAAAGTCCCCTTCAGGGGATTTAGGGGTTGATTTAGGGGTCGATTTAGGGGTCGTCATTTAGGGGTCGTAAATTAGAGATTTCCCGGCCATCTGCAACAATTCATTAAAAACGCGTAAATGCCTTTCAGGTACTTGTAGCAGCTATTATAAAAGAATGTTTTAACACATGTTAGCGTATTGCTTAAATAGATACATCGCTTTTGTGAGTTATTTTGAGTAACTTTGTTTGAATACAATAAATTAATAGCCCATGTTTTTTACAAATTATCCTTTACATAAAGATGCCCGTATTCGCCCCTCCCTGTTATGGGAATACGATCCGGATGACTTTGACTGGCAGGCTATGCGTCAGGTGGTTGTGCAGCGTGTAATTGAACGTGGCAGGATGGATGATTTCTATGCGGCTCTTAATCTATATGGAATAGACGGTTTTAAAGAAGCAATAAAAAATATTCCGGATATGAACAGGAAAGACATTGCTTTTGTCTGCACAATATTCGATATAAACAAAGAAGAATTGAAATGTTATTCAAAGAAACAGTCTCCGACAGTACACTGGCGCTCTTAAAGCAATTAATGGAAGATGCCTTCTTTCATTCATTCAGACTTGTAGGGGGAACGGCCTTATCTCTTCAGATAGGACATCGGATTAGTATAGACCTGGATTTGTTTTCTGAAAAGACCTTTGAGGAGAGTGAAGTGGCCGACTATCTGAGACAAAACTATTCTTTTGAATTAGACTTCATGGATAAGGAAACAATAAAAGGAGAAATAGAGGGTGTAAAGATAGATTGTATAGCCCATAAATATCACTGGCTGAATACATTCAGTCAAGAAGAAGGAATTCGATTAGCTGGTTTAGATGATATAGCTGCAATGAAATTGAATGCTATTGCAGGTAATGGAACGAGAATAAAAGATTTTATAGATATTGCCTGTTTGTCAGACAAACGTTCGCTAAAACAAATGCTCGAAGCCTATCATAAAAAATATGCAAGTAATCCGGTTCTACCATTAAAAGCGCTGACATTTTTTGACGACATAAACTTTTCAGAGCCGATAAAAATGACCGGAACAACGAAGTTTGATTGGAAGAAGACAGCAAAGCGATTAAACGCTATGCTGAAATATCCAGATAAAATATTTGAATGAACCCCCGAATGTTTTGTTCGGAAAATATTCAAAATATAGGATCGTAGAGACAAGGTATGTCTTGTCTCTACTACTGAAAGTTAATTATGCGGAAATGCACAATGCGTTGAACGATTGTAAGATTATTTGTTAGTTTTGTAGTGCAATTTTAAACAAACAAGAATGGATTCACTATACGAAAGACAACAAGTATTGCTTGGACACACAAATCTGTCATTTAAACGATATATGTACGACAAAATCCCTTGGAACAGTCGTATGACAGGACTTGTTGGTCCGAGAGGTGTGGGTAAAACGACAATGTTGCTACAATACATCAAGGAAAACGATGACAAAACGATATTATATGTTTCGGCAGACGACATTTATTTTTCGCGTCACCGATTGACAGACTTAGCTGATGCATTTTATAAAAACGCGGGAAAACAATTGTTTATTGATGAAATCCATAAATACAAAGACTGGTCGATTGAATTAAAAAATATATATGACTTTTATCCCGATTTAAAAGTTTTTTTCACCGGTTCTTCGATACTTGATATCCGTAAAGGAATGGCAGACCTGAGTCGCAGAGCTTTGATGTATTCAATGCCCGGATTCTCTTTCAGGGAGTATTTGAAATTCGAACATCATATTGATGTAAAAGTGCATTCATTTGAAGATATAATAAATAACAATATATCCTTGTTAAACGAAATAAAACATCCGCTACCCTTGTTTAGAACCTATTTGGAGCAAGGATATTACCCTATGGCAGTGGAAGAGAATCTGGGTATTCGGCTGGGGCAAATTCTGAATATAACATTAGAAACCGATATACCACAATTTGCCAACTTATCCGTTACTACAGCGCGTAAGCTGAAACGCCTGTTGTTAGTTATCGCGGAAAGTGTTCCATTCAAGCCAAACTTTGTTTCGCTCGCCGCTAAATTGGAAATAAGCCGCAATTCGCTCGAAGAATATATGTCGTTTATGGAAGATGCCGGACTTATAGCTCGTCTTCGTGACCAGTCAACCGGAATAATCGGATTAGGAAAAGTAGATAAAGTCTATTTAGACAATACCAACCTTGTTTACTACTTGTCTGAGAAAGAACCGGAAATAGGAAATATTCGTGAAACATTCTTTTTGAATCAAATGCGGGTAAATAATGCAGTAGTTTCTTCAGCCGTCGCTGATTTTAAGATCGACCGATATACATTTGAAGTGGGTGGTAAAAACAAAACACAGGAACAAATTAAAAACACCCCAAAT
>NZ_JAQWCQ010000039.1:0-29554 GCF_028705895.1 Massilibacteroides sp. | reverse complement strand
TTTGAATCAAATGCGGGTAAATAATGCAGTAGTTTCTTCAGCCGTCGCTGATTTTAAGATCGACCGATATACATTTGAAGTGGGTGGTAAAAACAAAACACAGGAACAAATTAAAAACACCCCAAATGCTTTTATCGTAAAAGACGATATTGAGTACGGTTATAAAAATAGTATTCCTCTGTGGGCATTTGGCTTAAATTATTAAAATGCGAATGCGTAAGCGAGCAAAAAAAAAGACCGGCCTCAGCGAATGAGCGTAAAGAAAAATGCGAAGCGAAAGCGTTAAAAACAGATTGCTGTTTGAGCGCAGCGAGTTTCAATCTGTTTAGCGAAAGCGCAGCCTTTTTTAGCTCAGGCGCGACAGCCTTGATCTTTTTTGCTTCCGTTTTTTGGATCAAGCCAAAAAATGAAGTGGGGTCACAGGGGCAAAGCCCCCTTAGAAACTAATCAAAATCACCGGTAATTTCAATTTTTCCGGCCATCTGCAACAATTCACCCGCAGAAGGCTGTTGCCTCCGGAGATACTCCGCCATCGTCCTGAGTTTAAACGGATAATCAAACGAAAGCAACAACCCGAACGCGACACTTAAATACGAAATTCGGCCAACTTTTTTGTTTTTCTCAAGCATATACATCAATTTTAAAACTAATTCCGGTTTATAAAGCGAATGCCGCAATTCACCCAGCGGAGTTTCCTCCAACAGATAGATCAAGAGCGACTCGCGATCATGCTTATACACCCGGATTAAAAACTTACGATAATAGTTTGGTAACGATTTCCAGTAGGCGAAAGCCAAATGAAAAAGATCTCGTTGAAGGTTTTGGAGCTGTTCGGCAGATAAATCTTTTTCTACTTGCTTGTAAACAGCATACGAAGGACGCTTTGTCCCCATTACGGATTGAATCCGTAACATAAACTTTTTCATAGTTAAAATAGAAGGGGGAATATTAATCCCTTCCATTGCCCTATCAGAAAATCGGAGGATTTTGTACGGGAAAAACGTAGCCAAAAGGAGAAGGGTTTATCGTTAGATTTTGAGGGAATATAGTTTTGGCATATGAATTTCAGGGCGCAAAAATAATATATCTTACTTTTTTATCAAGAAAAAAGTAACAAAAACAACACAAGTTGGACCTCACTACACTCAGACAGCCAACGCCGAATGGAATTTGCAACAACGCCTGGAAAATGTCGGGAAATGTCGGGGAACCAATGTCGGGCGGGATTTGTAATCCCGATTTCATCCTTTGTTCATAATAATTCATCGGTCAAACATTTTTTATAGGGGATTTCAAATCCCAAGTGACGGTTTTGATTTTTTAGTCAAAAAAATATAGACTATGGTGTTTTTCTGAAAAGAGTATAGTCTTTTTCCAAAAAGAGTATAGTCTTTCCTGAAAATGGCAGTAGGAAATAAAAATAGAACTTTATAAAACATAGAATTGATTATAAAATATGAAAGCAGTATTTATGGGATTAGGCTACATCGGATTACCGACCGCAGCCGTTGCAGCGAGTAAAGGCATTGATGTAATCGGAGTAGATATAAATCCGGATGTTGTAAATACGATCAATTCCGGTAAAATTCATATTGTAGAGCCTGAGTTAGACAAGGTAGTCAAAGACGTAGTTGAGAAAGGTAGCCTGAAAGCGAAGTTACAACCCGAAGAAGCGGATGCTTTTCTGATTGTTGTTCCAACCCCTTTCCGTCAAAATCATCGTCCGGATATTTCCTACGTAGAATCAGCTACAAGAGCTGTTCTTCCCTATCTGAAAGAAAACGACTTATATATTATTGAATCCACTTCTCCTGTACATACAACAGAGAAAATGGCGGATCTGATCTGGAAGGAACGTCCTGAACTTAAGGGTAAAATCTATATAGCTTATTGTCCTGAACGCGTTCTTCCCGGAAATGTAATTTATGAATTAGAACATAATGATCGTGTGATCGGAGGTATCAATACGGAATCAACGGAAAAAGCGACTGTGTTTTATCAGCAATTCGTTAAAGGTAAGTTACACCCGACAAATTCTCGTACGGCAGAAATGTGTAAACTAACGGAAAACTCTTCCCGTGACGTACAGATTGCTTTTGCAAATGAACTTTCTATGATTGCCGAGAAAGCAAATATTAATGTCTGGGAGCTGATTGAATTAGCCAACAAACATCCGCGTGTCAATATTCTTCAACCTGGTTGTGGTGTTGGCGGACATTGCATTGCTGTTGATCCCTGGTTTATTGTCTCCGATTATACGGAACAGGCGCAGATTATTAAAAGAGCGCGTGAAACCAATGACTACAAGTCTGATTGGTGTGCGAATAAAGTATTGGAGGCCGCGGTTGAATTTGAAAAAAAATATGACCGTGAACCCGTTATTGCTTGTATGGGATTAGCATTCAAACCTGATATTGATGATTTGCGTGAATCACCTGCCAAGTATATCACTTCGCGCGTGGTGGCAGAGTCCAATGCCGAAGTTTTGGTTGTTGAACCAAATGTACATACACACACGACCTTTGCGTTGATGGACTATAAAGAAGCCTATACAAAAGCAGATATAGTTGCCTGGTTAGTACGTCATAAGCCCTTCCTTGCTATAGCGAAAGAAGAGAATAAGATTGAATTAGATTTTTGTGGAGTAAGAAAATAAGAAAAAATATGAAAAAGATTTTGCTGGTATTTGGCACCCGTCCGGAAGCAATAAAGATGGCTCCGTTGGTGAAAGAATTTCAGAAATATCCTGAACGGTTTGAAACCAAAGTTTGCGTAACCGCACAACATCGTCAGATGTTGGATCAGGTGTTGGATGTATTCGATATTAAACCGGACTACGATCTGGATATCATGGCTCCGAATCAAGACCTATACGATATTACATCAAAAGTATTACTGGGGTTGCGTGATGTATTAAAAGAATTCAAGCCGGAGATTGTGTTTGTTCACGGGGACACTACTACTTCTACTGCTGCCGCTTTGGCTGCCTTTTATCAACAAATCAAGATAGCCCATGTAGAGGCGGGGTTGCGCACATATAATCTGCAATCCCCCTGGCCGGAAGAAATGAATCGTCAGGTAACTGATCGGATTTGCGATTACTATTTTGCGCCGACTCCGATGTCAAAAGGTAACCTTCTCAAAGAGAATATCGATGAAAACAAAATATTTATTACCGGAAATACGGTGATTGATGCCTTGCTGATGGCCGTCGATATTATCCGTACCAAAGACGGCTTACAGGCAGAGATAGCACAAACCATTAGCGATAAAGGTTATCTGATTTCAGATAGAAACTATATTTTAGTAACTGGTCACCGTCGTGAAAATTTTGGAGACGGCTTCCTTAACATCTGCAAAGCTATTAAAGCTATTGCGACTGCGCACCCCGAACTGGATATCGTTTACCCGGTACATTTGAATCCGAATGTGCAGAAGCCCGTTTACGAATTGCTTTCGGGAGTAAGCAATGTCTATCTGATCTCTCCATTAGATTACCTCCCATTTATTTACCTGATGCAACATGCCCATATTATATTGACAGACAGTGGAGGCGTACAGGAAGAAGCTCCGTCATTAGGCAAGCCGGTATTGGTGATGCGTAATACAACCGAACGCCCCGAAGCTGTAGAAGCAGGCACGGTTAAGTTGGTTGGTACAGATTATGATGCGATTGTAAATGGAGTGTTGGAATTGTTGAATGATCAGGAGGTTTATAATAAGATGTCGCAAGCGCATAATCCGTATGGGGATGGAAAGGCTTGTGAGAGGATAGTTGAATTTTGTTGAAAAAGGGGTGTTGTTTCTATATTAAGCGTTTAGACGTATAATGATAAATAAAATTTATGTAAAAGTTGGTCAATTAAAAAATAATCAACTATTCAAAGATTCAGCATGGTCATTAATTGGTAATGTTATCGGTAAAGGCTTGGCTTTATTAGCCGGTATTTTAGTTGCTCGTTTCCTCGGTAAGGATATTTATGGAGAGTATGGTATGGTTAGAAATACAATACTTACAATAGGAACTTTTTCTACATTTGGCTTAGGTTATACAGCAACTAAATTTGTAGCTGATTTTAAATTTAATGCTCCCCACAAATTATCATTGTTTATTCATTATTCTAATAAAATTACTTTAATATTTAGTGGGATGATGGCAATATCTCTTTTCCTTTTTAGTAATTATATTGCTATACATCTATTTAATACAAGTCATTTAGATAGGTCTTTGCGTTTACTTGCTGTTTTGATTGTTTTTAATGCCATAACAACGACTCAGATAGGAGTCTTGTCTGGGTATGGAATGTTTAAGAAAATAGCTCAAATTAACTCTGTCATAGGTGTACTTACCTTTTTCTTTAGTGTAATTCTTACTTATTACTATGATTTATATGGAGCTTTATTAGCTCTCATCTTTGTTCAAATTATCAATTGTGGATATAATTATATGTATGTAAGAAAAGCAACAACTCAGTTTGCTGTGAGTGAAAATATAGATACAATTGAACAAAAAACTCTTTATAAAAGTATTATTCGTTTCTCAACCCCTATAGCGCTTCAAGAGGCTGTCTATTCATCTACTGCTTGGATTTCCAGTTTGCTATTAGTCCGTTTTGCCTCTTTTGGAGATTTAGGTATGTACTCTGCAGCTATGCAATGGAATGCTATTATTCTTTTTATACCGGGCATTTTAAGAAATGTAATATTGTCACATTTGTCGAAAAATATGAATAATGAGAAAAGGCATGAAGCTATTTTAAAACAGACTATTTTAATTAATTTTTTTGCAACAATAGTTCCTGCTCTGATTGTCTCTCTTTTTTCTGTTTTTATTGCAAGAAGCTATGGAAACAGTTTCCAAGGGCTAGAATTGCTTATCTCTCTTTCTGTTTTTTCTACTGTTTTTTCTAGTATTTCCAATGTTTACGCACAAGCATATATGTCTAAAGGTCTTAATTGGGTAATGTTGTTATTCAGAACTATAAGAGATGTCTCAGCGATTGTCCTTTTTATAGTGTTTATGTTGTATTTTAATTTTGATGGAGCTGAGTCTATGGTTATTAGTCATTTAATCTTTAGTATTGTCTTTTTGATAATTACAGTGTTGTTTTATAATAAAAAAAACAAGAGGAATGTTCGAGTCTATTAAGCGTATTCTTGTTCGTACTTTAGTATGCATATTACCAGAAACAAGAGCTTTTTCTTTTAAAAGAATATTATATCGAATGTTAGGGTATAAAATTGCTAAAAATGTACGGATATGTTCTAGTGTTAAAATTGTAGGTCATGGGATGTTGATTGTTGGAGAAAATACATGGATCGGACTAGATTGTACTATTATAGCAGGTCGAGGAACAGCCATTACGATTGGGAAAAATGTTGATATAGCCCCTCAGGTTTATATTGGTACTGGTACTCATGAAATAAATACAACAGGAGAGAGAATGGCTGGAAAAGGAATCAATAAAAATATCACAATAAAAGATGGTACATGGATAGGTGCGAGGTCTATTATTTTGCCAGGTGTAACAATAGGCAACATGTGTATAGTTGCTGCAGGAAGCGTTGTTAATAAATCGGTGGAATCATATAAACTAGTTGGAGGAGTTCCTGTTCGAGAATTAAAAAAACTATAGAAATATGTGGAATAAAATTAATCAGATAAGAAGATTTTACAGAGTTAGTGTTTGGAGAACACTGTTGTTTAATTTTTATATGTTACCTTTTTCTCAAGCAATAAAACTGCCTATATTGCTTACAAGAAACGTTCGTTTCTATAATTTATCAGGAAAAGTCATATTAAAAGGAAGAGTAAAACCTGCTATGATACGTTTTGGATTTTTGGGTGAAGATAATCTTTATTGGAATTCAGAAAAAATAATTTTAAATATAAGTGGTTGTTTAGTATTAACTCATAATATTCATTTTGGTAATGGTGTTCTTATTCGTGTCGAAAGAAATGCAAATATTGAAATAGAAGAAAATGTAAGTATAAGTAATAAAGTGAAAATTATTGCATATAAATCCATTCTTATTAGACAAAATACAAGAATAGCGTGGGAAGTACAAATTTTGGATACTACATTTCACTATATTAGAAATTTGGGTGATATGACTTTTGGAGAATTAAATGCTCCTATAATTATAGGAGAGAATAATTGGATCGGTAATCGAACCTCCATAATGAAAGGAACGAAAACGCCAAATTATACTATTGTTGCATCTGGAAGTTTAGTTAATAAGGATCTAAATGTCCCTGAATATTCTATTGTTGCAGGAACTCCTGTAAAACTTATAAAAACAGGAGTATATAGGGTTTTGAGTAAAGAAGAAAAAGAAATCATAAATTCTTTAAAGAAAAATAGTTTGATATGAATGCCGTTTTTTTAGTGGGGAGTTATGTCCCTCATCAAATATTATCTATAAATTCTCTTATAGATTTCTATAAAATAAAAATTTTTTCATTTTCTGTAAGTAAAAAATATACCTACATACCGAAAGAGACAAATAGTTTCAAAACTTATTTACTACATGATTATACAAGAAAAACTCTTTTAGAGGAAATTCAGAAAATAAATCCGGATCTCATTGTGACCGCAGGTTGGATGATTCCAGAGTATAATTGGGTTTGTAAGAAAATGAAAAAAAGAACCTCTATCCCAATTGTCGCTTGTTCTGATACTCCATGGTATGGTACTTGGAAACAACGAATAAATGCGTTTATTAGTCCTTTTTATCTTAAAAAAGCATTTACGCATATTTGGGTAGCGGGAATGAGACAGTACGATTACGCTCGTAAATTAAAATTCGTTAACGCCCAAATCCTATTTCATTCACTTTGTGGTGATATGTCAACTTTTTCTAAAGTTGACATAACTACAAAAAAAACAAAAGGATATCCTAAAAACTTTTTGTATGTGGGACGCTATACTGAGATCAAGGGATTGAGGAATTTAATAAAAGCATGGAGTTCAATACCTGATAAAAAAGGTTGGACTTTTACTCTTATAGGAGCAGGCGAAATGAAACAGAACCTAATGGCAATTGAGGATTTTATTGTAAAAGATTATATGGCTCAAGATGAATTGATTGAAGAGTTTCAAAATGCAGGCTGTTTTGTTCTTCCTTCTATAAAAGAACCTTGGGCATTAGTAATACATGAAGCGGCTATAGCTGGACTTCCTATTCTTTGTACTGAAACTTGTGGTGCTTCACCTCATTTTGTAATTAATAATTTTAATGGTTTTCGTGTTTGCGATAACTCAATAAATGACTTGAAAAAGAAACTGATGCTAATTATGGATCTTGACGTTGATTCGCTTTTGACATTCTGTAACAATAGTCGAGCTCTTTCAACAATAATTACACCTCAGATACAATCTGCCAGTTTAATGCAATTACTTAATGAAAAGAAACAGTAGTTTCAATATATATACAGGCAGTATTATACTGTTGTTTGCAATAGCTCCGTTTGTTATGGCTTTTGATAATATGGATAGGGCAGAGTTATTGTCTGCAAGAATATTACCAAGTTTTATTCACTCTATTGCCAATATTATACGATGGGGACTCTTTTTCTTTATGATTATGTTTTCATTATATAAAATAACTAAGAAGAATAGACTCTTCACTATTACTAAGCCCGTTTTTCTACTTTCTGTATTTTATTTTGTTCAGTTTTTATATGCCATAATTGATGGAACAGACTATTTACGCTTTTTTCTGATGTCTTTATTAAGTTTGTTAATTCCTCCTTTTATAGGATATGCTTTACATAAAAGTGTTAATGTTTTAAGAACTTTTGCATATATCATTTTATTTTTCATAGTATTATCTCTAATAATGAATGGACATCTCTTATTGTCTGGCTATAGATTCTATGGGTTTATGAATAATCCAAACATGTATGGAATCTCTACAGTCTTTTGGATAGTAGTTCTTCTATTGTCGCAAAAATTCAATCAGTTAAACAGTAAATTTTATAGTTTACTATTTTCTTTTCTTATACTAACGATGATTTTTACAGGATCACGTAATGCTATGGTAGGTTTAATTCTTATCTTATTGTTTAATTCTTATCAAAATGTCACAAAGTTAATGTATGCAATCTCTTTTGTGTTTTTACTGCTCTTCGTTGTATCGTATTTTGTTGATCTCTCTTTTATATTTGATCGATTGTTTAATATTGCTAATGCTGTACAAGACTCAGGTCGAACAGCTATATGGCAAAGAGCTTCTCATGCCATAAACACAAATCTTTGGTGGGGAAATGGCCTAGATGCAAATTATAGTATTGCAGATACTGGTAATATGCACAATTGTTATATCCGATTTCTTCTTAATATGGGCGTTTTTTTTACTGTTGTGTCTTTGCTGTTTTATTTTGGCTCAATTATAAGTGTTTTAATAAAAAGAAGAAGTGTTCCCCTTCTCTTGGGAGCGTTCCTCTTAACTTTTGCATTGATGAACATTGGAGAAGATTATTTTATAGGATTGGGGTCTTCTATTTTTATCTATATTCTTTTTATTTATGGTTTTATCAATTATTTTTTGACTAAAGATGTTGTTACTTGATAGCTTATATATCAATAATGGAGGAGGAAAAGTTCTTTTGGATTATTTGGTTGAACGATTAGAACAATCGAACAGAGAAGTTTTTTATCTTTTTGATGAACGGTGTAAAAAAGAGTTTCAACAAATCCCTAAAACGAGAAAATTGTTTCTGAAAGCCTCATTATGGAATCGATATTGGTTTTATAGAAAACATCGAGGTCTATTTTCTAAAATATTTTGTTTTGGGAATATACCACCATTAACAAAGCAAAAATGTCAGGTTATAACCTATTTTCATCAACTTCTTTATTTGAAAAATCCATTTAATATATATATTAAAGAAAATACTTCTTTAAAACGCTTCTTCAGTTTGTTGTTTCGCCAGCTTTTCTTGAAATCTCTATCTGGAAATTCAAACAAATGGTTTGTACAGCTTCCCTCTTTAAAAATTGAACTATCTGATAAATATGAAATAAATATAAATAATGTGGATTTAATGCCTTTCTATCCTTCAATTCCTAAAGATGGTAATAGCTATGAGCGAATACAGAACGCGTATTTGTATGTTAGTGGTGGATCTCCTCATAAGAACCACCAATTGTTAATAAATGCTTTTTGTCGATTTTATGACAAAAAGAAGGAAGGTAAGTTGACCCTGACCATTCCTGATAACTTTAGTGATCTTTGTGATCTTATAAAAGAAAAGCAAGACAAAGGCTATCCTATTAATAATATAGGCTTTGTCAAGAGAGAAAATCTTTATAAATCTTATCAAACCCATGAATATTTAATATACCCATCTTTGGCGGAAAGCTTCGGTTTGGGAATTGTAGAAGCAATAGAACATGGATGTAAAGTAATAGGGGCTGATTTAAAATATATGCATGATGTTTGTATTCCAAGCTTGATTTTTAATCCGTATAAAGAAGATGAATTAATCAAGGTTTTTGAACGTTCGCTAGATAAAGACGTGAAAACTACTCACTTAAATATCAAGAATAGAATAAATGAAGTGTTGAAATTATTATCATGATTTTTTTAACTGTTTTTTTATATTAGATAGGACTAAAATGAATATTGCGGTATTCTTAAAGAATAATTTAAAAAATATACCTCCTTCTATAGGTCAGAAGATAAACATACTTCCTTATGAATATAGACCAGGTATTGGGAAAATCTACAAAACGCGGAAACAGGAAATTCGTCAGTTAGAGTTGGCCAATAAAGAAGAAAAACAGGATTTTGTTTTTAAACGCGTAAAGTCCCTCGTTGATTTTTCTTATAAGCATATTCCATTCTATAGAACATATTATGACACTAACAGTTTCCATCCGGATGATCTGATGTCTTTTGGGGATATCCAGAAGATACCTATAATAACGAAGTCTATTTTAAATCAATCGAAATTAGAACAACGTAGTTATAAGCGAAAAGGAAGATATATTGTTAATACAGGAGGATCTTCCGGTACACCTTTTGGTTTTTATATAGAGCCAGATTCTATCGGACACGAATGGGCGCACATGCATACAATTTGGGAGAAACTGGGATATAAAACGTCTGATTTTAAATTAGGATTTGGAGGTAGGAGTGATGTTAATAATTTTGTAGACTATGATGTGGTCAGGAATACTTTTGCGATTGACATCTATGCCTCTTATAGTGAAATCTGTAAACGATTAAAACAGATTTTAAAAAAATATCATGTCAATTATTTACATGGTTATCCATCGTCTATTTATGATTTTGCTATTTATTGCGAGACGTTTGATCAAGAACTAACATCTATTCTTAAAGAACAATTAAAAGGTGCTTTTTTAGGATCTGAGTATCCACATAAATACTATAGGGATAAGATAGAAACAGTCTTTGATATAAAAACGATTTCCTGGTATGGACATACGGAACGCGCGGTATTGGCATATGAGAAAGAAAGACCGTTTAATTATTCACCTTTTCTCTCTTATGGCTTTTCTGAAGCAATACTCAATGAAGAAAATGAATATAATTTAGTGAGTACTTCATATTATAATTACGCGTCACCGTTAATACGATATAATACAGAAGATATAATTGAAGATCCGATTGTTCAAAATGGAATATTAGACTCTTTTTTAATATTAAAAGGACGTAATGGTGAGTTTGTAGTTGATAAAGACAATAAGAGTATTAATTTAACCGGATTGATTTTTGGACGCCATCATGAAATATTTAATTATGCGAATTTCGTTCAAGTAAAGCAGATACGGAAAGGCGTAATAGAAATAGTATATGTTGGTAATATTGCGGAAAATAAAGCAGCCTCCCTTTTTGATAGTAATAATCTGAATTTTGATATAACATTTAAACGAGTGAATGAACCGATTCGTTCCGTATCGGGTAAAGTTAGCTTATTAATAAAGTAATCAAATATGATTGAAGACAACCCTATTAAAACTATTAGTGAAGATTTATTCGGAAGAGGGCGTATCGTTGACAGTATTGTGGAGATGATTAAGCTTAGGAGTAAAGGCAAAACGAATTGCTATACTATTGGTCTTTATGGGAAATGGGGCGAAGGGAAAACTTCTTTGCTTAATATTGTATATGAGAAAATTTCAGAAGACGAAGTAATTAAGATTGTTCGGTTTAATCCCTGGCTGTTTAAAGATCAAGAGTCCTTATTATTGGATTTTTTTAAAGCGTTGCAGAATGGGAATATAAGTAAGGACTATGTTGAAAAGATAAAACAATACGGTCCCCTTGTTTCATTGGGTATTTCCGGACTACTAAATCTTGCTATGCCCGGATTAGGAAGCGTCTTACAAAACTCCTTTAATGATATAATAAAAGCTGTCTCTAAAATTGACATAGATATAAGAGCGTTGAAGGAGGAAGTGAACGAATGCATAAAGACGTCTAAAAAGCATCTTCTTATATTGATTGATGATGTTGACCGATTAGATAAAGAAGAAGTACATGCTTTGTTCAAACTGATTCGTCAGAATGCTGATTTTGTGAATACGACTTATATTATTGCGATGGATGCGGATATGGTCGCAAAATCGATAGGTCAACGGTTTGGTTGTGGGGATGAAGAATCCGGAAAGCATTTTTTAGAAAAGATTATTCAGGTGCCTATTTACCTGCCTGCGATACAGCAGGTACATCTGAATAAAAAATTGGAGACTTGTGTTTTCCCATTAATAGAGTTATCCGAGTCTTTGGAAAACGGTGATTGCACGCCTTCTCTCGAAGAATTAAAGGCATCGCTTAAGCAATATGTGTTCCCTCTTTTTTCTACAGTTAGAGAAATAATACTATATACTAACTCTCTTGCTTTTATTCTGCCTTTTATTCGTAGAGAAGTGAATTTGTCGGATTTGTGTTTGTTGGAAGCTTTGAAATTGTTTCATCCCGAGGCCTATTATCTTATCCGAGAAAATAAATATTTATTAACCGGAAAAGTCAGTCTAATTGGCGAACTGCGATCTGAGCCTGGAGAAAAGCGTCAAGAACAGAAGCAACAATTTATAGATAAATTATTAGAAAATGTTCGTTCTGATAAATTAATATTTATCAGAGAAATAGTCTATAATATTCTCCATTCTTTCCGCTATTCAGAGAGTATTAGTCCATTGGATATTGATAGTAAGAAAAGTTTATGCAGCTCAACTTATTTCGATAAATATTTCTTATATACTACGCCGGATAACGTGATTAGTGAAAGAATGTTTGATGATTTTATTAAAAATATACGAGAAAATGATGAAAACGAATTGTTGGAAGCGATAGAATTCTTTTATAAACAATACGGATATTCACAATTAAATCGTGTAATTTATCAGGTTTGTTATCAAAAACGTACTCAGGGTATCGACAATGATAGTATCGGGAGAATCTGTATCGCATTATCCCGGTTGTCTGTGAATAAACAACGAACACGTTATACCATGGACGACTGTGGGTGCTCTTTAGAGTTTCTAATTTCGGATATTCTGGAAAACTATATTACTGATTATAATGATGATCCTGCACTTGAGCCAATAGTTCGTGATAGGCGAAAAGTTGTACAGCTATTTGAGACGATTGTTCAGGAAGAAAGAGTGACTTTGTTTCACTTGTTTTTCGCTACTCATTTTTGCGAGAGAAATAGCGTATATTCCTATTATAAAGAAGAAATAGATCGAAGTATCTATCAATTGATAAACCGATTTGCAGAACAGAAAGGTTACAATCTCTTATTCGGATTAAGCCAGACACCTACTACGGTTTTGTTTTGTATATGGAAAGCCGTAAATATGGAAGAATACGAGAAAATAGTTGAAGAGTATATCTTCAGAACGGATTTTAACATTGTGCCTTTTGTGCAAAAAATGATTTATAATTCAGAACAAAGATATTACGATAAATTCTGTGAACTATTTAAGGAAGAGAACGTTTATAACCGCCTGAAAAATATAGATCCCAACACTATTAAGGATTATCATGCTACAATAGGGTATTTTATTCAAAAGCATCGGGCTAAATTATCTGGGGTATGAAAAATGTAGGGGTACAGACTTCTATTCTTTCTATGAGTTGTCCGTGATTTTTTCACGGATGCATAATGCTTGTGTGGAAAAGATATTTATCTTTGATCAAAATTAATAATACAGAAGAATATGCTGTTGCGATTTATCATACAAAATTTTCGCTCTTTTTATAGTCCTGTTCAGTTTGATATGTTTCCAAATCCAAGGCGGACATCATTTCCGGAGCATATAATTGAAGGAAAAGTTCCTTTGTTGAAGCAAGCGGCTATCTATGGAGCAAACGGATCAGGAAAATCCAATTTTATAAAAGCATTGTCTTTTCTGAAAAGATTTGTTACAGACAAGAACTTTATAAAAAAAGATCAATTAGATAAAAGTAAATTCCGGCTGATTCAGGGTGGAAATAAAGAACCGATATCCCTTATCGTTGAGTTTTTTAATGCAGAACAGTATTATATTTATGAGATAGCAATAAATAGCGAATCAATTGAAAAGGAAGCTTTGTATTTATCAGGAATAGGGGAAGATAATGTCCTGCTGTTTTTGAGAACAGGAAATCAGGTAAAAATGCGTACTGAGCAAGCAGAGGATGTACGCTTTGCGATTGAAAAACTGCTTGAAACTAATCCCATGTCGTCTTTGTTTGCGTTGAACAAGGAATTTCCAATCTTAAAAGATAAAGAAATTGAAGGTGCTTTCGACTGGTTCTTTCATGAACTTGAGATCGTTAAACCGGATAGTTTTATTCCTATTCTGATTGAACTGATGGCATCCAATCAGCCGTTAATGGAATTTGTGAATAACGTGTTCGAAAAGCTTGATACAGGAATAACCCGTCTGAAAATAAATAAAAAGGCGGAGGATCAATCTTTTGATGATGAAGTGAAAAGCTTGTTAAACAAAGAAATCGGAAAAGATCAACTGTTGACCCGAATGAGAAAAAACAGAAATATGTGTTCTTTATCATTGGAGAACGGAAAGAAAATTCTGAAAGAGTTTTTGTTTGAACAAAGCGGGAAAGACGGTTATGCGGGAGAGATGGATATTGCTGTTCAGTCTGATGGTACAGTGAGATTATTAACTTTGATACCTGCTTTTTACAGTGCGATGAAAGGACATAAGACGGTTTGTGTAGATGAGATAGATAATTCGATTCATCCGCTGTTAATACGTGAACTCATTGCCTTATTCTCCGGTTCTCCGGCTTCCGGACAACTTATTTTTACGACACATGAGGTTTGTTTGTTGGATCAGAAAAAACTACTAAGACCCGATGAAGTTTGGTTTACTGAAAAGCACGAAGGAGAGACGTGTATGTATTCTCTCAATGACTTTAAGGAGCATAACACCATTTCCATTGAGAATGGTTATCTGGGTGGTCGATATGGAGGAATACCTTTTCTGGGATTAGCCGAACTGTTAACAACTAAAGATGACTGAGAACTGGAATTATCAAAAGGCAGACTCAAAGAAAGAGCCGGTTGCTCCTCAGATGAAAAAGGAAAAAGCAGCAAGCAAGCAATCTCTGACTACTCCTGCTATAGTTTTACCGGCGACTTATACCAAACAAGAAGGGGTTAGAGAATCTTTTCTATTTGTTATTATTTCAGGTGGAGAAAAAAGAGAAAAAGATTATTTTTCTGCTATAGAACTTGGGAAAATGGGAAGACGTATCAAGCTGATTACCTTGTCTGCAATTAAAGGAGCGGGAGGATTTACTCCTCAGCAACTGTATGGTTATGCCTTGAATGCGGTTCAGCGAAAATACGTGGAGAAAAATAATGATCGTTTTAATTTACAAGAAAATGATCGCTTTTTCTTACTAACGGACGTAGATCAGTTTACGGGACTTAAACGGATAATTTACCTTTGTCAATACAGACGGTTCAATTTGATTGTGAGTAATCCTTGTTTTGAAATATGGTTGTATTATTCTTACTTTAATCAGCCAGAAAAAGATTTAGCCTTGCTCTCATCACAAGATTGTCAGGTTAGCTGGAAATTGAAGAGACTTATCGATTCGTTAAGGCCAGGAGGTATTGATCCGAGAAAAGCGATAGGTGAGCTCGAAACAGCTATTAAACATTCCATAGAAAAATATAAAGAAGAAGAGGTTGGCTTTCCTGGTTTCTTAAGTACACAAATGTTTCTTTTAGGGAAAGATCTGAAAGAAAATTTGCTTGATGATCTGGCGATCTGGAAACAACAAGAACAGAATAGAATACAGGAATACAAGAAAAAAAAACTTCTGTAAAGATTCACAGAGCTTACACTTAATATAATGAAACAAATAATCCAATCCTTTAAAACAGGAGAAACGATATTAGAAGAAGTGCCTGCGCCGCAGGTAAGACGAGGTTGTGTTTTGATTCAAACGACACGTAGCTTAGTGTCTTTAGGTACTGAACGTATGTTGGTTGAATTTGGTAAATCGAACCTGTTATCTAAAGCCCGACAGCAACCGGATAAGGTGAAGCAGGTGTTAGATAAGATCAAAACGGACGGTTTGATGCCTACTTTAGAGGCTGTATTTAATAAGTTGGGAGAACCTCTTCCGTTGGGTTATTGTAATGTAGGCCGGGTGATTGAGGTTGGAGAAGGTGTTACAGATTTCAAAACAGGAGATCGGGTAGCTTCTAACGGCCAACATGCTGAGTTTGTTTGTGTACCCAAAAATCTGGTTGCTCATATTCCTGATAATGTTAGTGATGAGAGTGCTGCCTTTACCGTAATCGGTTCGATCGGTTTACAAGGCATACGTTTATTAAACCCAACTATAGGAGAGACGGTTGTTGTTGTCGGTTTAGGACTAATCGGTTTGTTGAGTGCCCAATTATTAATTGCTAATGGTTGTCGCGTGATTGGCACGGATGTGGACGAAAGCAAACTAACCTTGGCTAAGGAATGGGGAGTGATTCCTTTCAATCCACTACAGGGCGATGTGGTCAAGTTTGTGGAAAGCCAGACAGGAACCATTGGTGCGGATGCTGTATTAATTACAGCCTCTGCCAAGAATAATGATATAATTTCGCAAGCTGCCCGAATGAGTCGTAAACGTGGACGAATTGTTTTGGTCGGTGTGATCGGATTAGAGATCAGTCGTGCCGAGTTTTATGAGAAGGAACTAAGTTTTCAGGTTTCTTGTTCCTATGGTCCGGGGCGCTATGATGACGATTATGAACAAAAAGGGATTGACTATCCTTTACCCTTTGTGAGATGGACGGAGAAACGTAATTTTGAAACGATCCTACAGACGTTGTCTTCCGGGAAATTACAAGTAGAGCAGATGATAACAGATGTAATTCCTTTAGACGAATATCAACGAATTTATGGAGATATCGGTCATAGCCGATCCATTGCTTCAATCTTGAAATATCCCGAGAATACAGTATTGTCACCTGCGCATACAATACAGGTAAGTGACGCAAATTTTGCAGGAACAAAAGGGGTTCTTGGTATTATCGGAGCTGGAAATTTTACAAAGATGACTATGCTTCCTGCATTAAAATCGACAACAGCCAACAAAAAATATATAGCGAGTAAAGGAGGCGTAAGTGGTACTGCTTTGGCTCAGAAATACGGCTTTACACATTCCACCACGAATTATAAAGAAATATTGCAAGATAAAGAAGTTGATCTTGTCATGATTACGACTCGTCACGATTTACATGCCGAAATGACGATTGAATCGCTACAAGCCGGGAAGCATATTTTTGTGGAAAAACCATTGGCCTTGAATGAGGAACAGTTAGAACGAATTATACAGGCTCAGAATATTGCAGGAACATCGGTCACGGTAGGCTTTAACAGACGCTTTTCTCCACATGTTCAAAAAATGAAGAATTTATTAGGATTAGCTCCGATGAATGTTATCGCCACGATGAATGCTGGTTTTATTCCTTCCAATGTATGGGTACACGATCTAAAAGTCGGAGGCGGAAGGATCATTGGAGAAGCATGTCATTTTATCGATTTGATAACCTACCTGACAGGCAGTAAAGTGAAATCAGTATGTATGAATTCGATGGGGGTTAACCCTGAGGAGAATACAGACAATGCTTCAATCTTGTTGAAATATGAAAACGGATCGACCGGGGTTATCAATTATTTTGCTAACGGCTCAAAGGCATACTCAAAAGAGCGCGTTGAAGTGTATTCGCAGGAACGGACGTTAGTCTTAGATAATTTTCGTAAAACAGAAGGATTTGGTTTTAAAGGCTTCTCTCATTTAAAAACACCGATGGATAAGGGACATAAAGACCAGTTCCGATTGTTGGTTGAACGGATACAAAAAGGAGGAGAGCCATTGATTCCATTTGAAGACATTATAAACACGACAAGAGTTAGTTTTGCTGCAATCGAAAGCCTGAAATCACACGGTTGGGTGAATCTTTAAAAATAAGGAATGAGAAATAAGCTTTCTCTAATCATTGATTTTGTGTCCAATATGTCCTTGCGATATATTCTTTTCAGGATTGCCTATATCTTTCAAACAAAAGTGGGAATAATGAAGTCAAAATTCCCGACGACTTTTGATACTTTTCCTTTACCCAAATTGTCTGAATGGAGAAATACGGCTACCCCTTTCTTTTTTGGAGGAAAAGACATAAAAGGAATAAATAAAGACCTGTCTCCCTTGTTAGCAGAGAGGGTAGAGAGGATGAAAGAAGGCCGATTTGTCTTTTTTAGTTCGCAGGAGTATGATCTGGGAAGAGATTATGACTGGGTAACGAACCCCGATACCGGGTATCACTATGATATAAGTAAGCATTGGACGGAAATTCCTGATTTGTCTGCCGAAGCTGGTGACATTAAGTTTGTTTGGGAAAAGGCGCGCTTTTCATATCTCTATGATATTATTCGTTATGATTATCACTCAGGGACAGATTGTGCAGAGTTTGTCTTTGAGCAAATCGAATCATTTATAGATCACAATCCGATAAATAGAGGTCCCAATTATAAATGTAGTCAGGAAATAAGTCTTCGGGTGCTGAATTGGACTTTCGCGCTTTATTATTATAAAGACTCTACATATTTGACTGAACCTTTGTTTGAAAAGATGATGCGCGTAATTTATGCACATATTCATCATGTGTATCATAATATTCATTTTTCAAGGATTAGTGTCCGCAATAACCATGCGATAACAGAGACGTTGTTGTTATATTTATCCGGTTTGCTCTTCCCATTTCTACCTAATACACAGGAGTGGAGCCGGAAGGGGAAGCGTTGGTTTGAGGAGGAAATAGCTTATCAGATATATGAAGACGGTACGTATTTACAGTTTTCAATGAATTATCATCGGGTGGTAATTCAACTTTTAACCTGGGGAATTCGATTGTCTGAAATACATAATGATCCTTTTAGACCAGTGGTGTATGAACGTGCAAAAGCTTCTTTGATCTTTTTAGATGCTTGTCTGGATCCTCTCTCCGGATGTTTGCCTAATTATGGCAGTAATGATGGTGCTTTGTTTTTTCAGCTGACGGATGATGACTATCGTATATATTCTTCTCAGTTGGATGATTTACGTATGGTTCTTTATGGACAGGCTTTGCAGGAGCGGGAGAGTTTTCATTGGTATGGATTATCTAATCCTATCCTCATAACACAGCGTAAAGAAGGACTTTCCTCCTTTCCTACAGGAGGTTATTATATTATGCAAGAAGGAGATGTGAAAACATTTATTCGTTGCGGAAAATACAAAGACCGACCGGCTCAATCGGATAATCTTCATCTTGATATTTGGGCAAACGGACAAAACGTATTATGGGATTCCGGTTCTTATAAATACAATACAGACAAAGAAACGGTTCAGTATTTTAATGGATGCAAAGGACATAATACCCTTTCTGTCGATGGTGCAGATCAAATGTTGAAAGGTAATCGATTTATCTGGTTCTATTGGGTGAAAAAGGCTTTCGGAGAATTACATGAAAACGTAGATTCTTATGTTTTTAAAGGCGATATAGAAGCATTCAGACAGATAGGGAAAAGAATAGTTCATAGACGGATAGTCATAAAAAACAAGAATGAAACAACTTGGGAAATCACGGATCAGGTAGCTAATGCCCACGGAAAGGAAGTGACCATTTACTGGCATATTAATCCAGTCTGTAAAGATCGGATTAAGATAATCTGTAAAGATGCAAAAGGCGAAATGCTGCCTCCGTATGTTCAGGAAGAAGGATGTTCTTCGTATTATGGAGTGAAAGAACCCTCTTTTCTGGTTTCATTCAAAACAGAGACTTCGGAACTTAAAACGAGTATATCTCTGTTTTAATTTTTCTCAGATAGACATAACACTTACTATACAAGAAGAGATTATAAATTCTAAGAATGAAAATACTTTATTTTCATCAACATTTTACGACACCTACATTAGGTGGCGGCACACGTTCGTATGAACTTGCACAGCGACTGATAAAACACGGTCATGAGGTAACAGTCGTATGTGGGGAGATTGCTAAATTAAATCTTCCTCCGACAAAAGAAAAGGGAGTGTTCCGGGGTGATGTTGATGGTATTCATGTGATTCAGATTAATCTTCCTTATTCTAATAAAGATGGGCTATTGAAAAGAGCTTGGGTGTTTGTTCAATTTGCCTTGAAGGGAGTTCGGATCGCATTGAAAGAACAATATGATATCCTTTTTGCGACAACAACTCCTCTGACTGCTGGAATTCCTGGTATTGCTGCAAAATGGTTCAGACGGAAGACGTTCGTTTTTGAAGTGCGTGACCTTTGGCCTGAACTGCCAAAGGCGTTAGGTATGAAGAATCCGTTAGCTCTTTGGGGGATGAACGTGCTGGAGTGGATGAGTTATCATAATGCTGATGCTTGTATAGGCCTTTCGCCTGGTATCTGTGCCGGAATTGCCAAAAGAAGCCAGAAGAACAAACGAATAGAATTGATTCCCAATGGTTGTGACTTGGAAATATTCCGGCCAGGCAATAGGATAGACCTGATTTTAGATGGGATTAAACCGACTGATACCGTTGCCGTATTTACTGGAGCTCATGGAATAGCTAACGGGCTGGATGCTGTATTAGATACTGCTGTGGTTTTGAAACAGAGAGGGCGTATGGATATTGTTCTGGTATTTATTGGAGACGGCAAGACGAAGCAAGGACTAAAAGACAGAGCAACTAAGGACGGGCTGGAGAACTGTCGTTTTTTTGATCCGATGCCTAAGAATTTGTTAAGTCGAATTGTTGCAAATGCAGATATTGGTCTCATGGTATTGGCGAATATTCCTGCATTTTATTACGGAACATCTCCCAATAAATTTTTTGATTACATTTCATCCGGTTTACCGATTCTAAACAATTATCCCGGTTGGTTAGCTGATATGATAACTAAAGAAAAATGTGGAAAGGTTATCCCTCCTGATAATCCTGAAGCTTTTGCAGATGCATTAGTTGATCTGGCAGACCATCCTGACAGACGGAAAGAGTATGGAACAAATGCTCGTCAACTTGCCGAACGTTCATTTTCCAGAGATCACTTAGGAGATCAGTTTGTAGCATTTCTGGAAGATGTTGAGAAAAAATAAATCTTACAGACGAACGGTTTTATAGAACATAAAAAAGAAGTTCTAACTTTGCCGAAAAGATTTGATAAGGACATGAATATAAATGATATTATTAAACAACTGAATCAGTCTGATGAAAGAACTAATTTAGAAGTTAAAACGGGTTCGCGTATAGATCGTTCTGTTATGGAAACGGTTTGTGCTTTTTCGAATGAGCCGGGTTTGGATTGTGGATATATTGTTTTGGGAATAAGAGAGTCTGAAAATACTTTATTTCCTGCTTATGAAGTGGCAGGTATTACTGACCCGGATAAACTTCAGAAAGATTTAGCTACACAATGTGCTGATTTGTTTAATATTCCTGTCAGACCTAAAATTAGTATTGAAGAGAGTGCCGGACGTATGGTATTAGTGGCCGAAATATCGGAACTGTCTCCTGAACAAAAACCTTTATATTTCAAAAGTCAGGGGCTTCCGCAAGGAGCTTATAGACGAATCGGAAGTACTGATCAGCGATGCACAGAAGATGATTTATTCTTTTTCTATGGTAAAGAGGATAGTTTTGATGGTTCTATTATCAAGGATTCTGATATAGACGATATTGATTATGGAGCTTTAAATATATACAAACGATTAAGAGAGAAGGTAAATAGCTCGGCGGAAGAACTTAACTATAGTGATAACGATTTATTGAGAGCTCTTAACTGTATAAAAAAAGTAGGTGATGACTGGAAATTAACAAATACGGGTCTGATTGTTTTCGGGAAGAAGATGGCTCTCCGAAGATTAATGCCTATGGTTCGTGTGGACTATATTCGTCTTCCAGGGAAAGCCTGGGTTGAAAATCCGGATGAGCGATTTGTTGAGACATTAGACATGAGAGGTCCTATTATTGACTTGATTTCACGTACGATATCTACAATCGCGGATGACCTTCCTAAGGGTTTTCTACTTCAAGAAAATAGTCTTCAGGCAGAAAGTAAGAGTTTACTTCCAATTAGGGTGTTGAGAGAAGCAGTTGTTAATGCATTTATTCATAGGACTTACAGGGTAAATCAGCCGATTCAGATATTACGTTATGCTAATAGACTCGAAATTATTAATGCAGGATACTCATTAAAGCCTGAAGATGGAATCGGTGAGCCTGGATCTGTTAATCGAAATTCATTTATTGCTTCCATATTTCATGATACTAATTTAGCAGAAACTAAAGGTACTGGGTTCAAGACGATGCAGATTCTGATGAAAGAGGCACAGATGGTACCTCCTACATTTGAAAGTAATAGAGAAAAAAATAATTTTACATTGAGACTATTGTTTCATAATTTTTTAGGGCAAGAGGATTTGTCTTGGCTTGAATTGTTTAAAACACATGATTTGAATGATAACCAAAAGTTGGCATTGATTTTTGTTCGAGAAGTGGGAGCTATAGATAATACGTCTTATCGCCAATTATGTGGAATGAATAGAATAGAGGCAGGTGTTGACTTGAAAAGTATGCGTAAGCAAAAATTACTTGAACAAAAAAATGCAGGAAAGTCAACCTATTATTTACCAACAACATTTCTATTATCTACCATGGTAGATAAGCTGCCTACCATGGTAGATAAGCTGCCTACCATGGTAGATAAGCTGCCTACCATGGTAGATAAGGTACCTACCATGGTAGATAAGGTACCTACCATGGTAGATAAAATAGGGGAGACAGTTCCAGAGCCTTTGTTGTTTCTTTTATCAGAAGTTGGGAGACGAAGTGATCCTGAATTAATCAGAAAAACAATTTTGGCGTTGTGTGCCTGGCAAGAACTGTCTGTGTCGGAGTTGGCAAAATTATTGAATCGTAATGAAAAGTATATCAAAACGAATTATATACAAACCTTGCTTGATGAGAAGAAGATCGTTTATACTATTCCTGCAATGATAACTCATCCTTCTCAGAAATATAAAACGGTGTTTTCGGATTAGACTCTTCGTTTTGATGGGAGATAAATGTGGATCAATTTAAAATTTGATCAGATACTAATTTTATGTACAAGAACTTTATAAAACACTTTTTGGATTTTACGCTTTCTCTGATTGGCTTTTTGCTTATCAGTCCGGTTTTTCTTTTGATCTGGCTTGGGTTAGCTATTGCAAATAAGAGGGATGGTGCATTCTTTACACAGACTCGCCCCGGGAAAAACGGGAAACTATTCAAGGTGATTAAGTTTAAAACAATGAATGATAGGAGAAATGCAGAGGGAACTTTATTGCCTGATGCGGAACGACTGACGCGGATTGGTTCTTTCGTTCGTAAAACTTCTTTAGACGAAATTCCTCAGTTGTTAAATGTAATCAAAGGTGACATGAGCTTAGTCGGACCTCGCCCTCTATTGCCCGAATACCTGCCCTTATATAATAAGGAACAGTCTCGGCGACACGGGGTGCGACCGGGTATTACCGGATGGGCGCAAGTAAATGGTCGAAATGCTATCTCCTGGCAAAAGAAATTTGAGTTGGATGTTTACTATGTAGATCATCTGTCGTTTACTCTCGATCTGAAAATATTATTTTTAACCGTAAAGAAAGTCATAGTACGTGAAGGAATTTCTTCCGATACCAGTGCAACAATGGAACGGTTTACAGGCAATAATTAAAATAGAATTTTTATGAAAAAAATAGCTGTTTATGGGGCAGGAGGATTTGGTAGAGAAATTGCCTGCTTGATTCATATAATTAATCAGAAGAGCCCTCAATGGGATTTTATCGGTTTTTTTGATGACGGAAAAGAAATAGGAACATCGAATGAATATGGACAAATTCTTGGAGGAATTAAAGAATTGAATAAGATAACTTATCCTCTTGATCTGGCTATTGCGATAGGAAAGCCTACAATCGTTGCCCATATTGTTGAAAATATAAAAAATGAGAATATTAATTTTCCTAATATAATTTCACCTGATGTTATTTTTTTAGATGGTCAAAATTGTAAAATGGGAAAAGGAAATATTATTTGTTCGGGATGTTTATTTAGTTGTAATCTCCTAATTGGTGATTTTAATATTTTTAATGGATTTATTCCAGTCGGACATGATTCGGTTATAGGCAATTATAATGCTTTTATGCCAAATGTAAAAATCTCTGGAGAAGTTACTATAGGCGACCGTAATTTTTTTGGAGTAAGTTCGATTGTATTACAACAAATTAGAATCGGGAATACCACTACCATTGGAGCCAATAGCTTAGTGATAAAAAAAACAAAAGATGGGCTTACTTATCTAGGAAGCCCTGCAAAAGCTTTATAAAACAATTAAAATGTAAAGAAAATGGATTTACTGACTTTTACGACAAATTTTGCAGACCAGTTTGAAGAAACAGAGATTTCTGCTTTTACTCCAAATACGAACTATAAAGAATTGGAGGAATGGAGTTCTTTAATAGCTCTTTCTATAATTGCGATGATTGATGAAGAATATGATGTCTCAATTAAAGGAGATGATATTCGTTCAGCAGAAACAATTGAAGATTTGTTTACTATAGTGAAAAATAGAAAATAAATGGCTTTTTTGTCAATACCTAATGTAAGGATCGCTGGCATAAGTGCATGTGTACCTAAGCGTATAGAACAATGTTCTGACTTGCCAATATTGAGTAAAGAGGAAAGTCTTAATTTTATTAATACAACAGGAGTTGTTTCCCGAAGGGTTGCAGATGAGAATATGTGCTCTTCGGATCTGTGCTACTATGCCGCTGAAAAAATGATTTTGGATTTGGGGTGGAGTAGGGATAGCATAGATTGCTTAATCTTTGTTACGCAAACTCCTGATTATATAATCCCTTCTACATCTCCGTTACTACAAACTATGTTGAATTTATCGGAGACTTGTTTGACTTTAGATATCTCATTAGGTTGTAGTGGTTATGTTTATGCACTTAATGTCATATCTTCTTTAATTAGTCATGGAAGTATAAAGAGAGGACTATTGCTTGCCGGAGATACGATCTTGAAGACATGCTCTCCTAATGATAAAAGTACTTATCCATTGTTTGGAGATGCTGGTAGTGCTACTGCAATAGAGTTTATAGAAAATGATGATTCAAAACTATTGTTTAATTTAAAGTCAGACGGTAAAGGTTCTGACGTTATACGAATTCGTGAGGGTGGTTTTAGAAACAAAGCTACGGTAGATTCTTTTATTATGAGTTCGTGTTCAGAGAACATCTTAAGAAACAAACTTCAATTAGAATTGGATGGAATGGATGTCTTTACCTTTGGTATATCAAAAGCTCCTAGATGCGTACAAGAGTTATTGGATTTTTATGATATAAGTATTGATTCAATAGATTATTTTACATTTCATCAAGCAAATCTATTTATGAATGAGCGAATTCGAAAAAAAATGAAAATCCCAGCTGAAAAAACACCAAATTCTATTCGTGATTTTGGAAATACTAGTTGTGCAACAATTCCATTGACAATGGTGACAGAATTGAGAAAGCAATTGCTATGTAGGGACTTAACGCATCTTATTTGTGGTTTTGGAGTTGGGCTTTCTTGGGGTAGTGCTTGTTTTCAAACTAAAAATATATGTTGCCCAGATTTAATTGAAATATAGAGTGTGAAAATAATGGAAAACAATCCTTTTTCTCTGAAGAATAAAAGAATACTGATAACTGGTGCTTCTTCTGGAATTGGTCGTGCTATTGCTGTCGAATGCTCAAAGATGGGAGCGTGTGTTATTATTACTGGTCGGAACGAAGAACGATTAAAGGCTACTATTTTAGAGATAGGAGACGATAAAGTTCAATATATAATTGCCAATTTCGCAAAAGACGATGATGTGTTAGCTCTTTGCAACAAAATAGAAGACTTGGATGGCCTTGTTAATTGTGCTGGGTTAACAAAAGTCTTGCCTTTTAATTTTGCAAAGCCGTCTGATTTCAAGGAAGTCATGGATGTTAATTTTTTTGCTCCTGCTGAATTGACAAGACTATTGTTGAAAGCTGGAAAGATAAGAAAGAAGGGGTCTATTGTTTTTATCTCATCTATTTCCGGAGTTCTTTGTTCTGCGCCTGCTGCTTCAATTTATTCTTCTTCCAAAGGTGCAGTTAATGGCCTTGTAAAAGGTATGGCGTTGGATTTAGCGCCGAAAGGTATTCGTGTTAATTGTGTGAATCCGGGTATGATTACAACGGATATTTTTTCGGATGGTAAAATAATGCAAGAACAATTGAAAGAAGATATGAAACGGTATCCCTTAAAACGTTACGGAAAACCTGAAGAAGTGGCTTATAGTGTAATCTATCTACTATCAGATGCCTCTTCGTGGGTAACAGGATCTAACTTGATTATTGACGGAGGATATACCTTATTATAATTAGAGAGAAAGTATGAAAGCATATATCAGTGCAATTAATTACTATTTGCCGGAACAGGTTTTGACTAATGGACAATTAGTTAAAGAATTTCCTGAATGGAGTGTGGAGAAAATCGCAAACAAAATAGGCGTAAACAAACGGCATATCGCATCATCTGATGAAACTTCTGCTGATTTGGCGATAAAAGCTGCTGAAAAATTGTTTGTAGAGTCTGGAATCAATAGAGAAATAATTGATTTTGTCCTGTTTTGTACACAAAGTCCAGATTATGTTTTACCAACATCGGCCTGTATTATTCAAGAAAAACTGGGATTATCCACTTCATGCGGAGCTTTAGACTTTAATTTAGGATGTTCAGGCTATGTTTATGGACTTTCTTTAGCAAAAGGACTTGTTTTAGGAGGTATTGCTCGAAATGTATTATTGCTTACAGGTGAAACCTATACAAAATTTATTCATCCTAAGGATAAGGGAAACAGAACAATTTTTGGAGACGGTGGCTCTGCTACTCTTGTGTCTCAGACCGGTTTTGCAGAGATTGGTGACTTTGTGCTTGGAACGAATGG
The DNA here is from genome assembly GCF_028705895.1 of Massilibacteroides sp. GTDB lineage: Bacteria > Bacteroidota > Bacteroidia > Bacteroidales > Tannerellaceae > Massilibacteroides. The sequence continues at coordinate 3,030 of NZ_JAQWCQ010000039.1, read as the reverse complement.
AAAAGGTGCAGAAAATTTAATTGTTAGAACTGGGGGAGCAAAGTTTCCTAATAAGCTAAATGACGAAATGTTTGGTGATCACGGAAATCCAATATCGTCTGATCATTTATATATGAATGGCTCCGAGATATTTAATTTTACAATAGATGTTGTTCCTCATTTGATTTGTGATTTATTACAAAAAAATCATCTAACATCTGAAAATATTAATTCGTTTATTTTTCATCAGGCAAATGTCTTTATGTTGAATTTCCTTCGTAAAAAAATGAAAATTCCGGAATCGAAATTTCCATATTATATGTCAGAGACAGGAAATACTGTCTCGAATACAATCCCTATTGTTCTGTATGAAGAAAATAGAAAAGGACTATTAAAAGGGTACGTTGTTTTAGCCGGTTTTGGTGTGGGCTATTCTTGGGGTGGTACAGTCTTGAAATTCTAAAATGGGCTCTTGTTGGTGCAGGCTCGGTCGTTACAAAAGATATTCCTGATTATTCCTTAGCGGCAGGAAATAGATGTAAAGTGATAAAACAGCTGAGGAAAGATTAACAAGGACTTTTTATTATTAACACAGAACTTTTTTGATTATAAACAATTTGATGAATAAGCGAATTTGGCTTTCGCTTGCTCACATGGGTGGTCGTGAGCAGGACTTTGTAAAAGAGGCTTTTGATACCAATTGGGTGGTTCCTCTGGGGCCTAATGTGAATGGATTTGAAGAGGACTTGGCAAAGTTTGTCGGTCAGAACCGCCATGTGGTTGCCCTAAGTGCAGGTACGGCTGCTTTGCATCTGGGATTAGTGTTGCTTGGTGTGAAAACGGGTGACGAGGTGATCTGTCAGAGTTTTACGTTTGCTGCTTCTGCCAATCCTATAACTTACTTAGGGGCAACGCCCGTTTTTGTAGATAGCGAGGTGGATACTTGGAATATGTGCCCGGAATTACTCGAAGAAGCAATAAAGGATAGGTATGTGAAAACCGGAAGATATCCGAAGGTAATTATTCCTGTTCATTTATACGGAATGCCGGCTAAAATGGATCAGATTATGCAAATTGCTTCTCGTTACGGTATTCCCGTCTTGGAAGATGCTGCGGAAGCATTGGGATCGGAACTGAACGGGCAGAAATGTGGTACGTTTGGTGAATTAGGTGTACTTTCCTTTAACGGAAATAAGATGATTACGACATCGGGTGGTGGTGCATTGGTTTGCCATACTGCAGAAGAAGCACAAACAGCTATGTTTTATGCTACACAGGCGCGTGATAATGCTCCTCACTATCAACATAGTAAAATAGGTTATAATTATCGTATGAGTAATATCTGTGCCGGTATCGGTCGGGGGCAGATGCTCGTGCTGGAAGATCATATTGCTCGCAGAAGGGCAATCCATACCTTATATACTGAACTGCTGAGTGACGCCAAAGGGATTACGGTAATGCAAAATCCTTCTGCCGATTTTAATTCTAATTTTTGGTTGACCTGTATCGTTGTAAATCCGAAGGAAGCAGGAGAAACTCGCGAAGATATCCGCTTACGGTTAGATGCAGCCAATATTGAGTCTCGCCCGTTATGGAAGCCTATGCATTTGCAACCTGTTTTTGCTGATGCGCCAGCTTATACGAATGGAGTTAGTGAGGCCATGTTTAACGACGGCCTTTGCTTGCCGTCAGGCTCTTCATTAACAGATGAAGATATAAAACGAGCTGTTCGAATAATAAGCCAATAAAAATGAAGCAAAAGTCGTTTGTCTTTTATTTGAAAAAGATGTTTTTTATCTTGTGGCAGTTAGTAAAAGGCTTGTTCTTATTTTGTTTTGTGCCTCTCTATTGTTTCATAGAAAAAGGAGACCGAGAGAAAAAATCGGAGTGATATCATTAAGAGCCAATTTTTAACCATGCGGACAGAATACGAAAGCATGCGTTCGTGGAAAAGCAACCGCTCAATGCCGGTCTCTTTTGGCTTTAAATTGCTGCTTTTAATCTACCCCTAAATCAACCCCTAAATCCCCTGAAGAGGACTTTTTCCGCCTGTCTTATAAGTCCCCTTCAGGGGATTTAGGGGTACATTTAGGAGTTGATTGAGTGGTCGATAGATTTAGAGCTAAATTATCCATTATAGAACTTTATTAAAAAAATGAAAACGATATTGATTACGGGAGCTTACGGATTCGTAGGCTCTAATCTGGTTGCTTATCTGAAGGAACATTATACGCTTTGGGCATTGGATATAGAATGTTGTATGCCGGGACTATCCTGTATATTCTTTTTAAATGGACTTTTTATAAACAAAAAACGAATGATAATAAGCCAACTCTAACTTAAAAGTGTATTTTTGTAAGCTGTAGAATTGGTAGCTTTGTTTTAACACAAGATATAAAATATTGCGAGAGAGTTATAATAATATAAATTCAATAGTGTATGTTATGAAAATTGATGCCCTGTACAGGTTTGTTTTTTTTATAGTAACCGTTCTTTTAATAAGTTGTGCTTCCCCTGAGAAAGTGCTGTATCTGCAGGATGTAGATAGGTATCAACAGCAAGATATCGATTTGGCGTATGAGGTGCTGATTCACAAAGATGATTTGTTGGCTATAATGGTGAATAGTAAGAATCCGGAATTAGCTTTACCGTTTAATATGCCGATGGTGACGTATCAATTGGGTACGAATGTTGGGGCTACCGGACAACAACGAGTATTGGGCTATTTGGTCGATAGCGAAGGGTATATTGATTTTCCCATATTAGGTAAAATTCGGGTGGATGGGCTTAGTCGTCTTCAGTTGACTGAACTGATCAAGAAACGTTTGATTGAAGAAGATCTGATTCGTGACCCGATTGTGACCGTGCAGATGCTTAATTTTAAGATATCCGTAATGGGTGAGGTTGCCCGTCCGGGAAGTTTCTCGATAACGACTGATCGTGTGACACTCTTAGAAGCATTAAGTATGGCAGGTGACCTGACTATTTATGGTAAACGTGACCGCGTGGCGGTGATCCGTGAGACGGATGGTAAGCGTACTATTCTGTATC
>NZ_JAQWCQ010000088.1 GCF_028705895.1 Massilibacteroides sp. | reverse complement strand
TCTTAATAACCATTTGTGCATTTTTCTAGTAGAAGAGTGCTGCCTTTTCTTTGTCTAAAAATTGAGTTATTAACCGAAATCACCTATTTAAACGTGATTTCACAGACATAATTTACGTATGAAAAAAAGTTTAGTTGTGTACATTTCTATTTGTTTGGGCCTTTATTCTTTGCCACTTCAGGCTGAGAATATATTGGGATCAACAGTAATACGTACTGAAATTAGTCAACAAGGTAAAAAGCTTGTGCAGGGTATCGTAAAAGACATTAATGGTGAGCCTATTATTGGTGCTTCTGTTGTAGAAGCAGGAACTGCAAATGGAACTGCGACAGATTTTGATGGTCGTTTTTCTTTGCAAATTTCTCAAAATTCGGATTTACAAGTGACTTATATGGGGTATAAACTTCAAAAAGTTACTGTCGGTAGTGAAAGCAACTTAACCGTATTTTTAGAAGAAGATACGCAACTCTTAGGGGATGTTGTGGTTGTTGGTTATGGTGTGCAAAAAAAAGTAAATTTAACAGGAGCTGTAGAACAGATTACTGCAAAAGAATTTGAAAACCGTCCGATAGCGAATGCTTCTCAGGCTTTGCAAGGAAAAATGCCGAATGTTAATATCACATTCAGTGGTGGTGATCCAGGTATAGGTGGATCTATTAATGTACGTGGTAATACTTCTCTGAATGGAGGTTCACCACTTGTGTTAATAGACGGAGTGCCGGGGGATATGAACCGTATCAACCCGAACGATATCGAGTCGATCTCAGTGTTGAAAGATGCTGCTGCCTCTGCTATTTATGGAGCCAGAGGAGCATTTGGTGTTGTCTTGATCACGACAAAGAATGCCAAAGAAGGAAAAATGAGTGTAGCATACAGTGGCTATTTTGCTTCATCCAGTCCGACTGTTAGTACGGATTTTATAACAAATGGTTATGAGTCTGTTATGCTGAATGATGAGGCTTTTCTTCGTACGAATGGGAATACTTATACGCGCTATTCAGAAGAAGATTATGCGGAGTTAGAGGCTCGAAGATACGATAAGACAGAAGATCCCTCTCGTCCCTGGATAGTCATTAAAAATGTAAATGGAAAAGATATCTATAATTATTATGGTAATTATGATTGGTGGAATACGATGTTTACGAAAACTCAACCTTCACAATCACACAATGTAAGCGTTTCAGGAGGAAATGAAAAGTTAAACTTTTTACTTTCTGGTAATATGTATATGAAAGATGGTATTATGAAGATTAATACGGATAAGTTCAGATCGTTTAATTTCCGAAGTAAGATCAATGCGCAGCTATTCCCATTTTTACGTATATCAAATAATACACAGTATTATGATAAATCGTATAAATACTATGGAAAAGAAGGAGGAGGAAATGCAAACTTCACGAATATAACCGTGCACGCGTTACCAGCGTACGCACCGTTCAATCCTGATGGAACAGCGTCTTACAATACATTGAAAAATAATTACTCAATAGGTGACGGTTCAATCGCTTTGTTATCAGATGGAAATTCTAAAGGCGTAAAAGCCATTCATGAGTTTCAGACGACTACAGGGCTTGTCTTTCAACCTATAGATCAACTTGCATTTAATGCTGATTATACGTATTCACACTATATCGCTGATGATTGGTATAGAGCAACGGTGGTAAAATACTCAATAGAACCGGGAGTTTTACAAGACGTCCCGAACTATAACACGGATAAATATACGAAGACAATGTGGTTTGATCCCATGCATGTATTTAATGCATATGCAAATTATAATGATAATTGGGGTAAACACAATGTCTCGGCAACGGCTGGTATTAATTATGAGAATAAACAACATAACCGGATTATGGCGTCCCGAAAGAATTTATTGTCTGAAACATTAAATGATCTGGAATTGGGTACGGGGGATATGACCGTTGGCGGTGGAGCTTATCAATATGTCTTGTTTGGTGCTTTTTTTAGAGCAAACTATGGATATGCAGATCGTTATTTGTTAGAAATTAATGGTCGTTACGATGGTACTTCAAGGTATAAGCAAGGTAAACGGTTTGGCTTCTTTCCTTCTGTTTCGGCAGCTTGGAGAATAAGCGAAGAGGCTTTTTTCGAATCGGCAAAGGATGTGGTTGGTAATTTAAAACTAAGAGCCTCCTATGGAACTTTGGGAAATCAGTTGATTGGAAGTAGTACAGCTTCAGCAAACTACTATCCTTATATATCTTCTTTGGGAATGTCGTTGAATAGTTGGATCATGGATGGGCAAAAAACACAGACTGTAAGTTCTCCAGCTCCGATTTCCAATGATTTGACATGGGAAAAAGCAACAACTACCAATATTGGTCTGGATTTTAGTTTGTTTAATAATCGTCTTTCATTTACCGGTGATATTTATCGTCGTGACACAAAGGATATGCTGATACCGGGAGAAACATTACCGGCTGTGTATGGAGCAACTTCTCCGAAACAAAATGCGGGAGACTTACGTACACAAGGGTATGAATTGACTATTACATGGCAAGATAAACTGCAGTTAGCCGGAAAAACATTGAATTATGATGTTTCGTTTATGTTAGGAGATTCAAAGTCTAAGATCACAAAATTCAATAACCCCACTAATCTTTTAAGTAATCATTATGTCGGAAAAGAATGGGGTGAAATCTGGGGATATAAAATTGCCGGTTTTTTTGACTCTGATGAAGAAGCAGCGGCTTGGACTGTAGATCAAACACAAGTTGGCAGTTCGGTAACAACTGCTGCAGGAGATTGGGGAAAACTACGAGGTGGAGACTTGAAATTTGTTGATATTGATGAAAATGGTAGAATTGATAAAGGTAAAAATACACTTGATGACCATGGCGACTTGGTTAAGATCGGTAACTCTGAGCCACGTTATAATTATGGAATCAATCTTGGTGCGGACTGGAATAATATAGATTTATCAGTATTCTTTCAGGGAATAGGGAGAAGAGATTGGTATCCGGGAACAAATGCCGATAAATTCTGGGGCCCTTTTTCGCGTCCGTATTATTCATTTTTACCTGAGAATTTTTCAAGCCTGTTATGGACAGAGGATAACAAAGATTCATATTTTCCTATTTTGAGAGGTTATACTGCTTTGAGTACAACAGGACCGTTGGGTGCTGCCAATGATAAATATATTCAAAATATTGGTTACCTCCGTTTGAAAAACCTTGTGATAGGCTATACTCTCCCTGCAAATCTGATGAACAAGATAGGTGTGGATCGTTGTCGTTTTTATGTTAGTGGCGAAAATCTGATTACATGGACTCCTTTTGAAACAGATTATATAGATCCGGAACAGCCGATTGCAGATAGTAACGGTCGTACTTATCCTTTGTCTAAAACCATTTCCGTAGGCTTAGATATCACTTTTTAAAATGTTGTTAAGATGAAAAAGATTACATATATATTCGTGTTATTTCTGGTTCTGATATCCTGTGACAGTCAGTTGGAGCAGTATCCTAAAGACGCAATTAGCCCAGAAACCTTTTTTAATACTGCAAATGACCTGAAACTTTATACAAACTCTTTCTACGGAGCTTTACCGAGTGGTGAAGGGGTCTATAATGAGTCCGTAGATAATATTATAAAGAATTCGGTCTCGGATGAATTAAGAGGTAGCAGAACAGTTCCGACCAGTGGTGGTGGATGGAGTTGGGGTAACCTGAGAAATATAAATTTCTACTTGGTAAATTCTGCTAAATGTACAGATGAAGCGGCACGAAATAGATACGATGGTGTTGCGAAATTTTTCAGGGCATATTTTTATTTTGGCATGGTAAAACGCTTTGGAGATGTTCCATGGTATGATACTGTAGTCAGCGAATCTGATTCAACTTTATTAAAGAAGCCTCGTGACTCACGTGAGCTTATTGTGTCTAAGATGATAGAAGATCTGGACTTTGCAATTAAATATCTACCTGAAACAAAACGGGTGAATGAGGTTACCAAGTGGACTGCATTAGCATTGAAATCACGAGTTTGCCTATATGAAGGTACTTTTCGTAAATATCATGCAGAATTTAATTTGTCTGGTGCAAATGAATTACTTGATGAGTCAATTGCCGCTTCCGAAGAATTAATAAACAGAAGCGGATATACGCTTTACTCAACCGGTAAACCGGCATCTGATTATATGAATTTATTTGCCTCAATTGATCCGATAGAATCGGAAATAATCTTAGCCCGCACTTTTAGTGATGCCTTACAAGTCTATCATAATGTCAATTATTATACAATGACGGCTTCTTACGGTAAACCGGGATTGGAAAAACGATTTATTAATTCTTATCTGATGCGTGATGGAAGTCGGTTTACGGAAAAAGAAGGATATGAGACAATGATGTTTGTTGACGAGGTGAAAGATCGCGACTATAGATTGTCACAAACAATCCGTACCCCTGGTTATACCCGTATTGGAGAAACAACAAAACTTGTACCCGAATTTGGTTCGACAGTTACCGGATATCAATTGATTAAATTTGTTGCTGGTACGCAGTATGATACTTACGAAAAAGCATGTAACTCAATGCCAATATTTCGATTTGCAGAAATGTTGCTGAACTACGCTGAAGCGAAAGCAGAACGAGGAACGTTAACTCAGGAAGATTTGGATAAAAGTATTAAGCGTTTACGTGATAGGGTAGGTATGCCTACATTAGAGCTCTCATCTGCAAATAATAATCCTGATAGTTATTTGTCAAATCTGTATCCGAATGTATCGGGTGCAAACAAGGGTGTAATATTGGAAATCCGCCGTGAACGTGGAATAGAGTTGGTGATGGAGAACTTTCGCTGGGATGACGTTATGCGTTGGAAGTCCGGTTCTGTTTTTATTGAACAGTTCAGAGGTATGTATTTCCCGGGAGTTGGTGAATATGATTTAGATGAAGATGGAAAGATGGATCTATGTATATATAAAGATTCTAAACCAGATGCTGGTAATCTTCAATATCTGAAATTAGATAGTGAAATAAAATTGGAGAATGGTGATAAAGGTCATATTGTTGTAAATCCTCAAATTAAGAAAGTCTGGGATGAAAATAAGGATTATCTGTATCCTATTCCTATTCAAGAACGTCTTCTTAATCCATATTTGACACAGAATCCGGGTTGGAATGATGGAATATAATCTGATGTAAATACGTTAAAGAAAGTCGCACAGAGAATGTTTTGTGCGACTTTCTCTTTTCTTTTTTATTTGTGTTTTTCCGGTAAAACCACTAATATTGTAGAAAGGAAAAATAGCATAGTATGGAATTCAGGACAAGCGTAAAGCCTGAGAAGGTTTTGTTCACTTTCTCTCATTCAAAATCAATACTTCTGATGGGATCATGTTTTGCAGAAAATATGGGCGCAAAATTGGCGGATCACTTTTTTCCTGTTGAGATAAATCCTTTTGGCACGCTTTATAATCCGGCCTCTATTGCGGAGGGACTTCGAATGTTAATGGAAGAAAAACAGCTCGAAGCATCCGATCTGTTTTTTTATCAGGAGATGTATCATAGTTTTACGCATCATAGTCGTTTTTCTGCTTCAACGCAAGAAGACTGCCTGAAGAAAATAAATGAACGTTTACTGACTTCCTCTTCTGCTTTAAAGATGGCTGATCGATTGGTGGTGACTTTTGGTACGGCTTGGGTATATAAGCTGAAAAGTGATGGACGGATTGTTGCTAATTGCCATAAATTACCGGAAAAGACTTTTGTTAGAACACGGTTGACCGTTGATGAAATAGTAAACGATTGGTCTTTAGTGCTGGATTTACTGCGGCAATATAATCCGGATTTAAAGATCTTGTTGACCGTTAGTCCCGTGAGACATTGGAAAGATGGAGCTAACGAAAATCAGATAAGCAAGGCTACCTTGATTTTGGCAATAGAAGAATTACGCAGACTCAATCCTATGCTTGTAGATTATTTTCCTGCTTATGAAATTATGATAGACGAGTTGAGGGATTATCGGTTTTATGCAGATGATATGTTGCATCCTTCCGCTTTGGCTGTGGACTATATCTGGAGTTGTTTTGCCGATCAGTATCTTGAACATGAATCTCATATAGTACTAAAAGAATTGACGGAGATCAGGAAAGCTTTGGCACATAAGCCTTTTAATTCGGCGAGTGAGGCTTATCATAATTTTTTGAAACAAACTTTACAAAAGGCTGAGACACTTAATAATAAGATAGGAGGAGGCCGTTTGACAGATGTTATTGATGAACTTAAAAACAAATTACGATAGAATAATCAGATTATGAACTTAGGTAAAATGAAGAAGGTATTAGGAGTTATAGGGTTGGTTCTGTTTACAACAGCATGTACGGAGACAAAAAAAGAACAAAATATGGAAGAACAAGTTAAATCAAATCAAGCAGTTGCAGATCTGGTTGATGGAGATGTTATTGCCGGTATAAATCTGACTGTATCGGAGGGAAAAAGGTTAATAGCCAAGGGTATTGCTAATTGCCCGGCAGTAAAAGCAAAATTGCAGAAAGGAATTGTGATTATTACCAGTGGGTCAACAAATACATATATTGCTGAAGAGTTGACAGGGCTGGATGCTCCGCATGGTAGTTTTATGACGGGAAATATAACCCCGCAGGGAACTCCGGGAGTGAATGAAGGATTTGAACGTGTTCCTAATATCGTATTGATTGATGGAAAGAAAGTTGAAATGGATTTTGAAGAAGCCTTAAAACAGACCACAGAGGGTGATATTATCTTTAAAGGCGCTAATATGCTGAACTACGAGAAACATCAGGCGGCTGTTTGTATTGGCGCTCCTGATGGAGGAACAACAGCTCGTGTTCGAAAAGTGACCACCGGTGAAGGAAAGGCAAAACTGATCGTTCCTATCGGATTGGAAAAGCAGGTTTATGGCGACTTGAATGACTATGAAGAGATAGCTTCCGTAAAAACAGAGCAGTTAGCTTACGTCCCTCGTGTCTGGGTGCATAAAAATGCAGAACTATTTACTGAGATAGAAGCCATTAAAACATTTGCCTCTGTGAATATAATTCCGTTTGCTGCGGGAGGACTTGCCGGGCGTGAAGGTGGTATCTCTCTTGCCGTATATGGTTCTAAAGAAGAGGTTCAAAAGGTGTTGGATATAGTCGCCTCTGTTCAGGGAGAAGTCCCTTTTAAATGATGGAAGGATAGTGAAAATGGTGAAAAGACAAAGCGGTGTTACTTTATTATTGGGTGTTCTGTTTACGATCCTCTTTTTGGCCTGTGGAAACGGAAAAGAAAAAACGGAGAATAAAGTAGAAACAGCGACAGATATCCAAAAAATGTTTGCTTATCGTAATGACAATTCGCTTATGATAAGTGGACACAGAGGTAGTCGAGGAATTCAAAAACCGGAGAATAGTCTGGAAACTTTCCGGAAAATAACAGAGGAGATGCCTGTTTTTTTTGAAATTGATCCCCGATTGACAAAAGATAGTGTGATTGTTTTAATGCATGATGAGACATTAGACAGAACAACGACGGCTACAGGAAAACTTTCAGATTATTCTTGGGCAGAATTGCAGACGGTCTATTTAAAAGATTCTGAAGGACAGCCGACAACCGACAGAATACCTAAATTGGAAGATGCCATACGCTGGAGTAAAGGAAAAGTGGTGCTTAATTTAGACAAGAAAGATGTTCCCATGAGCATGATCGTTGATCTGATTAAAAAATGCGATACCGAAGAATACATTATGTTGACTGTTCATACCGGTGCCCAAGCCCGATATTATTATGACAGATTTCCCCATATAATGCTGTCTGCTTTCATTCGTAATGAAAAAGAGTACGAAGATATGGCCATATCTGGCGTCCCTTGGGAAAATATGATTGCGTATGTAGGATATACGATAGATGACAAGAATAAAAAGATCGTGGAACGATTGCATAAACAGAACGTCAAATGTATGACTTCCGTTGCTCCAACCCACGATAGGTTGGACACAAAAGAGAAACGAATAGAAGCCTATAAACTTGAAATCGCTAAGAATCCGGATATTATTGAATCAGATTATCCTCTTGAGGTCTGGCAGGCATTACGTGAAAAATAAAGATAACCAACAAATAATTATATTATTATGCATAAAGCCTCACGATTCTTTTGTTTACTATTCTTGTTCTTCATTTTATTAATAAATGGAGTAACTATTTATTCTCAGACAAGTCAGTTAGGAGGGACAGACGGGTTAGGACGTATTATATTTCAGAACAAAGATGTAGGAGACGTGAGAAAAGATGCAAAAGTTGGTGTGTTTTATTTCTTGTGGCAAGGCGACTTTCGTTCTCAAACCTCTGAGAATGCGTGGGACTTACACGAAATATTTACAAAACATCCGGAAGCATTTGAGGATGCAGATCATTCTGCTTAGGGTGGAGGAACCGGTAAATACTATTTTTGGGGTAAGCCTATATATGGGTATTATCGTGGAGATGATTATTGGGTACACTTGAAGAATGTTCAATTACTCGCAGATGCAGGTGTGGATTTCTTAGTGATTGATGCAACAAATGGAATTGCTTATCCGGAACAGGGTAATTCTTTACTCCTGGCGATGGAGGCTGTTCGTAAACAAGGAGGGAAAGCCCCCCAGATTGTTTTTTATACGAATACAGCCTCAGGGAATACCATGCAACTTATATATGACTCGTTTTATAAAGAAGGAGCGACATATCGATATCCGGACAGTTGGTTTATGCTTGATGGAAAGCCATTGATTATTGGAATTACTAAAGAAATACAGGAACGTAATTATAAGAACTTTTTTACGTTTCGGGAGTCTCAATGGCCTACTGTAGGTGAGGTTGTGAATGGTTGGCCGTGGATCGAATTTACTCGTCCTCAAAAAGTATCACTATTAACCGACTAAAATTCCAGACAGTCGGATTTGTTTAATTACACGGTCTGTATCGTGTTATATTTCTTTTTTTCGAAACCCTAGCCCCTGTTTATAAAGCCAGCCTAAGCTGGATTCCAGG
>NZ_JAQWCQ010000087.1 GCF_028705895.1 Massilibacteroides sp. | reverse complement strand
AGATCAAGGCATTCAGATCACAATTTAGAGGCGTGGGAGATATTAAGTTTTTTATGTACAGGCTGGCTATGTTATATTCTTAACCTATGAAAGGAAGGATATCCACCGAGAAAATCCGCTGATCCCAAAGTAGGTTGAAAATTGCTGTTTTTTGCTTTGTGGGGGGAAAATGAAAACTCCCGATATTCGTTGAATATCAGGAGTTTACTTCTTTTTGCTTTCTCTAAAAGTGGTGCCACCAGGAATCGAACCGGGGACACAAGGATTTTCAGTCCTTTGCTCTACCAACTGAGCTATGGCACCTTGTTTTGACGGGTGCAAAGATACGCGATCTTTTTAAATTTGCAAGAGGGTTCGGGTATTATTTTGTTTTTATTTCAAACTATTCCAGCCTTGGGCTTTTAATTCAACTTCTCCACCGTCACGTCCTATGAGGTAATTTCCTAATGCTGCCTTTGTTATGTGGCCTATCACCTTGATTCCTTTTATTGATGCGACTCGTTCGTGAAGGGAAAGAGGTACGGTGAATAAGAGTTCGTAGTCATCGCCTCCGTTAAGAGCGGCTGTTACAAGATTCATGTTAAATTCTTCTGCCATAGCGGCTGTTTGAAAATCGATGGGAATACGGTCTTCATAGATTTGACAACCTACATTGCTTTCTTTGGATATGTGTAATAATTCGGAGGATAGTCCATCGGAAATATCAATCATGGATGTCGGTTTTATTCCGGCTTTTTCTAATGCGTCTATGATATCTTTGCGCGCTTCCGGTTTTAACTGTCGTTCCAGGAGGTATTCTTTACCGGTAAAGTCCGGGGTAAAGTCTTTTTCTCCTTTGTAAATATGTTTCTCTCTTTCTAACAGTTGCAATCCCATATAGGCAGAACCAAGATCTCCGGACACACAGACAAGATCAGTTTCTTTTGCTCCGCTGCGATAAACTTCTTTGCCTTTTTCTACTTCTCCAAGGCAGGTTATACTGATTGTTAAACCTGTTAATGATGCAGAAGTATCGCCTCCTACTAAATCAACGCCATAGATATCACAGGCCAGCTTTAATCCCTCATAAAAACTCTCTAAGTCTTCGACCGAAAAACGCTTTGAAATACCCAAGGCTACCGTTATTTGTTTTGGACGGCCGTTCATTGCATAGATATCTGAAAAATTTACAATGGCAGATTTATACCCTAAATGTTTCAAAGGAACATACATTAAGTCAAAATGAATCCCTTCCAACAACAAATCTGTCGTCACAAGAGTCAGCTTGTCTTTATAATCAAGTACAGCCGCATCATCTCCGACTCCTTTGAGACTGCTCTTATTTTTAAGTTCTATTTTATCGGTAAGATGGCGAATAAGTCCGAATTCACCTAACGTTGAGATTTCAGTTCTGTTCATTTCTCGTTTTTAAACTATTTTCTTTTTGGAAAGAGATAATATGTCTATTTATTAAATCTTCAAATTCTTCTTTGCTTCTGGTGCAGAAGTCTATCGTTATAGGCAGATAATACATAGATCTGCGAATACTGTCCGGGATATCATCGTATATACTCCTGAATCGGGCTGCGTCTTTCTCGGTCATAAGTATAACTTTTCCTATCGAACTTATCTCATTAAAAGTCTTTTCTATATGTGTTACATCTTGTTTATCAAAAAAATGATGGTCAGGATAAATAAGAGGTGTAATATTTGCGGTATATTTTTTCATCTCTTTTATAAAATTATCCGGCGAAGCTATTCCGGCAATCAACAAGACCGTGTCTTTTTTCCGAATATCCAATAGAGACCAGGGTTCCGCTTCTTTGGGGAAAACCGGTTTCATCTCTCCATAGACAACAGATGTAAAAAATACTTCCTGATGCGCCGTCAGGTACATATTCTTTTCCACAATCCGATACTCAATCGGTTTAATATCTTTACTGCATTTTGTGACTACGACTATATCGCTTCGGTTAATACTGTCCTTACTTTCACGCAACCGTCCCAGAGGTAGTAATTTATCCTGATAAAACGGTTGTGAATATTCGGTCAGCACAATAGAATACGATGGGGTTACGTAACGATGCTGGAAAGCATCATCTAAAAGAATCACAGATGGTGGATCATTTAAGGACAACAAACTTCGGATACCGTTTCTTCTATCAGCATCTACGGCAACTAAAATATCGGGATATTTGGAATAAATCTGATAAGGTTCATCACCAATTTCAAAACTGGTGCTCTGCGGATTTGCAAGAATAAAGCCCTTACTTTTACGCTTGTAGCCGCGACTTAATACCGCCACCTTAAATTTCTTTCTTAATATACGAATCAGGAACTCGGTATGAGGTGTTTTTCCGGTTCCTCCTGCAGCAAGATTTCCGACACAAATCACCGGAACTGGAAACTGTTCAGAAGGTAAAATTCCCCAGTCAAATAATTTATTTCTCAATCCCACTCCTAACCCATACAGGAGGGAAAACGGAGATAACAAAAAATTTAATTTCCCGGCATGCATCATCTATAAAAGGTTCATATCATAAGTTTTGCCACAATTGCAAACAAAGATAAAGAACTTATTTTACTGATCCGCCCTTTTATTTATAATTTCCATCAGAACTTCGCGAATTTCGCTATCTGCTTCCTTAATTTCTTTCAGTTTTTTACGGCCTGTAGATGAAAGCACAAAATACATCTGACGTTTATCTTCTTTTCCCAAACGTCTTTCGATTAATCCTTTTTCTTCTACAGATCTAATCACTTTCGAAGCATTGGAATTCGACAAGCCCAAATTAGAAGCTATTTCGCTGGAAGAATACATTTCTGTACAAAGTGTACACAAAAGCATACCTTCGTTGAGACAAAGGTCATGCTTCTGAGAAAATTCCAGCTCAAATTCCCTGATTGCACGGTAAATATCCCTCAGGGAACATAGTGCATTGTCAACTTTCATTTTCAATTATTATTTATTTAACAAAACAGAGTCAATGGCTTCTTTCAATGTGCCTTTAGGAAGAGCGCCGCGTGCCATCTGTGGTTCTCCGCTCATCGGAACAAACAGTAATGTAGGAATGCTACGTACGCCAAAGGCTGCTGCAAGTTCTTGTTCTTTCTCTGTATCAATTTTATAAATATAGATTTCGCCTTCGTATTCTGCAGCAAGTTCTTCCAGAATAGGGGCTATAGCCTTACATGGGGCACACCAGTCTGCATAAAAATCAATTACAGCCGGTTTATCACCTAAGTATTTCCATTCATTGGGATTTGTTTCGAAGTTAGCCACTTTTACTAAAAAATCCGCCTTAGTCAAATGTATCGTTTTCATTGTAACCTCCTTTTGCGTTGTTTCTTTTAATTCTTTTTTTTCTTTAGCTTGTGTATTGCACGATATCAACATGAGCGACGCGAACAACACACCATAAAATAATTGCTTCATTACTTAATCTTTTTTTGTTATTAACTGAACGTTCAAATCATTAACAATGCAAAGGTATAAATATTTTCCAAAGGAACAAATCGATAATAGAAACAATTTATATAGTAATAAACAAATTGTTACTACTCATTCCAATAGGGTATATAAAGAATCTAAGGAATAAATCCGGAAATTATTCAGAGAGGTAATTCCTTGACAATACGGGCAGTAACACCGGCATTTCCCCGAACATACTCATCCGCTTTTTTCCCGGAAACCTGCAATAAGCCCGAGTCGGAGAATAACTCATCCATGCATTTATTAAATTCCTCTTGGTTGGCTATTGAGAATGCTCCTCCAAGTTGCAATAAGTCTTTCGCCTCTTTAAACTTCTGGTATTTGGGTCCGAAAACGACAGGCATTCCATACACTGCTGCTTCAAGGATGTTGTGAATTCCTACACCAAAACCACCACCAATATAAGCAATGTCTCCATAGCGATAAATAGAAGACAGAAGCCCAAAACTATCAATGATGAGACAATCCACACCTTCCAGAGTTTCTCCTGAGGTTGCCTCAGACAGACGGACGGATTTCCTTTTCAGAAGAGACGCAATGCCCAGCAAGTGCTCTTTATGTATTTCATGGGGGGCTATAATCAGCTTCATCTCCGGATGGTCGTTAAAATAAGAAATAAAGAGTTCTTCATCCTGTGGCCAAGAGCTACCGGCAACCAATACCGTCTGCTTCCCGCCCGCACGATTGTCTATAAATTGTTGCACTACATTAATTATCCGCGCTTTCTTCTGGACATCCAACACGCGATCAAAACGGGTATCTCCGGCAACGGTCACATTTTTTATATTATACTCCGCCAACAGAGCCCGTGAGGCTTCATCTTGTACAAACAAATGATTAAAGCAAGTCAACACCTTCCTGTAAGATCGCCCGTACCATTTAAAAAACACCTGTTGCGGTCGGAATATCGCAGAGATTATATAAGTCGGAATATTTCGTTTTTTTAGTTCAGTCAGATAGTTTGCCCAGAACTCATATTTTATAAAAATAGCAATCGTTGGATTTGCCAAATTCAGGAACTTCTTCACACGGTACGGGGTATCAAACGGAAGGTAACAAATAACATCCGCACCATCATAGTTTTTTCTTACCTCATAGCCGGAAGGAGAAAAAAAAGTGAGTAAAATTTTATATTCCGGATGTTCTGCTTTTATTTTTTCTATAACCGGACGCCCTTGTTCAAATTCGCCCAAAGAGGAGGCGTGAACCCAGATATATTTTGCGTTACGATCTATATTATCACGCAGGATAGCATTTGTTTTCCACTGTCCCAACCGAATCAGACGTGCCTTCTTATGAAAAGGAGTAATAAGTTCAACCACGAAGGCATAAAGGTGGATAATCAGACTGTATATCATCGCGACAAGTCTTACTTTAAAACCTCGATCGCACGTTGTATGCGTCGTATGGATTCCTCTTTTCCCAATGCTTCCGTGATGTCAAAAATATGAGGGCCTTTCCCTTCTCCTACTAAAGCCAAACGAGTCGCATTCATAATATTCCCCAAGTGGTATCCTTTTTCTTCAATCCAGGCTTTCACTTCTGTTTCCGTACCTTCTATATCGAAAGGTTCTCGCGTACGGAGCACTTCTATAAGCTCGGCCAACTGCTCGGCAGAGTTTTCTTTCCAACGTTTTTTTACCGTCTTTTCATCATAGGATTCCGGTGCCACAAAAAAGAATGATGTTTGATCCCACAGTTCTTTAACAAAAGAAACACGCTCCTTCATCATCCCAACCACCTTCTCTACATAAGAAGCCTCAGCCTTGATTCCGTGTTCTTCTAAAACAGGCATAAACAGACCTGCAACTTCTTTATTCTCCTTTCTGAGAATATACTGATGGTTGAACCATTTTCCTTTTTCGTAATCAAATTTAGCACCACTGCGACTACAATGCGCCAGACTGAACTTACGAATCAATTCGTCCATATCCATTATTTCCTGGTCATCACCGGGATTCCAGCCTAATAGGGCAAGGAAATTAACGACAGCCTCCGGAAAGTAGCCGCTTTCACGATAGCCTGAGGATATTTCTCCGGTTTTCGGATCTTTCCACTCCAAGGGAAATACAGGAAATCCAAGTCGGTCGCCATCGCGCTTACTAAGTTTTCCATTCCCTTCCGGTTTCAACAGCAGAGGTAAATGCGCAAACTCCGGCATTGTTTCTTCCCAACCCAGATTACGGTATAATAAAACATGCAAAGGAGCGCTCGGCAGCCATTCCTCACCACGGATTACATGCGACACTTCCATCAGGTGATCATCAACGATATTAGCCAAGTGGTAAGTAGGCAATTGATCGGCCGATTTATACAACACTTTATCATCCAGAACAGAAGAATTAATTACGACTTCACCACGAATAAGATCGTTTACTGTAACATCTTCATTCGGTTCGATCTTAATGCGGACTACATATTGATTTCCTTCTTTAATCAAGGTATTCACTTCTTCTTCAGAAAGAGTCAAGGAATTACGCATCAGCATTCGCGTCGATGCATCGTACTGGAAATTTGAAATTTCCTGACGTTTTTTATCTAATTCTTCCGGCGTATCGAAAGCTACATAAGCTTTATTTTCGCGCAACAGTTGATCTACATAGTCTTTATAAATCTCTCTGCGTTCGCTTTGACGGTAAGGTCCATAGCTTCCACCAAAACTAACCCCTTCGTCAAATTTGATGCCTAACCAGGTCAGGGATTCAATAATATAATCTTCCGCTCCAGGTACAAATCGTTGAGAGTCCGTATCTTCTATACGAAGAATCATTTCCCCACCGTTTTGTTTGGCAAACAGGTAGTTATACAATGCGGTGCGAACCCCGCCTATGTGTAATGCTCCCGTAGGACTCGGTGCAAAACGAACTCTTACTTTTCTTTGATTCATCATCTTCTTTTGAATAATAACGGGGCAAAAGTAGAGCTTTTTTTTCGCATAGTAAACTTTTTTACGTACATTTCGGGTTTAAACATTAGTAGATATGGAGTTAAAGAAAAACAATATACCGACAATTTTCCTATTTCTTATCACCACAATCCTGATTGCTTATTTCTTCCCCCGGGAGGGACTTTTCAGATATCAGTTTTATGAAGGAAAGCCTTGGAGATATGGGCTTCTGACTGCCCCGCAAGATTTCCCCATATATAAAAGCACAGCAGAGGTTGAGGCTGAGAAAGACAGCGTTTTAAAGAACTTTTCACCTTACTACAGGCTTAATCCGGATATCCTTGAGCAACAAAAAGAAAAATTACGGGAAGCATATACACAACGATTTTCAACGACCATTCCTGCAGAATATATGCAATACATAGAAAAAAGTCTGACGGATTTATACCAGCATGGCATTATTGCGACTACAGAATTTGAAAAACTGCAGAAAGACAAAATCAATCAGGTTAATCTATTGGAATCAAATGTTGCACAATTATATTTTGCAAGTGATTTTTTCACAATCAAAACCGCCTATGAGTTCATCATTAATAACGCACCTGCTGCGATTAATAAAAACCTGCTGCAAAGTTGCAATATTAATGATTATCTGACAGAAAATATCAGTTACGACTCGGCAACAACAGATAAAGTAAAAGAAGAATTACTGAAGAGTGTTCCCATTGCAAACGGAATGGTGCAGGCAGGTGAACGAATTGTTGACCGGGGAGAAATTATCGACAATCATACATATAATGTATTAAGATCTTTAAAGATTATCCACGAATCTCAATCGGAAGGGGGCAAAAGACAAAACCTGATTATTGCCGGACAGTTTACCTATGTATTAGGCATTATGCTCTGTTTCTGGCTTTATTTATTTTCATTCCGTCCTAAATTGCTGGAAAGAAGAAGGGATGTACTCTTTTTATTACTCTGTATCTTGCTACCTTCTTTATTGGCAGAACTATGTATCAGCCTTAGCTTGTTCAATCTGTATATTATTCCTTTCGGTATCGTACCCATTGTCATCCGAACTTTTTTCGATTCGCGTACGGCAATGTTTACGCACCTCATGCTTGCACTGCTTTGCTCGCTAATGGCACCTTTCCCATTCGAGTTTCTCAGTTTGCAGATCATAGCCGGTATGGTTGCCATATTCAGCCTGAAAGAATTATCTCAGCGTTCACAGTTAATCAGTTCTGCTTTCTTCATTTTCTTAGCCTACGCTTTAGGCTATCTTAGTATGACGGTTTATCAGGAAGCTGATTTGAGTAAAATAAACTGGAATATGTTATTGTATTTCGGCATCAACTTTATTCTGCTGATGTTTGCGTATGTCTTGGTTTATTTTCTGGAGAAAACTTTCGGATATATTTCCAGCATTACTCTCGTTGAATTATCCAATATTAATACCCCTCTCCTCAAAAAATTATCAGAGACAGCCCCGGGCACGTTCCAACATTCGCTTCAAGTGTCTATTCTGGCATCAGCAGCGGCAGCAAAGATCGGAGCTAATTCGCAGTTAGTGCGTACAGGAGCGATGTATCATGATATCGGTAAAATGACGAATCCGGCTTTCTTTACAGAAAATCAGACCAGTGTTAATCCTCACAACCAACTTCCATTTGAAGAAAGTGCACAAATAATAATTGGACACGTTACCGAAGGTGTCAAACTTGCCGAGAAGGCAATGCTGCCTGAAGCAATCATTGATTTTATACGCACGCATCATGGAAAAGGGAAGGTAAAATATTTCTACAATTCCTTCAAGAACAAATATCCCGACAGGGAAGTCGATGAGAGTCTATTTACCTATCCCGGGCCTAATCCATTTACTCAAGAAACGGCTATAGTCATGATGGCAGATGTAGTGGAAGCGACTTCAAGGAGCTTAAAGGAACATACCGAAGAAGGCATCAGTGAATTAGTGAACAGATTGATCGACTCTCAATTAGAAGACGGATTACTCAAGAATGCACCTTTAACATTTCGCGATGTAGAGGAAGTAAAACAGGTCTTTATCGAAAAATTAAAGACCATGTATCACACGCGGATCAGTTATCCCGAGTTGAAGAAATAGTATCCAATAACCCGGCACAAGCATCTTCCAGAAGATCAAGTACGAGTTCGAACCCAGAGGCACCACCATAGTATGGATCCGGCACATGGTCGTGAAGTTTCTTTCGCGAAAAATCCGTCATTCGATGTATTTTCTCAAGTGATGCAACATCCGGAGCTTTTCGCTTCAAATCCGAGATATTACTATCATCCATACCTATTATCACATCAAAATCAAAGAAATCAGATGTTTTCACCGGACGAGAACGAGAATCCAGTTTATATCCCCTTCTGCCACCGTGCATCCGCATTCGCGAATCAGGCAATTCACCCTCATGATAGCTATGAATACCCGCAGAATCAATTTCTATTCTGTCAGACAGTCCCGCATCACTCACTAGTTTTTTCATTATTGCCTCTGCAGACGGAGAACGACAGATATTGCCCAGACAAACAAACAAGATTTTATACTTCCCTTTCATACGTAAATTATGTCTGTGAAATCACGTTTAAATAGGTGATTTCGGTTAATAACTCAATTTTTAGACAAAGAAAAGGCAGCACTCTTCTACTAGAAAAATGCACAAATGGTTATTAAGAA
>NZ_JAQWCQ010000038.1 GCF_028705895.1 Massilibacteroides sp. | reverse complement strand
GCATAGGGTTGAGTATTTTATTCTTTAGACACTATAAATATACTCATTTTCAGTGATATATGAAAATCCCTATGCCTTTTTTATGCCTTAATAGCAACTCCTGTTTTTAACTTGCGAAACTTCAATCATTTGATGCTATTACCATGAACGATGTTTCTTTCTGGGGAGGAGTTACCCTTCTTCTAACGGATCAACAAGTGGATCGTTTTTCATTTGGTGAGCGATTAAAGAAAGACAATATCCCTACATTATTGGGCAATGATGGACAATATTATTTTTCCACCCTGTCGGAAAGCTATCTGACTGATTACAATAACGAAACGATTCCCTTTATCAAGCGTCAGCAAAAGATTTTACTTCAAACAAGTTGGCTGGCTGCTCTGTTGATCTTGTTGATCGCTTGCATCAATTATGTCAATCTGAATTTTTCGAGATTACTGGAACAAATCAAATTCATCAAAATACAACGTCTGTTGGGTGCTTCCTCCTTTAGGGTTGGACTGCATTTATTCATAGATACCTTATGTACTATCCTTATTGCCTTTCTATTATCTCTACTTATTATTCATGATTTGATCCCTGTATTTAACTCCATTGTTTCAGGGAGATTAAATACGGCCTTCTTCTTATCAGAACAGATTCTACCCCTCTTACTCCTTTCTTTGGTTTTATTTGCCGTTGTGGTAGCACTGACAATGAGCTACCGACTCATAAAGCTCCCTATACAAACATCCCGTCAACAAGATAGCTTCATAAAGAAACAGAAGACAATCCGAGTCTTGTCTATTATTCAAAATATCGTTTCACTGGGCTTAATCATTGCGACTCTAACTGTAAACAAGCAACTTAACCTCATTAAAAAAGGAGGTGATAATTATAAGCAAGTCTATGAAACTGGTAGCTACCAAAGCAACAAAGAGAAAATAAAGCTTTTTGCAGAAAAGATAAAAGAGCTGCCCGAAATCGAAAGCGTAACAACGTCCAACAGCTCCATTCTATTCAGCCAGATAAGACAATTAGTTATAAAAGATGAGCAGGGTGAGGAAAACTTTGCCAGCATATTGGAATATAAAGTAAGTCCTGATTTTAATAAAACGCTATCCTTAGGTATAACACGAGGACTTCCTCCTGATCAAGCAAAAAGAACATATGCACGTCCGGTTTATGTAAATCAGGCATTTATTGATCTTTTAGTTCCAAAGGATACAAACCCTATCGGACAACCGCTTGTTGCTTTCGACACAGATTTTAAAGAACAAGGAAATACAGAAGAGGCAAGTACTACCAACATCTCCACAATTGTTGGTATTCTGGAAAATTTGCATACCAATTCTATAGAGAATCACGTCCTGCCACAAGCATTTCACATAGATGAAAAAGCATACTCTTATGTTCAATATCGCTTTAATACAGTCTCACCTTCTGTTATCAATAAAGTTGAAAAGATTTTCAATGAGATATCCTCCGATGAGCCGTTTAGTTATAATGAAATTTTCCAACAATATATGGAAAGAAATAAAAAAGTAATTGAGTTTTCAAACCTACTATCCATGTATGCACTAATCAGCCTGTTTTTAACTGCTTTCGGATTATTTGGAACAGCTTACTATACAACGATCAGACGCACCAAAGAAATCGGAATCAGGCAGATTAACGGAGCTACAAATACACAAATATTTATCTTGTTGAATAAACGTTTTATCAAATGGATCGGGATAGCTATTGTTCTAACCATCCCTCCCATGTGGATCATCCTACAAAGCTGGTTGCAACATTTTGCTTACCGTATTACAATAACACCCGATATTTTCATTGTCTCCGGATTAATTGTTTCCGTTATAACGTTAGTAACTGTAGGTTGGCATAGTTATCGGATAACAGCCCGCTCCCCTGTTAAATCATTAAAAAGCGAATAAAAAAAGCGGTTTACGTTACCGCAAACCGCTTTAAAGTATAATAATATAAACACCGTTATTTACTTGGTGACGTATAATTTTTATTCAGATACTCAATTAATTCAGCAGTGATATCATAAGCCTCATCTGCCAAAAGGATATTATCTCCCATAGTGTTGCTGAATATTACCTGAAAGCCTTTTGATTGATTGAAAACTTTTAACTGAGCAACAATTGTATCACGTAGTTGTTCGTTCAGTTTTTGTTGTTCCAACATTAACTCTTGTGTCAAACGTTCATCTAAATTCTGCAACTCTTGTTGTTTATTCAGAATTCGTTGTTGTTCTTCCTGCGCTCTTTGTTGAGTAAGAAAAGCACCGTTCTGATACTTACGTTCAAACTCTTTCATATCTGTTCTTAAAGCGGTTGCTTTTTGATTAATATTAGCACGAGAATCCTCCTGTTTTCTTAAAATCACTTCATTCAGATCTTTTGAATAATTGTAATTCAATAAAAGTGAATCTACATTCACATAAGCAACAGGTAAAATACCACTTGCGTCTTCTGTTCCAGCTGAGACTGCCTGAAGCTTACCCGATTCTTTCTTTCCTGAAAAGTGCATTGCAAACAAGATAATAACAGCTAAAGCAAGGACACCATTAATAACGTAGTTAATGTTCTTCATAAAGTCTAAATTAATTCTTTATTCTTAAATTTTTAAATTTCTTTTAAACGATCATATAAATTCTTCCGCACAACCTGTTCGGCATGTTGGGATTGGGCACAAGTTATCCCTTTATCCATTAAGGCCTTGTTTCCACTGACATGCGTGTTTGGAAATTGACCGTTCTTCTTGAATAATATTTTCACACTAAGTAAAATAAGTGAAATAACAAGAATTATGACTGTGAGTAATAAGGTTGCGAGCATTTTCTATATATTTGTGGATGCAAATATAAGAGTTTAAGTGATTATAAAGTATTTAATTCAATAATTTTTCTATTCGCCCGGCATACGATCAATTTTGACAATAGCCGGAATAAACTCAATAAACATTAATAATGACATGAAAATTACGGATCTAAACCCAAAAATCGTATGGAAGTTTTTCCATGAAATCACACAGGTTCCCCGCCCTTCCAAAAAAGAAGGTAAAATCATTCAATATCTGGAGGCTTTCGCCAAAGAACATACTATTGCAATCAAAAAAGATGAAGCAGGTAATATTCTGATGTCGAAACCGGCAACTCCGGGTTATGAGAAATTGCCGACTGTTATTTTACAATCTCATGTGGACATGGTTTGTGAAAAGAATAGCGGAACTGAACATGATTTCGACAATGATCCGATAGAAACGATTGTTGACGGTGATTGGCTAAAAGCTAAAGACACTACTTTAGGTGCGGATAATGGCGTAGGTGTTGCAGCAGAATTAGCAATTCTGGCTTCTGACGATATCGAACACGGACCGATAGAATGCCTCTTTACCATTGATGAAGAAACAGGCCTTACGGGTGCAAAGGAGCTGAAAGCCGGCTTTATGACGGGAGAAATCCTGCTGAACTTAGATAGTGAAGACGAAGGTGAAATATTTATCGGATGTGCAGGAGGAAAAGATACTCAGGCGTTATTCAGTTTCACCCCTACTCCTACTGACCCGTCATTGCATTATGTACGCATTGATGTAAAAGGACTAAATGGAGGTCATTCAGGAGGTGAAATACATAAAGGCTTGGGTAATGCCAACAAAATTTTAGTTCGTTTCCTTTATCTTCTAAAGAAAAAATATGACATCGTTCTTTGCGAAATAAACGGAGGTAATCTTCGTAATGCAATTGCACGTGAAGCATATGCTGTAGTCGGAATTCCGGAAAGTGCCAAAGAAGATGTTCGCATTATGTTGAATCAGTTTACCGCAGACGTAGAAAACGAGTTGAAGCATATTGACAAAAACGTAAAACTTCTATTAGAATCTGTTCCTCGTCCTGAAAAGGCAATAGACAATGTAACTGCAGAAAAGATAATCTTTGCTCTTCAAGCCTGCCCTCATGGTGTAATTGGCATGAGTCACGAGATCGAAGGATTAGTGGAAACATCAACCAATCTGGCTTCTGTAAAAACATTACCGGACAACACCGTATTGGTAGGAACCAGTCAGCGCAGTTCTATTGAGTCGTATAAATTAGCTGTTGCCAATCAGGTAGCGGCAACATTCTTGCTCGCAGGTGCTAAGGTTACACATGGAGACGGATATCCGGGATGGGCTCCTAATTCCGATTCACTGATTATGAAAGTAGCTCAGGAATCTTACAAACGTCTATTTGGTAAAGAAGCGGCAATCAAAGCCATTCATGCCGGATTGGAATGTGGTCTCTTCCTTGAAAAATATCCTTATCTTGATATGATATCTTTCGGACCAACATTGCGCGACGTACATTCACCGAACGAACGGATTCAAATCAGTACAGTTGATTTATGGTGGAAACATCTGTTGGATGTATTAAAGAGCATTCCTGCAAAATAAAAGGAATATAGATACGTTATAAAAGAGGATGAATTGATCATGATTTATCCTCTTTTTTAATACGGTTAGTTCAATATATGAAAAATATAGCTTTATTACTTATTCTTGCTCTACCTCTTTTTTATGGATGCAGTGATCTGGAGGATAATTATTCAACCAATCCCAATCACAAACTGACATTCTCAGTAGATACGTTAGCTTTTGACACGGTATTTACCACCATTGGCTCTACGACAAAAAAGTTTATGGTCTATAACAAGAATAAAGAGGCAATTAATATTGAATCTATTCTGCTCAAAGGACAAGGAAATAGTGGTTTTCGTATGAATGTGGATGGCCGGAAAGGCACAGAATTCAGCAATATTGGTATTCTTCCGAAAGACAGTATGTATGTGTTCGTAGAAGTTACCGTTGACCCTCAGGACAAGAACAACCCTTTTGAGATCAAAGATTCGGTTGAGTTCCTGTTCAATGGAATTAAGCAGTCCATCCTACTCCAAGCCTACGGACAAGACGCCAAAGTAATTAAAGGCGGCCTTTTTATCAACGAAGACACGACTTTTACAAGTGAACGGCCTTATTTAGTGTACGACAGTATTGTAGTTTCACCCAACGTTACTCTACAGATAGAGGCCGGAACAAACTTTTTCATGCATTCGAATGCAAAAATAAATGTGTTCGGAACGATTAACACGAAAGGGAGTCTGGAATCTCCGGTTACTTTCAGAGGAGACCGTTTAGACTATTTGTTACAAGATAAGCTGGCATACGATAATGTACCGGGCTTATGGGGAGGTTTTACATTTCATCCCAGCAGTTATAACAACCTCTTTGAACATACGATTATTCGCAATGGAAAAAACGGAATAACCTGCTTACCATCTACAACAAATCAGCCTAAGATTACATTCATTGCGTCTCAGGTTAGCAATATGACGGGTAATCTGCTATTTGCTGAGAATTGTCATATAGAAGCTGCAAACTCAGAATTTACGAATGCCGAGGATAGCCTGATTGCTCTTTCGGGAGGAAAGTATCGTTTCGTTCATTGCACTATCGCAAATTTTATGGGCAGTGTAAAATCAAGAACCGGAATATCCGCAGTCACCTTACTGAATAAATCTCCGATGGAAGGAAAAGAGGCTTATCCTATCGAAAAGATTTCTTTTGAGAATTGTATTATTGATGGAAGCAAAAGTCAAAAATCCGGGGAAATAGCGATTGAGACGGATGAAGATTTTGAGTATAGTTTCCTTAATTGCCTCGTAAGACAAGAGAATGATTTGAAAAATTCCACGAACTGCATATTTTTAGAAGGAACGAATTTAGAAAAATATAGAAGGAACGGAGGAAAAGAGGAAAACTATACCTTCGACTTCCGTCTTAAAACAAATGAAGAAGGATTTAATGCAGCCATCGGTAAAGCTGATATAGAAACAGCACGCCTCTATCCGGAAGACAGGTATGGCGTAATGAGAGTATCGGAGACTGTTTTACCGGATATAGGCGCTTATCAATATGTTCCGGAACCGGAAGAAGAATAGTCTTATATGAATCCAACCTTAACTTTTATTTTTATTCTCATTCTTTTCTCATTATCAAGTGCGGCTCAAACTGATTTCAGAGTAATGAGTTACAACGTCGAAAATTTATTTGACACCGAGAAATCACCGGACAAAAATGATAGTGAATTTCAACCCGAAGGCAAACGATTCTGGAATAAAGGTCGTTACTACCACAAGCTACAACAGATCGCCAAAGTTATTTCAGCAGCAGGAGAATGGGATACTCCGGCATTGGTAGCACTCTGCGAAGTAGAAAATGATTCCGTATTAACCCACCTTCTAAAACGTACTCCGTTACGTAAACAAGATTATCGGTACTGCATAACGACAGGTAAAGATGAACGGGGCATTAATTCCGCGTTATTGTATCAGCGGGATAAGTTCCGGTATATTTATCATTGCGAACATCAGATTCCATTTAGCAATCCGGAAAAGAAATCACGTAATATTCTTCATGTCACCGGTAGGATAATTACGCAAGATAGTTTAGATGTTTTCGTTTGCCATTTCCCATCCCGTTACGGCGGCGAGAAAGAATCCGAACAGGCAAGAATAGATGCGACAAAACACCTTCGTCATCTGACAGACTCTCTACATAAAGAAAGAGAAACATGCCTGATATTGATTATGGGAGATTTTAATGATATTCCTCAAGATAAAAGCTTATCATTCTTAGTTAATCCTGAACCCGCTCTATTCAACCTTTTCTATCATGCAAAAGGTAGTCATAAATACCGCGACACCTGGAGTCAATTAGATCAGATCATCGTAAATTCCACGTTACACCAACATTTGAAGGAAAACAGTCCTCATGTATTTATGCCTTCTTTTCTGCTAACGAAAGATAAGACATGGAGGGGAAAACGACCGTTGCGCACTTATCACGGCTATAAATATGAAAAAGGATTCAGTGACCATCTTCCCATCATGGCAGATTTCAGATTTCATGTAGATCAATGATCAGTTTTCTTATTTTGTTCATTCATATATAAGCTCGGAGAAACACCATACAATTCTTTAAAAGCATTAGAGAAATATCCCAAATTCGTAAATCCGGTGGCATCAGCAACCTCTGAAACTGTAAGATTCTTTTCAGATAATAATATTGCAGCCTGTCGCAAACGTATATTCCGTATAAAATCACGCGTTGATTGATTGGTTAGTTCTTTTAGTTTTCTATGCAGATGTACGCGACTTATACCAACCTCATTAGAGATCATTTCCACACTGAGTCTCGGGTTAGCAATATTGGTATTAATAACCTTCATCACTTTCTCCATAAGTTTCTCGTCTGCTGATTTAAGCTCAATTTTCTTCGTCAGACTTTCCTGATGTTGATTCCCTTTGTACGTATTACGAAGAAGTTCGCGATTCCGAATAATATTTTCTACGGTTTTCTTCAATCTTTCTACGTTAAACGGCTTCACAATATAGGCATCAGCACCTGTACTTAAACCCTCCAGACTATCTTCTTCCTTTGCTTTAGCTGTCAGTAATATTATCGGAATGTGGTTGATATTTACATTTTGTTTTATTTTACGACACAACGTAATCCCATCCATCTCGGGCATCATTACATCACTGATCACCAAATCCGGTTTCGTCTTCAGGATCATGGCAAGCGCCTCTGCCCCATTAGAAGATTCAAGCATATGATATTCCGAACTTAGCTCTCTGCAAACGTATTTCCGGATTTCTTCTTCATCATCCACCACTATCACCCGATATTTACTTTTCGCACGGATTTTCACCTCTTCTTCTTGTTGCTCAGACTCAATAGGCTCAATATCTCTTATTGGTAATTGTTTCAAGTCGGGATTATTTTCTATTTCTTCAACCCGTAAATGATCTGCTCCTAAAGGAATCCGAATAATAAAGCGAGTTCCCGAACCCTCGTTCCTTTCGGCATTGATCGTTCCATGATGAAGTTCGACTAAAGAACGGGTGAGATGCAAACCAATTCCTGTACTAACATTAGAACTGTTATAGCTATTCCTTATCTGATAAAATCGCTCAAATATACGCTCCAGTTCATCGTCAGGTATGCCTATTCCATCGTCAGAAATAATGATTTCGCAAAACTCTTTATTTTCAATCTGACATGTTCCCAATAAAAGAGTTATGTTACCGTCTTGTGGGGTATATTTAAATGCATTTGACAATACATTCAATATGATTTTATCAAAGTTTTTCGGATCGATCCAGATATAAATCTGATCAACATCCGAATGAAAAGTAAAGTTGATCTGTTTTATCCTTCCCTGATATTCAAAAAACTCACACAATTCTTTTAGAAAAGCCACAATTTCCACTTCCTGAAATTTCAAATCCATAAGTCCCTTATCGATCTTCCGGATATCCATCAGTTGGTTTATAAGATTAAGAATACGTTCGGCATTTCGATTAATGATTGCGTAGTTTTTCCCTCTTTCCTTATCAGTATCATTCAACATCAACTTCTTTAACGGGCTTAGAATTAATGTCATCGGAGTTCGTATCTCATGAGCTATATTCATAAAAAACTGCAACTTAGCTTCATTAATATCCTGAGCATGCTTATGTTCCAACATTTTCTGACGAGAACGATAACGTTGTCTGAAATAATTAACAACAAAATAAATCAGGAAAATACCCAAACAGAAATATACAATTTTAGCAATCGGTGAGAAATACCAGGCAGGAGAAATTATAACCGCGATACGTTTCTCTTTCGAGTACGAATTATAATCTTTTGCCTTGATTATAAAGTTATACTTATCCGGGGTAAGATTACTAAAAGTAACACGATTCGTACCCGGAAGAAGAGTTACCCAATTATCATCATTCAATTTATATGAATATATAATTCGTTCAGGGGCATTAAATTCCATCACCGAAAATTCAATAGAGAATGAATTATCTTTATGAGAAAGCCGGAACTCTTTTGCATCCGACAAAGCTGTATTTATAACTGTCTTCGAACCCGATTTCATCCCCTTTCTCAAAGGTTGATTATGAATATAAAAATCTGAAATCCGTATATTAAGTTCTTTCTTGGAGAAATTTATTTCTTTCGGATCAAAATACGTTATTCCATTTATTCCTCCGAAAATTATTGTTCCGTTTTTATTGGTAAAAGACACATTCTTGCTGAATTCATTCCCCTGCAAACCATCACTTGCATAGTAATTTACAAAAGAGTTTGATGTCTTATCGTACCGGGAAATACCATAATGCGTACTAACCCAGAGATTATCTAAGCTATCGCCCTGAATGGCACATATTACATTACTGGGCAAACCATTCTCTATTGTATAAGTCGTTATCTGGTGAGTCTCATTATCAACCATCCTTAGTCCTTCTGACGTACCCAACCAAATATTCCCTTGTTGATCTTCATATAGACCAAAAATAACATTTGATCTTAACAATTGAGTAACCCCAAAAGTGGAAATATAACTATCAGTCTTTAAGTCCAGGCATAACAAACCATCATAAGTGCCGATATAAAGTTTATTATCTGATGAATACAATAGGCTGTTTATATAATAATTATCTAAAGTACTCCCCTCTCCTTTATAATCAAAAGATGCCGTCTTATTATAATTCGTTATTTTATGGGTTTTCAGATCCATTCTATAAAGCCCCGCTCCCATAGTACCGATCCATAAATGGTTTTCAGAATCCTCTGCAAAGCAATAGACTTTTTCTACCGGACTTCCATTATCATCAACCAGCTCCTCTACCCGTTCGTATTCACCTGCAAGCCGATTGAGTTTCCCCATTCCGTTTAAGTAAGAACCAAGCCATAAGTCTTTATTCGAGTCCTCAAAAATACTCATAATCGTAGAAGGTACAGTTTTAGGATTTTCAGAATGTTCAAAATGAGCACACTGCCTCCCATTCAGTCGAACTCCGTAAATCCCATCATTATCTACTCCAACCCATAAAATATTACTCTCATCTTCACAAACCGACATGACACAATTCGTACCTATTGTATTATTGAGAACAGACTTATAGCCTATATAATTAAACTTATTCGTTTGTGTGGGAATTAAAATAGCTCCTTTTTGAAAAATCCCCATCCAGGTATTTCCTGATTTATCTTTAAGTATAGAATGAACTTTCGATTTATCTAAACTAAAGCTGGCTACATTTAATAATGTATCAATAATTTTACGTTCATTCGTTTTGTAAATCTTCACCCCTAAGCCATCTGTTCCAATAAAAACATCATCCGACTCATCCTTATACAACGTTTTGATCGGCAGAGTCTGTCTTCCCTTATATGTTATCAGATCAAAAGAGTCTGTTTTTTTATTGTAAAGAAACAGTCCTCTGGTTAATGTTCCCACCAACAGATTCCCCTCGTGATCTTCACATATGTTAGAAACATTATTAAGTCCGATATCGCATCTTTTAAAGAAACTGGTTAATTGATTATCGCTTCCTATCCTGAAAAGACCTTTATCCTGTGTTGCAATCCATAAATTGCCTTGTGTATCTTCATACAGGAAATTAACAAAATCACTCATACCAAAGCCCGTATAGTACTTAGCGATTAGTTTGTCATCTTCAGATAATTTAAAAACTCCTTCTCCGGTTGTTCCAATTAAGATATCACCATTTTTTCGTTGAATCATGCAGTAGGCATGGGTTTTAAGCGGAGTTCCGGTTCTTTTTATCAGTGGTATTTCTTCAAAAGTATCCGTTGCGTGGTCATAAAGTTGCAATCCGTTCAATAAGCCAATAAAGAAACGGCCTTTCCGATCTTCAAACAACATGCGTACATAATTGTTTTTTATAGATTTTGGATTGCTTATATCGTGTCTATAAATAATAAACTTTGATCCATCGTAACGATTAAGTCCATCTTCCGTTGCAATCCAGATAACCTCATTACGATCTTGCATAATATCATTGATAAGACTATTCGACAGTTCTTTATCTGCAGAAAAAAGTTTCCCTTGTTCTGCATTAACTAATAATATACTTATTAGACCTAAGAATAACAATATAACGTTTCGTCTCATGTTCCGTGGTTTCATGTCATTGAGTGTAAAAATATCACTTAACTAAGACATCTACAAATAAATATCATTATTTAATTACATGAGCGTATGAATTATATTCACTTACATATCTAACACCCAAGAATATATAACAGAGATATCAACAATTATTATTGTAACATATACATAATACTTTGTAACAAGAGTGATAACGATATGTTTCACCAGCGAAAACATTGGTATCATAAACATACCTATATCAATACATGTGATCAATACATTTGTTTGGAGCTAAAACAAAGAGATGTCTTAGAATTCTCTGTTCACCTAAATACACAAATACTATAATATGAAAAGAAGAAAAAATATTCCGTTCGTTTTTCTGTCAGGAGTTATCGTTATAGCTTCAGCTTGTTCTTTTAATAAAAGCAACACAGAAAAAACAGATATAGAAAAGAAAGGAGCAATTGCCTATTTTAACAATTTTACCTATAAGGGCAATGATGATTTTTACAACGAAAATAGATTAACAGAACCCGAACAGTTTTATAATCCCATACTTCCGGGATGGTATTCAGACCCCAGCGTATGTACCAACGGAGAAGATTATTTTCTTGTTACTTCTACCTTTACTTATTATCCCGGAGTACCCATCTTTCATAGCAAGGATTTAGTTAATTGGAAACAAATCGGACACGTACTCGATCGTCCTTCTCAGTTAGTTAAGATGGAAGGACAACACGTTAGCGGAGGAATATTTGCTCCCGACATAAGCTATAATCCACGCAATCAAACATATTATATGATTACGACCAATGTAGGGGCAGGTAATTTCTTTGTTAAAACACAAGATCCGTTCGGCTCTTGGTCTGATCCGATCTATCTTCCTAAAGTTGGAGGTATTGATCCGTCTTTCTTTTTTGATGATGACGGACGTGCATATATTGTGAATAACGATGGTATGGACGGAAAAGAACTTTATGACGGTCATCGATCAATCAGAGTCCGTGAGTTTGACGTAAATACGGATAAGACAGTAGGTCCATGGAAAATGTTGGTTAACGGAGGTGTTAATTTAGCCGAAAAGCCAATCTGGATTGAAGGACCACACATGTATAAAATCAATGGAAAATATTATTTGATGGCCGCTGAAGGAGGGACAGGAACAAACCATACTGAGGTTATCTTCAGCGGGGATTCTCCTATGGGAGATTTTACACCATGGGACAAAAACCCGATACTTACCCAAAAGCAGTTAACATCTGATCGGCCAAATCCGATTACTTGCGCAGGACATGCCGATCTGATTCAAACAAAAGAGGGTGATTGGTGGGCTGTATTCTTAGCATGTCGCCCGATTGATAATGATTTTGAGAATCTGGGACGAGAAACGTTCATCATGCCTGTCAGATGGAGTGATGATGGATTTCCTTATATGACAAAGGACGATGACCTTGTTCCCATGATACTAAAAAGAAAGGGAGTACAACGAGAAACGAATGTTACTTTTGGGAATTTTGAAAGAAAAGATGATTTCAACGATCCCGTTCTTGGAATGGAATGGCTTACATTAAGAACCCCTGCAACAGATCTTTATTCATTAACAGAAAAGCCAGGTTCCCTTGCCTTATACGGAACAACAATTACTGCCTCAGAGAAGAAAACTCCGGCATATATTGCACGACGTATGCAACATCATAAGTTCGAATGTACAACAGAATTAACATTTAATCCTGAAAATGAATCTGATGAAGCAGGTATGCTCCTATTTAAGAATGAAGGTAATCATTATTTCTTTTTTATCAGACAAAACAACGGGCAAAAGATTATAGGTTTAAAGCAGACAGTTAACCATGAGGCAAAAGAAACAACAACAAATTCTGTCTCAGTGAAAACAAACAAAACTGTCAAAATGAAAGTCGTTTCTACCGGATTAACGTACAATTTCTTCTACGATCCGGGTGATGGAAACTGGAAAATGTTATGCGACAAGATCGACGCAAAACCTCTATCAACCGCATCTGCTGGTGGTTTCACAGGTTCTACCATCGGCATGTATGCGGTAAAAAACTCTAATAAGTAAATAAAACAATGATGTAAAAACGAAACAAACATATATCGCATAGACTACTACTTGATCAATCTCATGAAAAAAAATATACTTCTAATAATCCTTTCGGTCTTTTGTATACCGTTATTCGGGCAAAGGGGATTACCTTATTTGAAACAGCAGGGGGGTGCGAGTCAATTAATTGTTGATGGCAAAGCATTTCTTGTTCTGGGTGGCGAGTTGGGTAATTCGTCGGCTTCTGCCGAAAAGGATATCGAACGTATATTTCCGAAACTTCAGTCGATGGGATTAAACACGGTTCTGGTTCCGGCTTATTGGGATCTGATTGAGCCTGAAGAAGGTGTGTTTAGTTTTAGTTTGATAGATAAAACAATAAACCAAGCTCGTAAAAATGAATTGAAAGTAGTCTTTCTTTGGTTTGGTGCATGGAAAAATTCAATGAGTTGTTATGCGCCGTTATGGTTCAAGAAAGATTATGAGAAATATCCTCGTGCTTATACGAAAGAAGGTAAACCGTTAGAAATAGCCAGTTCCTTTTCTAAGAATGTATTTCAGGCTGACAATAAAGCCTTTGCTGAATTTATGAAGCATATCTCCTCTGTTGATAAAGAAGACAATACGGTGATAATGATTCAGATTGAGAATGAGATCGGAATGCTGGAAGATGCCCGGGATTATTCAGAAGTAGCCAATACCTTGTTTAATGCACAAGTGCCGGAAGCACTGATAAACTATCTGACAAAACACAAAAAAGAATTATATCCCCAAATGATAGAGAAATGGGGAAAGCAAGAATTTAAAACAAAAGGTACGTGGCAGGAAATATTCGGAGAGGATTTATATACGGACGAAATTTTTATGGCGTGGAATTACGCGCTATATATAGAGCAATTAGCGCAAACAGCACGTTCAATACATAACCTCCCGCTATATGTGAATGCAGCAATGAACAGCCGAAATCGACAACCCGGAGAATATCCTTCGGCCGGTCCTTTAGCTCACCTGATTGATGTATGGAACTGCGGTGCACCAAGTATTGACTTTTTAGCTCCGGATCTGTACGATAAAGGATTTTCTGATTGGGTAAAACAATATCATTTACAGAATAACCCGCTGTTTATTCCGGAAGTAAGATTAGGGAATAATAATGGAGTTCAGGCCTTTTATGTATTTGGAGAACATGATGCCATTGGGTATAGTCCTTTTTCTATTGAGAACGGTTCTGTAGAATCAAGTTCTCCCTTGGTTCAGGCTTATAGTAAACTAAAAGAATTAATGCCTGTGTTGACTGATTATCAAGGAACAGGAAAGATGAATGGGTTATTATTCGATCAGGAGAACAAAGAACGTATCCTCTTTTTTGACGATTTAAAGTTAACCTGCAAGCATTTCTTTACATTGCCATGGGATCCGCGTGCTACGGACGGTTCAGTATGGCCTGAAGGAGGAGGCTTAATTATCCGTTTGAATAAAGACGAATACCTTATTGCAGGAAGCGGTCTTGTTATCGAGTTTGATAAAAAAGGAGAAAAAAGCAATATCCAAGCTAAGGAATTAGGGGAAGACGGCTTTATTAGCCAAGGAGGAAACGATAACAAACAACAATTGTGGAATGGTGGATTGCGCGCAGGAATAGGGACTGTGGATGAAATCAGAATTGATGATACCGGGAAGTTTATTCCTCTTCGCAGATTAAATGGAGATCAGACACATCAGGGACGTCATGTGCGTATAGGAGTGGACGATTTCAGTATCCTTCACGTCAGACTGTACGAATACAAATGAAAAACTTATACGATAGATGAAAAGCGGTATTTTTTTTAGATTAGTTATAGATGTTTGTTTATTCCTTTGCTTCGCCTCTTTGTGCGAGGCAAAGGTTAAACTACCTGCCTTAGTCTCCGACGGGATGGTTTTACAAAGAGAACAAAACATCGTTATCTGGGGAACTGCAGATAGTGGTGAATCTATAGAGGTTGAGTTTTTAAAAGAGAGATATAACACAACAGCCAATGAGAACGGAGATTGGAAAATAGTTATCCCGCCTGTAAAAGCCGGTGGTCCTTATGTAATGACGATCAATGATATTCATATCAAAGATATTCTGATAGGCGATGTGTGGCTTTGTTCCGGACAATCCAACATGGAACTTCCGATCAATCGGGTACTCGATCTGTATAGAGAAGAAATCAAAGAATATACCAACACCAATATACGTTACGTAAAAACGCCGATAAACCACAACTACCATACACCGCAGAAGGACGTAAAAGAGGTAAATTGGAAATCATTGACTCCGGAGAATGCCCTATCCTACTCTGCTACATGTTATTTTTTCGCAAAAGATTTATATGAAAAAATTACTGTCCCGATCGGAATTATCAATTCGTCTGTGGGAGGTTCTCCTATCGAGTCCTGGATCAGTGAAAAAAGTCTGAAGCCGTTTCCACATTATTTACATGATCGTGATATGCATCGTATCGATTCATATATTGAACATACCCAAAATCTTGATATAGAAAGACGCACAATATGGAATTCTATCTTATGCAAAAACGATTGTGGGTTACTGGAGGATATTAAATGGTATAGTCCTGAATACGACGATAGTTCATGGTCGATAACTGATCTGAACAATAAATCATGGGGGCAAGACAAATCGGGTTTTGTGAATGGTTCAATATGGTTCAGAAAAGACATCGATCTTTCTGCTGATTTGGCGGGGAAAGAAGCAATTATTCGTTTAGGATGTATTGTTGATGCCGATTCGGTTTTCGTGAATGGTGTTTTTGTAGGCGCTGTTGCTTATCAATATCCACCACGAATCTACTCCATACCTTCCGGTTTACTGAAAGAAGGGAAAAATAATATCACTGTTCGTTTGATCAGCTATAGCGGATTTCCTCAATTTGTAGATGAGAAGCCTTATAAATTAGTATTTGAGGATAACGAAATTAATCTGGAGAAAGAATGGAAATATAAGACAGGCGTCCGGATGCCGGCATTACAAAGCGTAGGAACTTATCAACAACGACCTACGGGATTTTTTAACGGCATGATTGCACCTTTACAAAATCTTGCTTTTAAAGGTATCTTATGGTATCAGGGAGAGAGTAATACGGGACAGCCATTCGAATATTATGATCTGTTATCTGCATTGATTCAGGATTGGAGATCTTTTCTGGGAGATAGAGACATACCTTTTATTGTTGTCCAATTACCCAACTTTATGAAGGTCACAACAAATCCATCCGAAAGCAATTGGGCGCAACTCAGGGAGTCTCAAAGAAGCGTAGTGCAAGATACGCCCAATACAGGACTGGCTGTTGCAATAGATATTGGCGAATGGAATGATATACATCCATTAAATAAGAAAGATATAGGCAGACGCTTATCCCTGCAAGCACAACGAATTGCCTACGATGACAAGACTATTATTGCAGATGGCCCTGTTTATGAATCCATGCAAATTGAAGGAGACAAAATAATTCTTTCTTTTCAAAAAGGAACTGATGATCTGTTTCCTGCAGATGAAGTAAAGGGATTTGCTATTGCCGGAAAAGACGGTAACTACCAATGGGCAGAAGCCAGAGTTGAAAAGAATAAAGTAATCGTATGGAATGAAGCGATCAAAAACCCCGTAAAAGTTCGTTATGCCTGGGGAGACAATCCGGAAGGAGCAAATCTTAAAAACAAATCCGGATTGCCGGCATCACCATTCCAAACAGAACGTAAAAACTAATAAGCTAAAATAGCATGAAAACTAACGCTTCGCAAAAAGTCTCCATGAGAGAAAAAGTCGGCTACAGTCTTGGAGACGGTACCGCGAATCTCATCTTCCAGATGATGATGATGTTCCAACTGTTTTTTTATACAGATGTGTTTGGAATCAAAGCTACGGCCGCAGGAATGATCCTGTTGTTTGCCCGCTTCTTTGATGCTTTTGTTGATCCTTTGGTTGGAATTTTATCGGACAGAACCAATACAAAATGGGGTAAATACCGTCCCTGGCTGTTGTGGACAGCTTTGCCGTTTGCTGTATTTTTTGTTTTGGCATTTACAACTCCTGATCTCGGAGAACGGGGAAAGATTATTTATGCCGGAGTAACTTATACCCTGTTAATGACAATATATTCTTTCAACAATACCCCTTATGCTTCACTTGGGGGAGTTATGACAAGCGACATAAAAGAACGAACAAGCATTGCCTCTGTTCGGTTTGTTACGGCAACCATCGCCACCTTTATAGTTCAGGGACTAACACTACCCTTAGTTACAAAATTCGGAGGTAGTGCAAACTCCTCCTCAGGGTGGTTATGGACCATCGTTCTTTTTGCTGCAGTTGGCGTTGTTTTAATGGTTATCACCTTCTTTTCTACCAAAGAACGCATAGCTCCCCCTCCTAATCAGAAGACCTCTATCAAGCAAGATTTCAAAGACATACTGTCCAGTCGGCCATGGAAAGCAATGTTTGTTCTGACTCTTTTCCTGTTCACCACTTTGGCTATGTGGGGAAGCAGTATGTCTTATTATTTTAATTATGTAGTTGATAAGGAAGCTTTGTTTGTTTTCCTTCAGAAAGTCGGTCTGACAGGCGATCCGGGCAATTTAGGTTTCTGGGGAAACATCTTAGATGCTTTTGGATTGATTGTATATAGTGCTGAAAATGTTTTTGGAGTTGGTTTCAGTCTTTTTAATATGGTAGGCTCGCTGATCCAATTAATAGGAGTGATTTTATTATCCGGTTTTCTGTCTGGTTTATTTGGAAAGCGGAACGTGTTTGTTATTTGCCTTGCATTGACGGCTTTGTTCACTGGAATGTTTTTCTGGGCTTCGCCGAGCAATATCGAAGGTCTCTTTATGCTCAACATATTAAAAAGTCTGGCATACGCCCCTACTGTACCTCTACTCTGGGCAATGATGGGAGATGTTGCCGATCATTCTGAATGGTTAAACAGTCGCCGCGCAACAGGATTTGTGTTTGCGGGTATTGTATTTGCTTTAAAAACAGGACTCGGGTTGGGTGGTGCTATCTGCGGAGCCATTATCGATTCATTTGGATTTGTAGCCAATACCGTTCAATCTCCTTCGGCTATTGCAGGTATAAAGCTCACTTCAGGCATCATTCCTGCGGCTACATTTATGATAGGAGTTATCGCGCTTTTCTTCTACCCTATCAGTAAACAAAAGAATGAAAAGATACAAGCAGAATTAGCTGAACGAAGAAGTATAAACACAAAATAAGAAGAGATCGTGAGAAAACATTTTTATTTATTATTTATCACAGGAATCGCCATCATATTAATAGCTTGTTCAAATACGGAATCAAAGGAAAAGCCTACTTTGAAAGAAGCCTTCAAAAATAAGTTTTTGATAGGGGCAGCGCTTAATACCGGAGAGATTTCCGGAAAAGATACTGCCGGGCTACGTATTCTTGCTACGCATTTTAATTCAATTGTAGCAGAGAACTGCATGAAAAGTGAAGTCATACATCCTTTAGAAGATCAGTTCAATTTTACGCTGTCGGATCAATTTGTTGACTTAGGTGAAAAACAAGATATGTTTATTATCGGTCATGCATTGATCTGGCATAGTCAGTTATCTCCCTGGTTTTGTGTTGATGAGAATGGTGAGAACGTTTCGGCAGACGTTCTTAAAGAAAGAATGAAGACACATATAAACACGATTGTCGGTCGTTATAAAGGTCGCATTAAAGGTTGGGATGTGGTTAATGAAGCGATACTCGAAGATGGTTCGTACCGAAAAAGTAAATTCTACGAAATACTGGGTGAGGAATTTATACCTTTAGCTTTTCAATATGCACAGGAAGCTGATCCGGATGCAGAACTATATTACAACGATTACAATGAGTGGTATCCCGGCAGACGTGAAACAGTAACCCGACTGATACGTACGCTGAAAGAGAGAGGAATACGTATTGATGCAATCGGTATGCAAGGACATTTGGGAATGGACAGTCCTACTTTAGAAGAATATGAAGAAACAATTCTTGCCTACAATAAAGAAGGCGTGAATGTAATGGTTACGGAGTTTGATCTCTCGATACTTCCTTTTCCAAAGGCAGGTATTGGTGCTGATCTGAGTGCAAACTTTGATTATCAGAAAGAATTAAATCCATACACAGAAGGTGTACCTGCTTCAATTCAGGAAGCGTGGAATGCAAGGATGTTGAGTTTTTTCAGATTATTTATTAAGCACGCCGATAAAATATCACGCGTTACGATGTGGGGCATCACTGATCAGGATTCATGGAAGAATGATTTTCCTGTTCGTGGACGGAAAGATTATCCCTTACTATTCGACCGGGATAATCAGGAAAAGCCGGTAGTGCAAATGATTATTAATGAAGCAAAACAATAAAATTTTAAAATGGAAACAAAGACACCAAGATATTTAGTACCGGGTGATTATATGGCAGACCCGGCAGTGCATGTATTCAATGGCAAATTGTATATTTATCCATCGCACGACTGGGAAAGCGGTATTGAAGAAAATGACAACGGAGATCATTTCAACATGAAAGACTACCATGTATTCTCTATGGAAGATATTAACGGTGAAGTGACTGATCACGGAATTGTTTTGGACGTAAAAGATATCTCTTGGGCCGGCCGTCAACTCTGGGACAACGATGTGGCCTGTAAGAATGGAATGTATTATATGTATTTTCCGTTAAAAGATAAGAACGATATATTCCGCATCGGTGTAGCGATAAGCGACAGTCCCGAAGGGCCTTTTGTTCCGGAAGAAAATCCAATTAAAGGAAGCTACAGTATTGATCCTTGCATTCTGGAAGAGGACGGAGTGTATTATATGTATTTCGGGGGCTTATGGGGTGGACAATTACAACGTTATCGTAATAATAAGGCGTTAGAATGCGCGGCATTTCCGGCAGACAATGAACCGGCTTTATGCGGAAAGATAGTTCGCCTCAGCGATAATATGTTGGAATTTGCAGAAGAGCCCAAAGACGTTGTTATTTTAGATAAAGAAGGAAATCCGTTAAAAGCGGGTGATAATGAAAGACGTTTTTTTGAGGCTTCCTGGATTCATAAATATAACGGGAAATATTATTATTCGTATTCAACAGGAGACACCCACCTGCTTTGTTATGCCATTGGTGATAATCCCTATGGGCCTTTTATTTATCAGGGTGTAATTTTAACTCCGGTAGTCGGTTGGACTACACATCATTCTATTGTGGAATTTAAAGGGAAATGGTATTTATTCCATCATGATTGTGTACCTTCAGAAGGTAAAACCTGGTTACGAAGTCTGAAAGTAGTAGAGTTAACATACAATCCCGACGGATCGATTAAAACGATCGAAGGGAAAAAACTATCGCCTATGCAGAAAAACGAAAAAGAATGAAAAGGATAGTAAGAATAGTATTATGTTGCTTAGCAATAACCATCAGCTATGGACAAATAGCGGTTTCGCAATCAGAAGAAAAAGATTACGATCCGGCATGGCTGCGATTAAGCACGAATGCAGATGCTAAGGTGACATGCAATAAGAATAGTCCGACTTTAACTATAGCGATCCATGAATTAAGAACGCAATGGATGGGACAACCGGTAAAACTTTTACTGACTAAAGAAAAGAGTATTCGGACATTAGGGTGTGACGGATACAGAATTACAGGAAATCCTTCCGGGATAGAGATTAAAGCGTCAGAAGAGCAAGGTATATTATACGGAGCTTATCATCTGCTTCGCCTACAAGCGACAGGAGGAAACTGTACTGATATAAAGATTGAAGAGTCTCCCGATTATGATATACGCATACTCAATCACTGGGATAATTTAGACAGAACTGTCGAACGCGGTTATGCGGGTTATTCCATCTGGAGATGGGATCAGCTACCGGCAGTGGTTTCTCCACGTTATAAAGAGTATGGGCGACTGAA
Source organism: Massilibacteroides sp. (assembly GCF_028705895.1). GTDB lineage: Bacteria > Bacteroidota > Bacteroidia > Bacteroidales > Tannerellaceae > Massilibacteroides. The sequence goes on along the minus strand of NZ_JAQWCQ010000038.1, from coordinate 15,870 downwards.
TGCTTCAATCGGAATTAATGCCACGGTATTGAATAATGTCAATGCTCCTGTAGAGGTTCTTAATACGGACATGCTGAATAAAGTAAAGGTTATTGCAGATGAACTACGTCCTTATCATATCAAAGTATTTCTTTCCGTCAATTTTTCTTCACCGGCTGTTTTAGGTGGACTTTCTACTTCTGACCCCTTAGACGCTAACGTCTCACAATGGTGGAAAGAGAAAGTCAATGAGATTTATAAACGGATACCTGATTTCGGAGGTTTTTTAGTAAAAGCTAACTCAGAAGGTTTACCCGGCCCTCAGGATTTCGGAAGAACACATGCTGACGGAGCAAATATGTTGGCCGATGCACTGAAATCGCACGATGGAATCGTGATGTGGCGTGCATTTGTTTACAATCCATCAAATGAGGACAGGGCGAAACAAGCCTATAGTGAATTCCTTCCATTAGATGGTCAGTTCCGGGATAATGTTATCATTCAGGTAAAAAACGGTCCCATAGATTTTCAGCCGAGAGAACCATTCAGTCCTTTGTTCGGTGCTATGCAAAAGACAGCTGTTATGCCGGAACTACAGATAACGCAGGAATATCTGGGCTTTTCAAATCATCTTGTATTTCTTGCCACCCAATGGGAAGAGTTTCTTAACAGCGAGACCTATTGCAATGGTGCCGGTTCTACTGTGGCCAAAACGACTGACGGAACACTATTCAAACAGCCGCTCACCGCAATAGCCGGAGTTGCCAATATTGGTGAAGACGAAAACTGGTGTGGTCATTATTTCGCACAATCGAACTGGTACACTTTCGGGAGAATGGCTTGGAAAAATACGATCTCTTCCGGAGAAATCGCGGAAGAATGGATTAAAATGACCTTTTCTGATAATCCCGAGTTTCTTAACCCGGTAAAAGAAATGATGCTCCAGTCTCATGAAGCTGTCGTAGATTATATGATGCCATTAGGACTACATCATATTTTTGCGTGGGGGCATCATTACGGTCCGGAACCTTGGACTGCTATTCCCGGAGCGCGCCCGGACTGGCTTCCTTCCTATTATCATCAGGCGGATAAGCAAGGCATCGGATTTGACAGAACTACTTCAGGAAGCAATGCGGTTTCGCAATATTTTTCTCCTTTGCGGGAAGAATTTAATCAGTTAGAAACCTGTCCTGAGGCATTCTTATTATGGTTTCATCATCTTCCGTGGACGTATAAAATGAAAAACGGAAAAACATTGTGGGATAATCTGTGCTACAAATATGATTCGGGTGTGCAACAAGTTCGTGATTTCCAGAAAATCTGGGATAAAACAGAAGGACTTGTAGATGAGCATCGTTTTAAGCATGTTCAATCAAGATTGAAGATACAGGCAAAAGATGCAGTATGGTGGAAAGATGCTTGTCTGCTTTATTTCCAGACATTCTCCGGGCTGCCTATCCCTTACGATATTGAAAGACCTGTTCATGAATTAGATGCTCTTATGAAAATTAAACTAGACATGAAACATCATAATTAAATGAAGATGAAAAAAATCCTTTTACTTCTTGGTATTCTGTTCTTCACAAGCGGAATAAACAGTCAGGAGAACCAAACTCGCTATACTAATCCGATGATGTGGGCTGATGTTCCCGATCTGTCTGTTACCCGCAATGGGGATGACTACTATCTGATCAGTACCACTATGCATCTCATGCCGGGCGCTCCGATCATGAAATCCAAAGATCTTGCTCATTGGGAGATAGTAAGCTATGTGTTTGATACGCTTAATGATAATTCCAAATATGATTTGCTCAACGGAACAGTATATGGACGGGGACAATGGGCTTCTTCTATTCGTTTTCATAAGGGTAAGTATTATGTCATGTTCTCTCCCAATGATCAACCATTCAGGTCTTATCTGTATTCGACAACGAATCCTGAAGGAAAGTGGGAGCTTGTTTCACGTATGCCGCATTTTCATGACAATTCCTTATTTTTTGATGATGACGGGAAAGTGTATGTATATTATGGAACGGGAGAACTTCGGGAACTGAGAGAAGATTTGTCGGATGTGAAAGAGGGAGGTGTAAACATGAAAATCTTTGAACGCGACGCAAGCGAGACAGGTCTTCTTGAGGGAAGTCAGGCGATTAAATATAATGGCAAATACTATCTGTTAATGATATCCTGGCCACAGAATGGCAAACGCCGCCAACTCTGTTATCGTGCGGATAAGATAACCGGACCCTATGAGAAAAAGGTAATCTTAGAAGATAATTTCGCGGGATTTCCTTATGTGGGACAAGGATGTATAATTGATGATAAATACGGAAACTGGTACGGACTGATTTTTCAGGACAGGGATGCGGTAGGGCGCGTTCCGTTGCTTATGCCGGTCAGATGGGAAAACGGGTGGCCTATGTTGGGCGACAAAGACGGAAAAGTACCTGATGAGGGAATAACACCTTTCCCGACCTATGATACAGGCAGGCGTTTGGTTGAGAGCGACGATTTCTCTTCGGACACGTTAAAACTGAATTGGCAATGGAATCATAATCCGATCAATCCGGCATGGTCGTTAACCGAACGCCCGGGATATTTACGTCTTAAAACGGCTCGCGTAGTCAATAATCTTTATCTGGCACCTAATACGATTTCTCAACGTATGGAAGGACCGAAATGCAGCGGCACAATAGCTCTTGTTATTTCACATATGAATGAGGGGGATATTGCAGGTTTTGCTGCGTTTAACGGACATTCAGCTATTCTCGAAATCCACAAAGAAAAGGATCAGAGCTATCTGGCTTTTGCCACAAATGTGGTTGACCTGAGCGAAGAATTAAAAGAAGTTTTAAATGTAAATGCTAAAGAGACAGAACGAGTTACAATAGATAAAGATCTCATCTACCTGAGAATTGATGCAGACTTTAATCTGGGTAAAGATATTGCAACTTTTTTCTATAGTTATGACAATATAAACTGGAAAAGCATTGGGGAGCCTTTTAAAATGCGTTTCGATTACAAGAGACTATTTATGGGAACACGGTTTGCGTTGTTTAATTATGCCACTTCTTCCACAGGAGGATATATAGACATTGATTATTTCTCTTACACCAAAGAGAAATAAATACCACTTGATGAATCTTGAGAAGGGCGTCCGATTGTGATTGGATGCCCTTTCTTTTCTCAAGATATCAACGGAAGAACGACCAATGATTGAGATTTACTTTCGCTTCCATTTCTTTCTCGATCTTATCGGGAAGTTGCGGGAAGAAGTCGATACCCGTCACCTCTTCTATCCGATCCACAGACACTGCCTGATCACGTGGCGAAGTTTGTTTATAGTCCCTGTTCTCAAACAGAAAACCAATAGCCTGAGCTTTTTCCGGATCACAGACTACTTTATAAAATAAACGAGGAACTCCAACCCTGTTTCCTCCGAGTCGCTTCAGGTCTTTCTCAATAACCGGCCCCGTAACGATATAGATCACTCCCTTCTCTTTCGCCCAAACACGAACAGTCATCTCCAAATCATTCCAGACACCACCGTTCAACCCTCTGTCTTGCGGACAAATATTACTGAAATAGAAAGTTTCTCTCATAACTTTCTCTGACCATTTCATATCTCCTGCAGGAACCATATGTCCGCGGTCATAGCCCGTCTTCGAATAATCCTCATTTAAAGCAGTTGCCCCCTTAACTTCAGGATCAGGCACAAACTTATTATGTCGTTTTACTTTTGCGTTATTTACTTTATCCTCAGTCAATACATACGCCACCCAGTTCGGAATCTTAAAATCCGGATTATAAGAAACCGAATACCCTTCATGCTTAATAAGCTGTTCTTTATTACCATTCTTAAGGACTGGTATTTCAGCGCCGGTGGGTAAGTCTTCTTTTTTCAGTTTTACCTCCGCCTGCTGAGATTCGATTATCTCCGGCAGTTTCTTTATTACCGTATCAACAACATTTTTCGCTCTATCTTCAGGTACATAATTCAGATACAAGAATATACCTCCAACAATACACACAAGCGATACAGAAACAATCGCAATAAAACGTTTTATACTTCCCCAAAAGGACTTTCCGGATTTCTTTGTATTTTTCTTCTTTAATTTTCTTTTTGCCATTTTTTCATCTATTGCCAGACAAAGATAGACATTTTCCAAAAGTTAAAACAAGACAGAATGAATAACAGCCCCGTAGATCAGGTTAAATATATACTAATTTATCTCCGTCAACCGACGTTTTTTTCAATGTTGAAAATCAAGCGAAAAATAAGCACAAAAATATAAAGGTTATTTTTCCAATTATAAAGGATATTTTTGGAAAAATATCCTTTATATTTTTTTTTTCATTCTATGCGTAATTTTCATTGACAACAAACAATCCCCAAAAACAATATTTTGACATAAGAATCAGACAAAACAGAGAACGAATAAATAGTTTCTCAACACATTTACTCTGAAAAATATATTGATTTTAATAGTATAATAAAAAAATATCGTATGTTTGCATATCAATTTTTAACTTAAAAATCATTTGTTTATGAATCCTACTTTTAGCATTAAAGAAACCTTTTTAAAGTCATGGGAAGTAGTTAAGGCAAATATATGGGTATTGGCCGGGCTATTTATCGGATTTAATATTATCACTTTTACGTTAGGAATACTGGCAGGCAACTCAATAACGCTCAGTATTATCATAAATATAATAGTCTTAATATTAGGTAGCATATTTTCCTTGGGTTATTTCCGAAATATTTTTCAGGCACTCGATGGAGAAGAACCTCAGTTTTCAGCTTATGGACAAGAAAGCCGTAAAGTATTAAAATACATTCTGGCTTCTATTATTTATTCAATCATAGCTACTATAGGAACTCTTTTATTTATAATTCCAGGTATCTATTTAGGAATCCGCCTTCAATTCTACGCAGCTTACATTGTGGATGAAGACTGCGGAGCTATTGAATCTCTGCAACGCAGTTGGGAAATAACAAAAAATCAAGGAATGCCTCTATTCCTGTTATTACTGGCAATGATTGGAATAATGATAGTTGGATTCATTCTTCTGATAGTAGGTATATTTGTAGCCTATCCACTTTGTTTCACAATGTACTTAGTTGTTTACCGTGCATTAAACGTGCCTAATCAACCAAAAGAAATAGAAGAAACTTTTTAAGTTTTTTCTCAAAATATAGAGCCTGTTTAAATTTTTATTCGTGGCTTATTTCGATTTATTTTTTGTTTAGTTGTATATCCGCATGAATGAGCATAGCGGGCTATGTGATTGAATGCGGAGATGCAGATAAGCAAAAAAGAAGATGAAAGAAGACCGAAACAAACCCTCAAGAAATATCCTATAAAAATTTAAACAGGCTCATAGTTTATTTAAGGTATCTCTGTGTTTTTTCTTTTGATTGCCTTCAAAAGAGAAAACACAGGGATATTTTTTTAAGACCGATCTGTCTGCAAAAAATAAAGAGTATAGAACAAACAAAAAAGAATATTTATCATCAACTATTTGAGTAGTTATTTATTTAGTCTATATTTGTTTTGTGTTCGTACACATATAAAGAAACAATCATGCATCCTATATGAAAAAGAATTATAGAATAAAAGATATTGCCGAGTTGTCCGGAGTTTCTACAGGAACTGTAGATCGTATTCTTCATAAACGTGGAAAAGTATCCACAGAAGCGCGGGAAAAGGTTGAAAAGGTTTTAAAAGAAATAGATTATCATCCCAACCTTATCGCGCGTTCATTAGCTTTAAAAAAACAATATCATTTTATAACCGTCACCCCCATAGTTCACACAGGAGCTTACTGGGAACAACTATGTATGGGGATAGAAGCTGCAGAAAATGATTTATTCAGTTATAATGTTAAAGTAAGACGATTGTACTTTGATCAGTACGACAAGAACAGTTTTGACGAATTGATTCCGCAAATAGAAAATTCAGATTGTCAGGGAGTAGTGATTGCCACTCTTTTTAAAGAAGGAGTTTTAAACCTTACGAAGGTATTAGATGAAAAAGAAATTCCTTATGTTTTGATTGATGCCTACATAGAAGGAACACATGCTGTAGCATATTACGGTACGCCTTCGTTTGATTCGGGTTATATTGCCGGCAGATTAATATATAATCAATTAAAAGCCAATGACGATATTGTTGTTTTTAAATTCTCTCGTATCGGCAATCAAATCAGTACTCAGGTGCAGATACGTGAAGAAGGATTCCGCACTTATTTATCAGAAAAAAACTATCAGGGAAGAATCCATCATGTGCATATTCATGCCGGAGATGATGGCAAGAACAAAGAAATAGTCGATGAATTCATGCAAAAATATCCGGAAGTAAACATGGGTATCATCTTTAACTCAAAAGCCTATCTGATCGGTGATTATTTGGAAAACAATGAAACAAAGAAAGAATTCAGGCTTGTCGGATATGATGCGATAGATAAAAATATACATTATCTGAAAAACGGACGAGTAACACACCTGATTGCTCAGCGACCGGAGGTACAAGGTCTGAATTGTATAAAAGCATTGTTCCGTCATTTAGTACTAAAAGAGAAAAACGAACTGATCAACCATATGCCTATCGATATTTTAATGAAAGAAAATATTCAATACTATAATAATTATATTTAATATCATGAACGAACTATTCAGTGTAGAAGGAAAAGTCATTTTATTGACCGGTGGATGCGGTATCCTGGGGGCATGTATGGCTAAACATTTAGCAAAAGAAGGAGCCATTGTTATTATTCTTGACCGTGATTCAGTCAAAGGAAATGCTTTGATGAACGAGATTATTAAAGAAGGAGGAAAAGCATTATTCCTACTGACAGATGTGCTGAAAAAAGAAGTGTTAGAAGAAAATAAAGCTGCAATTCTCAAAACATACGGAAGGATAGATGTATTGGTGAATTTGGCAGGAGGAAATCAGGCAGGAGCTACGATTCCGCCCGATAAGACTATTTTCGATCTGAATATTGAGGCTTTCCGTGCGGTAGTTGACCTTAACCTGTTTGGAACTGTATTGCCTACTATGGTCTTTGCTGATGTAATGGTACAACAGAAAAAAGGAAGTATCATTAATATTTCATCGGAATCGGCATTAAGACCGTTGACCAGAGTCGTAGGCTATGGTTGCGCAAAAGCAGCAGTAAGTAATTTTACGCAATATATGGCAGGAGAACTTGCTATTAAATTTGGTGAAGGATTGAGGGTAAATGCTATGGCTCCGGGATTTTTCCTGACAGAGCAAAATCGTGCGTTAATGACGAATCCGGATGGAACGCCATCACCAAGATGTCAGACTGTTTTAGCGCATACGCCTTTCGGACGACTCGGTAAACCGGAAGAATTATTAGGAACCTTACAATGGTTGGCAAGTGATGCATCAGCTTTTGTGACCGGTACAGTGATTCCTGTTGATGGTGGATTTGATGCCTTTTCAATCTAATATGAACATTTTAAAATAAAGATTATGTATTTATGTGAACAAACTTGGAGATGGTATGGTCCGAACGACCCTGTCAGCCTTTGGGACATCCGACAGGCGGGAGCAACAGGGATCGTAACCGCATTACATCATATTCCTAACGGAGAAGTCTGGTCATTGGAAGAGATCAGAAAAAGAAAAGAAATGATCGAAGCTGTCGGACTAAAATGGAGCGTTGTTGAAAGCGTTCCTGTACACGAACATATAAAAACACAAACGGGTAACTTCCGGAAATATATTGAGAATTATAAACAATCTATCCGTAATCTGGGTTCTTGCGGTATTTATGTAGTTACTTACAACTTCATGCCGGTATTGGATTGGACGCGTACAGACCTGGCTTACACGCTTCCTGACGGTTCTAAAGCGTTGCGTTTTGAACGTGCAGCCTTTATGGCATTCGATCTGTTCATTTTACAACGTCCCGCTGCTGCACAGGAATACTCAGAAGAAGACAAAGCTAAAGCTCGTGCTCGTTTTGAATCTATGAGCGAGGAAGAAAAACATACGCTAACGCGTAATATGATTGCCGGATTACCGGGATCTGAAGAAAGTTTCACGATTGAACAATTCCGTGCTGAATTAGAAAGATATAAAGATATTGATAAAGAAAAATTACGTTCTAATCTGATTTACTTCCTGCGCGAAATAGCACCGGTAGCTGACGAGGCAAATGTCAGATTGGTTATACACCCGGATGATCCCCCCTATTCTATTCTCGGACTTCCGAGAGTATTAAGTACGGAACAAGACTTCCTTAGTCTGATCAAAGAAGTACCGAACGAAAGTAACGGACTCTGTCTGTGTACAGGCTCTTTCGGAGTGCGTAGCGACAATGATCTGGCAGGTATGATGGAACGTTTTGGAGACCGTATTGACTTTGTTCATTTCCGTAGTACGCAACGCGATGAAGAAGGTAATTTCTACGAAGCAAACCATTTAGAAGGAGACGTTGACATGTACGGCGTAATGAAAGCCTTATTCGAACTCCAACAAAGACGTGGTAAATCAATCGCTATGCGTCCGGATCATGGACATCAGATGATAGACGATCTTAAGAAGAAAACCAATCCGGGCTATTCTTGTATCGGACGTTTGCGCGGATTAGCAGAATTACGGGGTCTGGAAATGGGAATTGCTCGTTCCAAGACTTTAGGAAAATAAGCTGATAAAACAGTAAAGAATGAGAGTGTATGAAAGAAAACACTCTCATTCTTATTTTATAATATCTTTTTTACGGATATGTATCACTTCTCCAAATTTAGCCAATTCATTCATATCTATCTTTCTTGAGTTACCTACTACCATGTAAACGACAGGACGGTCGGCAATGTTATTTTCGTAAAAGCGTATGATATCATCCATATCCAAATTATAGAGATTATTGATAAACAAATAGTTCGGATCTACATCATAGCCTTCCATACGATACTGGGCAATCTTTTCCGATATTTCACGAAACGAGGGATAATTATTATTTGCATGATTTAATACGGTCTGCCGGATAGATTCTATTTTTTCTGGTTTTACGGGCATTTTCCGGATCAACGAGTCAAGTACGGAGATAGCATCCGTCGTTTTATCAGACTGAGTTGTCATACTGGCTGTTAATTCTCCGGGTTTATCACTATGAACAAAAGGAGGTATTATATACTTTGCAAACGCCCGGTAAGCAAAAGAACGGAATTCACGGATTTCCTGAAACATTAATGAAGACATATCACCTCCGAAATAACCGCTGAAAAGTTTTGCCGCATGTCTTTTTCCAAATTCATCTTGCGGTTCTCCGGGTACATAAGCATACACAATACTTTGGCCTGCATCGGGCATATTATAAAAATAGACACGAGGTTCTTCGTAAGTTATCAACGGACGATAATAAGGAGATGCCGACTCTTTATTTATTTTATCCAGATCTAAATGTTCTTTCAATATTGTCGCAACACGATTTAAAGGTATAGCTCCACAATAATGAATATCACAAGCAATCATCTGAGTCTTTTTGAAAGACTTGACCAGCTCTTCTCCTGTCATTTTTTTCAATTCAGAGAAAGATACTTTTTTAAGGAACTTGGATTCTTCGCCATACTTCACCATCTCAAGCAACGCTTTTGCAACATCATCTCCTGATTTAGAAAAGGATTTTAAGGTCACCTTTTCTGCATCTTTTAGTTGACTCACATTCTTTTTATCGGCTTTTACGGTCTCCATAAAAGAGGTTACAAGAGATAATGTCTTTTCAAACTTCTCATCAAAACCATTCACTCTTATTGTGAATGTCTGGTCATTCGCTTCAAAGGAAAGGGACGCGCCAAAAGACTGAAGAGCCTCTCTAAATTCCCTGAACGATTGAGTTTCCGTTCCTAAAAAAGGAAGATAATCGGCTACCTGCTTTAATATAGGCGCTTTAAGCGTTCCTATTTTATAAGACAAGCTAAATGTAAATATTGTATTAACAGGGTTCTGTTTGACATATAGGGTTACATAAGGAGATAGCTTTTCCGTCTCAATATCATTTTCAAAATCAAGTAAACGTGGCGACAATTCCTGAACCGGTATTTCCTCCATTTTCTTTGCAAAATCAGATTTCGCATTCGCATTTTTAGGAGCTATCGGCTCATAATCCGGTTTGGGCAGATTATCTTTGGGATATTTGCCTGTCTTCTTAGTAACATACAAATGATTTTCTGTAAAGTATTTACGGGCAGCATTGACTACATCGTCTTTTGTCAGCGCATTAATACGATCAAGGTCTGTCACATACTCTTCCCACGAGATCCCCTGCGAATAAAGTCGCATCATCGTTTGCGCACGCGAGCTGATATCTTCGAGACTGGCATTGTATGAACGAACGGATTCTAATTTAAGACTATTAAACATCTCATCCGAAAACTCTCCGGATTTAACACGTTCAATTTCCCGCCATACTAATTTAGTTGCTGAGTTATAGGTTTGAAACAATAACTTAGGAACCACCCCTACACCTAATATACCGGCTTCGTTTAAGCTTTCACTCATCGCAATAGCTGCCATTAGTTTCCGCTCGACCATCAACTTATCTAAAAAGCCCGTTCCGTTTTCGTTATTTAGTAAACCAACGGCAATCTTTAATGCTGCTTCATCCGGATGATTAGCAGGTACTCCCCGGAAACCAAGTGCCAGAACTTTAACAAAAGGGATAGACAGCTTGATACGTTCCGTCTCTTTACCCCGAAAAGGAGGTAAAACCACTTTTTCCCTGACAGGAGCTTCGCCTTTCCTTACCCTCGAGAACGTTCTCTCTAATAAAGATAGTACTTCTTTTGAGTCAAAATCACCACTCAGAATCAATCCCATATTAGATGCAACATAATAGTCCTCAAAGAATTTACGCATTTCAGAAAGACGCGGATTCTTCAAACTTTCTGTGCTCCCGACTATCGGATAAGCATATGGGTGAGGGTAAAAATAACGGTATGTGAGTTTCTCGATAGCCTGTCCTCCCATCCTGTCTGTGTACATATTTTTCTCTTCATAAACTGTTTCCAGTTCATTCTGAAAAAGACGAAAAACAGGATTCACGAGTCGTTCGCTATTAATCTCTGCCCACTGAATCATATACTGAGGAGAGAACGTATTAAAATAAACGGTAAAATCATAGGAAGTTCCCGCATTCAACATACTACCGCCATAGCGGGTAATCAAATGGTCAAACTCATTTGGAATAACATATTCAGAAGCGCGGACACTTATTTGATTAATCTCTAATTGAATTTTCGCTCTTTTTTCCGGATCCGAGGTCTGAGCCAACTCATCGTATTTTGTAGCTATTGAATCCAATAACACTTTTTCCGCTTCATAATCAACCGTCCCGATTTTATCTGTTCCTTTGAACATCATATGCTCAAAATAATGCGCGATACCAGTGTCGGGACAATCTTTTGAACCAGCCTTAACAACCACAGCTCCAAACACTTTAGGTTCGCTATGATCCTCATTCAACCAAACAGTCAGTCCATTACTCAGCTTATATTCTTTTACGCGAAGAGATTCCGGTATTTCGGCAGAATACACACTCGCGCTTAGCGTCAAAAGTGCCACAGGCAATATTTTTTTCATTAACAATAGACATATAAATACAAATATATCTACTTTCATTAAACAATACGAGAAATCAAAAGGTTTTTAGTTTTCAATACAGATCATTATATTTGTTTTGATAATTATTCATAGATTTGCTAAAAAAAACACAAGAAGTTATACGATATGAATCTCAAGCTTCCATTGTCAATATTGATGTTATTACTCTTACTTTGGACAAAGGGAAATGCTGAGAACCGTTATTTCAGACATTACAACAACAAACATGGACTTTCACATAATACCGTTTATGCATCTATTCAGGACAGAAGAGGGTTTATGTGGTTTGGAACTGAAGATGGATTAAATCGTTTCGACGGGCATACCTTCAAAGTATATCGTCATAATTCCTTTTCGGACAACAGCATTCCGAACGATTTCATCATCAGTTTGTTTGAGGATTCTGAAAATAAAATATGGATTTGCACCAACAAAGGAGTATGTTTCTATGATTATCGCACAGAAACTTTTCATCCGTTTCAGCTTATACCGGAACAAGAGCATATTGAATATTTTCGTCATGTAAAGGAAGATGCGTACAAAAACCTGTGGTTTATTACACATAACCGAATCGTACGATATAGTTTAATAGATAAGAGTCATACTGTTTATCCCGCAAATGAGTATTTTTCACCGCGTTCGATTACTATCACAGATGAAGGTTTACCGTTGTTCAGTGATGGAAATACGTTATATGAATACAATAAACAAACCGATTCATTTACGAAGACAACTATCCTGACACCAGATGAAATAACATCGCAAACTCATATCGATGTAATCTGTCAGGTTGCCGATGCAGGAGTATTTATCGGTACGGATAAAATGGGGCTTAAATTTTTCAACTATCATTCCCGGAAAGTTGAAAATGTGATTCCGGACACACAAATACGCGACATTTGTTCTTTTAATAAACACACCTACTGGATAGCATCCGAATCGGGCGTGTATATCTACAACCTGCTTGATAAAAGTCTGATTAACCTACGAAAATCTTTAACAAATGAATATGCTCTCTCGGATAATGCCATATATTCTCTTACAAAAGACAATGAAGGTGGTATGTGGGCCGGTTCTTTTTTTGGTGGCGTTAGTTACTTACCCAAGCAATACACTCCTTTCGACTATTTCATAGGCGGAAAAACGCATCTTGATATGCCGGGAAATGCGGTAAGGGAAATCTGTCCCGATCAATATGGCATGATTTGGTTCGGAACGGAAGATAATGGGATAAACAAGTATAACCCGAAAACTGGAGAAATAACAAATTATTCATATAACAATCCCCAACACCCATTATCAGCCACAAATATACATGGATTGCTCGCAAAAGAAAACCGGTTATGGGTAGGAACATATAATCGGGGCATTGATGTTATCGACTTAACCTCGGGCAGAATAATAAAAAGGTACACGCGCGCGAGCACGCAAAAAGGTCTTGAAAGCGATTTCATCGTTAGTTTTCATGCTACCCGCTCAGGGGAATTATTTGCAGGGACCTCTTTAGGGGTTAGCCTTTACGACCCCGAAAAGGATACATTTAAGCCCTGGAAAAACATTCACACATTGATAAGGCAGATTTACGAAGATAAAACAGGGAATATCTGGTTTGCGACATCCAACGGAGTATTTCATTATATCCGCGAAACGGATGAGGTTCATCATTACACCAATAATCCTCAAAACTCACAAAGCATTGCAAGTAATAATACGACATCCGTTTTTGAAGATTCTAAAGGACAAATATGGATAAGCACGGTAAACGGGCTCTCGTTATTCAACAGAAAAACCGGGTCATTCAATCAAATCACTGCAGAAAATGGACTACCAAGTAATATTGTTTATCGGATTGTAGAAGATGAAAACGGTTTTTTCTGGCTTTCTACGGCAAATGGTTTAGTTCGGTTTCATCCGGAAACGTATGCCATGCGCGTCTTTACTTATACCGACGGATTGCACGAGACGCAGTTCAATTATAGTTCCTCTTACAAAACTCCGGACGGAACAATTTACATGGGAACGATCAATGGCATGATTGATTTTAACCCGAGCCGTTTCAAAGAAGACACATTCACTCCTCCGGTTTTCATTACACGCGTCAACGTTCCCGACAATAAAAGCAATCAATACAAATCTCTGCCGGCAGAAAGCGTTGAAACGCTTACACTACCTTATAACGCAGCAACATTCAGTCTTTCATTTGTAGCATTAAGTTACACCTCGCCGGAAGCCATACGATATGCTTATAAATTGGAGAACATTGATAAAGAATGGATTTTCATGAACGGGAACAAAGATGTTACTTTTGCAAATCTTTCTCCGGGCAAATATGTATTCAAGGTTAAATCAACAAACAGCAGTGGAGCATGGCAGGAAAATGAATATTCATTACCTATTCTGATTACCCCTCCTTTCTGGCAAACAGGATGGGCTTTCAGCCTTTACGCTTTATTAGCCGGTTTATCTGTCTTTCTTTTTTATAGTTATAAAAAGCGCCGACTGGAAGAAAAGCATCGTTTCAAACGGGAACGTTTTGAAGCTAAAAAAGAAAAAGAATTATACGATGCCAAGATCCAATTCTTCACATTCATAACGCATGAGATAAGAACTCCTTTAACTCTGATTAAAGCTCCTTTAGAAAAGATTCTCAAATCCGGCGACGGAACAGCAGACACGAAAGAGAACTTGCAAACCATTGAGAGAAACACAGAGAGATTATTAAATCTAAGCAATCAGTTACTCGATTTCCGTAAAACTGAGAGCAAAGGGTTCAAATTACATTATACAGAAACAGATGTTTCCATTTGGTTGCAAACGATACTTCAGCCGTTTCTTCCGGTAATGAAGCAAAAAGGAAAAGAATTTACGATAAACGGAACCGAGAAAACAAGGTATGCGATGATTGACAGGGAGGCCTTTTCTAAAATCATCAGTAATCTGATCACAAACGCGATCAAATATTCTGATAAAAAAATCGCACTAACCATCAGAAATAACCAGGAAGAGAAAACATTTTCTATTGATGTCGTGAATGACGGTCTCTTAATTCCGGAAAGCGAAAGAGAACAGATATTTACTCCTTTTTACCGGTTAAACGAGACAATTCATCAGGAAGGCAGTGGTATAGGTTTATCGCTTGCACATTCTTTAACGGATTTCCATCAGGGAAAGTTGACCTGCACACAGACAGAAGACAAGCAAAACTGCTTTACCTTAACCTTACCCCTATTGCAGGTACAAGAAAAAACGGTTTCTCCGGACGCAAGAGAAAGTAAAAGTCCCGAATCTGAAAGACCAACTATATTAGTAGTCGAGGATCAGGAAGAAATGAGAATGTTCATAAGCAAAGAATTAAGCTCCGATTATTCAGTAATCGAGGCTGCGGATGGAAAAGATGCCCTCAATCAATTAAACAATCACTCCGCAGATTTGATAATCAGCGATGTGATGATGCCGAACATGGATGGCTTTGAACTCTGTAATATAGTAAAGAATGACATCAATTACAGCCATATACCATTTATAATACTAACAGCTCAACACAATCTGCAATCACATCTTAAAGGATTAAATCAGGGAGCCGATGCTTATTTAGAAAAACCTTTTTCAATAGAGTTGTTGATCGCTCAGACAAAGAACCTCATAAAAAACAGGATCTTACTCAACAAAGCTTATAAAGAAAAACCATTAACGGAAGCAGCCAGTCTTTCAACTTCACCTGCAGATGATCTATTTTTAAAAAAACTAACTGATTGCATTGAAGAAAACATTGCAAGTGAAAAACTTGGAGTAGAAATGCTCGCGTCTGAACTGGGGATGAGTACGTCAGGACTATACAGAAAAGTAAAAGGTATTTCAGGAATTTCTCCCGTTGAATTTATAAAAATAGCCCGATTAAAAAAAGCAGTACGTTTGATGAAGGACGGTGAAACGAGGATAAACGAAATTGCATTCAAATGTGGTTTTTCTTCCCCCTCCTATTTTTCAACCAGTTTCTTAAAACAATACGGAAAATCTCCTTCTGAATTTCTTCGCGAATAAAAGGATAATCTAAAAAAAACTTCTTTGCAGCACAATTTAAAAGAGCTTGGTTTAGTTTGCCGAAGAGCTTAAACTGGTTTGCCGAAGAGCCTCCTGACTTTGACGGTTTATTTTCGAAAACGAATGATTTTCAGTGTCTTTTGTTTTTGTTTAGACACTACACCTAATTTCTACTATCCAGTTTAAATGGTACGGTATGCCTTTTCATTTTCATGGC
>NZ_JAQWCQ010000037.1 GCF_028705895.1 Massilibacteroides sp. | reverse complement strand
ACTTCATATTTCTTTTTATGATCTTTTTCTTTGTAAGAAGTAAACTGAGGAGATGCTATCGCCGTGAAGGTAAGTCCTTCTATTGGAGTAAGATCTAACTGGATTTTTCCGCCCACACGATAGTTTTGCCCCTTCGTTGAGCCTCCTAAATCATGTAGTGCAAAAGGGTTATCACCATCTTTCCCATCAGCATAATTACCGTCAGACCAGAAAGCATTGTAAATAGGTGCACGATACATAAAATCATTCATGATACTGCCCTCTGCATTATGAGGATTAACTGTTTTAGAATAAAGCAGGTTCATATCTACATTTGCATGAATCCAACTACTGATAGAATAGTCGTTGTTAGTACGTACATTGAAACGCTCATAGTCTTTGTTGTCGTAAAGAGCTTCAGCATTGTAGTAATTAAGACTGAAATTTGTTTTAAGTTTTTCGGTTCCTCCGCTAAGCGAAAAAGAATGCCGCTGGTGGTGCGTGGAACTTTTAATACCCATCCCCAAGAAATCTGTATCCGGATATCGGTCTGGATCTTCAGCACGTAGCTGTGCGTAATTGTTAATTAAATCTTCCGAATAGGCAGAATAGAGCGAAGAGGCACCATCGTTATAAGCCAATTCGTTGTATCCGTTCATCCATTGTACTGCGTTGGCAAACTTAGGTTTTGCTGTTGGTGCATCAATACCATATTCGGTATTGTAGGAAAGATGGAATTGATTACTCATGGCACGTTTTGTAGTTACTAAGATAACTCCTGCTGCAGCGCGTGAGCCGTAGATAGCTGCCGAAGCTGCATCTTTCAATACTTGAATATCTTTCACATCTTCAGGAGCAACGTCATTGATATTCCCCGGAACCCCATCTACGATTACTAATGGATCGTTGGTGGACAACGTCGTGACCCCGCGAACGCGAATAGTCGCTCCCGATGTAGGATCTCCACTGGAACGTGTGATCTGTACACCAGCCATTTGCCCTTGTAATTGACTGGAGAGTTGAGGAGTATTCTTCATTTTTAGTTTGTCACCGCCCAAAGAGGATATTGAACCCGTCAGGTCGATCTTACGAGCCGTCCCATACCCAATCACAACCACCTCTTCTAACGTTTGTGTATCTTCTGTTAATTGTATATTAATTACCGTTTGCCCATCTATATTTATTTCTTGACTATTATACCCGATATAGGTAACAACAAGCACATCCGTAGGGGCAACATTCAGGCTAAACCGCCCATCCATGTCTGTTATCGTACCGTTTGTTGTTCCTTTAACAATGACATTGGCTCCTATTATGGGTTCACCACGTTGATCGGTAATAGTACCCGTAAGTCGCTTGGTTTGCTGTTGCATATCTAAGCGTTTAACTATATTTACATTTCTGTCATTGATTGCATAGGTAAGATTTGTACCATTTAACGCCTGCGATAGAATGTCTTCTATCTTTTTACTTCGCGTGTTAAGCGTAACGTCAACATCTTTTACATCAGAATCTACATAAAAAAACAGGAATTCGCTTTGTTGCTCAATCAGAGTAAAGAGCTCTGTTAGTCTCATTTGACCTGCCTTTACTGATACTTCTGTTTCTTGCGAGTATGAGTCTAATGCAAGAGACTGAAACAGTACCACAAAAAGCAAGACTGTTGTGATCTTCATAATTTTAAGTGTTTTTTTTAGACCTTTATAGCAATAAGGCCTGCAATACGAAACATTTTTCATATTTTTGTATAGATAAAAGGTTGATAATTGCTTCTGATTCAATGTTTAGGCGCGTCGAAACGGAAGCGTTGACTTTTTGGGACCGACCGGTCATATGCTTTTATGTATATGGCCGGTATTTTTTAACCGGATAGTTTTTTCATACGTCTTGTTTTTAGATTGTACATAAATAGTATAGATTTATTGGATGTAATATACGTTGTCCTTTTTTGTCCACTTCATAGATACGCTCCGGGATATTACTTTTAGTATCTCTTCTAAGCTTTGGTTTTCGTCAAAGGAAGCAGATACGGTTAGTTCCGGGTCTCTTAGAACTGCATTTTTAATGATGATCTCGGTATCGTATGTCTCTTTTAGTCTGCTGATCAGTTCAGCAAACGGGATCGTTTTATATTTGATGATACTTCTCGTCCAAAGTGTTCGTTCATAGCTGTTGACTTCTTTTATTTCAATCCTTTTTGTTTCTTTGTTGAAGCAGACTTGTTGGTCGGGAAGTAAAATGACTTGTTGATCTGCGCTTTGAAACTGGATAGAACCTTCTACTAAGGTTGCCGTTACTTCTGAACCGTCTTCAAGTGACTGTGCATTAAACTTCGTGCCTAATACACGAATACTGCTTTCTCCCATGGTAAGGATGAACGGATTCAGTGTGTCGTGTGCTACTTCAAAATAGGCTTCTCCTGTAAGTTCTATGTTGCGGCTTTCCTTCCCGTAGTGATTGTTGTAGGTAAGTCGGCTATTTTTATTGAGAAATACTTTCGTTCCGTCTTCGAGTGTAATTGCTGATCTGTTATTATCCGTTATATAGGTATAATAATGGGTTGTTTCCTGAGGATCGGCAGGAGCTAAGTAGTAATTTGAAAGGCTGAAAATTAATAAGGAAATGGCTGCAACAGAAAGAGAGAGCAATATAAGTCGGTTTCTCTTTTGCGTTGGCTGTTTCGTTAATCGTTTGTTTAGTTTCTCTAATGACGTGAGCGGATTGTTTGCCTGTTCCTGAGATACTTCCGCACGCCAATAGCTTCTTATACGTCGAAATTCTTCTTCATTCTTTTTATCTGCGCTCAGCCAGCCACTAAACTGAAGTATTTCTTCTGCTGAAGCTTCTCCATTTAGTATCCGGGCTATGATTTTATCTATGTTTTTTTCCATTATATCTTGTTCTTGTATATATAGTCGCAAGTAGCAGATAGAAACCCTAACCGATAATTAAAATTATTTATTCTACTTCTTGGCGGAATTAAATAAGTGTGTATTTCATCTCAAAAGTAGTTTTGGAAATGTTGAGGCGCCTCAACTTTCGTTTCCAGGCGCCTTAAAAATTTCTTATATCCAAATTTTACACAAACCACAACATTTTTAAAAACAATAAGGTAGGAATTTGATTAAACTATTAGGGTTTATGCTTTACATTTGCGACTATACTAATAGACTTTTATTATTATTGAGCTATAGCAAATACGGAAAAAATAACACAATGGATCTGTGAAATTGCTTTAAGCAACTCGCAATCTGCCCTTAAATCGTTATACCTGGCTTACTATCAAAGGCTAACACGGTTTATAAGCCTTTATGTGTCTTCTCCTGCTGATATAGAGGAGATTTTATCCGATACTTTTCTGGCATTTTGGAATAATCGTAAAAACTTAATGGAGGTGCAAAATTACAACAGCTATATCTATGGTATTACGAGACATAAAGCCATCAGCTTTTGCAGGAAGAAACAATTCGAATATATGGACATTGAAGATTATTCATTCGATTTGTTCTTTAGGACAGAAACGACTCCTGAAGATGATTTGATTTCAAAAGAAGCCGTTTCTGAAATAAATGAAGCAATAAACGATCTTCCCGAAAAGATTAAGATCGTATTTAAACTTATAAGAGAGGATAATCTAAAGTATAAAGAAGTTGCGGAAATATTGGGTATTTCCGTCAAAACCGTTGAATCTCATATGACTACTGCTGTACGAAAGCTACGTGAAACGCTTAATACGTAAAACTTCCTCCTCCCAAAAATTCCCGAAGTAATGAGGTACGTGGTAATTCAGATTCCGGGATATAATTGAAATAACGGATAAACCGCAGCAAACGGTAGGCTTCTGCATTTTCGGGGTCAGCTTCACGTACTTCCATCAAGATTGGTTCGGCAAACTTGCGTATTGCCCCCAGTTCATAAATCATTGCACTGTTAAACATAGCGTCTGCATTCTCCTGATAGGGGAATATCCATTTCTCTTCACCCCGGCGAACGCTCGGCCAGCGCCCAATCGTATCTTTTGCGGAATACCCTCTGAAATGGTAGTCGCGGATGATACGACGCAACAAACGATTGTCTGTTGTCGGTATCCAGTTATGATTATCCAACGAGATTGTGGTTAATGCAGAGGCATAGATTCCATATTTGCATTTGTTGTCAACCATTGCCGTAAGTTCCGGATTCAAGGCATGGATTCCTTCTATTACAAGAACAGAATTTTCTTTCAGCTTGAGTGTTTTACCTTTGTAGATACGTTTCCCCGTGTTAAAATCAAAGCTCGGCAGATTTATTTTTTCTCCTGCAAGAAGCTTTTCCAGATCACTGTTAAAATAAGGAAGGTCTAACGCATACAAAGACTCAAAATCGTAATCTCCGTTTTCGTCTTTCGGCGTATCTTCCCTGTTCAGGAAATAATCATCGAGCGAAATCGCAATAGGTTGGATCAGATTCGTAATCAACTGAATTTGTAGTCGTTTGCAGAAAGTGGTCTTTCCTGAAGAGGAAGGCCCTGAAATAAGCACAATACGTACGCCCTCTTTGAAGCGTTGGGCTATTTCTTCAGCTATTTTAGCGACTTTCTTTTCTTGTACAGCTTCAGAAACTTTGATGATCTCGGAAGTATTCCCTTTCTGAATAGCTAAGTTCAGGTCGCCCACATTATTTAATCCGACCATGCGCTGAAGAGAAAGGTGTTCTTTATAGACCTCAAACATCTTATCCTGATTGATCATTGGCTCCAACTCCTTCGGGTTCGTTCGTTTGGGTACGCGAAGCAGGATTCCGTCATTGTAAGGAACTATATCGAACAGTTCAATATAACCGGTGGACGGAGTAAGACATCCATAAAAGAAATCGACGTATCCATCTAACTCGTAATACGAGGTATAAGCCATACCGGATGTTTCAATCAAACGTGCTTTGTCCTTCATATTTAAACTATGAAACAGTTCCGAAGCTTCGGAAGTCCGGACAAATCTGTGTTTAAATTTGATATCTGCCTTAACGATTTCCTGCATCCGCTCTTTTATCTTTTCTATCTGCTCTGCGGTAATTTCTTTCCCGTTTATAATCCGGGAATAATATCCTTTAGAAACAGGATGTTCTAAGTTTAAGCTGGCTTTTGGGATTATTTCGTAAACCGCTTTAGAGAAAATATGACAAAGAGAACGAATATATGCGCGCGATCCCGAAGAATGCGTATAATCCATAAATTCCACATCTTTGGATTTCCAGCACCGGTAAGTAAGCCCTTCAACTTTGTTGTTTACTTTAGCATTGATGGGTTTATATTTTAAAAGAGCACCTACCAGATTGTATATGTCAAGCAATGAAGATCCGGCCGGCACATTTGTATATGTTTCGTTATTTTTACAATAGATTCTGATTGTTTCGTCCATAGTAATAGTAAATGAATTGTATTTCGTAATTTTATTGCCTAAAGTTAAGAATTTTAATTTGACTAACAAGATAGCATGAGAGCCTTTACGCACGAGAGCCGTTGTAAAATAAAGAACGCCACATTATTACTTCCAACAGGAATACACAAGAATAAGTCGATAGTTTTCGAATCCGAAAAAATTATTGAAATTAGTGATGATCAGCTTGTTGATAACAATATGCCGACATTAGATGCTGAGGGACTTTTTGTTGCTCCCGGCTGTATAGATACACATATTCACGGAGGTGGAGGGCATGACTTTACAGAAGCTACCCCCGAAGCTTTCCGTATTGCCGCGTCAGCTCATGCCCGTTATGGCACAACTGCTCTTTTTCCCACTTTAGCAGCAGCGCCTTTGTCGGTATTCAAAGAAGCAATACATGTTTGCGAAACGATCATGCAGGACGAACCTCAGGGGGCACGTATTCTGGGACTTCATTTAGAGGGGAATTACTTGAATAAGATCATGTGCGGAGGACAAAATCCGGCGTATCTTACCCTACCGGATGTGGAGGAATATAAAGATTTAGTACGGAACACGTCCTGTATCAAACGGTGGAGTGCAGCACCTGAATTGCCCGGAGCTTTAGCCTTCGGTCGGTTTATGTCCGAACAAGGCATTCTTGTTTCATTGGCGCATACTGTGGCTGATTACCCGCTTGTTGCCCAGGCATGGGAGGCCGGTTATACGCATGCTACACATTTTTATAATGCGATGACCGGAGTTCACAAGCAAGGGGAATACAAGAAAGAAGGAACCATCGAATCTGTTTATCTGATAAAAGACATGACGGTAGAACTGATTTCTGATGGAGTTCATGTTCCTCCTGCCATCCTGAAACTTGTCTATACGATCAAAGGAGCAGATAAAATTATGTTAATTACCGATGCAATGGCTCCTTCGGCTTGTACAAATCCTGTTAGTCATGACAGTCGGGTAATAATAGAAGACGGTGTTTGTAAATTAGCAGACCGATCAGCTTTGGCCGGTAGTGTTGCTACTTCAGACCGACTTATACGAACGATGGTAAAGCAAGCAGGCATTCCTCTGTCTGATGCAGTGCGTATGGCTTCGGAAACGCCTGCCCGCATCATGGGTATTTATGATCGTAAAGGAAGTTTGGAAGTGGGAAAAGATGCTGATATTATTATCTTTGATGACAATATAGAGATTCATACAACGATCGTAGAAGGACGGATCGTTTATAGTAAAAAGTAAAACCATAAAAAAGAACATGAGACAGAAACTACTAATGGCGGTTTTCGCCTTATTATTGTTTATTCCTTCAGGGTTTGCAAAAGAGAAGAGGGAATATTTTCCAAAAAAAGATTTAACACTTGTCGGCGCTTATTATTATCCCGAACATTGGGATGAAAACCAGTGGGAACGGGATCTGAAGAAGATGTCAGAGATGGGATTTGAATTTACTCATTTCGGTGAGTTTGCCTGGACACAATTGGAACCTGAGGAAGGACGATATGATTTTAGCTGGTTGGATAAAGCGATTACTCTTGCTGCCAAATACAATCTGAAGGTTATTCTTTGTACCTCAACAGCTACTCCTCCGGTATGGCTTACCCGTGCGCATCCGGAGATATTGATTAAAAACGAGAATGGTACGACAGTAGATCATGGCGCACGTCAGCATGCTTCTTTCTCAAGTACGTTCTATCGTGATTATTCAAAGAAGATGATTGCTGAATTAGGGAAGCGCTATGGAAATGACAAGCGCGTAATGGGATGGCAGTTGGATAATGAACCGGGAGTGCGTCAGGATTATAATAAAGAGGCCTTAAACCGGTTTCGTTCTTTTCTGAAAAATAAATACGACAATACTATCTCTGCCCTGAACAAAGCGTGGGGGACTGCTTTCTGGAGTCAGGTTTATACTTCTTTTGAGCAGGTTACATTTCCTCTTCCGTCTAACTGGGGACAGAATCCTCATCAGCTTTTAGATTGGAAACGATTCTGTGCACACGAATCTGCCTCTTTCATTGATGAACAGGCTGAGGTTTTGAAGAAATACGTAAGTCCGGATCAATGGATCACGTCTAATTATATTCCGGATTATACTGCCGGGCATTTCGGACAATCCCAACAATTGGACTTTAATACTTATACGCGCTATATGGTTTATGGTGATCCCGGCATTGGCGAGTTAGGATTTCGTATTGGTGATCCGATGCGTATTCCTTTTGCGAACGACTTTACCCGTCCGTTTGACGGCGTTTACGGTGTGATGGAGTTGCAGCCGGGACAAGTTAACTGGGGAACGCGCAACAGTATGCCTTATCCGGGAGCCGTAAGATTATGGCTTTGGTCTGTTTTTGCCGGAGGAAGTGACCTTACTTGCACATACCGTTTTCGTCAACCTTTGTTTGGAGACGAACAGTTCCATCATGGGATTATCGGAACAGACGGAGTTACACCCTCACGTGGAGGTTTGGAATTTCAAACCTTTATACAGGAAATTGCACAATTAAGAAAAGAATATAATCCGAAAGCTACTTTACCTACCGATTATCTGGAACGGAAAACGGCTATCCTTTATACTCACGAGAATGTATGGAGTCTGGAAAAACGCAAGCTTAATGATAGCTGGAGCACAGAAAATCATATTCAGAAATATTACAAAGCATTAAAGAGTTTTGGAGCTCCTGTAGATATAATTTATGAAGGGAAAGACTTTACGCAATATCCCGTTTTAATCGCTCCCGCTTATGAAATGGTTGATGACTCTCTGATTACGGCCTGGACAAATTATGTAAAGCAAGGCGGACATCTTATCCTGACTGTACGTAGCGGACTGAAAGATCGCATGAGTCAGCTATACGAACTGCCAATGGCGGGCAAGATTGCTCCGTTAATTGGAGCGGCGTATGACTTCCATGATTTTATGCCGGCGAATGAATCTGGACATATTGAAATGGAAGGACAAAAATATGCCTGGTCTATCTGGGGCGAGGGATTGATTCCCGAACAAGGAACGGAGGTTTGGGCAAAGCACGTTGATCAGTTCTATAAAGGATCTCCTGCCATTACTCACCGGAAATTGGGTAAGGGGACAGTAACCTATGTCGGTATCGATAGTCAGGACGGAAAACTGGAAGCGGACGTGCTAAAGCGTATCTATGCGCAGAACAGCACTCCTGTAATGAATCTGCCGGAAGGTGTCTGGATGGAATACCGGGATGGCTTTGGTATAGCGGTCAATTATTCTTCTAAGAATTATGCTTTTCCATTACCGGCAAAAGCAACCGTTCTGATCGGCACACAGACAATTGAGCCTGCCGGTGTGTTGGTCTGGAAAAATAATGGTGAAAAATAGAACGCTGAACCCTGCAAAATTACCTCATTGAGATTACTTTGCAGGGTTCATGTTTTATAGATACTCTTTTATTTCCCTCCGAAGGAGAAGCTAACAGGGAATGCGATCGGTGAAGTAATCGGTTGTCCCGCAATATTAAATGTAGGACGTAGGTTTAGCGATACGGTTGATTTTTCTCCGCTTAAACCCGCTATGTTCTTCACAATATTCAAGAGTGCACTCTGACTGTTATTCTTCATCAAAGAAGCTACATCAACCCCTACCGTGAGCGGAATAGTTTGCGTTGCCCCACCGGCAATATTTACAGCCTGATCAAGTGTACCGTCCGTAAAATGGATATCATCAATGCTTACGGCATATTGAAGTTTGTTTAACAACGCAGCTGATTGATTCGGATTTGTTACATTCATGTTGACCGTGAAGTTCAACGGAATTGAATTTGGATTACCAGCAAGCACAGTTGTCAGTTTGGCCAAGTTCAGAGGTGAAAGTGCCGATCCCGATGTAATATTAACTCCGGATACGGAAATGTTGGATATGGAATTATACGCATATTTACATTGTGTCATGTTGTAAGCTCCCATAAGGTCATTTTGGGCTGTTGTACCGCAGCCGGAAAATCCCATTATCAATGCGAAAAACGGGATCAAAGCAATTAATTTTTGTTTCATTGACGGTTCTATTTTTAGTTATTAATAAAGTTCTTATTTATCAAAAGCAACGAGGTAGGAGTCTTTCTCTGAAAGGATCTGTAAGGCCTTTTGAAAGCTCGGATTATCGTCATTGATGATTTGGAAATATTCACTCATGTCGTACATGTCACGTGCAATCAGCGCTTTTATCTGAAGTTTGATAAGTGTTTCAGACTTTCCATATTCTTCTTCGTCAAACTCGATCTTTTCCTCTTTGGCTAAAGCAAGCAATTCCTGCATTACCTCTTCACTTACCTCGAAGTTTTTCTTGTAGGTCGCAAATTTCGGATATTTTTTTGTCAATGTCTCTCTGTTCTTATCCAGATAATTCATAGCAATACGGTTAACAAGGCCGCTTGCCACAATTTTCCGATGGTAATCCGTATAGCGCGTCGTATCAACCGGGACAAATACATCCGGCATAATACCTCCACCACCATAAACAATACGTTTTTTTACCAAAGTATTATATTTCATGGAATCCGGGAAATGAATGCTATCAGCGCTCATTAGTTCACCCCGATTATAACGGTCGATCAGATCATGTTTGTATTCCTCTTGCTTGCCTTGTTCGTAAGGCTTCTGAATACTACGGCCTGTTGGAGTATAATAACGCGAAACGGTCAGTCTGATCATAGATCCGTCAGGTAGCGGAATAGGTTTTTGTACTAACCCTTTCCCAAAGGTTCTTCGTCCGACAATCAGACCACGATCCCAGTCCTGAATAGCCCCTGACACAATCTCACTTGCAGAAGCAGATCCTTCATCAACAAGAACAATCAACTTCCCTTTTTCAAAATTCCCTTTAGCTGTTGCTTTTGCATCTTCACGGTTTACTTTACTACCTTGCGTATAAACAATCAACTGATCTTTACCCAGAAATTCGTCTGCAATATCAATCGCAATGTTCAGGTAGCCTCCGCCATTTCCTTGTAAATCCAGGATCAGATTTTTCATGCCTTGTTTCTGTAATTTGGCCAGGGCTTCCTTAAACTCGTCAGCTGAAGATGCGGCAAAGCGATTTAGCTTGATATAACCAGTCTCTTTATCTGCCATATAGGCAGCATCTAAACTATATACCGGTATTTTCCCACGAATAATACGGAACTCGATCAATTCCGGTTCTTTGTTTCGTTGCACCTTTATGCGTACCTCTGTTCCTTTCGGACCTCTAAGGCGTTTCATAATATCGGTGTTTTTCATTTTTACACCGGCTATTAACGTGTCGTTTACCTGAATGATACGATCACCAGCCATTAGTCCGACCTTCTCAGAAGGGCCTCCGGGTATTACCTGAATAACATATAGCGTATCCGTCAGCATATTAAACTGGATACCTATGCCGTCAAAGTTTCCTTCCAGCGGCTCAGTCATTTCTTTCGTTTCTTCCGGATCGAGATAGTTAGAGTGCGGATCAAGCTTTTCTAACATTCCGATGATGGCATACTCAGCTAACTTGCTTTCGTCTGTTGAATCAACATACAAATTTGATATGGCGTATAAAGCCATAGACATCTTACGCGCTTCCTGGTTAATTTTCTGGGCATTTGCCTGCGAGAATCCTGCGATAGTCAACAGACATACAAATACAAATTGTTTCATTCTTTAGTTTTATTCAAATAGACGATCTAACGTCAGTATAATTCAGTTTCTTTTGGTACGAATAGTGAAATGTCTTTCCCATAGTTCAATAGCTCGCGTACAATACTTGAGCTTATATGTGTATGTTCCGGTTCGGTAAACAAGATAAATGTTTCAATACCTGTTAACTTACGATTTACGTCAGCTATACTCTTTTCATATTCAAAATCGTTTACCGTACGAATGCCACGCATAATAAATTGAGCATCTACAGACTTTGCAAAATCTACAGTCAGCGAATCATACGACATCACCCGGACTTTCGGATTGTTTTTATATAATTTCTCTATAGCCTCCAGTCTTTTCTCCAAAGGAAAATAAGTCTGTTTCTTTTCATTTATTCCGATAGCGATAATGATCTCATCAACTATTTCCAATCCTCTTTTTACTAACGACTGATGACCGATTGTAAAAGGATCGAACGTTCCCGGGAAAATAGCTCTTTTTATCATCTTCTATATTTGATGAAAGTAACTTTTAATGTCGAAATTTTCTGAACAGTCTCTGTTGTCTGTGTCGTCTTTGTATATCCACCGTCCGCATTTTTTTCTCTTTTCTCCGTTGTCTCCAATGTAGGATTAGAATAGCTTTCTTGTATTCCTTCAAATACAATTGCGTCGGCACCTTTAATCCGCGCTACTTCCTCTACTTTTTTCTGAGCATCCTCAATACCGCTCAGGCCGATAGGAGTAGCATCTACATATCCCATTACTTCATAGTCTCCGGGCACATCTTCCCATATCATGAAAACATCCACATTGGACGTTGGAGAATAGGATTTCCCAATGTATTGGGTGCTTACCCCACAAGAGGAAAATAGCGATACTATCGTTGTTATACAAAAGAGTAGCTTTAGCTTTTTCATTTTGTTGATTTTAATTGATTTCTTCTTCAACGACAAGATTCTCGATAATAAAAGTCTGCCTTTCCATTGTATTCTTGCCCATATAAAATTCCAACATTTCTTTTACAAGGTCTTCTTTTTTCATTGTCACCGGATCAAGACGGATGTCTTTTCCGATAAAATGTTTGAATTCATCGGGTGAAATTTCTCCTAATCCTTTAAACCGGGTGATTTCCGGATTCTTCCCAACAGCTTCGATTGCTGCTAAGCGTTCTTCTTCCGAATAGCAATAAAACGTTTTTTGCTTATTACGTACGCGGAACAATGGGGTTTGAAGAATATATACATGATTGCGTTTGATCAGATCAGGGAAAAATTGCAGAAAGAAAGTAATCAACAGCAAACGGATATGCATACCGTCCACATCAGCATCTGTTGCAATGATTACTTTATTATAACGTAATCCTTCCAATCCATCTTCTATATTCAATGCGGCTTGTAAAAGATTGAACTCCTCGTTTTCGTAAACAATTTTCTTCGTTAGTCCGTAACTGTTCAATGGTTTTCCGCGAAGACTAAATACTGCTTGCAAATTCGGGTCGCGACTTTTGGTAATAGATCCACTCGCAGAATCGCCCTCAGTAATGAAAATACAGCTTTCTTCCTTTTTATCTCCTTTGGTGTCATTCAGATGGATACGGCAATCGCGTAATTTCTTATTATGTAGATTTGCTTTCTTAGCCCGTTCGCGAGCTAATTTGGTTACACCGGCAATTGCTTTCCGTTCTTTTTCCGCTTCAAGGATTTTGCGTAATAAGGCATCGGAGGTGTCCGGATGTTTATGAAGATAGTTGTCTAACTCTTTTTTGATGAAATCACCGATAAACTTGGCGACACTTACGCCATCAGGTCCCATGTCCTTTGAACCTAATTTTGTTTTTGTCTGACTCTCAAATACCGGCTCTTCAACTTTTATGCTGATCGCAGCCACAATGCCGGCGCGGATATCCGAATATTCAAAATTCTTATTATAATACTCCTTGATCACCCTTCCTGTCGCCTCACGAAAAGCAGAAAGGTGCGTACCACCCTGTGTGGTGTGCTGACCGTTCACAAAAGAGTAATACTCCTCACCATATTGATTACTATGTGTGATAACCAATTCAATATCCTCTCCTTTTAAATGTATGATCGGATAGAGCGGCTCAGTGGTCATGTTCTCATTCAATAAATCAACCAACCCATTGCGTGAGTGGAATCTTTTGCCATTGTACACGATAGTCAAACCGGAGTTCAGGAAAACGTAATTTTTCAATAAACTCTCGATGAATTCGTCTTTATAGTGGTAATCTTTAAATATCTCCTTGTCAGGAATGAAGAATACCTGTGTACCGTTTGCCTCATCGGTTGGCTTTACTTTGTCTTCTTCCGTGATGACAGCCTTGTTGTATTCTACCCGTTTGCATTCTCCATCACGGTGGCTGGTAATCAGAAAATAACTGCTTAATGCATTCACCGCTTTAATACCCACGCCATTCAGACCTACAGATTTCTTAAATGCCTTGCTGTCGTATTTTGCTCCGGTATTCATCTTGCTGGACACATCAACAACCTTGCCCAGCGGAACTCCGCGACCATAGTCGCGAACAGAGACAGTTCCTTCTTCAACCGTTACTTCTATAGTTTTTCCATACCCCATCATATATTCATCGATGGAGTTGTCTAAAACCTCTTTCAACAAAACATAGATTCCATCATCAGCGTAACTGCCATCTCCTAACTTTCCGATATACATACCCGGCCTTCGGCGGATATGCTCCATCCAGTCTAATGTTTTTATATCATCATCGGTATAAGCTGTTTGTTGTTGCGTCGTTGAATTCAGTTCATCCATAGAAAAAACTCCTTTATTTCAATTCTTTAATAAATGCTCTTCTGGTTTTATGATGTTCTCTTTTAAAATAGTCCCATTGTGCCTGAACAGCGTTGTTCGATTCCAACTCCGGATTCGTTTCTGCATACTCTACCCCCAGATTAATATATACGGGAATCAGGTCGTTAAAAATAAGAGCATTCACGCCTTTGTTCTGATATTCGGGCAATACTCCCATCAAATAAAGATCTATTACTTTCGGTTTACTCTTCAACGCCTTGAGCAACGGAATAAAACCGAACGGGAACATATGTCCTTTCGCTTTCTTTAACGCATGGGATAAATTAGGCAATGAAATTCCGAATCCGACTACTTCGTCCGTTTCCTCCTTAACGATGATAGTAACCATGTCTAAACGTATCATCGGTATATATTGGTTCACATAGTAATTTATTTGCTTCTCGGTCAGAGGAGCAAAACCATACAAGGGACCAAACGCGGAATTCAGCGTTTCAAATATTTTGTAGGCGTAAGGCCAGATATCTTTTCTCTTTTTGAACTTTAAGGTTTTGAGACCGTATTTCTTTTTAACAATCTCCCCTACGCGAAGATGTTTTTCCGGAACCTCTTTAGGAATATATATTTTAAATTCATGCCAGTCGTTATCCTTTACGTATTGCATCCGTTCCATATGTTTCGGATAATAAGGATAGTTGTAGATGGTAGCCATTGTCCCTAACTGATCAAAACCGTCGATCAACATTCCTTCATGGTCTAAGTCCGTGAATCCAAGAGGACCGTGTAGATGATCCATCCCTTGCGCTTTCGCCCATTTTTCAACAGCGTTGAACAGCGCATTGACAACCTCCGCATCATCGATAAAATCGACAAATCCAAAGCGAGCGTATTTCTGTCCCCAGACTTCATTGCTCTTTCGGTTGACCATGCCGAGAATGCGCCCTACAATACGATCGTCTTTATAGGCAAGAAAAAAAACAGTATCACATAATTCAAATGCAGGATTCTTATGCTTATCCAGCGTCATCATCTCTTCTTCAATCAGGCCGGGCACATGGTAAGGGCAATCTTTATAAAGTTCAATATTAAACTTAACAAAGTTCTTAAGCTCTTTTTTTTGAGTTATCTCTTTAATTATAACGCTCATCTGGGAATAAAATTAGAAAGGCAAATGTAATTAATTTATTTTGATCTAACTTACATTCGGGAATTGCCCCTATGCTTTTTTTATGGTACGGATCAAATTTCCAGACAATAATATTGTTTTCATTTATTTAGAGCCTGTTTAAATTTTTATAGGATATTTCTTGAGGGCTTGTTTCGGTCTTCTTTCGTTTTCTTTTTTGCTTATCTGCATCTCCGCATTCAATCACATAGCTCGCTATGCTCATTCATGCGGATATACAACTAAACAAAAAATAAATCGAAATAAGCCACGAATAAAAATTTAAACAGGCTCTTATTCGTCCGGATTTGATTAATTTTGCTCAACTATGATGTGAATCATGTTTATTCAAAGCGATTATAAGTTTATTCATCTTTATAAAAAGTAGTGTTATGGAAGAAAAAAGTATTAAAGGTACACGCACCGAACAGAATTTGCTAAAAGCATTTGCCGGTGAATCTCAGGCAAGAACACGTTATACGTTTTTTGCAAGCGTAGCAAAAAAAGAAGGCTACGAGCAGATTGCAGGTGTATTTATGGAAACTGCCGAACAGGAAAAAGAACACGCAAAGAGGTTCTTTAAATTTTTGGAAGGTGGAATGGTTGAAATTACTGCTTCATATCCTGCAGGAGTAATTGGTACAACAATGGATAATCTTGCTGCAGCAGCTGCGGGAGAAAATGAAGAATGGGCAGAACTCTACCCTGAATTTGCAAAAGTGGCCGAAGAAGAAGGTTTCAAGAAAATTGCCGTAGCATTCAAAATGATTGCGACTGTTGAAGCTGAGCACGAGAAACGTTATCGTAAGTTGCTGGCTAATCTGACAGAAGGCAAGGCTTTTGAAAGAGACGAAGAAATCTTCTGGCAATGTCGTAACTGTGGTTTCTTGTTCAAGGGTAAAAAGGCTCCGAAAATGTGTCCTGCTTGTGAACATCCACAGTCTTTCTTTGAACCTAAAAAAGAAAATTATTAAAAAAGAAGTATTTCTCCTTGGTTAATCGAGGTGATACTTTTAAAAAAAACAGTCCGGAATTTGTCGTTTCGGACTGTTTTTAATTTATATAGCTTTTGAATTTCAAATCGTTTTTATGGATCAGTCCGAACCCCCGGTTGTTATTACACTTGGATTATGTCGTTTTTAATGGGATTACCTCGATAAGGTAAAACAAATCGTGGACAGCAAATAAAAAAAGTGAAATAAAAAACAAAATAATAGCAAAATTTGTCATTTTCAGACAAATTGTCGTCGGCTTCAACAGCGTTGTTTTAACGCGCTTTATTTAATAAAATGACAATATGTGTACCCGAAAAACAAACACCGAAAAACCACACTTAAAACGCACGATACGGCATGCCCGTTTTTTTGAATTATCAAAATTGAACAAAAAAAGGCAATGGATAAAATCTCCCTATTCTTTTTGAAAAAAGATTCTATTCTTTTTTTGAATATAAAGGATATTTTTCAGAAAATAACCTTTATATTTTCGGTAAAAAACGGGCTATTTTAGTCTAAATACAATATTTATTGGTCTAAAACGATGCTATAAATCAAAAAACAAGGATGGACATTTTTTTACGCGTAAGTAAAAGGGCGAAAAAAGTATCTATTTGTCAAAACAAAACACAAAAAATCAAAACTGTTCGATTGATTTTAATGTATTGTAAATCAATAACATGAACGATATTTATTTTGTTGGAAGCCTCTGCTCAGCGTAGTCTCTAAACCAATGTCATCAACTTAAGCTATACAGTTTGGTTTTAAGGCTGAAAGCCTGCTATAGTATAGCTCAACGCAACGCGTTGGGAAGGATATAGAACGAGTCTCGCGCCCTGAAGGGGCAACATAGCAGATGTTAGGGTAGGTTTATTTTTTTTGATAAATGATACGTTTTATGGGGTCATGATTACTTCAATATGGTTGCCTTGCGATAGAAGCTCTTTAGTAAAATCCCGGATGTCTTCTTTTGTCATTGCTTCGAGGGTGTGAAGATAAGAGGTGGTAGATTCAAATCCGTTGAAATAATAATTGTCTATTGCACTTAGCCAGAAGATGTTTGAGGTTTGATTTTCCTGCCAGGTCTTTTTGAGATTCTCTTTGACTTTGGAGAAATTTTCTTCACTAATCGGTTCTTCCGCAATGCGGTTTAGTTCAGCCAGAATTATCGAATTGATTTGTTCTGCTTTCTGTGGATCTGTGTCATAATAAATTTGTAAAGAAGTGCGTCCTTTGGGGAAAGAATACATTCTGGCCAAAGCGGCAACACCGTAAGAACCACCTTCGTCTTTGCGGACTTTCTCCATATAAACCAAGTCTAATAGTTGAGTCAGCATATTGGCGGCAAGTATATTTTTAAGCGTATATTCCGATTTCCCATGAAAATAGTGAACCGTGGATGTTTTCGGCGTTTCCATAGTCTTGCTGAAATGATTTGTGATGCGCCCTTTACGATAAGGAACAAGTGCGCCTTCTCGTCCTGCTTCTTTCCGGTTCAGATTAGGTAGTGTTGCCAGGTATTCTTTGGCAAATAAACGTACGGAATCCATATTAAAACTACCGACTATGGTAAATGTAAAATCAGAAGCGTCTGCAAATCGTTCTCCATACATTTCCATAATACGAGAGTAATTGAGCTGTCTCAATTCTGTTTCCTTAATTCGCATCATCTCTTGTCTGTCTCCATAGAGAGCTTTTGTTAAAGAATCCCCAAAAGCAACCATCGGATTACGATCAAGATTCTTTAATTGCGCATTTATTCGTGAGATATAAGAAGAAAATGTCGCTTCATCCATTCTGGGAGCTGTAAAATGTAGATAAATAAGTTCGAATAAGGTACGAAGATCAGAAACAGAAGAATAGCCGCCGATGCTTTCGCTGTTTTCATCCAGAGAGATGGAGCAAGAAACATTTCTGCCTGCTAATAATCTGTTAATATCGACAGAAGAATGTTTGCCCAAGCCACCTAACGGAACAACATCAGTCAATACCTTCAGGTTGCTTAGATCTTTTTTATCAAACAATGTACTGCCGCCTGGGCTGGTACCGGAAATTACTATTTCGTCTTCTTTAAATCCGGTCTGCTTTGCGACGACTTTTACCCCGTTATTCAATGTTATAAGAATGGCATTGAATCGTTCATCTGCTTCTACCCTGACGATCTCTCCGGGAGAAGGCTTTTCCGAAAGTAAAGGTTGCATATTATCTTCTTCCAGATACGGATCAAGTTTGCAAGTTGTGACGCTGTTGAATAACTGCAGCAAGGAGGCTTTGTCCGGATATATCCCCGGATCATCTTTTTCTGGTCCGGTAAGGGTAATGACTACATTCTTATGTCCTAACACCTTTTTTACATGCTGGTTAATATCTTCTAAACTAATCTTCTCGGCAAGCTGGTTGATCAAATCAAACTCCATCTCGATTCCGGGAAGGTAACCGCCGGTTGTAAAATGTGAGATATAGGTTCCCGCATAAGCAGAGTTTTCTTCACTTTCCCTTTCTAAATACAGGTTCTCATAATATTTTAAAACATTGACTTTCACCCGCTCATACTCAGATCGCGTAAATCCGAATCGTTTTACGCGCTCAACCTCACGAGCAAGCGTCAACAACGTGGAATCTGCTTTTCCTTCTTCTGCAATTGCCGCTACGCTCCATGCCGCTTTTGTCTTTGTTCCCAGATAATCTCCATCAGAGGATTGAGCAAAAACAAACGGAGGATTTGCCTCATAGAGCAATAATTCTAAACGCTCATTTAACAGAGTAGAAGTTGCCGTTTGCAGATAGTCCTGCTTAATTCCTTCTGCTGAGGCATAGAGAGAATCCGGCATCCGGTCATGCTTGTAGAATAGATTCACGATATAACCGGGAGCTTCTTTATCTTTAGCAATGGATATGACGGGTTGTTCATTATCTGGAATAGGTGCTTCTATATTCTCAACCGATGTTTCGGGTGCCGGTATTTCTCCAAAAAGACGAGTTAGTTTTTCTTTGACATAGGTTGCATCTAAATCTCCGACAACGATGACTGCCTGCAGGTCGGGGCGATACCATTTGTTGTAATAATCCCTTAGTTGTTCGGGTTTAAACGATTCAATCACCTCAATGTTCCCAATCGGCAGGCGTTCTGCATATTTACTTCCTGCTAATAAAACAGGGAATTGTAATTCCCGTAAACGAGCATCCGCATCTTGTCCGGATCGCCATTCCTCGCGTATGACAGCTCTCTCTTTCTCAATTGCTTCATCCTCCAATAATAAATCGGAAGAGATATCTCGTAGAATAAGGAGACAAGAGTCTATTATCCCGTCTCTTGATGTAGGAGCATTCATGATCATAAAAACGGTTTCATCGAATACCGTATAAGCATTTAGATTCTCTCCTCCTTTTAATCCGATACTTTCTAAATAATTATCTATGCCTTGTCCCGGAAAGTGTACTGTTCCGTTAAATGCCATATGTTCAAGCATATGAGCAAGTCCCCGTTGGTTGTCTTCTTCCTGCAAAGAGCCGGTTTTCTGAACAAGATAAAACTCCGCTCTCTGTTCAGGTTGCGTATTCTGACGAATATAATAAGTAAGCCCATTATCTAACTGTCCACAAACGATCGCCGGATCAAGTGGTAACGGTTTTACCTTTTTCTGAGCGAATAATGACGTAGCAAGAAAAGCAAAAATAAAGGCTACAATGAAATTGCGTGTTCTACAAATCATACAATGGTATTATTTACGAAAACAAAACTAAGAAAACTTTTCCCGCAACGATGTCTCCGGTAAAGGAAAATGAAGCTATCAGCAGCAACAACAGTACAATACCGAATTAAAGCCGTACCTTTGAACCCTAAATGAGTATTTTTTCATGGCAGACTTTAATCTGAATATACTTGGCTGTGGCTCCGCTTTGCCGACGACCAGACATCTCCCGACATCTCAGGTGATTGATCTGAGAGATAAACTATACATGATTGATTGTGGCGAAGGAACGCAACTTCAAATGCGCAGAATGCGAATACGGTTTAATCGACTTAATCATATTTTTATTTCCCATCTTCACGGAGACCACTGTTTTGGTCTGCCGGGTTTACTTTCTACACTTGGCCTGCTGGGTAGAACAGCCTCTATCACTATTCATGCCGTACAGGAAATAGAAAATTATATGAAGCCTGTATTAGACGTGTTCTGTAAGAATTTGCCTTTTGAGGTTAAGTTTAATTTTATAGATCCCTATAAACATGCCCTTGTAATGGAGGATCGGTCGGTCAGTGTTTTTTCTATTCCCTTAAAACATCGTATCCCGACTTGCGGATTTCTTTTTGTTGAAAAGCCGCGTGAGGCACATATCATTCGTGAGATGGTGGACTTCTACCAAATACCTGTCAGGAAATTGAAAGACATCAAACAAGGGGATGATTATATAACAGAGGAAGGAGAAGTTGTTCCTAATTCTCGTTTGACACGTCCGGCTACACCGCCTAAAAAATATGCCTATTGTTCAGATACGGCTTTTAATCCGGATATTATCCCACTGATAGAAGGCGTGGATCTGTTATATCACGAAGCTACTTTTGGAGAAGACGAGAAAATAAGGGCAAAAGAAACCTTTCACTCAACAGCTGCTCAGGCCGCTGAAATAGCATTGCGTGCAAAAGCAAAGAAATTAGTGATCGGGCATTATTCTGCCCGATATGACGATCTGTCTGTGTTGAAAGAAGAAGCAGACCGAGTATTTCCTGATACAATACTCGGACTGGAGAGTATGATTCTTCCCGTGTAAGGTGATTTCAGCCTATGTCAAAGCCGAAGCTATGAACATATAAATCATCATTCCGATAATATCATTTGTAATCGTAATAAATGGCCCTGTAGCTAATGCCGGATCTATTTTTAACTTAGAAAGAGTGATGGGAACGACTGTTCCAAAGATACTGGCAAAAAGAACTACAGTAAATAAGCTTAATGAAACGGAAGCTGTTATACCGCTATCTCCCAGCATAAAGAAATTGTAAACAAATACGATAAGACTGATTATACTGGCGTTGATTAACGAAACAACCAATTCTTTTCCTAACTGCGGTAGGATATTTTCCGGTTTCAAGGTGTTGTTCGCTAAACCCTGCACTACGATTGCAGAGGATTGTATCCCTACATTCCCTCCTGTTGCCCCAATCATCGGTATGAAAAGTACCATTTTCGGGTTGGAGGCAAAACTACCTTCAAAGCCTCCCAATATAAGAGAATTGCCCAATCCACCGATCATTCCGATCAATAACCAGGGAAGGCGTGCCGCCGTTTGTAAGAATACATTATCTGATGTTTCTACGTCTTGCGAGATACCGGATGCTAATTGATAGTCACGTTCGTGTTGTTCACGGATCTCATCCATCACATCATCAATCGTAATGCGTCCCACCAAACGTCCGATACTGTCCACAACCGGCAGAGCGACTAAGTCGTATTTCTCAATTGCCTGAACAACCTCTTCCACCCGGTCGTCTTCGTGTACGACGATCGGTTCTTTCTTCATTACATGCTTAATCTTTGAAACGGAAGGATTGGTAATTAGTTTTTTTAGAGGCAAAACACCTTTCAGGCGTTCGTCATCGTCCACTACATAAACATAATATATTTCATCTACCTCTTCCGCCTGAAGTCTCATTTCATCAATACAACGGGGCATACTCCAGTTCTCGTTTACTACGATCATTTCCGTACCCATTAATCCCCCGGCAGTGTCTTCGTCGTATTTTAACAGATCGATAATATCGCCGGCCTGTTCTACGTCCTGAATATGAGAAAGGATTTCTTCCTGTCTTTCTTCGTCCAGTTCACGCATCAGGTCCACCGCATCGTCTGTCTCCATATTATCGACAAACTGTTTCGCGATTACTTCATTGGGTAGTTCTTTGAGTAGCTTGTGGCGCTCATCATCATCCAGCTCCATCAATACATCCGCGGCCTTTTCACCATCAAGAAGGAGGTAGAGGAAAATAGCCTCTTTCAGATCTACTTCTTTGTATAATTCGGCGATATCGGCAGGATGAAGCTCTTGTAATAACTCTTTGGCCTGTGTCTCGTCTTTTTGCTCGATAATGTTACGGAACTTCTCGATATATTCTTTTGTCAATTCAATCATGGGAGTCTGGCTTTACGCCGGAGTCTCTGTCTCCGGACTGGTTCTCAGATTACGCTCTACTATCTCTGTAAGTTCAACAAACTGCTCAACAGAAAGTTGTTCAGGGCGTTTGTCGAATAAGGGTAAATTATAGTCCGGACATTCTTTACCAAGTATAGGCTTGATCGAATTACGTAAGGTTTTCCGACGTTGATTAAAGGTCGTTTTAACCACTGTTTTAAATAATTTCTCATCGCACCCTAAAGATGTCCGCCCATTGCGGGTGACTCGTATTACCCCACTCTTCACCTTCGGAGGAGGGTCGAACACCGTCTCACTAACTGTGAAAAGGTATTCAACGTCATACCACGCTTGTAATAGAACACTCAGGATACCATAGGCTTTACTTCCGGGAGGCGAGGCGAGGCGTTCGGCCACTTCCTTCTGTAACATACCGGAACAACAGGGTATCTTATCTTTGAAATCTAATATTCTGAAAAAAATCTGGCTGGAAATATTATATGGATAGTTGCCAATCACACAGAATTGGGAAGAGAAAAGCTCGCCAAGATCAAGCTTGAGAAAGTCTCCTTCAATAATACGTCCGTCTAATTCGGGAAAATGTTCTTGCAAGTAAACTACAGATTCTCTATCTATTTCAATAACAGAAAGGTTATGCCCCTCGTCTAATAAGAAGCGAGTAAGCACTCCCATACCCGGCCCTACTTCGAGGACAGGCAGTTTTGTATAGTCGGAAAGAGTTTCCGCTATACGTCGTGCGACCTGCAAATCTTTCAAGAAATGCTGCCCTAACGCTTTCTTTGCTCTCACCATCCTCATCCACTTCCTGTATTGTAATCCGTTAGTTTTTAATTATAATGTTTATCTTTGTCGGAGCACAAAAGTACAATAAAAATATTAGTATCCTTATAGTATATGGATTTTAAAAGCATTCTGCGCACATTTGTTAAGGTCTTTATCCCTTTGGCATTCGGCTGCTTACTTCTCTGGTATTTATACAGGGAGATGGACTTTCAGGAAATATTTGAAGTAATAAAAAAAGGCGTGAGATACGACATAATCTTTTTGTCGTTATTTTTCGGACTCGGAGCAAATATCATACGTTCTTATCGTTGGGGCTTACTTATCGAGTCTCTCGGAGAACGGTTTAAGACCAGCAATATCATCTATGCGGTTTTGGGTAATTATGCATTAAATCTTGTTTTGCCGCGAGTGGGCGAAGTGTGGAGATGCGGTGTGATTACACGCTATGAGAAAATATCTTTCACAAAATTGCTCGGGACTTTATTTGTGGACAGAATAAGCGACTCTATTATGGTCGGCTTGATAACCTTATTTATTTTCATCTTTAATTTTAGTTTCTTTTCCCGTTTCTTAGCTAAAAACCCGGCTCTCTTCGATGGTTTCCAATCTATCTTCAATTCGATCTGGATTTATGTAGTAGGTGTCATTCTGGTTGTTGCCATCTGGTTTGTGTTTAAATATATGAGCCATTTTACATTGGTACAAAAGGCCAAGAATATGTTTAAAAATATCTGGGAAGGAATAAAAAGTATCTGGTTAATGAAACGCAAAGGGCTGTTTTTATTGCAGACCTTATTTATATGGGTTGGATATTTTTGTTATTTTTACATCACGTTCTATGCGTTCGACTTTACCCGCGATCTCGGAGTCGGGGTTGGTTTGATCGCTTTTACAATGAGTAGCATTGGTGTTGCCGTACCCGTTCAAGGAGGAATAGGCCCTTGGCATTTCATGGTTATTGCCACGTTAGTTCTTTTTGGAGTAAAAGAAACGGATGCCGCAGCATTTGCTCTTGTCGTTCATACCGTTCAGACAGTGTGGACGGGGTTATGCGGATTATTTGGAATCATTGCATTGCCTATTGCAAACAAAGAGTATAAATCGGCTGCCTGATATCAGAATACGATCATTTGTATTATATAAATTAAATCTTCAAGCTATGTCAGCAGAATTAAGAAATCTTTCGCCAAAGCATGTCTGGGGTTATTTTTATGATCTCACACAAATTCCACGTCCAACAGGTAAAATGGAAGCCGTAACCCGCTATGTTCTTAATTTCGGAAAAACGTTAGGCCTCGAAACTTCTCAGGATGAAGTAGGAAATGTCCTGATCCGTAAACCTGCTACCCCGGGTCTTGAAAATCGCCCGACAACTATCCTGCAATCCCACTTAGATATGGTACCTCAGAAGAACTCTCAGGTTAAACATGATTTTGAGAAGGATCCTATTGATGCCTATATTGATGGTGAATGGGTAACAGCCAGAGACACTACGTTAGGCGCAGATAACGGGATCGGAGCAGCATTGGCTATGGCTGTTTTATCCGATGATTCATTAAAGCATGGCCCTGTTGAAGCTCTGTTCACTGTGGATGAAGAAGTCGGGATGGATGGAGCGTTCGGTCTGAAGCCCGGTTTCCTGAAAGGAACTATTCTAATCAACTGCGACTCGGAAGAAGAAGGAGAATTATTTGTGGGTTGTGCCGGAGGTGCCGATCTGAATATTTCTCTTCAATTTAAGAATGATACGTATATTCCTGAAGGCGATGTTGCCGTTAAGTTAAGTCTGACAGGGCTTAAAGGCGGGCATTCAGGTGTTGATATTCATTTGGGCAGAGCAAATGCAAATAAATTAATGTTCCGCTTCCTCAAAGAAGCCGTTTGTGATTATGGCGCAAGACTTGCCTCTGTTGAAGGAGGATCCCTGAGGAATGCCATTCCACGTGAAACTTTTGCTGTGATAACAATTCCCGGAGATAACGCGGAGGCATTGTGGGAGATCGTATCCGACTATCAAGACATGTATAAAACGGAATATGCGGGCATAGAAGATAATATCTCATTCGTAGCAACAGAAGAACCTCTGCCTTCTTCGTTAATTCCTGAGGAGATACAAGATGATCTGATCAATGCTGTTGAAGCTTGTCAAAATGGAGTAATAAGCATGTTATCCGACTTTCCGGGTACAGTCGAATCTTCTTCAAATCTTGCATTAGTGAAAATAGCGAACGGACTTGTCGATATAAAAATATTAGTACGTAGTTCTTCGGAATCAAGAAAACAGGCTGTTTGCTCAAGTTTAGAAAGCGTTTTTGCTTTAGCAGGAGCAAAAGTCGAACAGGGAGGTGGATATAACGGTTGGCAGCCCAATATTAATTCTCCGATTTTAAATGTAATGAAAGAAACCTATCTGAAACTATACGGAAAAGAGCCTTCAGTTAAGGTGATGCATGCCGGTCTGGAATGCGGAATTATACAAGGAGCCTATCCGGATATGGATATGATTTCAATAGGTCCTGATCTGGAACATCCCCATTCACCAGACGAACGGGTAAATATTCCATCTGTTGAGAAAGTCTGGAAATTTATAATAACAACGTTAGAGAATATTTAATTCATTCAATAAGCCTGACTGCCGTACATGCTTCTGCAATACGGCAGTTTTTTTTGTATCTTTGAATTTCAGTTCAAAATACTGGATTATGGTCAATAGATGGTTAACCTTACTTTTGCTTTTCATTAGTTCAAATGCTTATCCTATTTATTTCAAACATATTGGAATGAAAGACGGATTAGCGCAGCTGTCTGTTATGACAATCTATCAGGATGAACTCGGACGGATGTGGTTTGGTACGGAGGAAGGATTAAGTATGTATGACGGGAATACAACGATCTCTTATAAGCCGACCAATTCATTAAAGGAATTACCTTATGGCATTTCGCCGGGCAATGCGATAGAATCAATAACCGGAGACAAGAATGGAAATATGTATTTTGTTTCAGACAATTCCGCTTTGTTTCGTTATGATCTGAAGACAGAAAAATTTAATAGACTCATTTCTCAAAACATTAAAACCGTTCTTTGTCACGATCAACAAGTATGGTTTGCAATGAACGACTCCATCTGTATCTGGAAGGGAAAAACGAACACCTACGATTTTAAATTAAGAATAGAAAACGCCAATATATATAAACTATTCATTGATACAGAAAAACGATTGTGGATTGCCACCAGAGGAGGTCTTTATTGTCATTATGCAGGAGAAACCAAAATTTTTGTACCGAATGAAGATATCTATGACTTGTTTGAAGATTCTAACAAAAATCTTTGGGTTGCTACAAGAGAAAACGGAATGTTCAGGCTAAAGCCCGATGGTAGTATAAAGAAATTCATGCACGAACCGACTAATCCGAATAGCCTGTCAAGTAGTCATATAAGGAGTTTTGCCGAAGATGAAAAAGGAAATATCTGGATAGGAACATTTCTCGGACTTAATGTTTATAATCCACAAACAAAAACATTTAATGTTTATTCCAGAGACGTTATCCCGGGCAGTCTTGCTCATTCTTCTGTTTTTTCTACCTACAAAGACAAACAGGGATCTCTATGGATAGGTACATATTATGGAGGAGTACATTATTTTAACCCCGAAGCCGATATATTTACTTATTATTCTGCCGATAATTCTCGTAACGACTGCGTGAGTTATCCTTTCGTGGGAAACATGAGAGAAGATAAAAACCACAATCTTTGGATTTGTACTGAAGGAGGAGGATTGAATTTCTTTGATAGAGAGAAGAAAATATTCACGCATTTTACGACCGATGGTTCAAGAAATTCGATATCTCACGACAATTTGAAATCAATCTGTTATAGTCCGGAAAGAAATAAACTATACATCGGGACACATATGGGAGGATTGTCAATTTATAACCTGACAGACAAAACGTTCAATAATATAAAAAGGGTTTTTCCGGACAATCATCCGGAATTAGCAGATGAGGTAGTGAATCATATAGAGCTGTATAATAATGAACAGTTGATTTTTGTTACAAGGAAAGGTCTGTTAAAGATGTCTCTTGACGACGGTATTATTTCTCCATTGTTCACACATGAGCATAAGTCAAGCGCATATTTATTTTTTATAGATTCAAAGGGGAATATCTGGAATCAGGGAAGCGGTTATATTATTCGTACAAGTATAAAAGACGAAAATGACAAGTCTATATATGAACTTCCACATAATGGATCAAGGCTTTATTCTGTCAACAAAATATTCGAAGATAACCGAGGCCATATTTTCTTTGGGACGAGAGGTTCGGGATTGTTTGAGTTGAACCCTGAGAGCGAAGAGTTCACTCATTATACTGTCGAAAATAATCGGATACAAAGCAATTATTGTTACGATATTGTACAAACGAAACGGGGGAAGTTGCTCGTCTCAGGAGAAAAAGGTCTTAGCTACTTCTCTCCTGAAGAGAAAAAGTTTATCGCCATTACTTTGGGTACGGCTTTGCCCATTTCGGGTATAAATTTCGGTTGTGGAATGTATGTATGTGAAGATGGCGAAATCTTTGTAGGAGGCGTTGATGGCTTAACATCATTCTATGAAGATGCTCTTTTCATTCCGGAGAAAGACTATAATCTTTTCTTTTCTTCTTTATTCGTCAACAATGAGTTAGTCCACCCGGAAGCAAATTCTACCATTCTCAAGACTTCGCTTCCTTACACACAGGAAATAAGACTAAAACATAATCAGAACAACCTGATTTTTACATTTTCGACAAACAATTATATCAATACGCTCGAAACCCCTTTATATGAATATAT
Organism: Massilibacteroides sp.; assembly: GCF_028705895.1. GTDB lineage: Bacteria > Bacteroidota > Bacteroidia > Bacteroidales > Tannerellaceae > Massilibacteroides. The sequence goes on along the minus strand of NZ_JAQWCQ010000037.1, from coordinate 9,940 downwards.
GATGGATGGCTTTGACGACAAATGGATTACCAATACAGACCAGAAAATATCTTATACCAATCTGAATCCCGGGAAATACACATTATATGTACGTGAGAAACAAAATCCGCAAAGGACAATTAAAATGGGAGTTGTCGTTAAATCACCTTTCTATGCTACACCTCTTGCCTTTTTAATCTATTTCATTGTCTTCTTTGGCATAATTTACCGTTACTTACGTTTTAAACAGGCGGAACTTGTTCTGAATACCTCCCTTAAATTTGAACGAAAAGAAAAAGAACGCATAGAAGAACTTAATCAGGAGAAACTTCAATTTTTCTCAAATATTTCTCACGAATTTCGGACTCCTTTAACACTTATCATGTCGCAGATAGAACTGCTTCTGCAACGCTGTAAAACCGACCCGTTTCTATATAGTAAATTGTTGAAAATATATAAGAATTCAAATCAGATGCGAAGTCTGATTAGTGAATTGCTCGATTTCAGAAAACTGGAACAAGGTTTTTTAAAGTTGAAAGTATCCGAAGAGAATCTGGTCTCTTTTACCAAAGAGATTTACTTGTCTTTTCAGGATGTTGCAAAGAATAAAAATATAGACTACACCTTTCAGGCTTCCAATGATCCCACATGTTGTTGGATTGATGCAAAGCAAATGCAAAAGACGGTTTTCAACCTTCTTTCAAATGCGTTTAAATTTACAGAAGCCAACGGAATAATAGAAGTCGTCATAGAAGACTTTGAGGATGAGGCTTCTATAAAAATAATTGACAACGGTATCGGAATTGAACCGGAAGAAATCTGTAAAATTTTTAATCGTTTTTATCAGAGTACAAATAAAATTAATGATACGTCTTCAGCACATGGAAGCGGGATAGGTCTGTCTTTGGCTAAAAGCATTGTGGAATTACATCACGGGAACTTACAGGTAGAAAGCAAACCGGGATATGGAAGTATATTCATGATCCGTTTAAAGAAAGGAAAAGAGCATTTTAAGGAAGGGGAAGTTTCGTTCGAAAAAACGGCGATAAAAGAGGTGGATATACCGGTTTTTGCAGAGTTGAACGAGTCTGAAGCAGACTTTATTAAAGAGAAAAAGGCTATATACAGCATATTAATCGTGGAAGATAATGAAGAATTGCTTCAGGTATTAGTAAGCTTGTTTAATCCGGTTTATACTATTTACACGGCAACAAACGGGAAAGACGGATTGAGAAAAGCTGTTGAGGTTATGCCGGATCTGATTCTGAGTGATGTCATGATGCCCGAAATGAGCGGAACAGACTTATGTGTCGAAATAAAGAATAATTTTAGTCTTTGTCATATTCCCGTTGTTTTGCTTACGGCCCTAACCTCTCAGGAGCATTCTATGGAAGCTTATAAATCAGGGGCAGACGCTTATATCACAAAACCTTTTGATTCTAAACTCTTACTGGCTGAATGCAGTAGTATCATACGTAATCGCGTGGCATTGAAACAAAAATATACAAAACAGGAAATGCCGGAATCTACCTTGCTTGCAACAAATCCTATTGATCAGGAATTTCTCGAACTAATCAGCCAAACAATTCTTGAGAATCTCAATAACCCGGACTTCGACATGAATGCTTTGGCTAAACAACTTGGTTTAAGTAGGAGCTCCTTCTATACCAAATTCAAAGGACTAACCGGAATGACCCCAAATGATTTTGTTCTGAACTATAAATTGAACTTTGCCGCCCGATTATTAAAAGAAAACCAGTCAACACAGATTACGGAGATTGCTGATCAAACAGGATTTAGTTCGGCGCGCTATTTTACCCAATGTTTTAAAAAACAGTTCCATACTACTCCAGCTGAATTTCGAAAACGGAACGAAAAAAATTAAAGGCTCCTCAACATACAAGTTGAAGAGCCTCAACAAACGTTTCCAGGCGCCTCAACTTTCGTTTCCAGGCGCCTTAAAAAAAAGATCGTTCGTATTGAAAAAAGAATATTACTTTGTTTCTATATCCTTTTTCCGTTTAAGCGCTTCCATAAAATAATAATCTGCATAATTTAATGGGACATCAATTTCTGCATTATGAGGAATACTTCCTACGGAATGCATTAATAGGAAATTGCCGTTCTCACCCGGTTTTGCCCGATAAGTTGGCGAGGCTAATGATGTCATCATCTTATCTGCATATGCTTTGTAGGAAGAGGCATTCTCAACATCCATTGTGCTTAATTCATATAATGCGGAAGCGATACAGGAAGCTGAAGATACGTCGCGAAGTTCATTCGGAATGTTCGGTGCGCTCATGTCCCAATAAGGAACTAAGTCTGCCGGCATATCCGGATGATTCTTCATAAAATTAAACGCTTTCACCGCCTGGTCTAAATATTTACAATCTCCGGTTTCACGGTAACAAATAATATAACCGTAAATAGCCCATGCTTGTCCGCGACTCCATGCCGATTCGTGAGCATAGCCCTGAGCGGTATGTCTGTTGCGAACTTCGCCTGTCTCCAGATCATAGTCTATCACGTGATAGCAACTTCCGTCTTCACGGAATTGTTCCTGCATCGTACGATCGGCGTGTGAAATGGCAATTTTATAAAAAGAAGAATCACCGGTTAGTTTGGTTGCATGAAACATTAACTGCAGGTTCATCATGTTATCGATAATAACCGGACAGTTCCATCCGCGTTCCGACTGCCACCCGCGGTCAACATTCCAGGATTGGATTATACCCGGTTTTTCGCGAAAACGGGTCGATAAGGATTTTGCAGCTTCAATTATTACGGCTTCATATTCTTTTTTATTCGTCAGACGAAGTCCGTTTCCAAAACTACATTCAATAATAAACCCTACATCATGATGGTTCGTTAATGTCTTTGCTTGTTCGATGGCTTCCGTGTATTTATAAGCTAACGGAAGTAGTGTTTTGTCTCCGGTCAGTTCATAAAGATACCATACAGATCCCGGGAAAAATCCACTTCTCCAGTCTCCATAATTACAATAGAATGTAGAACCATCTTTCTTCAGAGTAACAGGATTGAGCACCTTCCCACTTTCTTCGATTGTCTTTATTTCATGACCGATCTGCTCATGAGCAAATTTGATATTCTCACTTAGGAAATCATCACCGGAAGATTTCGTTCCACTACAAGCGGCTAAAAAGGCGACGCACGTTAATGCAATCAGTTCTTTAGTCTTCATTCTTTAGTCCTTTAGTTGTTTTATAGTATAGTTGTATTTTCCGCTTTGAATTTCCTTTTTTGCGTTTAACGAGATACGATAAACTTCCGATCCCCAAACATTCGACAAGCGTGAATCATCTTGTTTGATTGTTTCCTTTTCTACATCAAAGACATTTTTGTCATACTTCAATACCGCTTTTTCACCTTTGACATTTACTTTTATTTCTCCTGCAACAGAAACATCCACATCTCCCCAAGTCAGGAAGTTGATCTGATTTGGAGCGATTATTTTGTCTAAAACAAAATTATCCTCCACTCTCAATTCATTATTTTTGAGCGTATAAGAACGAGTCCATTTTCTTACGTTTGCTTCTTCAGGATACGCCTGAGCAATATTGGCAGAGAAATACATGCTCTTCGGATTGAAGGTTACGTCCGTAGCTTTATAATTCGAACCGAATTTCTGAGGTACTCCATTAATCATCGGCAAGTTATGATAATTGCTTTGCATAGTCCAGATCGTATAACGCTCGCTACTAAAAGTCTGTCTTGTATAGGTGCCTACACCGGCATCGATAAAGATCGGAGTCGTATTCAGATACAAAGAGAATGTCCCCAGATCGTTATGATTATGACTTTCATTGTTATATCCGCCCTTTGTTGCCACAAAAAAGCCGTTTTTATTGGTCATATAGCAGAATTCCGTCTCCGGATACCAGGAATATGCCGGTGACTGAGGCTTACCTTCAATGGAGTTAAACTCTTTGTCGTACAACAACGTCTGCAATGCTCTGAATATGTCTCTGCCAAAAGATAGATTGTCTTTTTTCAGATGATTCATATAAGCCGCATGCTGTATCATCATATCGCTTTTTACGGCTTTTCCATACCTGTAAATGATTGGTGCCCCTCCGCCGCCACGCGCCGAAGCATCAGCAAAATTGACTACCCAACCATTTCCCACATACGAACGAACGATATACTCACCCATTTTACGGATCATATCATTAGAGAAAAGAGAAACTTTCCCTCCCGTTCCGTCACTTAACATCTGAAGATAGTCATACATTTTACCGGCAGCATGCCCCCAATAAGAAGGCCCTTCCTCACAACCACCATCCAAATGTGTGTAATTGAGAAACTTGTCAACCGACACCATCGTACGGTACACCGCTTTAGCCAACTTATCCCTGTCATTTTCCAATAAGAAAAAGCTCTGCAATACATTCGAATTACACCAAGGATTCCAGTTATTCACCATTCCACCGGGTTTCAGATCGAAAGCCATCCACCAGAAACGATCGATCTCCATATACGTATCGAGGATTCTTACCTGCAACTCATGTCTTAAACGTTCAGATATGGCAGGATTAACTTTGTCGAACTCAGCATGAAAGAAATAATAGACCCAAGATAACATAGAACCCAAGTCTCCCGATGTTAAATCAATCACATGCTCTTTGTAGTCGGGTAAAGATCGACGGGAAGTCTGCGCTCCCTGACCTCCAAGATGAGCAGAAAGCACCCAGGATGTCATCTCGCAGGAATAAAAAACGCCATTAATCAACTGATCAATAAAACGGCCTTTCCCCTCTGCCAATTCAGCTAAAAACAGGTTTACGATTGCATTATTATTCCGGCCAAACGGAGATTCCATGATATCACGATTTCCACTCCGTTCATACTCAAGATAATCCGTTGCTTTTACCACTTCCCAGGTATAAGACAATGCTTTTTCACCTCTCTCTATAAGCAACGTTTTATTATCACCCAGCAATTTGTCCCACCCACCTCGATCAGTGTAGCCTGGATAAGATACCCACTTCTGATCCATTATCAGTGCCGATTTTACTTGCTCTAATGTTGCGGCTTGTTGTAATAGGTTTTTTTCTGTGTAGGCATTGATATACGTGATAAACAAAAAGGCTAAAAGAGTAGAAATTATTATTTTTCGATTGTTCATAGTCTTGTATTTTAATATTAATTGGGGGATAATGTAACTAAAATCCCCCAATGAAAAAAATTAATCCCAACCAGGATTCTGTGTAAGCTTATCATTCTTTTCTATTTCCGTAGAAGGAATAGGCCATAGATAGTCTCTTTCACTCACAACACGCGTAAACAAACGAGTTCCTGCAAATGAAAGTTCTTCTTTACCTGAAAGCGCCAGTAATTCTTTCCATCTGCGTAAGTCGTGGAAACGATGTCCTTCACCCGCTAATTCAACAGCTCTTTCTTGTTTGATACGATTAAAGATTTCTTCTTTTGTTTTTGCTTCTAACCAGGCAGGACCGCTATTTAAAGCTGGTAATTCTACAGACGGACGTTGACGCACTTGATTAATTAATGTAACAGCCTCCGTTTGTCTGTCTGTTTCGTTGTAACATTCAGCCAACATTAATAAAACATCAGCATAACGAATTAAGGGGAAGTTTATCGGTGTATGAGCGCGGTTGTTAATCTGTCCGTCCATGTCATGTTCTGCAACAAATTTCCGCCATAAATAGGTGTCCCATTGCTTATTATTGCGAATAAACCCATTAGACTCATTGGTTCCTACTGCAACAACAAATTCACATATTTTCGGTTTGTTAGATACCCATCCCTTATATTCAGTATAAGGTAAAATCAACGAAATGCCCATTCGAGGATCACGATTTGCGTACATGTCCAACAACAAATCTTTACTTTCCGGATAGGCAACGACTGTTTTCTTATCGGCAGACAGTGTAGCGCGGAAAGTTTTGTCTTTTATCTCTTTACTTTCATTAAACCCGGGAATAATTTCATTCCAGTTAAATGGTTTGCCATCTTTATATTCATACATGTCTGCCAAACCGGTAGAAGCCATAACATTATTCCAGCAGCTTCCAAAAGAAGAACGAGATCCCATGTAGAAAGTCATCGGCATTCCATAATCCATACCTACACCTCCGGAATTCTGAATAGCGAAGATCATTTCGCTACTTTGGTCTCCTTCAGGTTTGAATAGATTTTCATAATTATTATAAAGAGCATATCCATAACCTTTTCCTGAAGGATCATTAACTATTTCTTCAAAGCTTTTGGCGGCATCAGCAAATTGATTGTTATACAATAAGACTTTCCCTCTAAGTGCGTGAGCAGCTCCCTTTGTCGCTCTTCCGTAGTTTGCATCATCCCATTTTACCGGTAAAGCATTGATTGCAGCTTCAAGATCATTAAGGATAAATTCTCTCGTTTTCTCTTCTGTAGCTCTTGGTTCCATCATTTCATTGAAACTTTGATCAACAACCCAAGATTCATCATACAATGGCACACCTCCATAGAAAGTCATAAGAGAGAAATAATATAACGCACGCATAAACTTTGCCTCACCGGTATATTGAACTTTCAATTCGTCAGTCATATCAACTGTTGACAGGTTCTGTAACACAGTATTCGAACGCATTACGCCGTCATATAATGTTTGCCACTTGCTCGATACCTGAGACGTTCTTCCGGTATATGTCCCCAAATACATACTTACATAGCCTGGATTGTCATAGCCCACGCCAATGTCAGATAAACAGTCTAATCCAAATGTAATACCAAAAGCATTCTCATTCTTCATTACATTATAAACACCCATCATAGCTTGTTTTGCCTGACTTTCAGTTTTCCAAAAAGTTCCTGAACTTACTTGGTCATATGGATACCTATCCAAGTCATAACAGCCACTTAATCCGATAATAGCAGCTATGGATAGTATTATTGATTTATATTTTTTCATGATTTGATTCTATTTAAAATGAAACATTTAATCCGATAACAGCTTGTCTCATGGTTGGATAGTTCGTCTTTTCTACTTCTGGGTCTAAACCTTTAAAGTCTGTGAAAGTGAAGAAGTTTTCCAAACTACCGTATATACGTACACGTTCAATATCTATTTTAGACAACCAACTCTTTGGTAAAGTATATCCTAACTGGATACTCTTTATTTTCAGGTATGATTTATCCTGAACCCACAAATCACTATTCTGTGTGTTACGTGAATCTGAATAATGCAATAGACGAGGATAAGTAGCATCGGTACGACCTTCTGTCCATCTTCCATCTGCAATATCTTTATTAATCTGATATCCCAAACGTACGGTAGGAACAAAATAGCCATCATTATAAATCATTTTCACGCCACTTACTCCTTGGAACAGGACAGAAAAATCAATGCCTTTATATGCCATTGCCATATTTAAACCATAAGAGAAGTCAGGGTTTGGGCCTCTACCTACAACCTGCCGGTCTTCGTCATTAATAAGGCCATCGCCATTAGTGTCTTTATACAATAAGTCTCCTTTTGCCGGTTTTCCATAAGCTGCAAATGGATTTTTGGCTTTGCCTGTACTTTCATCTATTGGAGCATTATCAATAAACTTCTGCACTAATGCCAAATCCTCATCTGTTTGTATAATACGATCAACCAATAATACATATTGAGCATTAATAGGTAGGCCTTCTTTGATTATCTTAGCACCACTTAATGAGTAATCATCTCCTTTGAAACGTGTTACTTCATTTTTTAGCCAAGTAACATTTCCATTAATTGAATAAGAGAAGTCGCCGATCTTATCTTGCCATCCCAGAGTAAATTCAATACCCTGGTTAACTACGACAGCACTATTTTGTTTAGGTATAGAGGCATTTCCATGTACTGCAGGTGCAGGAAGGTCAATCAAAATACCATCTGTTTTTTTGTGGAAATAGTCTAACGTCCCACTTAATTTGTTGTTGATTACTCCAAAGTCTAACCCTATGTTAGCTATCTTAGTCGTTTCCCATGTCAAAGCTGCATTTGCAATAGCTGTTTGAGAAAGTCCCATAGCCAAAGCATTGTTCAACACATAATTGGTCGTAGAGTAAGTGGAAAGAGCACTGTAATTTCCGGCATTTTGATCCGTACCACCAACAGCATTATTTCCTAATGAACCATAAGATAAACGTAGTTTAAGGTTGCTTAACCAAGTAGAAGAAAAATCTGTCATAAAGTCTTCCTGATCAATACGCCAAGCAGCAGATATGGAAGGGAAATAACCCCATCTCTGATCCGGCAAGAAACGAGAAGATCCGTCTGCACGCATATTAAGTTCCAACAGATACTTGTTGTCCCAACCGAGATTTATACGTCCAAAGAAAGAACGCATAGCCCATTCAACTCGCGTTCCATTGGCTGAAGCATCCCCCACGGCACCATTGATAACTCCTAATCCCGGATCAATCAAATCTAATTTAGATGCATTAAACCATTGCCATCCGTACTGCTCCTGGCTGCCTCCCGCCATCACATTCAAGTCTAATTTGTCAAAAAAGTGATTTTCATATCGTGCAACAACATCCATAAAATTACGTTCTTGCTTGATGTTCTTATTGCTGATAGAAGTACGTCCAGTGCCTTCTTTTGTGATCGTGTTATTCTGGAAATTCCATAAATCTATAAAAATAGGTTTGTTTTCTTGTTGTTCATCAACGTTTTCATACGAATAAGAAGCCGTTAATGTAAATCCTTTAAAAGGGAGCAGTGTTCCGAATATACGGGCTTTTGTGTTTTTTTTCGTGTATTTTCCATAAATAGAATTTAATCCATATAAAGGATTGTTGGTGCCGGATTGCGGGTCATCTTCCAAATTATTCATTGCGCCATAACGACCATCAGGAGATCTGAACACCATACCCGGAGTTGTTGCAGAACCATAAGTAAATACATTCTCAATCTTATCCGTTCCCGGTTGTGTATTGGCTATATATCCGCTTAAGTTTGTTCCGATCTTTAACCATGATTTCACATCAGCATCTAAATTTGCACGTAAATTATATTTACTATAACCGGAATTGTCCATTACGCCCGGATCATCCATATAACCAAAAGCAGTGTAAAAACGAATTTTCTCCGAACCTCCACTAACTGACAAAGAGTGATTTGTTGCTACTGAAGTAGTAAATGTTTCGTCTATCCAGTCCGTATTCGGATACATTAATTGGTCTCCATTTTCATTTGAACGCCAAAGCTCAATCGTCTCCTGTTTGAATGGGGCCGGTTGGTTTGAATTCAGATAGCCTTCGTTGACTAAGCCCATATAATCAGCATAGTTACTAACCGGTGTCATTGTCTTGTTAATAGACTCAAATGAAACATAACCGGTATATTCTACTTTCATAGCTCCGGATTTTCCCTGCTTTGTTGTAATCAAGATAACACCGTTTGCTGCGCGAGAACCATAAATAGCAGCAGAAGCAGCATCTTTTAATATGGATAAGCTTTCGATATCCTGAGGATTAACACTGTTGATATTTCCTTCCATCCCATCGATTATAATCAGAGGAGCAGAGTTATTTAGCGTACCCTGTCCACGTACTAAAATAGAAGAGTTGTCATTTCCCGGACGATTGCTTGAAGAAGTAACCTGTACTCCTGCTGCCATACCTGCCAAACCATTTGAAATGTTGGTAATAGGACGACTTTCGGTCAATTCAGACATATTAACTGAAGATACCGAACCAGACAAATTTACCTTCTTTTGTGTCCCATACCCTATTACAACCACTTCCTCTAATGCTTGTGAATCTTCTTTCAGTGTAATTGAAAGATTGGTTTGATCTCCGACTGCGACTCTTTGTTCTACATACCCTATATAGGTGATTATAACTGTTGAATTGGGAGCGATAGAGAGTGTGAATTTTCCGTCAAAGTCAGTAATGGTTCCGTTTGTTGTTCCTGATTCAACAACATTCGCACCGATAATTGGTTCTCCGGAAGCATCTGTTA
>NZ_JAQWCQ010000086.1 GCF_028705895.1 Massilibacteroides sp. | reverse complement strand
ACAAAGATCCTGAACACTTTATCTCCATAGACACTACAAAACGATTTCTGATAAAATCAAACATGAACCATTGCTATTCAACGGGTATTTTATATGTAAAATCAATACGACCGTCAAAGTCGGGAGAGTGCATACTATTAGGTCATGGTAGTGGTGGCAGACTTACACATAAGTTAATTGCAGACGTTTTTTATCCGGCATTTAAAAATCCGATTTTGTTGCAGGAACATGACGGAGGAATATTTACAGTAGATAAGAAACGTTTAGCTATCACAACAGATTCATATGTAGTTGATCCTGTGTTCTTCCCGGGAGGGAATATCGGAGATCTGGCAGTCAACGGAACGGTAAATGATTTGGCTTGTTGTGGAGCAAAACCCTTATATTTAACAGCCGGCTTCATTCTGGAAGAAGGATTACCCATGGATGATCTTAAGAAGATCGTTGATTCGATGAGCCGGGCTGCAGAAAAAGCCGGAGTGTTTATTGTTACGGGAGACACAAAGGTTGTAGAGCGAGGGAAACGCGATAAAATATTTATCAACACAAGCGGTGTTGGTATTGTGGATAATTATACCGATATTTCACCAAGAAGAGCGTGTGCAGGAGATATAATAATCTGTAGCGGTCTGATAGGAGTGCATGGCATAACAATTCTGTCCACTCGTGAAAGTCTGGGATTTGAAACATCTTTAAAAAGTGATACGGCTTCTTTAAGTGGAATGCTCAATAAACTTTGTTCAGAAATAAAAGACGTACACGTGCTTCGAGATGCGACAAGAGGTGGAGTAAGTAGTACGTTAAACGAAATAGCGCAATCATCCAATGTAGAGATTGAGATTGATGAAACGCTTCTACCTATACCCGAAGTCGTACGATCTGCATCTGAGATATTAGGACTCGATCCACTCTATATTGCAAACGAAGGGGTTGCTTTAGCAATATTGCCGGCAAAACTTGCAGAGGAGGCGTTAAAAATTATGCGGCAATTTCCGGAGGGAGAAAATGCTGTAATTATAGGTAGAGTAGCAACGGGAAAAGGTGCCTGTGTAAAAATGAAAACTCTTTTTGGAGGAAGGCGGATAATTCCAATGCTCAATGGAGATCAATTACCGAGAATTTGTTAAGAAAGATATAGTTAAGCGATTTACTAACTAAAAGTTTAGACATATGGGGACTAAAAAAAAAACGGTTTACGAAGACTGCGTAAGCAAAGGTGTCTCAAGGCGTGACTTCCTTAAATTCTGTGCCACCATGGGGGCACTGTTAGGCTTAGAGTCGTCTGGTGTTGCGCAAGTGGTAGAAGCATTAGAGAAAAAGTCCCGTTTACCAATCATCTGGCTTCATTTGCAGGAATGTACCTGTTGCAGCGAATCATTTATTCGCACGTCCCATCCTATTCTGGCAGATCTGATATTCGACCAGATATCATTGGACTATACGGAAACATTGATGGCTCCCGCTGGTTTCCAGGCAGAAAAGAGTATGCATGACACGATGCAGAAATACAAAGGTGAATATATCCTTATGATAGAAGGCTCTATTCCTTTGGAGAACGAAGCTTATTGTTGTATAGGCGGACGTAGTGCCAAGCAGATTCTTGAAGAAGCCGCAGAAGGAGCAAAAGCTATTGTTGCCTGGGGTAATTGCGCTTCAGCAGGCTGTGTGCAGGCAGCTCATCCAAATCCAACAAGAGCCACACCTGTGCATAAGATCATCAGAGGCAAGACAGTCATGAATGTTCAGGGTTGTCCGCCTATAGCTGAAGTAATGGCAGGTATTATCGTCCACCTACTTACGTTTAACAGAATACCTCAGTTAGATAGTCTGGGACGTCCGAAGGCGTTTTATTCCCGCCGGGTTCATGACACTTGTTACCGCCGTGCGAATTTCGATGCGGGTCTTTTTGTGGAAAGTTTTGACGATGAAAACGCAAAACGCGGGTACTGCCTGTATAAGATGGGGTGTAAAGGGCCAAGTACGTACAATTCTTGTGGTATTATCAAATGGAATGAAGGCACAAGTTATCCGATCCAAAGCGGACATCCTTGTATTGGATGTAGTGAAGACGGATTCTGGGATAGAACTCCTTTCTACAAACGACAGGAAACAATTAATGCTTTTGGGGTAGAAGCAACTGCTGACGAAATAGGGCTGGCGTTAGGTGTAGTTACTACCGGAGCATTGGCAGCACATGCGATTGCGACTAATATAAGAAAGAGAAAGCTGATAAACAACGAAAGTTCTGAAGAAGAAGGAACGAATAATTAATTCTAAATTTCGAAAACCATGTCAAAAAGAATAGTAGTTGACCCGATCACCCGCATTGAAGGTCATTTAAGAATAGAGGCGGAGATTGAGAATGGGGTAATTAAAGATGCGTTCAGTTCCGGAACAATGGTCAGAGGAATAGAAAAGATTGTTCGTGAACGCGATCCGAGAGACGTTTGGGCCTTTGTTGGCCGTGTTTGTGGAGTTTGTACTTCTACCCACTCTTTATGCTCAGTTCGAGCTGTTGAAAATGCTTTAGAGATCGTAATCCCGCCCAATGCAGAGATGGTACGCAATATCATGGCGAATGTATTATTCATGCACGACCATGTTGTCCACTTCTATCATCTTCATGCTTTTGACTGGGTGGATGTGGTGTCAGCTCTTAAAGCTGATCCAAGTGCAGCTTCTGCAGCAGCATCTAAATTATCGGACTGGCCTAAAAGTTCAACCGGTTATTTTAAAGGAATACAAGACCGGGTGAAGAAATTCGTTGAGAGCGGACAACTTGGCATATTCGCCAATGGCTATTGGGGACATCCGGCTTATAAACTAAGCCCGGAACAGAACCTCATTGCCGTTGCTCATTATCTTGAAGCGTTGGAATGGCAAAAAGAGATTGTTAAGGTTCATGCCGTATTCGGAGGGAAGAACCCTCATCCAAATTATGTTGTCGGCGGTATGCCCTGCAGCATCAACCTTGATGAGGCAAATGCCATAAATGCGGAAAGACTGGCTTTTGTAAAAGAAAAACTCCTTGAAGCAAAAACATTTATCAATCAGGTTTATGTGCCCGATATACTCATGATAGCCAATGTTTATAAGAATGACTGGTCAAAAATAGGCGGAGGAATACGTAATTATTTAGCTTACGGAGATTTCCCGATGGGCTCTTATGGTGAAACTGAAACATATAAAATGCCTCGGGGTATCATTTTAGACAGAGACTTAAGTAAAGTTCATCCCGTAGATGCAAACTCACCGGAAGAGATAAAAGAATATATCTATCATTCCTGGTACACATACAGTAAAGGGAACAGTGAAGGACTTCATCCGTATGAAGGGGAAACTGAACTGAATTACACAGGGCCGAAACCGCCTTACGATTATTTAGATGTGAACGACAAATACAGTTGGATCAAAACCCCACGTTGGAAAGAACAACCGATGGAAGTAGGCCCTTTAGCGAGAATGCTTGTTGCTTATGCTGCCGGCAAACAACCTCAGAAGGATTTAATCGACAGTGTACTGAATGAATTGGAGCTATCGGCAGATGCTTTATTTTCCACATTAGGCAGAACAGCCGCCCGCGCCCTTGAATCCAAGCTTAATGCGGATTGGGCTCTGGAATGCTTCGAGAGATTGATGGATAATCTTCAAGGAGACTCACGCATGTTTGATCCGGAAAAATGGAAAGATGAACAATGGGCAAACAAAAGTCATGGTGTGGGGCTAACAGAAGCTCCGCGTGGTGCATTGGCTCATTTCATTGTTATTGACAACAAAAGAGTCAAAAATTACCAGATGGTAGTACCCACGACATGGAATGCCTCTCCCCGTGATGAGAAAGGCATTTTATCCGCGTATGAATCATCACTGATAGGAACGCCGGTACATGATCCGAATATTCCTTTAGAGATATTGCGTACCATACATTCTTTCGATCCCTGTTTAGCTTGTGCAGTACACTTGTATGACCCAAACGGGAAATATGTTCATGCCGTAGATACATTTTAAGGTTTGTAAAAATGAGAGTTCGCAAAGAAAATCTAAAAGAAGTGTATGTATGGGAAATTCCTGTACGTATTTTTCATTGGCTTAACGTATTATGTATAATAATCCTGTGCGTTACAGGCTTTATTATTGCAGATCCTGTCGCTATCATTGACGCAACAGAGGCTACCTATAGTTTCTGGTTCGGGTATATCCGGTTGATTCATTTCATCACTGGTTTCGTATTCTTTTTTAATCTTATTTTCCGGTTTTACTGGAGTTTTGCGGGGAATCGCTTTGCAAAATGGAACAATTTTGTTTTGCTCAAAAAATCTCAGTGGAAAGAGTTTTTTGCTGTGGTAAAAGTTGATATTCTGATGGCAAGAGCAAAACAAGTGGAAAGTGTTGGACATAATGCTGTTGCCTCTTTCACCTATCTTATTCTGTTTGTAGTATTATTATTACAAGCAGTTACAGGCTTTGCATTATATGCGCAAATGAGTCAGGCTACTTTTCCAAAGGTATTTGCGTGGATCATTCCGCTTTTCGGAGGAGAATTCATCGTTCGGGATATTCATCATGCGATGACCTGGTTCTTTATCTTATTCACTTTAGTACACGTTTATCTTGTTCTTTATCACGATTATATTGAACGTCGTGGAGAGACATCCGCTATGATCGGAGGATGGAAATTTGTTGAGGAAGGTGTTGTACATAAACTTGAGAAAGAAGAAAAGAAGGAAAAAGAAGAAAAAGAAAAACTTTAGAAAGAGAAGGAAGAAGAAAAGAAAAGCTGATGGAAACATTGATTTTGGGGGTTGGTAATCTTTTATTGGAAGATGAAGGCGTAGGTATTCATGTTATCCGGGCTTTGGAGAAAGAACCTCTGCCACCGAATGTTCACTTAATGGATGGTGGAACCGGAGGTTTTCATCTGATAAGCTGGTTGGAGAAATATGATCGTATTATTATGATTGACGCAACCTTAGATGATAATGCTCCGGGAACGATACGCGTCATCAGCCCTCAGTATGCATCCGACTTTCCTCCGTTAATGAGCGCTCATGAGATAGGATTAAAAGATATGATCGAGGTCATGCAGCTCTCTTCCGGGAAATTACCTGATATTTTACTCATCGTAATCTCTGTACTTAATATCAGCAACGTAGGGATGAACCTTTCTCCTTCTGTTGAAGCTGCTATTCCTGAAGTTATACAGATGTTGAAGACTCTTGTTTGACAACCACAAATACCTACATATAGGTATTGGGCAGGCACTCTTTTCAAGGTAATTTTGTTGTTTCATACTAAAGCAGACATGAGACTATCGGAACTACAGACAGGTGAGAACGGCATAATTGTCAAAGTATTAGGAAAAGGAGCGTTCAGGAAGCGTATTATTGAGATGGGGTTTATTAGGGGAAAGTCCGTTGAAGTGATCAATAATGCCCCATTGAGAGACCCGATACACTACAAAGTGATGGGTTACAACGTCTCTCTTCGTCGTAGTGATGCTGCACTAATAGAGGTTGTTTCCGAAGCGACATATAAAGATTTAAAGAGTCAGGCTATAGATAGCAAAGACACTCCTTCCGTAAGCGACTCTCCTGAGAATTTCCTCTATGAACTGGCAATCAAGAAAGGAAAGACTATTAATGTCGCTTTGGTAGGGAACCCGAATTGTGGCAAAACATCTCTTTTCAATTTTGCTTCCGGTGCGCATGAACGCGTCGGCAACTACAGTGGGGTTACTGTTGATGCTAAAGAGGCGGTATTTTATCAGGACGACTATACATTCCGGATAACAGACCTGCCGGGTACTTATTCGCTGTCATGCTATTCTCCGGAAGAGTTATACGTCAGAAAGCATCTTAATGAGGAACATCCGGATATTGTAATTAACGTTGTTGATGCAAGTAATCTGGAACGCAATCTATACCTGACAAGTCAGTTGATCGACATGGATGTACGCACGGTGATTGCGCTGAACATGTATGATGAATTGGAGAAAAGCGGTGATAAGTTCGACTATGAAGCACTTTCACGCATGACGGGTATTCCTATCGTTCCGACAGTCAGCAAAACAGGAGAAGGGATAGAACAATTGTTTAAGCGGGTTATTCAGGTATATGAAGAAAAAGACCCCGTTTTACGCCATATCCACATTAATTACGGTGAAACTCTTGAGAAAGCAATTACCAATGTAAGAAACTTATTAAGAGGCAATCAACATATCTCGCGAGGCGTGTCAAAACGCTTTCTTGCGATCAAACTACTTGAAGGTGATAAGGAGGTAGAAGATTTTGTGCGTTCACTGCCCAACGGCAATGCGTCAAGCATTTTGGCTGAAAGAAATAAGAACACAGCTCATATCAAAAACCTTTTATTGGAGGACAGCGAAACGTCATTCACAAACGCCCGCTACGGCTTCATAGCAGGAGCATTACAGGAAACCTTCGAACCAAGCAAAATAAAAAATGCCTCACGCACTCAGTTCATAGACTTACTTGTAACACATAAACTATTAGGATTCCCCTTCTTCATCGCCTTCATGTGGGTCATGTTTGAGGCGACATTCCGGTTAGGAGATTATCCGATGGGCTGGATTGAAGATGCCGTTGCCTTCCTCGGAGATTTAGTAAGTAACAACATGTCAGAAGGGCCGTTTAAGGACTTATTAGTAGATGGTATTATCGCGGGTGTAGGAGGAGTAATCGTATTCCTGCCCAATATACTTATCCTCTACCTCTTCATTTCTTTCATGGAAGATTCCGGCTACATGGCTCGTGCCGCCTTTATTATGGATAAACTGATGCATAAAATGGGCTTGCACGGCAAATCTTTTATTCCGCTTGTCATGGGATTCGGTTGTACCGTACCTGCCATCATGGCAACACGTACGATAGAAAGCAGAAGTAGCCGAATGATCACGATGCTGATCAACCCGCTGATGAGTTGTAGTGCACGATTACCTGTATATGTCTTATTAATAGGCGCTTTCTTCCCCAATAATTCCAGTCTGATGATGCTTATCATTTACATGACGGGAATTGTCTTAGCAATTATCGTCGCACGTATATTCAAACGTTATCTCTTCAATGAAGAAGACGTTCCCTTTGTTATGGAACTTCCCCCCTACCGAATGCCGACTGCAAAATCCATCTTCATTCATATGTGGGAAAAAGCACGCCAATATCTACGGAAAATGGGAGGAATTATCTTAGTGGCATCCATCATTATCTGGTTTTTAGGCTATTACCCAAATCATTCACTGGGAGCAGACCTGATCGACAAACAAATAGCTGAAATAGAAAACACAACGATCAACGAAGACATAAAAAACGAACAAATTATCGAACTGGAGCATAAAAAGGCAATGGATCTGCAACGCAACTCCTATATCGGTCAATTAGGACGTACGATACAACCCGTATTGGCACCGTTAGGATTTGACTGGAAGATCAGCGTCAGCATACTGAGTGGAATGGCCGCAAAAGAAGTCGTGGTTAGCACTTTAGGTGTTTTATATACCGGAGACTCCGAAGAAAGCCAGGCTCTGCCGGAACGCATCAAGCAAGATCGCGATGAAAACGGAGAATTAGTATTCAGTCCGTTAGTCGCATTTAGCCTCATGCTATTTGTATTGATCTACTTCCCCTGCATAGCCACCGTAGCCGCCGTCATACGCGAATCCGGCTCATGGAAGTGGGGAGGATTTCTCATCTTATATTCATGTTCATTAGCCTGGATCGTCTCCTTTATCGTTTATCAGACAGGCACAATTCTAAACAACCTGATAGGATAAACAGTTATAAGAGTAAGAACAAAACATTAAAACATTATGTGGCAAGAAATAGCAGTTATTGCGACAGGAATTGTGACCCTGATCTACGTCGGATGGAAAATCTATCGTTTCTTTACAGAACAAAAGAACGCTTCCGGAATGTGCGGAGGATGCACAGGATGCAACCTTAGCCAGAAAGGACTCAGGCAACATCATTGCAGATAATAGAATTTAAAAAACAGAAACCAGATTAACCAACATATATAGGAAACAACCTATAAGTAGAAGAAAGGCACTTCCTATATACTATTCAAAAGGTGCTATTTAAGAAGTTGGAGTATTGTTTTTTCCAACAATTTACCTCTTAGATCTTTGTGAATGATTACCCCGTTCGGATTGAGAAGCAAGGTCGTAGGATAGCCAGTGACACCATATTGTTCTTTTATGGGATTCTCCTCATCAGATACAATCTGAGGCCATGAAATACCCTATGCTTCAATTAACCGGTTTAAATCTTCCGGCGAACTATCACCAACTATACTGATTATTTCAAATCTTGAAGTGTCAACTCTTGCGTACAACTCCTTCAGGTTGGGTAATTCGTCTAAGCACGGACCGCACCAGGTAGCCCAAAAATCAATCAACACGTATTTACCGTTTAATCGATCCAAAGAAATAGAGTCGTGTGTGATAAAATTTTCACCCTTAAAAGGAAAGGATTTAAAACCTGTCTGAGTTGAATAAATCTCTTCTTTGGGTTTATTTATTTTCTCTAACACTAATACGTTTTTATTCTTATTAACCCCTAAATTCTTATACCAAGCCCCATCAAACTCAATATACTCATTAACGCAATAACATCTTCTTTTTTCAGCTTGGCATTATTACTTAATAAGCGATCATGAACAAATGCAATATCCGGTTTACTATAAGAAATATCGGTAAAACCGTTGGAACAGACAGCGATTGTTTTCCCCTGATAATCGGCAGTAGAATATTGAGGAAAATTACAAAAGAACATATCATATCCACGATTATACATAACCATAAGAGGTGCTTGCACTTCTATTATTTTGTTGTCTTTATAGGTCTCAAAAGAAACATCGATCGCACGAATTATAGCCAATGAACACTGTTTAGACTTCCGCTTGCTTCCATATCTACAGCAGTAAAAGGAATTTCATCGCTTAAATCCAGATTATTATTGGCATCCACCACTATTTTCATTGCTCCTGTAGAGTCCTTGCCAAATGCAAAAATTATTTTTGTTTTCAGTTGATCCTTGGATAAATTAACCGTATCCGGAGTCCAGTTCCACGCTACTTGCAATTTGTCATACCATTCTTGGGAAATATTGCCCGCCAAATAATTTTGATAAATATTCTGAAATATATCCGTTTCAACATGCCCGTATTTAACATCTGTCAAACCTTCCGGTGCAACTAAAACCATTGGCATAGTTTTTCTCCAGGGATTATTCTCATTCAAATCATCCGGAGACATAGCACCAAGAGAAGAATTAAACGGACCATAACCGGTATGTGAAGTCAATGGAAGTTCGATAATCTTATTCTGTTGTGTACAACCAAATAAGAAAAAAACATAAGAAACAATGAAGATAAAAGAAATCGGTCTCATTATAGATTTATTTAAGTTTCGCAAGTTCAACTTGCCAGTTTTAATTTGTAAATATCAAAAACATGCTTGATCTCTTCAGACCTGTTTATAATAGCATCATAGATATCCTCGTCTGTCAATCCGAAGAGGTTGG
>NZ_JAQWCQ010000085.1 GCF_028705895.1 Massilibacteroides sp. | reverse complement strand
ATTCCTGCAAACATTTTGCGCATGTGCTAAACACAATGCCATTTCATTGCATTACATGGCATAGTGTTTCTATCGCACATTAAAAATCGCAAAAAGATTGCATCCATTGCAGATGCTCCGTTTGTGATCTCATTCCGTTCAAACCCCATTTTATATCACGCCACAAAAGGATGCCGCTGCAATCCCTATCGCATATTAATCAACACTAAAATTC
Organism: Massilibacteroides sp.; assembly: GCF_028705895.1. Taxonomy (GTDB): domain Bacteria; phylum Bacteroidota; class Bacteroidia; order Bacteroidales; family Tannerellaceae; genus Massilibacteroides. Next base: position 9,438 of record NZ_JAQWCQ010000085.1, on the reverse strand, counting down.
AAATAATATTGATTTTATCAAGTTTACTTGTTTTTAGATGCAAATCTTTTTAATTTTACTCCGTATTAATCCATAGACATGTCTTCTAACTATTCAGTGAACATCAAATGCTCCTTTCCTGTAATAGAATTTATGGTTAACAGGTATGGACCACAGCCCATCGCGTTTCCGAAAAAAGATAGGTTTAACACCATGATTTGTTTTGCGCTTCAAAAACCCCCTGCCGATTACAAAGGTGAGCCAGACTATGGTAAAGAAACGCTCCAAATTATGCTGCCGTTTATGGAGTATAAAAATGTGGATTCCTGGAATTACCTTTCTCCCATAGCTCAGGCTGATATCGCAAGCAAGATGAAAGCATTCCTGAAAGCAGAATTTCATAGCTTTATGGACGATGCAAAAAATAACGGCTTCAGCCAGGTTTCAGCCTGTTATATGTTTATGGAACAAAACGATATTTCACCAGTCGCTTTCGACATGTTTAAACGTGAACGAAACAGGTATCTTCAGCGCATAAGAGAGCGCCGGCACAGGCACAAAAAAACGTCAGTTAGAAGGAGCGTTTGTCCCGATGCACATAGTTGACAATTATATGCAATTATTAACAATGCTTTAACAATTTCTAAAAAACCGAAGATGATAACCTCAAAAGCCCCTGTTAACATTTCTGGCGGAATTTCAAAAATTGAAATCGTCCTCATGAGTGATCTGATAACTTTCTTTCGTCACCCATCAAACAACACCATCTTCTACCAATTCAAAACAGGTAAGAGTTTTACTGAAGAATATTTTACCAAAGATTCGGTTAAGTTCTCAAGCCGCGAAGAGATAACAGATAATGGGAACCGTTATTTATATGAAATTAAATGGGAGGTTGCCGGCATCACCAAAGAATTTAATCAGGCTTTGCGCGCAAACAAATACAGTAGGCGCTTAATAAGAATTACTGATACAAACGGAAGTAGGATGCTCATCCCATTTATGAAGTTAACTTCACCTTCCGCAATTGGTGACAATGTTGCTAAATTTACCGGACATACCGTTACATTTATTGCGAACTTACCATACCCGGCACCACTCGATATGAGTTTGGGTGTTAAAATGCCCGTTATTTTATAAGCAAACATGCTCCGTTGAGCCTGTTTATGTCCTTTTGCTCGCCGCAAGTATGATATAATATTGCATTGTGGTCATTAAAAATAATGATTACCATCCAATGAACAAAGGTTTTTACATAGCTTCTCAAATATTACGCCGCCCATGGGCAATTGATTTTCGCTTTGCCGAGGCGCATAAGCATATTCCAAATATGCTCTTTTCTGGTTTATCTTTCGACACCCGTGAAGATTTAAAACATGACAAGCGATCCATACCTTTCCTTATACAGGATGCCCGCAAACCATACACCCAATCCTACATTGATTTCAGCGATGCCTCTGAAGGTAGTATTGCTGTTATTCCCGTTATCGGTCCTTTAATGAAATTTGATGTAGAAGACTGCGGAATGGTCACCGTCGGAATGTCTAGCCTGGGGCGCGCTATTCAGGATGCCGACGAAAACCCAAATATCAGCTCCATCATTTTATATATGGACACCCCTGGCGGAACCGTGGACGGTACCCAGAGCCTGGCCGACATAGTGGCTAAAACCTCTAAACCGGTGGTCACTTTCGTGGATGGGTTAATGGCTTCGGCTGGAATGTGGATAGGTTCACAGTCTGATTACATCATTGCCGAAAACACCACTACCGAAATCGGTTCCATTGGCGTTTGCTATTCATTCTTTGACAACCTCAAACAACTGGAGGCAGAAGGCACCACCTTTCATTACATCGTTCCAGATGAATCAGCAGATAAAAACGCCACGTTCATGGCAGCCCTCAAAGGAGAATACGGACCCATTATAGAATCAGAACTCAGACCACTGGTCAACATGTTCCGCGATGAAGTAAACACGGGCCGCAATGGTGTAGAAACATCGGCCATGACAGGTAAAGTATTTTTTGCTTTCGAAGCACTGCAACACAACCTCATTGATGAAATAGGAAATTTTCAGCGTGCTGTTGATAAAGCCTCTGAACTCGCAACCAACCAAAAACAGAAATTATTTCAAAACTCCAAAAAAAATATGAAAACTTTCACAAAGCTTTCGGCAATACTTGCACTGTCTGAAATACTTCAGGTCGAAGATACTTCAGCTTCCACGGCATTCACCGTGGAACAAATAGAAGCAATCGAATCCGCATTAATATCCGGCGAAGCTGATCTTTCCCTCCTGCAACAACGCCTTGCAGAAACCGAAACCGAGCGCGACAATCTTACCGCTCAGGTTACCACCATTCAGGCTGATCTGGATACCGCAACTTCACGTGTTGCCGAAGTAGAAGGTCAGATTGTAACCCAGGCTGCCCGTATTGCTGAACTGGAACAAGACCCTCCGGCAGTTGTAGTTACTACAACCACCGACAATGAAGACAAAGTCAACGACAACGTCTCCTCAGATCCTGATGCTCAAAAAATCTTTAAAACATTTCAGGCCATCTCCGGCGCGAAATAACAAATACAATCTACCACTCCAAAACCACTCAAAAATGGCCACAAATGCTGTTGACATTTCCGCTCTGCAGGCTTACTGCGAGCAACACGCCCCGGAGCTTATTGCCCTGGCCGTGAAAAACAACGAACTCTTTGAACAGATGAACGTGATTGCCGGTGTTACCGACAAATACATCATGACATCCCTGGAGTTCGATAAAATTTTCAAACCCTATGCCAAAGACTGGGATCCGAATCGCGGAGCCAGGCTTACCCCGCGTACCGGTTACGTTGAAATTGGTCAGGTGGAACTTGAAGAAGAGCCACAGGCTTACCGCAAAACCTACCTGGGCAAGCTGCTGAAAGGCACCGATCCTAACCAGCACCCTTTTGAAAAAGATTTCCTCGAAGGAATCTCCATCCGCGTAAGCAACGACATCAATGATGATCTTGCCTTTTACGGTGACAAATCACTGAAACAAAGCCCCACGCCTTCTATCGCCAAAAGCGTTAAGGCCATCAACGACGGTTTCTTTACCATCATCAACAAAGAAATGACCGCCGGAAACATCAGCGTAGGGAAAAAGAACCTTATCTTAACCGGTGACATCAATAGTACCAACGCTGTAACCAAGCTCAAGGCATTTTATCGTCAAGCCTGCAAGTACAACCCCGCACTGCGCCGTCAAAACGTGAAACTTTACATCTCTCACGATGTAATGGACGCTTACAACGATCACTACCAGGCACTGAACGAAGCATTGCCTTACAACACCGAGTTTGAAAAAACTTTCCTCGAAGGTTCCGGCAAACGTTGCGAACTTGTCGCACTCAGCGCTATGGGCTCCAGCAAGCGTATAATGTTAGGCCCAATGATGAACTTCAACATCCTGGTTGACCAGCAAAGCGATCAAGAGAAAGTTCATGTTTTCACTCCCGGTAATCCAAAAGTAATTGGATTCTACCTTGCCGCAGCCATTGGCTTCGAATTTACCACCCTGCACGCTTTATGGACCAACGAAGCTTCTGTTGATTCTGATGATTCAGGAAGTGGATCTGCAAGTGGGTCTGCAAGCGCATCTGCAAGTGCATCTGCAAGTGCTTCGGTATCCTAAGCAAAACTAAGTTCGGGACTGCATCCGTGCAGGCCTGAACTTAATTTAATCATCACTTAAAAAAAAACGTAAATGTACACACTCGAAGATATTCAAAAACCTGATGGTGCTTCCATTGGAGCAGGCGGTGGCCTTAACAACGAGGTTATCATTATGCTTGAAGATGACGTTGATACTATTCCCGAACGAGGAACAGACCTGATCACAATGACTGGTAACATTACCATGAAATCAGGTAAATTCATGCACAAAATATATGGAACGCCTAAAACACTTGAACCTACTCTCAAAAAAATCAAAGGCGACAATTCAGATATTACTGCGTTTGAAGTAGGTCTCAAATTTTTCCACCCAGGACTAGCCGCTGCCATCCTTTCTTTTATGGCAAAACATTCCGGAAGTAAATTTTATCTCATTTTGCGAAACTGTGCCTCTTCTGTGCAATATTTTCTTGGAGAAAAATGCAACCCTATTATGGCCGATGAATTTGAAAGTATCTGGGGCAAAGGACTTACCGAAGGTAAAGGCACAAATTTTACTTTTCTTGGTCAGCAAACCGTCCCTTATGCTATCTACACCGGTGATCTGGTGCTCGAATCAGATGCAAGCGGATCCGGTTCACCTTCGTAATCAAACATTTTTAAACCGGAACGCCTCATAAACTATGGGGCGTTCTTTTTAAAACCAAAACTAAAAGCAATGACCACAAAAACACAAACAAAACCAAAGCGGGCTCCAGCAAAACCCAAAACCAAAAACTATGAACCAAGAACACCCACAAAAATCCCTGAACCAATAATCACTGAGCCTATCCTTGAAGAAAAAGAGGATCCATTTGCTGTTCATGCCGAAGTACTGTCCATCGTAATTCCTTACGTTACTTCAACGGCAAAATGGGATGAGCTCCGCATTGCACTCCGGTCAATCGTCAAAAACTTTAACCCCAACATGGCAATACGTTTATTTGTTGTAGCCGACAAACTGCCTGAATGGATGAGTGATGAAGTAACCCTGATCCCCTGTGAGCAGATAACCAACCAACGCTTTGCCAAGGCCTACGATGCTGTAAAGAAGTTGAAAGCCGTTATTGCACATCCGGAAGTAAGCGAAATTTTTATTTACACTTACGATGATACTGTTTTTCTTAACCCGGCTCCACTGAAGAATTACGCAGTTGCGGAAATTAATCGGGATACCGACATTACTAAATGGGACGGTGGCAATATCTGGAAGGAGATTATGATGAATACCGTCGAGCGCCTGGTAGCCAACAAACTCCCTACTTACAATTACGAAACGCACTTACCACGTGTATTATCTAAAACCAGGCTATCCGAAATATTTGAGAAGTTTGGATTTCAGAAACGGCCTTACCACTTTTCAACCATCTATTTCAATTATTTTGGTGTACCTGATGTGTTGCTTTCTAAAGACAAATTGATTAAAGCTGACATCCGCAGCAATCTCACGTTAGAAGAAATCAATAAACTTACTCAGGCCCGTGCTTTTCTGAACTACAATGATGACGGACTGAACGAAAACCTTAAAAAATTCCTGCTGGAATTATTCCCTGACAAGTGCCGCTTTGAAGTTTAGTTGCTTTTTCTTTATTGTGGAAAGGAGGATAGAAATATCCTCTTTTTTTATATACATTTCAGCCATAACTGGCAATCCCGCTTCCGTTTATTGTCCTTTCCCAGCATGAGCAGGTAATTTAGATTTGTTAAAAAAAATTAAATGGATGCATTATCTGATATTATTGATTGGCTAAACTCAAAACGAAAGTTTAGCACCGGCCTTGTTTTATATGAAAAATATGGGACCAACCGCAAACTATTACGCCGGTTCAACCGCAGCGGATCTACCGCATTTAACAAGGGATTACTCTTTGAACAACTGAAACAAATTGCTCTTACCCTCGAACTTTCGCAAAAGAGTAAAAAAAAATCTATAAAAAAAGAAAAACAACCTTCCCCCCTGGCAACCCCCGAGCAGGTTAAGCTGAAACAAAGAGTTGTTATATCAGCTTCCGGATTGCCAAAAGCCCACGCTACTTCCGTGGATGACCTAAGCGATGTTGATTTTTCACTGCTGCCTCCGGAACTCAAATACCTGAGCACAAAAAAAGGAGATTTATACCGGGAAGCCTCCCGCCTTCACCGTGAAATGCTGAGCTGCGACGATAAAGAAACCCGTGCAGATAAAGCCAGGGTAATTGTTGAAAATATGCGCGAAAATGAACTTATTTATGCTGAAATAAGGCATTTTCTAAACAATGGAAAGTTTCTTAAAGAACACCCATACTTTCACATGAAAGATGAAAAGGCCGGGTACAGCCTGGAAACCATCCCTGCTGATCTGCTCATTCGTAAAATACACAGTCGATCTGCTCAACGGAGCCGCATACGCAAATGGTTGCGCGAAAACAAGGCAAAACCGAATTACAAAATAAGACTTTCCGAAGCCACAGCCATCGAACTTGAAATCAAACAAATGAGGGAGCGCTTAAATGTTATTCAAACCAAGTAGCATAAAAACAGTGACAATAACTGAGGCCAACCCGGACGAAATACTTAAACATTCTTCTGGGCTCAACCGTGTTTTCCTGTCAGAAAGCTACATCCAGTTAAATGCGGCCATTCCGGTTATTGAACCGGGTAATACCTACCACCTGGTAAGTCTTGGCCGCTGGAGCATGCACCACCTTCTATTTCACATCCTTAAACTCACCGGCCCTGCCGATGTATACGCAACCACCTGGAGCATAAATGAGGACGTTGTCAGGCATCTAGTTGAAGCCAAAAACACCGGATTACTCCGCTCTATGTCTTTTGTGTTTGATTACCGGGTCAGAAAATACAAACCGGCGGCCTATTTCCTTTCTCAGCAATATTTTAAAAGCAGGGTAAGCAGTTGTCACGCCAAAGTTACCATCGTCCAAAATGAACTTTTCCACATCAGCATAATCGGCTCAGCCAATTATACCCGCAACGACAGAATAGAAGTGAGCGTAATTTTTACCGAACAGAACATTGCCGATTTTCATAAAAACTGGATTGTAAACGAAATCGTGAACGCTGATGAAAACCTTTGATACCGATGAACTGAACGAAATAGAGAAAATGGCCGGACTTTGCTTCACGCCTGAGCAAATCAGTATTGTGCTGCAGGTGGATACCGGTGATTTTTGCAAAATGTACAACGATAAAACAAGTGTAGTGTACCTCACTTATCAACGTGGGGCGCTTATGCACGAAACAGAAGTAAGAAACTCAATCTATAACCTGGCTAAGGGCGGCAGCTCTACCGCGCAGCAACAATACCTTGCGCTCATGAAAAACCGCGATTTGTCAATAATCAAAACCCAATGAGTAAAGAAGTAGAACGAACTTATCAGGAGCTTATCCGAACCATCCAATCGCGCGAAGCTATCAGCCCAACTCAACAAGTCATTCTTGACCGTTGGATTTTCGCTCATAAATGTATGAGAGAAGATTTTATTGTTGGTATGCCTCTTGAAGATAAAATAATGGAAAACTTCGGTGTGAGTCGAAGTACCGCCAGAAACGACATCAGCGCATCCAACTCCTATTTTCTCACCAATGAAAATATCGACAAAGACTTGTGGCGTGGCCGCCTGGTGTTTTGGCAATTAAAAGGGCTGGCACTTTCTTATAAAGCTGACAATATGCGTGACTTTAACTCAGGCATAAAAAACCTTTATCTGATTATCGGTCTCGATCGCAAAGATCAGAAGCTCGATCCAAAGCTTTTACAGCAAAATGTATATAATTTCTTTGCCGATCCACGCAGGGTTGGTATCAAAGCAGTAACCGAAAGTGAAGTTAAAGACCTGATAATGCAGATTGATGGCATTTCGCCATTAGAACGCAAAAAACTAATTGAAGATGCCGACGCCTACCCCGACGAAGACTAACGATAATTATTTGAATATACCGCAAATGCAGTGTATTCTTGCCGATCCAAAAGAGCTATACGCTAACATGGGACGCGGCCTGGGTAAGAGCACCGAAATAATTGCACACCTCACGGCCAACCGGGTATATGATATGCCAAGGGCCGGCTTTCTGATTATGGGCCGCACCTACAAACAGATTCTAACTAAAACCCTCCCGGCCACAGTAGATGGTTGGAATAAACGTGGCTTTGTGGAAGGCGTGCATTACGTTATCGGAGAAAAACCACCATGGCCGGTTAAAGCTTATGGGGCGCCGGTTAAGGATTACCATCACTTTATCTCTTTTTATACAGGCACCGGCTTCCACTTAGGCAGCCAGGACAGAGCCGGACTGGTTAACTCCCTAACCGTTTGGGGAATATTTGGTGATGAATCAAAGCTATTGCTCGAAGACCGCTTTAAGGAAGACGCCATCCCCACCTTGCGGGGAAATAAAGAGCTGTTTAAAGACAATCCGCACAATAGATGCATTGTGCTCACTTCGTCTATGCCTCCACTGCCCGAAGGCCAGTGGCTCTATGACATGGAAAAGAGGATGGATGAATCAAAAATAGAAGCCATCATCAACCTTGCCTGGTTTGTGGAGGAACTAAAACTTAAATACAGTGAAGCCGGGGAATATTTTAAGCCCCGGATTGCTAAAAAAATAAAGAGTTACTCCAAAAAACTCAACGAATGGAGACAGGGATCCGTGATGTATGCTGAGGCCAGCAGTCTGGCCAACATTCATATTTTAAGGCCCGATTACATTCTACAGCAAAAAGATATCCTTAAAGGAAAGTTCCGTACCGAAATACTAAACCTACGACCTACCCGTGGCGAAAGCCTTTTCTATGCCAACCTGTTGCACCGTCACTTTTATACTGACTTCAATTATCCATACCTCGATCGTTTCAACTATAAAAATATTAAAGAGCACGACAATTGCGAGGGTGACAACGACCTGGTGAAGAATCATCCGCTAATTATTGGTATGGACTTTGGCGCAAATCTTAACTGCATTGTAACCACCCAACGCTTAGAGAGCATTCAAGAAATCCGTTTTCTTAAAAACCATTGGGTAAAGCCACCCCTGATCATTGATCATGTGTGCCAGGAGTGGTGCGATTACTACAGCACCCATGCCAACCGTGACCTTACTTTCTATTATGACAGCACGGGCAACAACCGCCAGCCGAATACCAACCTTACCTTTGCCCAGCAAGCAACACGTGTATTTGAAAAGAATGGATGGAATGTTTCCTGTCAAACAATTGGCGGGAGCAATCCGCAACACGACAAGAAGTATCTGTTGTGGAATCTTATGTTGCTTGAAACCAACCGTGCCTTGTATAAGGTCAGGATTAACGAGGCCAATGCCGCCGACCTGAAGTACAGCATGGAGTTTGCCCCGGCTAAAGAGGATAGCAATGGCAAGATACAGAAAGATAAAAGCAGCGAAAGGAAAAAGACTATTCCGGCCGAGGAAGCAACCCACCTGAGCGATGCCGCTGATACCATTGTTTTTGGAGAATTCCGCAGCGCACTGGATTCAATCGGAGATCTATATTACGATGTTATTATAAGATAATGCTTTGGGCGATCATCTGCTGAAGAGCGCAGATGCCGGGCTTTCCGCTGTATCTTTTGTGGCTGTGATATAAACCTGCCCAACTACTCCATGAAGCTCACTCACTTCACATCTTTCATTCCTGCAAACATTTTGCGCATGTGCTAAACACAATGCCATTTCATTGCATTACATGGCATAGTGTTTCTATCGCACATTAAAAATCGCAAAAAGATTGCATCCATTGCAGATGCTCCGTT
>NZ_JAQWCQ010000036.1 GCF_028705895.1 Massilibacteroides sp. | reverse complement strand
TAATCTTTTATCACTACTTTTGCCCATGTGGTAATTTTTATTGGTGGAACAACAAAATTACACACCTAAGGCGAAACCGAAAGGGAGTAGCCTTTTTTTATGCAAATTTTAGTCGGTCAGTAGTGAAAGAAAATATTCATCTTGCTGAATTTACTATAGATAAAAAACATGAAATAGCAGAGGGACTTCAAGTGATGTCGCAACATTGGAAGAAAATAAATCCTGCATTCAGAATGGCAACTTGTGCCGAAGATATCGATCTTACCCAGTACGAAATCGAACATAATAAATGTATTGACGACGAGTTGATGATTCGGGTTTTTAGAGAGGATACGAAACTGATGTCATTTATTGGATATAAACAGGGATTATTTGGAGAGGATACACGTACCGAAACTCAACGTAGGCAACTGAAAGACCGCAATCAACGTAAATGGTGTGGATGTGTATATAGTAAGGATGTAGGATGCTATACTACTTGTGCCCACTATTGTACCTATTGTTACGCTAATACTTCTCATGAACAGGTCCGTTCTAATATGCAGAAAACCAATCCTGATTCGGACTCTATTCTAACGATAAAAAAATGATGAAAGAGAAAATATATACATTGATAAATGCGCAAGGAAAAACTTATAAAAGCCCTATTCCCGGAATGCTGGGTGGATATAAAAGGAGTAAATTGTATGGACGATTAGATTGTCCGGCAGCCTTACGGGCGATAGCTAAAGGTGGATATGTAAAACATCGTGTTTTCTTTATCGACGAGCAAACAGCAATTGCAGCAGGTTATCGTCCATGTGCGGTTTGTATGTCTGAAAAGTACGCAGAATGGAAAGCGAAGCATAAAAAGTAAGCATGATTCGGGTTTCTTTTCCGTTTCTCTGGTTGTACATTTGCTGTATAATTATAAAATAAAAGCGATGAACACGCAAAAAATGCTTGATTATAATCGTATTGCCGAGGCAATCGAATATATTAGGGAGAATTTCAAATCTCAGCCGACATTGGACGAAATCGCTCACCATATTTCTTTGAGTCCGGCTCACTTCCAACGATTATTTACGGTTTGGGCAGGCGTTAGTCCAAAGAAATTTCTCCAATATATAAGCATTGAACATGCCAAACAAATCTTAAAGAGATCTTCCTTGTCTGAGACTGCTTATGAAACAGGCCTTTCAGGTACGAGTCGTTTGCATGATCTATTTGTTAATATAGAAGGTATGACTCCGGGTGAATATAAAAACGGAGGCGAAAACCTTTCCATTAATTATAGTTTTGCGGAAAGCCCTTTTGGCGAAATTATCGTCGCAGCTACATCGAAAGGACTCTGCCATATGGCATTTGCAGAAGAAAGACAGGACGCTTTCGGCAATTTACAGAAAAAATTCCCTAACGCCCGATACCAACAAGTGGTAGATACGATACAACAGAATGCCATCGTTATATTTACGCAGGATTGGAGAAAGTTGAGCGAAATAAAATTACATCTGAAAGGAACCGATTTTCAACTGAAGGTTTGGAAAACATTGTTAGATATTCCGATTGGACAATTGACAACCTACGGAAATATCGCTTCAAAGTTGGATAATCCTAACGCATCGCGGGCAGTCGGGACGGCCATCGGAGAAAACCCTATCGCATATTTGATACCTTGCCATCGAGTTATCCGTTCGTCGGGAGAACCGGGAGGTTATCGTTGGGGGCTTACCCGTAAAGCAGCCATCATCGGTTGGGAAGCGGCTATTTCTGAAATTATATAAATTTACGAATCCCTTTCAGATCTGTGAGTAATACAAAGGGGATAATAAGATATTCTTATTGTCTGTTGCTGTATTTGCATATTCCGGTAAGCCTTTGATGCGTAACCAATCCGGATGTTCCACAAATTTTTTCCATGCCAGATTACGGGTGTCGATATCTTTATACCAGGTTAAGTAAATAAGAGATGGCATGCGAGGTCCTGCCAATACCTCACCGTAACAAACGGAATTGATCCCGACTTTGTCGAAAATTGCTATTTCATCTACATTAAACATCCTTACCTTTCGTTGGTTGGCTTCCTCATTCGGACTTTTATAATTGCGGAACTCGAACAAAGTACGATTTCTGTCCGGGGTTAATAGCTGAGGGATCTTATCAAAAGCTTCGCATAGGAAAGTCTCAAACTCTTTGTAAACAGGATTAACGGCAGATGAATCATAAAACGGCTGTGCTGCTTTCCGAAAGGTTTCATTTTTCCATAATTCCTTTTTTACCATTTTATATGTGCTAATATTCGGATAGATAAACATGTAGAAACGTTTCTCTTCGTTTTCTTTCTTATAAAGAGTAAAAGCTCCTACTTTAATCTTAAACGAATTATAGGCGGGAATCAATGAATCTTTATAAAATGCATCTAACTCTGCACCATTGCCAGTCAGTGTATAAATACGCCATTCGTATATTTCTTTTTCTTTAGCAAGTGATGATTGAACGGATGCAATAGACTCTATTGCGGGAACTGTAGCCATTAGTCCGGCTGCTTTAATAAAATTTCTGCGTTTCATGGAATAATAGTATTAGAATAAACTGTTTTTTTGATTAAAAGTCAGCGTGATACTCGATAAGTCCAGACATAGGGCTTTCCAATATAAGGTCGATCTTTATGCCGTATTCGCGCGCTACATCCTGGAGTATCTCGGAATGCTTGGACGCAAAAGAACCAACAAAACGTATCGGATATTTCTTATAATCATATTGACAAACACTTCGACTGAAAAAGGCTCTGAGATTTTCAGTAAATAACCCATAGACGTATTCATTATCTAAATAACTATCCAGAAAATAAGAAACAGTGGATAGAAAGCGACTCGGGAAGGAACTGTTATATACCGAGTCTAATACATTGTCGGGCGTGATACGGAACTTATCATAGAAATCTTTTGTAAGCCGCCAAGGAGCAACTTCTTTAAGTACATCAGCAAGAAATCGCTTTCCTAATACCGATTCACTTCCTTCGTCTCCCAGTATATAACCGGCCGGTCTTACATTCTTTACAATCTCAGTTCCATCATAAAAACAAGAGTTTGAACCTGAACTTAAAATACAGGCTATTCCGGCTTCGCTCTTAAATAATCCCCGGGCAGCTGCAAGTAAATCACTTTGTACAGTAATAGGCGTTTTAAACTGAGCAACAAGTGATGCGGAAAGAATACCTTTTTTTTCTTCGGAATTACAGCCCGCACCGTAAAAGAATACATGCTCTATTTTTCGTTTAAAAAAGTTTTCAGGTAGATTGAGTCGCACAGCACGACTAATCTCCCTCCTGTTTTGAAAGTAAGGATTAATCCCTTCTGTGAAAACCCGCTGTAATACGATGTTGTTTTCCACAAGTACCCATTCCGCTCTTGTTGAGCCACTCTCGGCAATCAAATTCATACGTCTATTTACTTTAGAAAGACAAATATAAATAATAACCGTGTATATGATAACATTTTTTTCGATTAAGCCTGTTATTTCTGTTTATGCATACAAAAAAAGGCTTTTCTTTGTATAAAATAATAAATCTGATGGTGCTATGATACTTGGAATAGACTTAGGAGGAACAAATGTTCGCCTCGGACAACTCGTTGATGGGAAATTAATAAACAAAATAATAGAACCGAGTCCCGGACAAATGTCGTTAGACGAGTCATTGTCTTACCTGAAAGCACAGATACAGAGAGTAATCACTCCAGAAACGCGTGGTATAGGTGTTGGTGTCCCTTCTGTTCTGGATAGTGAAACCGGGATTGTGTACAATGTTGCAAATATTCCTTCCTGGGTAGAAGTGCCGTTAAAAGATATACTCGAATCTGAATTCAGAATACCGGTTTATATTAATAATGACTCAAACTGTTTTACGCTGGGAGAGAAAAAAATCGGAGAAGGTCGCTCATTCAAACACCTGGTCGGCGTAACCTTAGGAACAGGTGTAGGAGCCGGGATAATTATTAATAACCATCTATACGGGGGAAGTAATACCGGTGCAGGCGAAATAGGATGTTTGCCCTATTTAGATGCTACGTTAGAAGATTATTGTGGCAGTATGTTTTTTAAAACACACTATAACACGACAGGAAAAGAGGCCGCCGAAAAAGCAATGAACAAGAATTCTGAGGCGATAACTATATGGAATGAGTTCGGCAGACATATGGGACGTTTGGTTGAAGCAATTGTGTTATCATACGACCCGGAAGCAATTATTTTTGGAGGAGGTATTACTGCTGCTTTTCCATTGTTTGAACAAGCGATGAAAGAGGCAATGACAGACTTTCCGTATCCCAAATCTATTGAGAAACTACAGATACGTATTTCAACCAATCCGGATATTGCAATATTAGGAGCGGCAGCGTTGGTAGAGGAAGATTAACTGCGCTTTTTCAGGAAAGAAAAGCGTTGGCGTATTTTATTCTGAATAAATATAAAGTCATCTTTTCCCGGAAGGAATTCCCGGAAAGTGGTTGACGTTTCCCGGGTAAATAGAATCATTGCAAGGCCAAACATCGCCGAAAATGAAAGGTTCGAAGTAATGGCAGATCCGATCACGCCATAAGCCGGAATCGTAATAAGGCCGATAATAAGAAGTATAATTAGCCCGGTAAAGGAACAGGCTGCACTAAGTTTCACTTTACCGGAACCGATAAAATAGTGGGATAGGATACTGTATCCGCTAAAACAGATAATTCCCGGAGACAATATAAGAATGACTTTTCGCATCCCGGAAAATTCAGGTGTAAACAAGTATTGGGTATATATCCATTCTGGTATGAGAGCTATCAGAAGTGTTATACTCGTGACAGCCAATAGGGTGAATTTTAATAAACGGAGCGTGATCTTTTTGCGGATTTCTGCGGCTGACTGTCGGCTAACTTCACTGTATGTAATGAAACTTACACTGCGGCTGATATGCCATACGCTTTCGGAAATTTTTGTGCCGGCATCCAAGATTCCGACTGCTCCGAGTCCTGAGAAATTGCGTACTAAGAAATAGTTGAGTCTGGTTGTATAAGTTTCTGCTAAATTATCTGCGCTACTCCACAGTCCGTAGGCAAACATTTCACGAATAATGGAAAGAAATGATTTCTCACAGGAAGAAGTTTCTTTGGTGAGATGAGGTATTAATAATAGACCACTAATTACAAAAGCAACTCCGTTAGCAAGGTACATTCCCCATAAATAAGCTTGTATGTTTTTTTCTTCAAGCAGATAATAGAAATAAATAAGAAGGAAGAATAATAGCCCGCCCTGTAGAAAGAACGTTAGGTTGAAACTTTTTACCTTGTCTTTTCCTAACAGAAAACGAGCATTGGCCGCCACAAAGGAATTTAGTATTGCCAACCAGAATATATCTATACCGTAGCCTTCGGGAATAAATCCGAAAACATACATTAAGAGACAGGCCAGAGCAGAACCAACAGGAGTCCACAGATAAGCAGGTAATAATACGAAGTTAACCGGATACTTATTCATAAAATACACAATCGTATTCCCGCAAAGCACACTGTTAAAGATAACGGCAATATTGACGGAAGCAAGGATGAGCCCAACTAAACCTACTCCCTGAAGACCAAGTACGCGAGCATTGATGAAGATAAGCGCCAGATTGAGCAATGCTACAATATAGCGTGTTCCGATTGTCTCGAGTACTTTTCTGAACATGCTTGTCGCTTTTGTTTGTTAGAGTTGAAGCCCGTCTAATAGACGTACATATGTATCGATGGCCTCCCTTATTTCAGAAGGACGGATATATTCGTCTGCCGTATGGGAGCGGGAGGATTGTCCGGGTCCTATTTTTACAGAGGCAAAAGGCATCAAAGCCTGATCACTCAATGTTGGGGAACCGAATGGTTCTTTCCCAAGCATGAGAGCACGCTGCACGAAAGGATGATTTAAATCCGTGCGGGTTGAGTTGAGGCGGAAGCTACGTGCTTTTATCTCACAACTTACTTGTTCGCTAATTAGTTCGAACAGTTTTTCATTGGAGTAGAATTCGTTGGTACGGATGTCCACTGTAAACTCACAATGATCCGGTACTACATTATGCTGGCTTCCTGCATGAATGATTGTTACACTCATTTTTACCGGACCGAGAAAATCGCTTTTTTCCGGAAACTGATAGGAGTGAAACCAATTAATATCTTTTATGGCAAGAGAGATGGCATTTATTCCTTCATTGCGTGCTGCATGGCCGGCTTGACCTTTTGCAACGCAGTCTAATACCATCAAACCCTTCTCCGCGATGGCTGGTTGCATACCCGTTGGCTCTCCTACTATGGCAAATGAGATAGGAGGAAGTTCTCTCAAAGCGCTTTCCACTCCTTCTTTTCCGGAAACTTCTTCTTCGGCTGAGGCTAAAAAAATCAGATTATATGACTGCTCTTTTTGGCTAAGTTGAGCAAATGCGGAATAAAGTGATACTACACTGGCTCCGGCATCATTGCTGCCGAGCCCGAATAATTGGTCGTCATCGTTTTCCTCCGGCGTGAACGGATCTTTTGTCCACCCAGCAGCAGGCTTAACAGTATCTATATGTGAATTTAGAAGAAGAGTCGGCTTGTTTAGATCAAAATCCGGAGCTATAATCCAGAGATTGTTCCCTTTCCGGTTAACAGTATGTCCGGCAGCAGACCAGGTGGAAGCTAAAAAATCGGCTACGTTTTTTTCTTCCCGGCTAAAAGATGAACGGGATACCATTCCTTTTAGCATGTCTATTGCATCGTAATAATACTGTTCCATGTTTTATTCTCCTATTTTCTTTTATCTAAAATCTTATCAACGGTATCCCGATCTATTGCCAATTGATCTTTTAATTCTTCTAATGAACTGAATTTAATGTCACCACGTACATAAGTAATAAACGCCACCGTGATTTGATTATTATAAATATCCCGATTGAAGTTCAGTATATTAACCTCTAAGGTAATTTCGTTTCCATCTTCTAATGTCGGGCGGTCTCCTATATATAACATACCTTTGTGTTTCTCGTTTTCTACATAAACCCAAACGGCATATACCCCAATGGCGGGAATTACTTTGTCCGGGTTGTCCACTGCAATATTGGCGGTAGGAAAACCTAATTTTCGCCCCACTTTGTAACCATTCACAATATGCCCTGTCAGACTATATGGATAAGACAATAATTTTGTCGCATCTTCCACTTCACCTTTCAATAATCGGTCACGAATGCCTGAGGAGCTAACCGTAACTTCTCCAGCATTAAAAGGAGAGGCTTTAACGACCTCTATTCCGCAAGCTTTGCCATATTCAACATACTGCTCAAAACCATCCGTCCGATCACGTCCAAAACGATGATCATACCCGATTAATAATGTTTTGACATTAAAACGTTCTCTCAAAACAGTCGTTATAAACTTTTGGGCAGAAAATGACGCAAGCTCATGAGAGAAGTCCAAAACGATACAACGATCTAAGCCTGTTGTCTCAAGTTGAACCAATTTCTCCGCAGGAGTATTTAATAAATTCGGATGAAATCCCGGTTGTAATACCGCTCTCGGATGAACCGAGAAAGTAATCACGGCAGAAGGTAACCCACGATCCTTTGCTATTTTCTTTAATTCATCAATTAAAAAACGATGTCCGAGATGTACCCCGTCGAAAAAACCAATCGTAGCGACTAATCCGTCTGTAATAAGTTTTTCCGTTCCTTTCGAAACTATCATTACATTCCACTCTTTACATTAGGTTACAAAGATAAACAAACACAAGAATCAGCCAACAATAAGTGCCCTTCCCTGATGGATGATTTTATTTATTTACAGATTGACGAAGTGTCAACAGTCCTTCGGGACCCATGTTGAACAGGAGGTCAACGATGCTGAGATTGGGTAAGAAGCCATTCTTTTCTCTGAATACCTGATAATAAGGGGTAGGTGTAAATTCCCGGTCTTCAACTCTGGACTTCGGGTTGATTATTTCTCTGAAGTCGTGAGGAACTTGAAGTTCGTATTTTTCTGTGTAAGAGATGTTAGCTTCAATATCTAACAAAGAACAAATAAGACTGCGCAGTTCTTCGTTGAAATCAAACAGGAAATCATATTTCTTTTCGTAAAAAGGAATAAAGTCATCCTGATAGTATTCGAAGAAAGGACTGGTTCCATAGGCTGATACCAACGCGTTCCAATGCAGATGACGCCAATTACCATGTTCTGAAATACGGATATCTTTAGTCTGACATTTGATTGTTTCCGGCTTTTCGATCGGAACAGACAAGGAAAGAGCTCCGTTTGCTCCGCCAATTACGCAACGGTTTCTGTAGGTCTGTTTCAGGTAATTCTCTTCCCGTTCAATTTTTATTGCAGGATACTGCAGAAGTTTGCAGTAATACTGGACGGGTGCCAGATAAGCAGTGCATAAGTAGGCTGTCTCCATTAATAAACCGGTTTAAACAAATGGTCGGATTGCTGACTGAACCAACACCACCAGGCTGTTCCCAATATATTGTCTGCTGGAATAAAACCCAAATGTCGCGAATCAATACCGTCTTTGGTGTTGTCAGATAAAACCCAGTAATAATCTTGCCGGAAAAAGAAAAAATTGGTCTCCTTACCATCCATAAAAAGCTTTTGGTCACGAAAAGAAACCGATAGTTCTGCCTCATGTAGAATAGCTTCTTTACATGCTGTCAGGTTTTCCGGCGTAAGTCTGTACGGTCTGTTTTTCCGAGGAACAACTAAGGTGTATTCTTCAGCATATAGTTTGGTGAATAATTTATTTGTTTGCTCATCCAACTCTTCCCGGATACTATATTCTTCAAAAGGCGTTAATGAGAGTAAGACGTTCTTTTCCTCTTGCTTTTGATTGCGTACTGATATTTCAAGTCGTTTCATGACGTTCAGGAATGACTCCACTATGGCGTTGTCAACATTATACTGACATACGGTATTGGGAGAAAGCGGAAAATAGCGGCCATTGATGGTATAGCCATCCTGAGCAATCCGGATCGTATCTCCCGGAAGTCCGATACAACGACTAAGGAATAGTGGGGTAGAAGCAGAATCTTTTAATAAAGGGCTGACAAAAAGAATAACCTGATTCCCTTTAGGTTGTTTATTCGACTTGTTCACCAATATAAAATCCCCTTTTTTCAGGGAATTCTCCATTGCTGTAGTAGAAATGCGGTACGATTCAATCAGGTAAAAACGTATAGCTACTACTACTGCAATTAGAAAAAGGATGAAGAGTAGTAGCTTTACGGTTGTTTTTATTTTCTGTTTATCCTGCATTCAGATTAATCGGCATGAACCATACGGAACAAACGGTTCCAACGTATTCCACCATCAAAAAGAGAACGGTCTTTGTCTAACGACAGCCAGATCAGGATTGGCTTACCTACAATATGATCTTCGGGAACAAACCCCCATGAGCGGCTGTCTGCACTTTTATGGCGATTGTCTCCCATCATAAAATAATAATCATACTTAAATGTATAAGATGTTGCAACTTCACCATTGATATATATAGTTCCATTCTTTATCTCCAGGTCATTGTTCTCATAATTCTTGATACAGCGTTTATAAACTGCCAGATTCTTTTCATTCAGTTCGACACTTTCTCCCTTTTTAGGAATCCAGACAGGACCATAATTATCACGTGTCCATCCCGTCTCATAATCCACAGGATAATACATGTTGCCGCCCATAACATCAGGCTCGATAATAATGTTCTTAACAATTGAAAGTTTTTTCGCTTTCTCAAGAGCTTGTTTCGTCATCGGAATGCGATAGACCGGATTGAACTGATCGTTCTCATTTGGCTTGAAGCCAAGAAAAGCCAACTCATTCGGATTCGTTGCCATTGCACGATCCTCTTTGCTGATATTCAGCAAACGGAATTGATCTTCTGAAAACAGTGAACCATTTGTTTCCACAAAATAGTTCAATTGCATATGTTCCGGATCTTCTGTGATATTTCCGTCAATATAAATCTTATTGTCACGAACCTCAAACATGTCTCCCGGCATACCAACACAACGTTTGACGAAGTTTTCCCGTTTATCAACCGGCCTGTACATTACTTCCCCAAACGTCTCTTTATCCAAAAGGATACGTTCACGGCCGAATTGTTCCACTAAAGAATAATAGTCCGGATTCTGTACTTTAACAGCGATGGTGTCACCTGCCGGAAAGTTAAACACGACAATATCATTTCTCTTTACCTGACCAAAACCCTTTACGCGTTTATAATCCCATGAAGGCCATTCAACGTAAGAGTTGCAATTGAATATCGGTAAAGTATTCTGAACAAGAGGAAAAGAGAGCGGAGTATTCGGAACGCGCGGTCCGTAGCTCAGTTTGCTGACAAAAAGATAATCACCAACCAAAAGAGATTTCTCTAAAGAAGAACTCGGAATCTGATAATTCTGAAAGATGAAAATATTGATAAAATAAACAGCAATCAAGGCAAAGACAATATCATCTACCCATTCCAATATATTTCTTACTTTCGGATTCTTAGACTTTTTCCAGGCACCCCAAGGAATATATTTGGTCAGAAAGATATCAACCAGAACAACGATCCCTAAAAGTAACCACGCATTCTGCATCCATAATGTAAAGAGCAGATAGAGAACTGTTGCGATGCTAAACTTGATCCATTGTTTTTTACTTATGTTTTTCATCTGTATTCTTTTGTCAGTTAGAATTTCAACATATCATTCATTCCGAGGAAGCCCACTTTGCCGGCAGTAAATTCAGCAGCAACAACAGCTCCGAGAGCAAAACCTTCCCGGCTCTTTGCATCATGCTTTATACTGATATAATCCACTTCGGAGTCATATACAATTTCGTGGATACCGGGCACTTCCCCCTCACGGATAGCATGAATCGGCAAATCAGCTGCCTGTTCCTCCTTATCCAAAGTCCAACGATTTTTCCTCTCCACGTTAGCAAGAATATCTTCAGCCAATGTAATAGCCGTTCCACTCGGAGCATCCAATTTATGAATATGATGCGTCTCGGTCATTCTAACATCATAAGCAGGGAAATTATTCATGATTTTTGCCAGATACTTATTGACCGCAAAAAATATATTCACACCGATACTGAAATTAGACGCATAGAAAAAAGTCTTACCCTCATTTTTACACATTTTCTTCACCTCATCAATACGATCCAACCAACCCGTAGTACCCGAAACAACAGGCACCCCAGCTTCAAAAGCCTTCATATAATTATTGAATGCCGTATCAGGAGTTGTAAACTCAATAGCAACATCTGCGCTCTTAAACTCTCCCGATGAGAAACCATCTGCCGTATTAATATCAATAACAGATACAATCTGATGTCCACGAGAAAGCGCTATCTTCTCGATTGCCTTACCCATTTTACCGTATCCGATCAATGCTATTTTCATGTGTCTATGCGTATATAAAAACTTACTTCCTGCAAATATACACGATTATAGCGGTTTATCTGCATTGATATAAAAATTAACTTTATGATAGATTCTTCTATTCCTTTTGAATAATTTTGAAAAGAGAAAAAATGGTAAAAAGTTTCGTGAATAGTTCTAATTTTTTCAGCCATAATAATACATGAAAAAATACAAAACGACTCTTTTAAAAAAAATAAAGGCGCTTGGAAACGAATGTTGAGGCGCCTCAAAATTTGTAGAATTACTATTTACCCTGTACTATTTATTAAATATCATTTTTAAAGTTCTCAACTTTTTACAGTGGACTCAAGGATATAATTCCAATTATAGCCATGATATTTTTCCTGCTCTATTAAGTTCTGAATTTAAACACCTTGTTTTATGTATTATTCCTAACTCTTAAAACGGATAAAAAAGATATATTTCTTTAACTGAGTTGATCTAAAAAATATGTTTTTCAGCATTTCTGTTTGAAATAATAAATATATTCTTTTTATTTGTCAGACAAATAGTACAAAACGGCATAATGGATGATTTAAAGATATATAACCAACAGTTAACATTGGTTGATCAGGTAGAAGATAAGCTTCTGAATTACTTTAGAAAGAATGACTTACGTACCGGAAGTGCAATCCCGAACGAGTTGGAACTGGCGAATGCTTTGGGGGTGGCGCGTAGTGTGTTGAGAGAAGCATTAAGCCGTTTGAAGATGATGGGGATGATTGAATCGCGTACGCGAAGAGGAATGATACTGACTGAACCTTCTATTTTAGGAGGAATGAAAAGAGTGGTTGATCCGCGTATCCTGAGCGAAGAAACTCTTTTTGATATACTTGGTTTTCGTATTGCTCTGGAGATTGGAATTTGTCACGATCTGTTTGAAAATATTAAGCCAAACGATATTGAAGAACTGGAAGAGATTGTCAAAGTAGGTGAGATGTTTGAAAATAATGCATATGCTCCTTACAGTGAGTTCTCTTTTCATGCCAAATTGTATAAAATAACGGGAAATAAAACAATATCAGAATTTCAGGAAATTGTGCATCCCGTGATGACTTTTGTGAAAGATAAGTTTAAAGATCTGCTTGAACCGATTAATGTGGAAATTAAAAAAAGCGGTGATCTGATAACGCATGAAGACTTGTTGGGCTACATTAAACGTAAAGATGAAACAGGGTATAGGAAAGCACTGGAAAAGCATTTTCTTGTATATAAGTTATTTATGAAAAATAGTCAAAAGCAGAAAGAATGAAGTCTAACTTTATTATAATACTATTATTTGTTATGATCACATCGACTACATATGCTAAAGTTCCTGGCTTTGAAAAAATCGTGTGGGATATGAAGATTAAACTACCTGTTCTTGGTAACGTAAAAGAGAACCTGGGTGTGGCAGGGGCCTATTCCGGAATTGTGGATGGTAAGTTAGTCGTTCTTGGAGGTGCCAATTTTCCGGATAAAAAGCCTTGGGATGGAGGGGAAAAACGATGGTGGAAAACGCTTTATTCGTTTGATTTGTCTCAAGAAGAATGGCAGATAATTCCCGATTTTTTGCCGCGTTCTATGGGGTATGGTGTTTCCATACAATTACCGAATGCTGTTTTGTGTATTGGAGGATGTGATGCAAATGATTGTTTTTCAGATGTCTTTAGTGTTGAAAGGCTACAAGGAGAATGGTTAATTAATACAGACTGGCCTCCGCTTCCTGTACCATTAGCTTGTGGTACGGGAGTTTTGTGTGATGGAAAAGTGTATGTATTCGGAGGACAAACTGGGATGAAGCGACAAGTGGCAACGTCTTATGTCTTTGTGTTGGATCTGCAAACAGCGAACGAAGGATGGAAAGAATTACCTACATGGCCAGGAGAACCCAAAGGATACGCCGTTAGTGTAGCGCTTAAAGACAAGGTGTATCTTTTTAGTGGACGCAATTATAATGATAAAGGATTGTTGAATGTGCATACTGACGGCTTTGTTTTTACACCGAAGATTAATACTTGGGAAAAACTATCCGCTGATTTCCCTGTTATGGCAGGTGTTGCTTTTACAGATGAAAAAGAAATAATCGTTTTCCCTGGTGGAGTAGAAGAGGCTTTACCTACGACACCCGATCATCCCGGATTCAGTAGAAATATAAAATGTTACAATCTCAATACTAAGACATTGACGATATGTGGAGAGTCACCCTATCCTATTCCGGTAACGACAAACTTGGTGATTGATAATGATACGGTCTATATTGTGAGTGGAGAAATACGTCCCGGAGTACGAACTCCCTATGTGCTGAGAGGAATTATTCAATAGAATAATCAATATATATAACTAATTATTAAATGTATTAAGCCTATGAAAAATTACCAACGATTAGAAGGTATGGTGGCTGCGTCATTTACTCCCATGACTTTGGCCGGCGATTTAAATCTGGATGCAATCGCATCGTACGCTGACCTTATGGCCAAATCTGGAGTAACCGGTGTATTTGTGTGTGGGACAACTGGAGAAGCTACTTCGCTTACTGTTGAAGAACGTAAGAAAGTTCTTGTCAGATGGGTTGAAGAGACAGAGGGACGCTTTAAAGTAATCGCTCATGTAGGAAGCAACTGCCAACTCGATGCGATAGAACTTGCTCGTCACGCTATGGAAAATGGAGCGTGGGGAATTGGAGCAATAGCACCCAGCTTCTTTAAACCGGCAACTGTGGCAGAACTAATCCGTTTCTTTAAACCCATAGCAGCGGCAGCACCCGAGATTCCTTTCTATTATTACAACATGCCGGCCATGACAGGGGTCGATCTGTCGGTTGCTCATTTTCTGAAAGAAGGGAAGAAAGAGATCCCGAACCTTGCCGGAACAAAATTCACGCATAACAATCTGATGGAAATGGCACAATGTCTGAACTTGGACAATGGTACTTTTGAGGTACTTCACGGTTACGATGAAATACTAACTTGCGGACTCGCGCTTGGTGCTAAAGCCGGAGTAGGAAGTACCTATAATTATATACCATCTGTCTATGCCGGTATTTTCGAATCAATGAAGAAAAATGATCTGGTAACCGCACGCGCATTACAGAAAAAATCCGTAGAGGTAGTAGAGGTAATTATTAAATACGGTGGTGGGGTACGAGGAGGAAAAGCGATTATGAACCTGATCGGAGTCGAATGTGGAGATTGCCGATCACCAATAGCTTCATTTACGAATGAAGAATACAACTCTCTGAAGGAAGATCTGAATAAGATTGGTTTTTTTGAAATTAAATAAGGCATTGGGGGCGTAAAGTTTGACAGCTACACTCCCCCCAATAACCTTTTTCACATCAAGTTAAAACTTAAATGTAATACAAAGATGATTAAATTTTATTTAAAAAGCGTCTTCTTGTGTCTGATATTCTTTGCTACGTCGGTTAGCGCACAGGAAATACAAGTCTCAGGAATCGTTGTAGATGACGCAGGAATTACATTACCCGGCGTTTCTATTCTTGAAAAAGGAACTACAAACGGAACGATTACCGATATTGACGGGAATTTCACACTGTCCGTACAAGGAGATAAATATCTTGTATTCTCCTATGTTGGTTATACTCAACAAGAAATTAAAGCATCACCAAAAATGCAGGTTAAAATGGCTCAGGCTGCACTTGGTTTAGATGAAGTGGTGGTGGTTGGTTATGGAACACAATCGAAACGCACGGTTACCTCTGCAATTAGTAAAGTTGGGGGAGAGGAATTAAAAGATATTCCTATAAGTACGATTGGAGAAGGTCTGAAAGGCAAAATCGCCGGGGCCCGTTTGTATTCAAATAATAACACTCCGGGAGCAGATGCAACTATCCGAATCCGTGGTGGTTCTTCAATTAATAAAACTAACGATCCGCTTATCTTGGTAGATGGTGTTGAAAGAGCATTTAGTGGAATAAGCCCGAATGATATTGAGTCAATAGAGGTGCTGAAAGATGCCGCATCAACAGCTATTTATGGATCAAGGGCATCTAATGGAGTAGTTTTAATTACGACAAAAAAAGGAACAATAAGTAAAGCTCCGAATATAACTTTCGAAGCGAATATTGCTTTACAAGAAGCTGGTACATTATATGATTTTATGAATGCAGAAGATTATTTGAGTATTGTGCGTCCTGCTGTAGCAGTAGGACCTAATGCTAAATATAATTGGATGGATGGTTATTCTGCCAGTTCAGGAAATACAGCTTCTTCTATTTATTCTACACGCTATCTAAATGAGGGGGAGTCTGTACCTGCCGGATATAGATCCATGCCTGACCCGTTAGATCCTACTAAAACATTGATTTTTCAGGATAATAACTTTCAAGATGAAATATATAAGCAAGCGGTTTGGCAAAATTATTATGTAGGTCTTGATGGAGGTAGTGAAGATGTCAAATACAATGTTAGTTTAGGATATATGGATGATGCCGGTGTTGCTATTGCTACAGGTTATTCCAGATTAAATATGCGTAGTAATATTGATGTAAATATCAATAAACATCTGTCTTTCGTTGCTGGTTTTGATTATTCTCAGACAGAATCTGAAGAATATGCGAATCAGATGAATGTTATTTCACGAGGTTTAGCGACTCCGCCTACACAGAAGAAATACAATGAAGACGGCACACCAACCAAAGGTTACAATGCCACATCTCCTAATCCCTTATGGTATGCTTATTATAACGACCAAAATCGTACAGATAAAAGATTGTCTGCTTTTGGGAAATTAACTTATCGTATCATTGATGGTCTAAAAGCCGAAGCTCAGCTTTCCAAATATAATCACCACTATACAAGCGACAGTTTCCAAAAAGCAAATGAGTTTAATGGATTGCGTCCTACATCTTCTTCTTTTAATGAATTGACAAGAGAAAAACTGGAGACTTATGTAACTTATAATAAAACGATTTCAGATCATTCTTTTTCTGCGATGGGAGGATATTCCTATCAAAGGGATAAAAACAAAGCATTAGCGGCTGAAGTTGATGGTGCAAGTTCTGATAAAGTACCAACCCTGACGGCTGGTCCGAATAAGAAGAATGCGACAAGTAATTTGACTGAAGACGTAACAATTGGATATTTTGGTCGCTTATCCTATGATTTTAGAAAAAAATATTTGTTTTCTGCTACGTTCAGAGAAGATGCTTCTTCTCGTTTTGCATCCGGTAACCAATGGGGATTTTTCCCGGGAGCTTCCGTAGGGTGGGTTATTTCGGATGAAAGCTTTATGAAAGGAATAAAAAAACTGGATAACCTTAAGTTGAGGGTTAGTTATGGTCAAACGGGAAATAATTCTATCGGACTGTACGATGCTTATGGTCTTTATTCAACCAATGCAAAATATGATGGTACGGCAGGTATTATTACTTCAACGATGCCGAATCTTGATTTGACATGGGAAACGTCAACGCAATTAGATGCCGGTTTCGATTTATCAATGTTTAATAATCGGTTGACTTTAAATGCTGACTATTTCGATAAGAGAACAGAGAATCTGCTTTTTAGTAAAGAGCTTCCGAATACATCCGGCTATAGCAACGTACAAACCAATATTGGAGAAGTGAAATTTTACGGCTTCGATATTGAGATAGGATCAACAAATATTCAAACAAAAGATTTTGAATGGAGTTCTAAGTTTACTTGGAGTTTTGTTAAAAATAAAGTTTTAAAACTTCCGGATAACGGACGCGATCGCAACCGTATAGGAGGGATTGCGCTTGCTGATGGTACTGCTTTTGGAGGAACAGCAGAAGGTGAATCACTCTATCGGTATTATGGTTATGTAGTAGACCATATTATAGAAACACAAACGGATGCAGATAATGCAATGTATGATAGCAGTGCAAAAGGTTATCGTCATTCGGATGGTAAGAAAGTTGCCGGCAGAAAGGAAATAGGTGATTATGAATGGAAGAACCGTGAAGGAAGTCTTCAAAGGAGTGGAAAGGACTATATAGATAGTCAAGATCAATTTTTCTTAGGTTATACAGTCCCTCATTCTACTGGTGGATTGAATAATAGTTTGACATATAAAGATTTTTCTCTTTCTATATTTTTGGATTGGGCACTAGGACATTCTATAAATAACAATTCTGAAATGCGTTATTTCATGAATACGTTTGCCAACAATTACACTCTAATAGATGAGGTGAAACAATGTTGGACTCAACCGGGTGATAAAACAAAATATGCCCGATTTACAGCAAATGATCCAGATGACGGGAACGCAAATTTTAGTCGTACTTCAAATATTTTTAATTATAAAGGTGATTATTTGTGTATTCGTGAAATCACGTTACAATATACTGTGCCAATGCAAATAATCTCGAAGTTAGGAATGCAACATGTCGCTTTGACGCTCTCTGGTAATAACTTGCATTATTTCACGGCGGTTAAAGGAGTTTCTCCTGAAGTAGGGGCTTCAACCACCTATAATTCATCTTATTATAATTATCCTCCAATTCGCAGGTATGCGATAGGGGTAAAAGTGACATTTTAACCATTATAAATAGAAAATAGTATGAAACTTAAAAACAGCATATATTTTATTGTTGCCATTTTGATCCTATCGTCTTGTCATGGAGATTTGGATGTACAACAAAAAAGTGGAGTTACGGCGTCTTCCATGTGGCAAGACGAGGGTGATGCTACATCGGCAATGTATGGCTTATATAATAAATTCCGTGCTACATTTAATACAAGCTATATTTACTGGGGTGAATATAGAACCGGCCTTTGGGGTGACGGGATGACCACACAGACAGCCAGAGATCAGGTTTATCAGAACCAGATAGGACCAGATCATGGACAGACAAATTGGGGAGATCTATATACCACAATTAATAATGCAAATCTGATTCTAAAATATACTCCAGGTATTACATTCTCTAATGGTGATAAGAAAAATGAAGTATTAGCGAATGCGTATTATGTAAGAGCGTTTTGCTATTATTGGATCGGACGTGTTTGGGGAGATGCACCTATTTTATTGGATGGATTTGAATCGGACAAACAAGAAGGATTATTTCCGGTGAGAGACTCCGCAGAGAAGCTTTTTGCTCAGGTTGGTAGTGATATTGAAATGGCATTATCGCTTATTCCGTCCAATGTGTCAGTACGAAATCTGGCTTCATCAGGGGCAATTAATATGTTAAAGGCTGATTATAATTTATGGATGTACAAAGTCAGAGGCGGCGGACAGACTTTTTTAGATGCAGCGAATACGGCAGTCTCTGCGGTATTGACTAATTCAATGTATGGTTTGGAAGATAACTATTCTGATATCTTTGAAAATGAACAAGGGACGGAGATAATTTTTGCATGGAGCTATATTAAAGATGAATATACTGGAGGTTATCCTTCTGATTATCTTGTTCCTTCTCAATATGTTTCGGATGAGGCTATAGATAATCCGGTAAAAGTAGGTAGTCATCAGCAATGGTGTTTTTATACAGAAGAATATAAGGCACTACTTTCTGAGAATAATGACCAGCGGACAAAAGTGAGTTTTGATACCTATCTTGATGAACCTAAAAATGCGACATTCCAATGGATTAATAAATTTGCAGGAGACTGGACTAACGGTACCCGCGTCTTTGATTCAGACATTGTCGTTTACCGTTATGCAGATGCGCTCTTGTTTGAGGCTGAAATTAAATTGGCTAAACAAGACTTGTCTGGTGCAATAAAATCGTTGAATAAAATTGCTGAAAGAGCATATGGTGTTAAAGACTTCTATGTATCAACTCTTAATGCGGATGCATTGAAAGATGCAATATTAAAAGAACGAATGAAAGAGTTCGCTGCAGAAGGAAAGTTGTGGTGGGATTATATTCGTCTCGGTGTCGCTTTTGAAATGAACCCCTACTTGAAAGGTCGTGAGAATGAATTAAATGTTTTATTATGGCCGGTATCTTCTACTTCAATAAATAAGAACCCGAATATTACACAAACACCGGGTTATGATAAATAAGACTATTTTCGGGAGAGTTTTTTAATGCTCTTCCGAAAATAACTTTACATAGAATAAACATAAATAACATGAGAAATATACTTTGGATTATATTGTGTTTTAGCTCTATTATGTCTGCATTGTTTGCACAAACTGTAGAGACTTTACCTTGGGTAGATTTATCCAGAGATAAAAACAGACATATTATTATTGCTCAAGGAACGGAGACCTTGTATAATGGACATCCTACTACGGTCAAGTTGGGAGACAATAAGACTATCTTTTGTTCCTGGTCGTATGATCATGGCGGGAAACTTGGTTTTTTAGCTGTAAGTAAAGATGCAGGACTAACGTGGGAAAACCTGCCTATTCCGAATGATTGGAAAGAGACAAGAAATTGTCCAAGTATTTATCTGTTAAAAGACAAATCAGGAGTGGAACGTTTGATGCTATTTGCAGCTCATCCAGAAATGCCTTATACGTATAGTGAAGATTTAGGAAAGACATGGACATCAATGAAAAGTCTTGGAATGCCTTGTGTTATGGCATTTTCCAGTGTCACTCAATTGTCTAATGGAGATTATTTGGGCTTATATCATCGTGGACATAATGATAAAGATAAAAGCCCGTTGACTTTATGGCAGAGTAAATCTATTGATGGAGGTGTCACCTGGAATGCTCCGATATTGGTCGGAAAGAAGGACGGAAAATCACCCTGTGAACCGTTTGTCCTAAAGAGTCCGGATGGAAAAACATTAGTTTGTGTTGCACGCGAAAATCAACGAAAAGGACATTCTTTAATGATGACTTCGACAGATGAGGGAGAGACTTGGAGTGAAATGACAGAGACTATCTGGGGGCTAACAGGAGATCGGCATATCATTAAATATACACCAGATAATCGTTTGGTGGCTGTGTTCAGAGATATGGCACCCAATAGTCCGACAAAAGGACATTTTGTGGCGTGGGTCGGAACTTACAATGATATTAAGAACGGTTATTCCGGGCAATATAAGATAAAGCTATTACACAATAACGCTGGTCCTGACTGTGGTTATCCGGGTTTGGAGATACTTCTGGACGGAACTATAATCGCAACGACTTATGTAAAATATGAACCAGGTAAAAAGAAACACTCTGTTGTTTCCGTACGTTTTAAATTGGAAGAAACAGATGCAATGGTATCACTATTATAAATAGTCAAACATCATGAAAAACATAACTTCAATATTATGTATTATAGCCTTGTTGCTACAATCATGCGAGTCTTCTACGGATTCGATCCGGGTAGAAATTACCAATCCTACTCTTCCTGTGTTGACTGGGAAGGAGACCAATCCAGTACTACGTGTTGATCTGATTCGTTCTTTTGCAGAGAATTACCGAATTATGGAAGTTACCTTTGACTTTGCAGGTACGACTGATCTGGCTACTGTTGAATCGGTATCTTTGTATGCGGCTAAAAAGGATGGTTTTATTGATCCGAAAAGAATTTTGGCTCAAGCTGTTATTTCCGGAAATAAAGTTTCTTTTTCTGAATCGATTCCGGTGGATCGGGATACGTTTACGGTTTGGGCAACGGTCAAGCTCCGTGATTCGATTGATTTGTTGAATACTGTCAGCCTGAATTGCCGTTCTGTAAAAACGGATAAAGGACGCTTGGTAGTTCCGGAGATGACGGCTAAAAAACTCCGTACCGGCGTAGCCGTTCGCCAACACATGCAGGATGGCGTACACACTTCGCGTATTCCTGGGCTTACTACATCTAAAAATGGAACACTCTTGGCTATCTATGACGCACGGTATGAAAGTGCGCGAGACTTACAAGGACATATGGATATTGCCTTGAACCGAAGCACCGATGGTGGTCTGACCTGGCAAGCGATGCAAATTGTATTGGATATGAAAGAATGGGGTGATCTGCCCGAAAAATATAATGGCGTAAGTGATGCCTGTATTTTAGTGGATGATAATACGGGTGATATTTATGTGGCCGGACTTTGGATGCACGGAGTGTTGGATCGTGAAACCGGTAAATGGGTGAATGGTATGACTAAAGATAGTACACGCTGGATACATCAGTGGCAAGCCAAAGGCTCTCAACCGGGTTTTGGGGTTAAAGAAACATCCCAATTTCTTATAACCAAGAGTACGGATGATGGCCTGACTTGGAGCGAACCGATAAACATTACGAAGGATAAAAAGAAAGAGTGGTGGCTGTATGCTCCTGCTCCAGGACATGGTATTACCTTGAAAGACGGTACACTTGTTTTCCCGACGCAGGGAAGAGATAAGGAAGGGAAGCCATTCTCCAATATTACCTGGAGTAAAGATGGTGGAAGGACCTGGACAGCTTCTGAACCGGCTTACCATAATACAACCGAGTGTATGGCGGTAGAATTGTCCGACGGCTCCATCATGTTGAATATGCGTGATAATCGGAATCGCGGAAACACAGAAAATAACGGACGCAGAATCTGTACAACAACTGATTTGGGAAAAACGTGGACAGAACATCCTACCTCCCGAAATGCCTTGATAGAACCTACCTGCATGGCCAGTATTCACAGGCATGAATATATGGAAAATGGAGAGAAAAAGAGTTTGCTTTTGTTTGTTAATCCAAGTTCTATTTCGACTCGTGATCATATCACACTGAAAATAAGCTATGATGATGGGATGACTTGGCCGGAAGATCGGTGGATACTATTGGATGAGTATCGTGGTAGGGGATATTCTTGTATTACCTCCATAAATGATTCCACCATAGGTGTTCTATATGAAGGGAGTCAGGCAGATATGATTTTTCAGCAGATTAATTTAAAGGAGATAAAATAAGATGAAAGAAAAGAATATATATCCCTGGGTGGTAGTCGCGTTGTTATGGGTAGTTGCGTTGTTGAATTATATGGACAGACAGATGCTTTCTACAATGCGGGATGCTATGATGGCGGATATAACGGAGCTAGAGATTGCTGCAAACTTTGGTCGTCTAATGGCCGTCTTTCTTTGGATCTATGGTTTTATGAGTCCGGTTTCCGGTATAATAGCAGATCGGTTGAATAGAAAATGGCTGATTGTAGGAAGCCTCTTTGTCTGGTCTGCCGTGACCTGGCGCATGGGCTATGCAAGTAATTTTTCAGAGCTATACGTGTTACGTGCCATAATGGGAGTAAGTGAAGCATTATATATTCCTTCTGCTCTATCGTTGATTGCTGACTTTCATACGGACAAGACGCGTTCATTAGCTGTTGGGATTCATATGACGGGACTTTATGCCGGACAAGCCATCGGTGGCTTTGGAGCAACTGTTGCTAATAAAATATCCTGGGAGGCTACTTTTCATTATTTTGGAATTATCGGCGTTGTCTATAGTTTGATACTAATCTTTTTTTTACGTGAAAAAGAGGGAAGGTACGATCGAAAAACAACAACACAAGTGTCTGATAAGATTCCTCTACTGAAAGGTCTTTCGATGCTTTTTACCAATATTGCATTTTGGGTAATTCTGTTTTATTTCGCTGTGCCAAGTTTGCCGGGTTGGGCAACGAAGAACTGGCTACCTACGCTTTTTTCAGAGAATTTATCCATTGATATGACACAAGCTGGTCCTCTATCCACAATTACTATTGCCGTGTCTTCTTTTATAGGTGTAATTTTCGGCGGTATTCTTTCAGACAAGTGGATACAACGAAACCTGCGTGGACGTGTATATACTGGAGCTATCGGATTGGGACTGACTATACCAGCCTTATTACTTTTGGGTACAGGACATACATTACTGCCTGTAATTGGTGGCGCAGTGTGCTTTGGTATTGGTTTTGGTATGTTTGACGCGAATAATATGCCAATTCTTTGTCAGTTTGTACCTGCAAGATTACGTGCAACAGCTTACGGGATTATGAATATGACCGGAGTTTTTGCCGGGGCATTGATAACCTCACTGTTAGGCAAATCTATGGACGGTGGACACCTCGCACAAGACTTTATGTTGATGGCGGGAGTCGTTGCTCTTATCTTGATTCTACAACTGACAATTTTACGTCCTAAGACAAATGAGATGAAATGATGATATAAAAGTTGAAGCTCTTAGATCCATCTATCAAAGAGCCTCAACTTTTAAAATCAATATTTTTTAAATACCAATACGAATAGGAAAAACAATTTTATATATCATTCCTGATTTAATTTAGTTAGGAGCTGGTAGAACCATTGTCTTTTCTGCCCATATTTGATATTCTTTAACCATTTGGGCCACCTTGTCAGGATATTTATCGGCAAGATTCTTTAGTTCAGATCTGTCTTCATTTAGGTTATATAGTTCCCATTGCGCTTTCTTACCAGGTTGTATGATTTTCCAACCATCGTCACTCATTAATGCTTTTTCATTAAAGTGTTCAAAACCGATAATTTTATGTCCATTACGTTTTCCTTTTTCCAGAATAGGAATGATGCTTTTTCCTTCCAAAGGAATAATATCATTACCTGCATATTTTTTAGGATATTCAGCTCCTGATAATTCAATGCTGGTAGCCATAACATCTATAATATGGCAAGCTTCATTGGTTATAGTTCCTTTCTTTACCTTTATTCCTGCTGGCCAGTGAGCGATCATTGGTGTACAAATTCCTCCTTCATACATCTTTGCTTTCCAAAAACGGAATGGAGTGTTTGCAACATTTGCCCATTCAGGACCAATCGAAGCATAGGTCGTTTCCTGACCAGGTAATACTTCTTTCTGTTTTGGATAAATAATCGGAGTACCATCACGCATCATATCTGGGCGATCATTCTCTCCTGGAGGATAATTCTGGCAAATTTCAGGACTGCATCCATTATCTGACATAAATAGTATCAACGTATTTTCTAATTTACCGGATTTTTCCAATGCTTTTAATACTTGACCGATACCCTGATCCATTCTGTCAATCATTGCCGCATGTACTGCCATAGCATGTGCATCCCACTCGTGATCTGGATTAGTTTCCCATTCTTTGGGAGATTGACGGTCGGATAAGAAGTCTGATTGATCATTAAAGATACTTAGCTTTTTCATTCGTTCATAACGAGCCTGCCGGATAGCTTCCCAACCAACTCTATATACTTCTTCATATTTCTTTATATCTTCTTCCAAAGCATGTAAAGGCCAATGTGGAGAATGATAAGCAAGATAGATGAAAAAAGGATTTTCTGATTGGGAATATCGGTTTATATAGGATACTGCACTATCAGACAAAGCGATTGTGCTATAATAATCATTTGGAACTACGTTTACTGGGGCTTCTCCATTAACAAGACTAAAAGGATCAAAATAATCAACTACTCCATAGATGGTACCATAAAAATCATTAAAACCTCTATGTGTTGGATAGTTCTCTTTGGAAGCAAACTCATCGTATTGTACATGATGGGCTAACCATTCTCGTTGGTCAGGACGTAAAGGGGTTTCTGCTACATGCCATTTCCCGATCATTCCGGTTTGGTAGCCATTTTTTTTCAATACTTCTGCAATAGTTACCCCATTGTGAGTCATCGTTCCTCTGTATCCTGGAAGATGATCATCGAACGTCATTCTTCCAATGCCAGCCTGATGAGGATAGAGTCCTGTCAACAAAGAGGCTCTGGATGGACAACTCCGGCCAGCATTATAGAAACGGCTAAAGCGTACTCCGTTGGCTGCTAATTTGTCAAGATTGGGAGTCTGTACTTCTCCTCCATAGCAACCTAAATCGGAATAGCCTAAATCGTCTGCCAGAATAAGCAAGATATTTGGCTTGCTGTTTTTTACTTCCTCATTTTTATTCGAACAACCACATACGCCTGCCGTAAAGGCAAGCGCAGTGAGTGACCATGTTTTTGTTATTTTTATCTTCATAATTAATCCCAACCGTTATTTTGAGTTAAGTTTGTATTTAATTGCCGTTCATTATATGGAATAGGCCACAGATAATCTCTTGACGTAAATTTCTTTTTATAATCAGTTGTCACAGTCGTCAATTCTCCACTATTCTTGTCAATATATTGAATTCCATCCACTTTGTCCATATTACAAACGTCTTCAGCTATTTTCCACCGTTTTATATCAAAGAAACGATGTCCTTCTAGCGCTAGCTCAACAGTTCTCTCATGCCGAACAGCCTCACGTAATTCTTTCTGGGCTACTATTGATAAAGTTGGCATACTTACATCACTTCGTTGGCGAATCTGATTTATATAACTTAACGCAACATCTAATTCTGTATTCAATTCAATTCTAGATTCTGCAGCAATAAGCAATATCTCAGCATAACGGAGAATAATCAGATTGATACCACAGTTACTCCGGTTACTCTGGCCGATATCTTCAGTATTGATGTATTTCTTTGGGAGTAATCCTGTTTTGGAAACCTGATAACTTGCACCGATAACATCTGCTGACGTACTCCAACCCGGACGGGAGTCATAGGTTGTTCCATTTGGTAATAAGCTTCCTGGATAATAGAGCGTATAACTTAACCGAGGATCCCGGTTATTATATGGATCTTTTGGATCATATGAATTATCTTCTGTTATAGTCTTCCCATTCTTAGTCTCATATTCATCAACCAGTTTTTTGGTCGGCGATAGCATAGAACCATTATTACCTAAAGAAACTGCCCCAAAGTTATTCATTACGGCATTAGCGTAAATATCCTTCATGTACTGATGGTCCAAGATAATTTCAATATTATTCTCATTTGAGTATGTGAATAACTCTTGATATTTAGGCAGTAATGAATAGGCCTTTAAATCGATTACTGCATCAGCGGCTTCTTTTGCTCGTTGAAGATAAAGCTCAGTACGATTGTCTGTATTAGTCACATTCCCTGACGCAAATAACATCGTTCTTGCCAGAATGCCTAAAGCAGCACCCTTCGTTACGCGTCCTATTTCTGTAGCTTTATCGGGTAGAAAACTGGCAGCTTCTGTAATTTCCGTATAAATAAAGTCATAGATTTCTGGGACAGGAGTTCTTGTCAATGTCTTTGATTCGCTAATTCCAATGGGAGTTTTAACAAGTGGTATTTCTCCAAAATAGGCGACCAACCGAGCATAGAAATAACAACGCAAAGTACGAACTTCCGATGTAATACGATTTACCTTATTAACATCGGTTGGAACTATCTTCTCTACATTCTCCAAGTAATCATTACAACGGCGTATTCCCTTGTACAAATCATTCCATGTGTTTTGAAATATATTGGTTTGAGGATCGGCAATACTGGTTTCTACTTTTGTCTCATCAGAGGTTTCAAAGGTTGCCCTTGCCATATCAGTCATAATATCACGCCCGATTAAAGTTCCCGGACTCTCAAGAAAACGATAAATTGCATTGGCAGCGTATTCTGCATCCTGATCTGTTTTCCAATATACTTCTGATGATAACCGATCTGTCGGTATTGTGTTTAGAACATCCGTACATCCCAACAGGAGAGGAAAAACAATGATATATAAATATTTCTTTTTCATGATAAATTATACATTTAAAGGTTAAAACATTTAGAATGTCAGGTTAAGACCTATCGTATATACTGTTGTCTGTGGGTAATATAGGAAACGTCCTGAAACAAATTCCGGATCAAGACCCCATTCTTTCAAGGGAGAGAATGTCAACAAATTACTACCGGACAAATAAATGCGTGCCTTTTCAACGTTGAACTTTTTTGTTTTCTCACGAGGTAGTGTATATCCTAATTGCAGGTTTTTTAGTCTAATATAATTCGCATCAATAACCCAAAAGTCAGACATCATTGCATTATAATCAACGCTCTTTCTCGGACGTGGAAAACGTGCATTTGTGTTGTCCGGAGTCCAGTAATCTTTGAAGATATTGAGTGTAAATCCTTCAAAATTACCGCCTTCAGCTAATGCTCCCGAAACCCTTGTTTGTGCATTCATTACGCCTTGGAACATGAAAGAAAAATCAAAACCTTTCCAACTCATGTTTCCGGAAAAAGCAAATGGATAACGTGGAAATTCATTCCCGATTACTGTCATATCTTCCGCGTCAATTACGCTATCTTTATTTCGGTCAATATATTTTATGTCTCCCAATGTCATTCGACTGTCGTATTTAGGGTAGGCTTTGTCCAGGTCGTTCTGTGTCAGAAATCCGTCCGTTTCATATCCCCAATATGAATTGAGCGCATAGCCTTCTCTGACAGTTGTTAGTACATCAGAAGCTCCACCGCTGATTGTCGGGTTGGCTCCTCCCAAGCTGATTACTTCATTCCAGTTGTTTGATATATTAAAATTTAAACCGTATAAGAAATCACCTATATTATCTTTCCAGTCCAGAGATAATTCGAATCCTTTATTATCTACAATTGCCGCATTTTGAACCGGTGCATCCAATCCGATAGTACCTGAAATAGGTAAACTAACTAAAATACCATCCGTCCGTTTATAGTAATAATCTGCGGTTAGAGTTAATCTATTATCTAAGAAGCCGGCGTCAATTCCTATATTTGTTTGTGTGCTGGTTTCCCATTTAAGGTCTTTATTAGCCAAAGATGTTTGCATGTATCCCTGCACGACATTGTCCGAAAAATTATAGGTGGTAGAAGAATAACTTTCATAAAAGGCATAAAGTCCTGCTGTTTGGTTTCCTGTCTTCCCCCACGAGCCTCTTATTTTTAGATCTGAAATAATATCGCGTAATTCATCACTCCAGAATGCTTCATTTGAAATACGCCACCCGACAGAGAAAGAAGGAAACGTTCCGTACTGATTATTTCCAGTGAAACGTGAAGTTCCATCATAACGAAGATTTCCTTCAAGTAAATAGCGATTGTCATAATTGTAGTTTACACGTCCGAAATATGATCTTAGGGCATATTCATTATTATAACCGTAACTTTTCCAGCTGCTTTCTGAACCCATATTTATAGATTTAACGTCATTGTTGTAAAAGTCCTGACGGTATGCTTGGTTGTGAGACCATTTGTTTTCTATCTGAGAAAAACCAGCTAATATGTGTAGATTGTGCTTGTCAAACCGTTTTTCATAATCCAAGAGTAAATTGAGAGTATATTCGTTTATATCCTCACGATAATCATTCATGCTGTTTCTTGAAATATCTCTTTTGCGAATACGCGTTGTATTGGGACTATAATGTTCGTCTTTTGCTGTTGCATTCCAATCAAGAAAATTATTGTCTGTTACTGTATAAGCGTTGGTAAAAGCTACTGTCTTATTAAAAGCGTAACGTTGTGCGTATTGAGTAATAAACCTAAGACCATCTGTAAGATTTACTTCAGCTTTCAGATTTCCAACGAAAAGATTATTCCATTGTTTATCATCTCCAGCCATTTCTGCAAGCATTAATGGATTGGCATTTTTATTCCCTAATCCATAACTACCGTCAGAATATCTTGGGACAACGAATTGTGTTGCGTGGTACATGGAATAGAATATTCCTCCCCCATTTTTGTCATATTCATACGCTTCAACTGGTGCTGAAGAATATCTGCTCCTGAAATTCGCATCGGCTGATAACTTTAATCTTTTGAAAGGTGTAAAATCAGTATTAACACGAATTTCTTTAATCTCTGAATTGAAGTTCGGCACTACTCCATCCTGATTATAATATCGTAAGGCCATTAACCCTTTTGCCTTCTCATTCCCTCCACTAACAGTCAAACTATAATTATGCTGTAATGCTGAACGATAAACCGCATCTTGCCACTGGTTTGCTTCTCGATAAGTGATAGGGTCGCTTTTATGATTATCTATCCATTCCTGAATAAATGTCTCAGAATATCGTGAAGATTGTCCTGCATTTTGGAAGGCATAGTTCTGTTGTTTCATATAAGTTACCGTTTCCATATGTTCGGGTTTGTTGGTGACCTTTTGTATTCCCCAATAAGAATTGAAATCAATCTTTACACCGCCTTCTTTCCCTCGCTTAGTTGTTACCAATACAACGCCATTAGCAGCCCGTGATCCGTAAATAGCAGTAGTTGAGGCGTCTTTTAAAACAGAAACACTTTCTATGTCATCCGGATTTATGTCAGATATGCGTTGCTCTACTCCATCGACAAGTAATAAAGCATCACTATTATTTATTGTTGTGACTCCTCTGATGCGAAGTGTAGTTGTTGCGCGTCCCGGAGATCCTCCCTTGTCCAGAATAGTTAAGCCAGGGGATGTTCCCTGCATTGACGCTGTTGTACTGTTTGCCAGGCGGTTGATGTTTTCACTTTTGATATTCCCGACAGCACCCGTTATGCTTACTTTTTTTTGTTGACCATATCCAATAACGACCACTTCTTCCAGAGCTTCCGTATCTTCTAACAGCGAAAAATTAATGATATTATTACTGGTTACTTTGACCTCCTGTGAGTTATAGCCAATATAGGAAATCTGTAAAATACCCCCTTCAGGAACATCTATAATGTAAGCTCCATACAAATCAGTTATTGTACCGTTTGTTGTTCCTTTCTCAATAATGTTGGCTCCAATTACCGGCTCTCCTTTTTCGTCTTTCACTATACCGCTTACTTTTTTAGGTGGGTGATTGACTTTATTGTCTTTTGTAATAATAGCATGCCCATTACTGAAAGTTATCTTACATCCTGATTTTTTTAGTAATTGTTCCAATACTGTTTTAACACTATTGGTTTGAGGAAGCTCTGTTAATATCTGACTATCATTAATATCACTGGTATTATAATCAATGAACAATTTTGTTTGTTGCTCAATTTGTTTGAATACAGCCTTTAATGTCAGATTAGATCCTCTGAGGTTTACCTGTTGGTGTTGTGCATAGGTAGATATCTCACAGACAAACAGAAAACCTATAATAAGCAGGAATAAAAACGATTTATCCGCTTTCAATTGTATTAGATTCATAAAGTTTTTATCTTTGGTTGTTTGAAATTTGAATAATTTTTTTTGACGTTTTACGTCTCTTGATGTAATTTATAGTTCGATTTCAATCACCGGGAAGAGGAATTTAGTCGTTTATCTTTCCGGTTTTCTTTTTCTTATACGCTCTCCTCCGTTTTTTAGTTAATAATTACTGTTTTTTTATCTATTTTAAAATGTATGCCTATCAATTGTTCAAGTACACGAAGTGCATCTTCAAGAGATTCTTCGGGCGAGAACTTAATATTATAATAATCCCCTGCATGTTTTTGAGAATTATATTGGATCGTTACATTGAATTTTCGTTCTAATGCTATCATCAATTCATTAAATGAGCTGTTTTCAAAAATTAAATATCCTGTTTTCTTCAATTGAAACAACTCGATATCTATATTCATTATATTTATAGAATTTGATTTATGTGAGTAAACTAATTGTTGTTCTGGTTTTAAGATTACTGCTTCTATGTCTGTTTCTTTAACCTTAACTAGAACACTTCCTTCTTCCAATGTTGCTGTCGTGCAGGTATCACCAGGATATGATTTTACAGTGAAAATAGTACCAAGAACACGTACACTCATATGGTTTGTTTCTACAATGAAAGGTTTCTCTGGATTTTTTCGAACAGAAAAAGAAGCCTCACCTGTAAGATATACTGTTCGTGACAGACTATTCTCAAAACTTACAGGATAAACAAGTAATGAACCCGCGTTCAACATAATTTCCGAACTGTCCGGCAATATAATAGATTGACTATCTCCGTATGGTACAAATATTTCAGCCATTTTTATAGTAGGGCTGACTGGTGTTCTGCCCGTAATCCAGATTGTTGCTCCTATTGTAATAATAAGACCAATAGCAGCAGCATATTTAATCCATCGTAGGCTATGTAAAACAGATGGTTTTGGTTTAATTCTGTTTTGTAATTCCATCCAATCTCTGGATGTCTCTTTTGTTGATTTGGTTGAGGTTTGTCTCCAAATCTCTTCTAGCACTTTCGATTTTGGGACTTTTCCGTCTTCAGCAATTAACCAACGACCAAACAGGATACATGTATTGAGTGAGAATTTCTTCCCAAAATAGAGACCTATTAGTTGTTTTATTCTTTCGTGATTTCTCATTAAATCATGTGCTTTTATTTTAATGTCGGGTAAACGACGTTATACACACATATTATATGATGTTTTTTTGTTGTTATGAAGAAAGACTGATTAGTAATAAGTAAATAACTTTTCGGAGAATAGATAACGCTGCTGTAAGGTGATTCTCTACGGTTCGTTTACTAATTCCTAAGATCGTGGCTATTTCGCCGTTTGACAAACCATCCTCGCGACTCATACGATATATTCTAGATTGTTGCGGAGACATATTGCTAACGGTTATATTTATAATTTCCTGTAGTTCACGAACGAAAAGTTTTTCTTCCTCTGATATGAATTCTGAATTTTCCTTTAAATACTCATTGGTGTATTTTTGAGATACGACAAGATGATCAAAATAGTCATATACCGTATAACGCGCCATCCGGAAAAGATAAGGAGAGAAAGATTGTATGTGGTTTAATCTTTTGCGATTATTCCATAGCGAAACGAATAAATCCTGAGCCATATCACGACTAATCTCTTTATCGTGAGTTAAACCTGTAAGGAAACTAAGCAATTTGGGCTGATAAACGATAAACAACTGTTCAAAAGCCTCAATTTTTCCTGATGCGATCTCTTGTAATATTTTTTGCTCTTCAAACAATTCCATACTTGGATACGAAATAGCAACAAATATCTAAATTGACAAAATAAAAGATCGGTTTACCTATATTATATCTGTAAACTTCAAATAAATCACTAATGCTATAACTCTAATGTTTCTTATTAGATGTTTTTTTCTGTTTATGGAAAAAGAAAAATTATATAGTTGAATGTTAGGTTTAGTTACAAAAGATCTTTATTAAAAAAACACAGGTATGGTGATCAAATCTCTTCTCTATGAATTGTTGTTGTTTTATTAATACTGGTGCGGGCTTTTTTTTGTTGTTAAAAGATTGTCTAATAATGCTTTTTACCTATTTTTGTCATCGTATTGGTTCATTTTTCTCCTTTCGGAGGATGTGATTAAAAGGGAACCGGGTGCGAATCCCGGACAGACCCCGCTGCTGTAAGCTCATTTATTGTTTTGAGACAAATCTCATTGCCACTGTTTTTCTTTAAAACGGGAAGGTCGTTTCAAAACAGAGTAAGTCAGAAGACCTGCCGTACATGTTTTGTGTTTTCCTCTGCCAGGGTTTGGGGGAAACAGCGTTTTATTTTAGTCTAATTTTAGTAAGAAAATGAAAAAACGGATGTCACTTTGGGTGATAGGTCTGCTTGTGTGTATCAGCAGTTATGTTCAGTCCCACTCTCCTTATATTAATAAGGTGTATGATTTTGTACTGGCTCCGGGACAGTTTACCAATGGGCTCCCTGAATACAAATCCGGCGATACGAAAGCGGATATGATCCGAAAAGTGGAGGCTGCAATCGCGAATGATAAGCAAGGCATGATTTCTTTGGGTGGATTTGGCGGTTATGTAGTCTTCGGCTTTGATCATATGGTGGAAAATGTACCGGGTAAGTATGATTTTAAAATACTGGCTAATGCATTTTATTCAAATTCTAATCCGAACGGAGATGCTTCGAGAGAAGGGGGAAGCTGTGAGCCGGGAATTGTAATGGTATCGTATGACGCAAATGGCAATGGAGAACCGGATGATGCCTGGTATGAACTGGCGGGAAGCGAATATAATCGCGCCGGAACGATCAAAAACTACGAAATAACCTATCACAAACCAGACGAGAACAAAACGCCGACTCCGGATAATACCTATACCGATGAATCGGGAGCGCCTTATCTGACGGATACTTCCTATCTGAAATGGACGGACAATCAGGGAGGACAAGGTTATATATTCCGGAATATGTATCACTCGCAGCCTTATTATCCACAGTGGATCGATGACGGACAAATGGTCTTTAAAGGGAGCAAACTGGCTGATAATTATGTGGACGAAAGCGGAAAGAGAAAGTATTATGTCGGCTATGCCTACCACTGGGGCTATGCGGATAATCATCCGGACAATGATGATCGTTCGGGGTTTAATATCGAATGGGCCGTAGATGCAAATAGGAATAAGGTGTCGCTTTCGGGCATTCATTTTGTCAAGGTTTATACGGGAGTGAATC
This sequence comes from Massilibacteroides sp., assembly GCF_028705895.1. Lineage (GTDB taxonomy): Bacteria > Bacteroidota > Bacteroidia > Bacteroidales > Tannerellaceae > Massilibacteroides. Next base: position 4,912 of record NZ_JAQWCQ010000036.1, on the reverse strand, counting down.
AGTATAACGGGTGGATCGGTGAAGTATCCACCGAAATACTGGGAGCGGAAGATCTCCACCTGACGGGAAAATCCACTACGGTTCCCGTTTTTACCGAGAGTGTGGGGCTTGACCAATCTTCTTTAACGCTGAAAAAGGGAGAAAGTGCCACCTTGACCGCGACAATCTATCCGGCGAATGCGTCCAATTCCAAAATTACCTGGAAGAGCAGTAAGACGAATGTAGCAACCGTGAAAGACGGTTTGGTTACTTCTGTTTCTCCGGGCACGACTACGATACAGGCTATTACAAACGATGGTTATTACATCGCTTCGTGCGAGGTAAAGGTTACTTCTTCGGAAGCATCCACAATTCCGGTTGAGAAGGTGACGCTGAGTGAGGAATCAGCCACGCTGAAAGTCGGTGATACACAGATGCTAACGGCTACAGTCTATCCCGATAACGCAACGAACAAAACTGTAAGTTGGAGTTCTTCGGATACGGAAATCGTAGAGGTAACCGTAAACGGGCTGCTCTTTGCCGTGGCTCCGGGCACAGCAGTAATCACCGTTACCTCCTAAGACGGAGGGCATAAGGCCACGCTAAACTGCGAAGTGACCGATACGGCTACGGGCATAGAAGTAATAGACACCGACAAACCTTCCGCTCACTATGTCGGCGGTCATATCTGGCTATCCAATCTGGCAGGATACCGCTGTACGATATTCAACCTGAACGGACAGCCATTGCGTACATTCACAGTTAGCGGACCGGAAGAAAGTCATATCACCGCACTACCCGCCGGACTCTACATTCTGTCCGCCGAAAACGGCACGACACAGATCGCGTTCAAATTACGGATTACAAATCAATAAATCATAAATACATGAAACTGCAAATTAAAAAGAAAATTCACAAAAAGAGCATGAGCCCGCCGTTTCCCCACAGAAGCGTGCGAGCAGTGAGGTTGATTAGTTTATTAATCTAATTAACACTTAATTTTTATGAGAAAGCATCTAATGATTCTCCTTGCGTTCAGCATGAGCGCCGGGCTCTTCGCCCAACAGAGAGTAGGTAATGTGGTCAAAGTGCAAGGGCACGTCCACGAGTTGTTAACCAAGCAGGCGCACGAAAAAAGGTTTGCTGCGCCGGAACTTCGAACGCCTGTCGGCAATGTAAGTAACATCAATCCTGGTGATGTTGATTGTTGGGTAGGTTGTACTGAATCGGTATATCCGGTTTTGGCTATTGATACGGCCTATTTACTGGTCAAGTGGACGGATGGAAAAGCTGCCATACGTGGTGATAATGACAGCATTCTAATCTGGGGATACCGTTGGGTTTCCCAATACCAGCATCCTATCTATGGTCCCACGAACGTCACGAAATATAGCATTGATATGCTCCGTGCAGTAGCTAATTTTGATTGCCGGTTCTCGGTACTTCTACAAAACACCGGTGGGGGTAACTTTACTGTAGGAGGGTTCGGGTATAATTTTGACGGATTCGAAGAAGATCGTGTGCCACTTGAATTCGATTGGACTGGAGCTCAAGGACTGGTTGATAGGGATACTATTCAGTTCCATTACACAGATGTCTCTAATTGCCTTGCTCCATATAATCAATTTGTAGTACCTGTTGACCCGACACCGTCAACTTTAGTAGATCGGGCTCTTAATGCATCTAAGAATACAGGTGTAATCAAACATCCTTTGGATGCTGCCTACAGCTATCCTGCTTATGATTATGATTTCTGGGTATTGCCTACTCCGGGAAATTCAGATCATGAGTGGCAATCGGGTTGGACTTACAATTACTGGTCGTTCAATGTCAGACAGGGTTTGTCGGGTACATTTGGATATCCCACGACTTCGGGTGTAGCGACCGAAACGCTGAGTAATAATACGACACATTATTTTGTATTTGCATCGGCGAATTATCTTATACCGGTAAATCTGAATGGAAATTATTCAACTCGGGCTTGTTGTACAACATATTGTACAAATTGTACTCCGCCAATATTGTCAAAATAATTAGTCTCATCTCCCGGCTTCTTTAAAGAGGCTGGGATTTTTATAATTCAATCTAATGAAAAAATATTTACTTTTATTATTGTTGTTTATCTCTATAGGAAGTGCTTATGCCGAAGATCGAAAAGAATTCTAAGACTAATCCAAACTTTTTAGCCGAAAAAATCTATAATTTTATTCCGTCCGTTTTCCTGTTACCGTAATCGAATAGATACCCACGTTTCCCGCTTGGTATTTTTCGATAGTAGCTTCGTCCAAATGTTCCTGCAACACATCATCGGGAATAGTGATTGTTTTTGTCCGTTCCACTTTAATATCGGCAAAGCCTGCTTTTTCAATTTCGCCCAAATATTCTTCGCGCTGAATGGCGCTGGCAATGCAGCCCGCATACATGGCGGCGTTATCCGTAAATTCTTTCGGGAATACGCCATTCAACACCACGTCTGAGATACAGAAATGGCCGCCAGGTTTCAATACACGGTAAATCTCTTTGAAAATACGGTCTTTGCAGGGCAATAGGTTCAATACACAATTGCTTACCACCACATCGGCTGTTTTATCTGGTAAAGGCATATTTTCGATGTCGCCTTCCAGAAATTCCACGTTGGTAAATCCCCGTTTGGTTGCGTTGGCTCTTGCGCGGGCAAGCATTTGAGGGGCGAAGTCGATTCCGATTACACTGCCTGTTTCGCCTGTTTCTTCACGGGCAATAAAACAGTCGTTACCTGCCCCACTTCCCAAATCTACCACAGTATCGCCTTTTTGTATACGGGCGTATTGTGTGGGAAGTCCGCAACCAACGCCCAAATCGGCATCGGGTTCATAGCCTTTCAATTGGCTATAATCCTCACTCATTATTGTAAACACTTTCTTTGACGGGGCGGCGGGCGCCATCGGATTACAACAACAGCCTATTGACTCTTTGTTTAATACAGCCAAATCGTTGTAACGTTGCTTTACCAACTCTTTCATGTCTGGTTTTCCTTTAGAAAGCCATTCCTTGATTTCGCTTTCTTTCGGAAGTCCACCCTGCATAACGACTGTTCCGTCGATTACTACGGCGGGCGTACTCATAACGCCGAATCTCATGATTTCGGTAATATCCTCTATCTTCTTTACGGTAGCGGTACTTTGTGTTTCACCCACTACATTCTGAACCCGTTCGTACAGGGTTTTGCATTTGTTGCAACCCGTACCCAATATTGCAATTTCCATATCTTTTGTTTTTTAGATGTTTATAATGATGTAATAAATGCCAACCACGATGAATACGGCGGCAATAATACGTTTGAACCACTTTTGAAAAGTGTTCATGCTGTTGTAGAATTTGCCGATGTTACCCACACTATATGCCAATAGCCAGGCAATAATGATTACGGGCAAGCCTGTGGCAATGGCGAACACGGGCGGCAGCAATAATCCTTCGTTGCTTGCAAGCGTTATCGGAATAAGCCCACCGAAGTACAACACGGCACTGTACGGACAAAATGCCAACGAGAACAAAACGCCCATAAGAAAAGCGTTCAGGTAGTTGCGCTTGATGTTCCGCCGGCTTACCGACGAAGTGATTTTACTAAAGAACGGAATGTCAAATTTGATAACATCCAACATCAGGATGCCGAATACAACAAGGGCAATACCTATCCAAATGCCGTCAATTTGTTGAAACCACCTGGCCACATGCAGTTTGCTTGCACCGAAAAAGATAATGCTTGCCAACGCCGTGTAACTGAACATGCGCCCCAGCGTGTAGAACACGCCGTTGAACATCACGCGCCGCTTGTCGGTAATGTCTTTGCTCAAATAGGCGGTGGCAGTGATGTTCATAGCCAACGGGCAAGGGCTTATCGCCGTCATTAACCCCAAAATAAAGGCGGTGAGCAGCGGAATATTTGAACTGTCGGCTAAATTTTGCAACCATTCCATACTATTGCAGGCGTTTGTTTACTTCGTCTTTAATTAGCGTTTCCAACGATTGCGGATTCTCAACGGCAGTAGCGAACGCCTGTTTCGTAATTTCGATGTTGCCGCTTCCTCTGGCGATTATTAAAGCATTCCACGTTACTTCGTATTTTTCTATCAATGCTTTGGTGGCATCTTCACTGGTGTTTATTTCGGTAAAGACTACTTTGCTGTTGCCTACGTATGCTTTTTCAATGGTTTCTTTGGCTACGTCGCCAACAGCTACACAGGTTTTGCAACGCTGCTTTCCGTGAAAATAATAGACGTTTACGACCGATGTATCGGTCGTGGCTACGGCTGCTGTGGTTTGTGTGTCTTTGTTTTCCGTTTTTTTGCCCGGTTGATTATTACATGCGGTAACGGAAACCAACAGCAACAAGGCTAATACTACATTCTTCATGGTCAATTTATTTGTTTATGTTTTCTTCAACGAATTGTTTGCAGTAGGTTTTAATCAGGTCGCGCACGCGGCGGAACTCGCCCATGATTTCTGCTTCCGTTCCCTGTGCTTTGGCGGGGTCGGGAAAGTTTTGATGAAACTTTTCAGCTTTGGACGGGAAGTACGGACAGCGTTCGCGGGCATTGTCGCAAACGGTGATTACAAAATCGAAATCAATGTCGCGGTATTCGTCCACGTTGTTTGAAGTATGCCCCGAAATGTTGATACCGTATTCCTTCATCGTTTCTATGGCGCGTGGATTAACACCGTGCGTTTCTACGCCTGCGCTATACACATCGGCTTTGTCGTCTGCAAAGTAGCGCAGGTAGCCTTCGGCTATTTGGCTACGGCAACTGTTGCCTGTGCAGAGGACTAATATTTTTTCATACGTAAATTATGTCTGTGAAATCACGTTTAAATAGGTGATTTCGGTTAATAACTCAATTTTTAGACAAAGAAAAGGCAGCACTCTTCTACTAGAAAAATGCACAAATGGTTATTA
>NZ_JAQWCQ010000035.1 GCF_028705895.1 Massilibacteroides sp. | reverse complement strand
TCTCATAAGCTATATTGTTGAAGTTAACACTCTGTTATTCTTGTAAATACAAAGTTAACTAAAATGATATAGCTTATTTCTTGCCTATCTAACTGGAATCTCCTTTTTCAAACATAGGAACTATTATACAGCCTAAAGTTATTAAGATTACTTGTATAATGCATAGGAAAATCGTATAGATTAGGGTGAAACATCGTTTCAAGTCGTGAAATTTCGCTAAGTTTGTATGACAAAAAACTAAACGAAAGAGAACGTGGGAAAGATTGTTGAAACCCCTTTGATGAAGCAATTCTTTGAGATAAAAGCCAAACATCCGGATGCTATTTTGCTGTTTCGGGTGGGGGATTTCTATGAAATGTATGGTGATGATGCTGTTATCGGTGCTGAAATATTAGGTATTACGCAGACGAAGCGGGCGAATGGGCAGGCGCAATATGTGGAGATGGCAGGCTTTCCGCATCATGCATTGGATACTTACCTTCCTAAATTAGTGCGCGCGGGTAAACGTGTGGCTATCTGTGATCAGTTGGAAGATCCGAAGATGACCAAGAAGTTGGTGAAACGAGGCGTGACGGAATTGGTTACTCCGGGAGTTTCGATCAACGATAATATTCTGAATCATAAAGAAAATAACTTTCTTGCTTCTATTCATTTTGGTAAAAATACCTGTGGTATTGCTTTTTTGGATATATCGACGGGGGAATTCCTGACGGCTGAGGGGACGACGGATTATGTGGATAAACTATTGAATAATTTCTCTCCTAAGGAAGTATTAGTGGAACGAAAAAACAGGAAGCATTTTGAAGAATGTTTCGGTTCCCGTTTTTTTACCTTCGAACTGGAAGATTGGGTGTTTACCTTTGAAACGGCTGAAGAGCGTCTGTTGAAACATTTTGAGACGAAGAACCTGAAAGGTTTCGGGGTAAGTCATCTGAAATTAGGAATCGTAGCTTCTGGGGCAATCCTGCACTATCTTGATGTAACTCAACATACCCATATTGCGCATATTACGGCACTTTCCCGTATTGAAGAAGATCGCTATGTGCGCTTGGATAAGTTTACGGTTCGCAGTCTGGAGATTGTGGACACGATGAATGAGGACGGAAAGAGTTTGCTGAACATTATCGACCGTACGGTTTCACCGATGGGTTCGCGTATGTTGCGGCGCTGGATGCTTTTTCCGTTGAAAGATGTAAAACCGATTCACGACCGGCAGGATGTAGTGGAGTATTTCTTCCGTCACCCGGAGATAAAAGAATTGTTGGATACACAGTTGGGACAGATCGGCGATCTGGAACGTATTATATCGAAAGTAGCGGTCGGCCGTGTTTCTCCGCGCGAGGTAGTGCAACTAAAGGTTGCTTTAAAGGCTATAGAACCGGTAAAAAGAGTTTGCGAAGAGAGTGATGATCCCAGCCTGCAACGAATCGGGGAACAGTTGAATATTTGTGCACTTATACGTGATAGAATTGAGAAAGAGATTAACCCTGATCCTCCCGCATTATTAAATAAAGGCGGTGTCATCGCTAAGGGAGTGAGCGAGGAATTGGATCAATTACGCAAGATTGCTTACTCAGGGAAAGATTATCTACTGCAGGTGCAGCAACGCGAGAGTGAACGTACGGGGATTCCGAGTTTGAAAATAGCATTTAATAATGTATTTGGTTATTATATAGAAGTTCGAAATACGCATAAGGATAAGGTACCGACTGAGTGGATACGTAAACAAACTCTGGTAAATGCCGAACGCTATATTACGGAAGAATTAAAGGAATACGAAGAGAAGATTTTAGGGGCAGAAGAAAAGATCCTGTCTCTTGAAGCACGCCTCTTTAATGAGTTGGTGCTTTGCCTTATGGAGTATATTTCTCCGATTCAGACGAATGCCAATCTGATTGCCCGGTTAGACTGTTTGCTTTCGTTTGCCAAAGTGGCACAACAAAATAAATACATCCGTCCGATTGTAGATGATTCGGATGTGATCGACATCAAAGCCGGTCGCCATCCCGTAATTGAAAAGCAGTTGCCATTGGATGAGCCTTATATTGATAATGATGTTTATTTAGATAGTGAAAAGCAACAAATCATTATTATTACCGGACCGAATATGGCGGGTAAGTCGGCTTTACTACGGCAGACGGCATTGATTACGTTGCTTGCTCAGATTGGTAGTTTTGTGCCGGCGGAGAGTTGCCGAATAGGTTTGGTAGATAAGATTTTTACAAGGGTAGGGGCTTCGGACAATATTTCTGTGGGTGAGTCCACGTTTATGGTCGAGATGAGTGAGGCTTCCGATATTCTGAATAATTTATCTTCACGAAGTTTGGTTTTGTTTGATGAGCTGGGGCGGGGAACAAGTACGTATGATGGTATCTCGATTGCCTGGGCTATTGTAGAATATATCCACGAACATCCCGGAATGAAAGCAAAAACGCTTTTTGCAACACACTATCATGAGCTGAATGAAATGGAGCGTTCATTCAAACGGATAAAGAACTATAATGTATCCGTGAAGGAGGTGAATAATAAGGTAATCTTCCTGCGTAAGTTGGTGCCCGGTGGAAGTGAGCATAGCTTTGGTATTCATGTGGCTAAGATGGCGGGAATGCCGAAGAGCATTGTGAAGCGGTCTAACGAAATTCTTAAACAGTTGGAGACGGATAACCGTCAGGAAGGAATTAAAAGTAAAAACGGAATTAAGAGTAAGCCTGTTAAGCAAATTGCATCCGGTGCAGAAGGATATCAATTGAATTTCTTTCAGTTGGACGACCCTGTGCTTAGTGCAGTTCGCGATGAGATCAAGAATATGGATGTGAATAATCTTACGCCCCTTGAAGCGCTTAATAAGCTCAGCGAGATTCGCAAGATTATTACTGGTAAATGATAATTTTTAGTGTGCTTCTAACCAATTTGCGCCTGATCCGCAGTCGGCTATCAGAGGTACTTCTAATTGGATGACGTTTTCCATTTCTTCGAGGACGATTTGTTTTATTAAATCGAATTCATCTTTATAGACGTTGAAATTTAGTTCGTCGTGTACCTGAAGAATCATGCGGCTTTTCAGGTTTTTGGTTTGTATGCGTTTATGAATACGTACCATCGCTAATTTGATGATATCAGCGGCACTTCCCTGAATTGGAGCATTAATTGCATTTCGTTCTGCGTACCCTCTTACAATGGCGTTGTTCGAATTGATATCCGGTAGGTAACGTTTACGTTTGAAAAGCGTTTCCACATAGCCTTTTTCTTTAGCAATACGAATACTTTCATCCATGTATTCACGTACCTGAGGATATGTCCTGAAATAGCCGTCTATGAGCTCTTTAGACTCCGAACGCGGTATCGTAAGACGCTCGGCAAGACCGAATACCGATATGCCGTAAATGATTCCGAAATTGGCTGTTTTTGCCTTGCGGCGCATATCACTGTTTACTTCGGAGACGGGTATGCCGTATATCTTGGCAGCCGTAGCGGCATGAATATCCTCACCACTCCGAAAAGCTTCGATCATATGTTTGTCTTTACTTAGATGCGCCATGATTCGTAACTCAATTTGAGAATAGTCGGCAGAGAAGAACAAACAATCTTCGTTTTCCGGAATAAAGGCTTTCCTGATCTCACGTCCCAACGCGTCCCGTATCGGAATGTTTTGCAAATTCGGATTCGTAGAACTGAGTCGGCCGGTCGCTGTTACCGTCTGATTAAAAGAAGTATGTATCTTTCCCGTTGCCGGATTGATTAGTTCAGGCAAAGCATCAATATAGGTGCTAAGCAACTTCTTTAACCCCCTATACTCTAAAAGTTTGCCTATGATGGGATGTTTAGATCGAAGTTTTTCGAGTGTTTCTTCGTTTGTACTGTAATTACCCGTCTTCGTTTTCTTTACCTTCTCTTCAATCTTCAGATGATCAAATAATACTTCACCTACTTGTTTAGTCGAATTTATATTAAACTCCATTCCCGCCATTACATGAATCTCTTTCTCTAATCTAATCAGTTCACCCGTTAGTTCTTCTGAAGATTGCTTTAATGCGGCGGTATCTAATTTCACTCCCGTATATTCCATTTCGGCAAGAACATAAACAAGGGGCATCTCTATATCTTCGAAAAGCGATTGCAGTCCGGCTTGTTCTATTTCAGGTGCAAACTTATTGTACAATTTAAAAGTTATGTCGGCATCTTCTGCGGCATACTCAGCTATTTGTTCTAAGGGCACATCCCGCATCGTTTTTTGTCCTTTTCCTTTAGGACCGATCAGCTCTTCAATAGGGACGGTTTTATATTTTAAATAAGTCTCCGCTAAATAGTCCATACCATGACGAAGTTCGGGGTTGAGCAAATAATGAGCGATCATTGTATCGAATAATCTACCGCGAACACGCACACCATATTTTCGTAGAGCAAGAATATCGAATTTTATGTTTTGTCCGATTTTAATAGAATCCGAATTTTGCAGGGCAGGGGAGAAGTAAGAAATTATTTTTGTTGCTTCTTCCTTATCGGAAGGAATCGGAACATACCAGGCTTTATTTTCCTGTATTGAAAACGAGATACCGACTAATCCTGCTGTTAACGGGTCGATCCCGTCAGTTTCCGTGTCAAATGCAAAAAAATCCTGACTCAATAAATAAGCCCCTAACTCAAGATAACTATCCTCACAATCAACCACTTTATAATTGTGAGGAGTGCTTTTTAAGTCCGCGAGAGTTGAATATTCTGAAACATCTGTGTCATTGCTCGGAAATACGTCAAAGAGCGAACCCTGAATTGGCCCCGTTTCAGCAGGCTTTTTGACCTCTCCTTTCATTTTGTTAATAAATGTTCTGAATTCTAACTCGGTGTAAATTTCGATTAAACGATCTTCATCCGGTTTTTCCCTGATGCATTCTTTTGCATCGAAATTGACAGGTACATCTGTTTTTATAGTTGCCAAGAATTTTGAAAAACGAATCTGTTCCGCATTTTCTTCCACCTTCTTTTTTAGTGCACCTTTAAGCTGGTCTGTATTGGCAAGCAAATTTTCTATACTGCCAAATTCATCCAATAATTTTTGAGCCGTTTTTTCTCCTACGCCCGGGCATCCCGGAATATTATCTGAACTATCCCCCATTAGTCCTAATAGGTCGATCACCTGTTCGGTTGATTTCAATCCATATTTTTCGAGTACTTCCTTTACACCTAAAATCTCGTAATCACCGCCAAATTTGGGGCGATACATAAATATATGTTCCGTTACCAATTGACCATAATCCTTATCGGGTGTCATCATATAAACGTCAAAACCTTCTTTTTCAGCCAAATTAGCCACTGTTCCGATCACATCGTCAGCTTCAAATCCCGGTATTTCCAGAATAGGAATATTGTATGCTCTGATAATATCCTTTATATAAGGTACCGACAGACGTATATCTTCGGGCGTTTCTTCCCGTTGCGCCTTGTATTGCTCATATGCCTCATGACGGAAGGTCGGTCCCGAAGGATCGAAACCTACAGCTATATGTGTAGGATTCTCCCTTTTAATAACATCCTCCAAGCTATTTACAAAGCCAAAAATAGCAGAGGTGTTGAATCCTTTTGAGTTTACTCTTGGATTTTTAATAAATGCATAATAGGATCTATATATGAGCGCATAGGCGTCGATAAGGAATAGCTTCATTATTTTAACACGTTTTAGTATGACATTATCGGGTAAAAGTACTAAAAAACTCGCGTAGTCGATTGTTTTTGCTAATTTTGCGAATCTTTGTAAATTATTTAATGGAGGAAAGAAAGAAAATAGAGCAACCGGTTGCCATCGAATTTGAACGCTTTAAAGAAGAATTCAGAAATTCTTTAGAAAGTGCAACTCCTACCCTGCAGGCTGCTATTGAACAAATCCTCGAATCAACAGGCAAACATGTTCGTCCTTTACTTGTGTTGCTTACTGCAAAAGCATGTGGTAGAATATCCGATCATACGATTAATGCGGCTGTTTTTCTCGAATTACTCCATACGGCAACCCTTGTTCATGATGATGTGATTGATGAAACCAAAGAAAGAAGAGGAGTACCTGCTCTGAATGCTATCTTTGACAATCGTATCGCGGTATTGGTTGGAGATTATTTATTGGCCTCTTCACTGATACGATCTACTTTTACGGGCAATATTGAGGTGATTAGTATCGTTTCAAAATTAGGAAAAGACCTGTCTGAAGGAGAAATATGGCAATTGGAAGTAGCCGATGAGATTATTATTGATGAGGCAAGTTATCTGCGGGTAATAGAAAAGAAAACAGCCACCTTATTGTCTGCCTGTACGCAGATTGGTGCCATTACTTCTGATACAGATCCCGAAACAATTCGTATATGTAAAGAATTCGGTCGCCTTCTGGGATATAGTTTTCAAATCCGGGATGATATCTTTGACTACGATAAAAACGCGAATATCGGCAAACCGACAGGTAATGACATCCGCGAAGGTAAAATCACGCTTCCTCTTCTTTATGCACTCAGAACCGCCCAAAAAGAGTTTGCAGAAAGCATGACGAAAATCATCAAAGAGAAAGATTTCACCGAAGAAAATATCGGGAAACTAATTTCTTTTGCCAAAGAAAACGGAGGCATTGAATACGCAGAATCCCGAATGGAATTCTATCACCAACAAGCCAAGACATTATTAAATCAACTTCCCCCGTCAGAAGCAAAAGATGCTCTTGAAATGCTTGCTGATTATATCATCAAGAGAAGTAAATAGTTAGATTAAGGAGAATTTAAGCCCTAATGCTTCTGCTATGCGAATGAAACTTGATATTTGCATATCGGTCTCTCCCTTTTCTATCTTGGAAATATAGCTTCTTTTAAGTCCAACTCGTTTACTTAATTCCTCTTGCGTTAAATTTAATTCTTTACGTTTTTCCTTTAGTATTTCGCCATAATAGTAGGCAATAGCTTCTTTCTTAAATTCTTCACGAGAAGCTGAACCTTCTTTTCCATATTTATTACCAAGTAAATCCGAAGCTTTACGTAGTTTTGAAGTCTTAATTTCTCTCATTATTCCAACTCGTTTAAAATTTTCTTTGCTTTATTTATCTGTTCAAGATAGTCTTTTGTTGATTTCTTTAGAAATCCATTCAGTATAACAACCTTAGTTGCTTCGATAATATTTTTATGATCAACTGCGAATAGAATCGTTCTGTATTCATTAGAACTTATGCTTACCCGCATTTCATATAATTCCGTATCTACAAGCTTCTTTACAAAACCTGTATGAATCAGTTGAATATCTTTTATAAGAGTAATTACATAGTCTATTTTAGTTTGAACTTTTACGTTAAGTTCCTTGTAAAATATAAAGAATTCTTCAGTATAAAAGACTTCTCGTATTAAGCCTTGGTTTTGGTCGTTTTCCATATTTATATTTGTGAGACAAATGTAACTAATTGATTGCAAAAACAAAATAGCTTTTAGCTAAATAATAAGCCAAAAGCTATTTCTATGCCTGAGAATCATTATTTATTCTCCCAATCTACGTTCTATTTCATCAAGGAGGCTTGATGCTCCGATTCTGAATAAATCTTTGGTTAGCCATTCGTCACCAAGGATTTCTTTTACAATGCAGTAATAAGTTACAGCATCTTCGGCCGTTTTAACACCTCCGGAGACTTTTATCCCTATTTTGCGTCCGGTTAGTTCGTTATAGGTTTTTATAACCTTACAAAGAGTGTAAACGGCCTCAGGTGTGGCGCCGGGGAATCCTTTCCCTGTGGACGTTTTAACGAAGTCAGCACCGGAATAGATTGCTAATATGGCCGCTTTTTGTATGAAATCAGCTTTTACTAATGCTCCCGTTTCTAAAATGACTTTCAGTTTTGCGTCTCTGCATGCTTCTTTTATTTCTGCTATCTCTTCTGCTATTTCCTCGTAATTTTCCTCCAAGAAATAACCTAAGTTAAGAACAACATCGATCTCATCTGCACCATTCATTATTGCCAAACTCGTCTCTGCAATTTTTACTTCAATAAATGTCTGTGAAGAAGGAAAACCTGCTGATACAACTGCTATGTTAACATCTTGGGCCGTGAGGGCTTGCTTTACGGTTTCAGCGAATAGGGGATAGGTACAAATTGCGGCTACATTAGGAACATCAGGGCGAGTTCCTTCGTAGTTATTTACGCGCTCAACCAATTTCCAGATACTTTCTTTTGTGTCTAAACTTGTTAGCGAAGTTAAATCAATAAAGCCATGTATCTTCTTTAATACATTAGCCGTGAAGTGTTTAGTTGCATTCTGTTCAATAATTAGCTGTACATTATGGCTTATTTCTTCTTCTGATCCCGGTGTATTGAATTTGGCAAATGCTTCCTGATATTTATCCATTTTCGTTTAATTTTGAATTGTTTTTATGTCTATCCTTATCACGTGATGTTTTTTTCTCTAAGTTCTTTTCAAAAGCAGTGGTGAGATCTACTCCTGTCTGATTGGCAAGGCAAAGGAGAACCCACAAGACATCAGCCATTTCATCGGCCATATTGTATTTCTTGTCACTTTCCTTGAACGACTGGTCACCATATGTACGAGCGATGATACGTGCCAGTTCGCCGACTTCTTCAGTCAGGATGGCCATATTAGTCAACTCATTAAAATAGCGAACGCCATAGGTTTTAATCCAAACGTCCACTCTTTTTTGCGCTTCTTTTATTGTTAATTGATCCATTTTATTCTTTGTTTTGAGAGTCTATTAGAATCGTAACCGGACCGTCATTTAATAGTTCCACCTTCATGTCTGCTCCGAAAACTCCGGTCTTCACTTCTTTTCCTAACTGAATTCCCATTTCAGCACAAAAAGACTCATACATGGGGATGGCTGTATCCGGTTTTGAAGCATGAATATAAGACGGTCTGTTTCCTTTTTTAGTTGAGGCATGCAGTGTAAACTGACTGACTACCATAATATCGCCGTTACAATCTTTCACGGAGAGATTCATTACTCCGTTTTCATCATCAAAGATTCTAAGAGCAGCTATCTTTCTAGTCAGCCAATCTATATCCTCTTGTGAATCGCGATCCTCAATGCCAAGCAAGATAAGCAAGCCCTGATTAATAGTTGATTTCTTTACTCCGTCAATTGTTACCGAACAATGCTGTACTCGTTGAATTACTGTTCTCATCCTACATTACTTTATATTCTCTTTCACTAAGCGAGCTTTTGCCTCGCCTATAACTTTGGTTAGCTCTTCTACAGTTGCTTCGCGTATTCGTTTTACGCTTTTGAACTCCCGTAAAAGTAGTGTTTTTGTTTTATCCCCGATGCCTTTTATTGTATCCAGTTCCGATGCTGTTTGTCGTTTGCTTCTTTTGTCCTTATGGAAAGAGATAGCGAAGCGGTGTACTTCATTTTGCATTTGTTCTAATAGGTGAAACAAAGGACTTTGCTGAACTAAACCTATAGGTTCCGGTGGAAATCCGAATAAAAATTCAGAAGTACGGTGTTTTTTGTCTTTGGCAAGCCCGGCAATAGGGATATCCATATGTAAAACCTCCTCAATAACTTGCCTGACAACCTCCATTTGCCCTTTTCCTCCGTCTGTAATAATCAGATCGGGTAGAGGAGCGCCTTCGTCCAACAAGCGTTTATATCTCCGGTAAATAACCTCGCGCATAGACGCATAATCGTCCGGCCCTATTACCGTTTTAATATTGTACTTGCGATAATCATTCTTTGACGGTTTCCCCATTTTAAAGACAACACAAGCCGCAACGGGATCACTTCCCTGTATGTTTGAATTATCGAAACATTCGATATGAGCAGGTAGTTTCTCTAAATGAAGCTGAGTCTGTATTTCTTTAAGCAAACGCGTATTTCTTTGTTCCGGATTGAGTTTCTCAGCCTGTTTGAGTTTATCTACTTTGTACTGTTTAACGTTCATAATAGATAAATCAAGTAGCTTTTTCTTGTCTCCGCGTTGGGGGATTAGTATAGAAATGCCCTCCAGATTCATATCCGGCTCAAAAGGAACGATTATTTCTCGCGCGGTACTTTTAAAGCGATTGCGCATTTCAATGATACCCATTGCAAGAAGTTCTTCTTTGGCTTCATCTAATTTCTTTTTATACTCAAAAGTATAAGCCTGTACAATCGCCCCACTACCGATATGCATATAATTAATGAAAGCCGATTTCTCGTTTTCTGCAAAAGAAAACACATCTATATTCGTGAGCATGGGCGTAACGACGGTCGATTTAGACCTGTAGTTTTCTATTACTTCATACTTTTCCTTAATCTTTTGAGCCTCTTCAAACCTTAGTTGTTCGGCTAAAGACTGCATTTCGTCATAAAGAATTTTACTGACGGTAGAGATATTACCTTTAAGTATTTCCTTAATTTCTCCAACATTCTTCATGTATTCTGCGTGTTCCTGCATTCCTTCGCACGGGGCCTTACATCGTTTAATATGATACTCCAGACAAAGTTTATACTTGCCTTTCGCTATCGTTTCAGGAGTAAGAGGCAGTTTGCAGGTTCGGATAGGATACAGTTCTTTGATCATCTGAAGCATGACCTTTGCAGTATATAGAGAAGGGTAGGGGCCATAATATTGTGAGCCATCTTTGACAATATTGCGCGTTTGAAACACACGTGGAAAATATTCGTTTTTCACGACAATGGACGGATAAGTTTTGTCGTCCTTTAGTAAAACATTGTATCGCGGACGGTATTGCTTGATTAGATTATTCTCTAAAAGAAGTGCATCCTCTTCCCGATCCACGACTATGTATTTAATGTCGCGAATCTGTTTTACCAAGACTCTTGTTTTATTGTTGTCGTGTTCTTTGTGAAAATAAGAACTTACCCGTTTCTTTAAGTTCTTTGCCTTGCCAACGTAAATAATAGTTCCTTTCTCGTCGAAATACTGATAACAACCCGGACTATCCGGCAACACAGAAAGGATTGTGTTGATCCTTTCCTTTGTTGAAAGATTGTTCAGTTTTATTTCAGTATTTTTCTCTAACTCATTCATGATGTGCTTCTTTTGTGGAACATGTTTCACGTGGAACATTTAAACTATCTCCCCAGAAGAACCAATAAAATATTTATATCGCTTGGAGAGATTCCCGGTATTCTACTTGCCTGCGCTATTGTCTCCGGATCAATTTTGGTCAGCTTCTGTCGTGCTTCGGTAGATAAAGATTGAATGCTGTTGTAGTCAAATTTTCCTTTTATGCGGATGTTCTCTAAGCGGTTTATTTTGTCTGCGATGATTTGTTCGCGTTTGATATAACCGCTATATTTAATTAAGATTTCTGCCGCTTCTATTATTTCTTCTTTTCTTGATACCGGAATTTTGTCGAGTTCCGTTTTTAAAGCAGGAACAAGTTCCGAGAGATTTTGCAAAGTAATCTGAGGGCGTAAAACCAAATCTTTGAGTTTGCATCCGTGAGAAAGAGGGGTTGTCCCTATTCGTTCTAAACCTTCGTTTATGTATTGTGCCTTGATCGAGTAATTCTCCGCAAAAGTAATGATCGAATCGCGATAAGCTTTCTTCTCTTTTAAAAGATCAAAACGGTCTTGTTTTGCTAAACCAATCTCATATCCTTTTTCAGTTAGTCTCATATCCGCATCGTCTTGTCTGAGCAAGATACGATATTCCGCTCGCGAGGTAAACATGCGATAGGGTTCATCTACACCCTTTGTTACTAAGTCGTCAATCAAAACCCCGATATATGCTTCGTCTCTTCCTAAAATAAAAGGAGAACCTCCCTGACAATTTATGTGGGCATTTATTCCGGCAACTAATCCCTGGCCACCGGCTTCTTCGTAACCTGTAGTCCCGTTTATTTGTCCTGCGAAAAATAAATTCTTAATAAGTTTTGTTTCCAAAGAATGATGCAGTTGCGTAGGATCGAAAAAGTCATACTCAATTGCGTAACCCGGACGATAAATATGTACATCGCGAAATGCCGGAATCTGCTTTAATGCACGAATCTGAACATCGAGTGGGAGAGAGGATGAAAATCCATTTAGGTAATATTCCTGTGTTGTCTCTCCTTCCGGCTCTAAGAAAAGCTGGTGCGATGTCTTATCCGCAAAGGTGACGATTTTGGTTTCTATACTTGGGCAGTAGCGAGGACCGATACTCTCTATCTGTCCGTTGTAAAGCGGAGAAAAAGGAAGGCCTTCACGCAATACTTCGTGGCAAGCCTCATTCGTATAAGTCGTCCAACAGCTTAATTGTTTTAAACTTCGCGGAGCAAAATCCAAATAAGAAAACTTGTGGAAATCGTGTTCTCCGGGTTGTTCGCCCATCTCTTCGAAATGAACCGAACGGCCATCGATACGAACAGGAGTACCTGTTTTCATTCTGTCGGATTTAAAACCGAAATTAATTAATTGTTCGGTCAGTCCGGTTGCTGTAGGTTCCGAAATACGTCCGCCCCGCAGTTGAGTTTTACCGATATGAAGCAGCCCATTCAGGAATGTACCATTAGTCAGAACCACCGATTTGGCAGAGAATTCTACATCTAAAGACGTTTTAACGCCACAAACTTCCCTGTCCTTCACGATTAATTCGCGCACCATATCCTGCCAGATATAAAGATTCGGCATATTCTCAAGAGTACCTCTCCAATATTCGCTGAAACGATTCCGATCGCTTTGCGCACGTGGGCTCCACATGGCCGGCCCCTTGCTTCTGTTTAATATACGAAATTGAATAGACGTTTTGTCTGTTACAATTCCCATCTGTCCTCCTAAAGCATCGATTTCACGAACAATCTGTCCTTTGGCAATCCCCCCTACGGCCGGATTACAGCTCATCTGGGCAATCTTACCCATATCCATCGTGATAAGTAATGTTTTTGATCCCATATTGGCAGCAGCAGCAGCGGCTTCACAACCGGCATGACCTGCACCAACTACTATTACATCGTATTTAAAATCCATGTTCCCTTTATTCTACTAAGTCCTAAACTGCCCGGTAACTCCGGACTATCTTTATATAACAAATTATATGCTTATTTGGATGAGAAAAAGTCAGGAGGAAGCATTTCAAGTGCCTTGTTTTCGTTTGCTTCCATTATTTCCCGTTCGCCCGGTCCCTTATCATTTATACCGCATAAATGAAGAATACCATGAATAATGGTGCGGTGTAATTCTTCAAGGTATTGCGTTTTAAACTTTTCTGCATTGGTGCGCACAGTATCCAAACTAATAAATAAATCTCCTGAAATAACGTTCCCGACAGTATAGTCAAACGTGATGATGTCCGTATAATAATCGTGCTGTAAATACTGACGGTTTACTTCTAAGATCTTTTCATCAGAACAAAAAATATAGCTGATCTCTCCGACTCGTTTACCATACGTTTCGGCTACGGATTTGATCCATGTACTAACTGTTCTTTTCTTGATGTCGGGGATTTTTACTTCTTCCGCAAAATATGAAATTGCCATTCTGTTTTTTGTAATTAAAAGAATATATATGTAACGGCGATTGCCGCGATTGCTCCGGCCAGATCCGCCAATAAAGATGCTTGCACGGTATATCTCGTATTCCTTATATTAACACTTCCGTAATATAGGGCTACTACGTAAAAAGTCGTATCTGTTGTTCCCTGAACGATGGAGGACAAACGACCTACAAAGGAGTCTGCGCCGTAAGTCTGCATTGCATCAATCATCATGCCGCGTGCCCCTCCTCCGCTGAGCGGTTTCATTAAAATGGTTGGTAGTCCACCGACAAACTGAGTATCTATACCTAATGCAGCGATACTGGCACCTACACCATCAACAATGAAATCCATGGCTCCCGAAGCGCGGAATACGCCGATTCCCACTAATATTGCAACGAGATAAGGAATGATGGTTATCGCTGTCTGAAAACCTTCTTTAGCGCCTTCAATAAACGCTTCATAGACATTCAGCTTTTTTCTTATTCCACTGATTAAGAATATGCATATTATCGTGAATAATAGAGCATTCGCAAAAAGTGTCGAATATAGAGAAACTTGTTCTTCTTCCAATGTGTTGAAAAGTAAGCCTAACCCTCCGACAAAGAGAATAATTCCCCCAAATAAAAACATCAAACTCTTTTGAAAAACATTGATCTTTTGCCTTATACAGACAGTCAGTACAGCAACTAAAGTAGAGCTAAGTGTTGCCAGAAGAATAGGTAGAAATACGTCCGAAGGATTCGCAGCTCCCATCTGCGCACGATACATCATGACTGTAATCGGAATAATGGTTAATCCTGATGCGTTGATACACAGAAACATAATCATAGCATTACTCGCTTTTTCCTTTTCCGAATTCAAATCCTGTAATTGCTGCATTGCTTTTAGTCCCATTGGAGTTGCCGCATTATCCAATCCCAATAAATTAGCCGAAAAATTCATAAAGATAGAACCCGTAACCGGATGATTTTTAGGGAGATCTGGAAATAATTTGCTGAAAACCGGAGATGCTGCGCGGGCAAAAGTCTGTATGAGACCACCTTTCTCACCTATTTTCATAATACCGAGCCAAAGTGTCAAGACGCCTGTGAGTCCGATAGAAATTTCAAAACCTGTTTTAGCGGAATCAAATGTCGCATTAATAATGTCCGTAAAAACAGCCGTATCACCAGCAATCAATAACTTCCCCAATGCAACTACAAAGGCAATAAGAAAAAAAGCAATCCAGATGTAGTTCAATACCATATTCGTCTCGTTTAACGCACAAAAGTAGTAATTCTTCTTTGCTTTAAAGAGGTGTTTCTGTAATTTTGGACTTCGATAACAAATTTAGATAGAGCAAGATGGCGAAAATTTTAGTGACTTATGACATGTTTCGGGAAGGATTCGAAGAATTAGTTGAAAAATACGACGTGACTTTTCCCGATGGAAAGGACTTTTCTTATGAAGAAGTAATGAGTATGATACCCGAGTATGATGTACTCTGTTCCATGTTTGATTTTCCCGTAAATAAGGAATTGATGGATCATGCGATAAACTTAAAATTAGTAGCTAATTATGCCGTTGGTTATGATAATATTGATATTCCTTATGCAATAGAGAAGGGAATCACTGTCGCCAATACGCCCGATCCTGTCACTGCTCCCACAGCGAATCTTGCTTTAGCTTTGATGTTGGATGCCGCCCGTCGCGTAACGGAATGTGACCGGCATCTGAGAACAGAGGGGAAGAATATGAAAATTGGTGTATTGGAGAATCTGGGTGTGGGTGTTACCGGTCAGACGCTTGGTATTATTGGTATGGGACGAATTGGACAAGCGCTGGCAAAAAGAGCAAACGCTTGTGGGATGGAAGTTCTATACCATAATCGTCGCCAGTTAGATTTAGAAGCGGAAACCCGCTTTGGTGTCGAATATGTTTCCTTCGATGAGTTGTTAGATCGTTCAGATTTTATATCCCTTAATGCTCCACATACTCCGGAAACTTACCATTTGATCGGTGAAGAAGAATTCAAAAAGATGAAATCTTCTGCTATTCTCATCAATACGGCACGAGGTCCGTTAGTCGATGAACGGGCATTGATAAAGGCACTTAAAGAAGGCACGATACATGCCGCCGGTTTGGATGTTTTTGAATTTGGTGATTACCCCTTGCCTGAATTGTTAGAACTTGAAAATGTGGTGCTGACTCCACATATTGGTACGCAGACTGAACAAACCCGCGTAGAAATGGCAAAAGCGGTTTGCGACAATGTAATAGGTTTCCTTGAAGATGATCGTCCTGTAAAACGGGTTACGCCTTTCTTTAAATGGTAAAAGAGACAAAAGAAAAACTGATAGAATGGGCTGAAATTTACAATAATAAAGAGTTCATTCTTTCCGACCCTATTCAGTTTCCTCATCGTTATATCGATAAAAAAGATATTGAGATATCCGGCTTTATCACAGCTTGGATATCTTATGGTCGGCGTCCGTTAATACTGAAAAAAGCCGAAGAACTTCATGCGTTGTTTGGTAATAGCCCCTATGACTGGATTATGCGCGATGAAAAGGAAAGAATCAGAAGTTGCGAAATCCTACGAAAGAAGAATGAGAGCAAACGTGATACCTGTTATCGGTTTTATACCTTTTCAGACTTTTTTGCACTAACAAATCGGCTGCATGAGATCTACCGGACATACCCATCTCTTGAAGACGCAGTGGCCAGTATGGAAGGAGAAAATAGTATAAAAAAACTACAGCAACTCTTTAATGCAATAACAGGAATACCAAACGCAGATACCGTATCCGCTTGCAAGCGATTAGCAATGTTTCTCCGATGGATGGTGAGAAACGATAAAATAGTTGATTTAGGTATATGGAGTACGTATTTTACACCTAAAGATTTGATAATTCCCTTAGATACCCACGTTTTCCGCATCTCAAAAGAATTAGGACTTATCAGTCAGCGTACCCCTTCAATGATTGCTGCAATAGAATTAACAGAAGTAATGAAAGAAATATTTCCGGACGATCCTTGCCTTGCTGATTTTTCATTGTTTGGTTATGGGGTAAACTCTTTTTCCACATATGTGGAAAAACTTTAGCACAGATATGGTAAAGTTTTACGATAACTATGGAAAAACTTTCTGACAGTTATTGAAAAAACGTTTGCTCTTTTATAGAAAGACATTGATTTGTAGGAATACTATTCGTAACAAGAGTACAGGAAAGCTGATCTGTTTAAATTTCATTATGACTGTAAAAATATTTTCCCGATAGATAGAAACAAATTTTGGATTTTATTTTCTATGTTTGACTTATATTCGAAATACAAAAGTGAAAGAGCCAAAAGTAAATAACGATAAGACCTTCGAGCAGATATACCTTCAATACTATTCACGGATGAAGCGGTTTGCTCTGGAATATGTTGTTCTCGAAGAAGATGCGGAGAATATTCTACAGGATGTGTTTCTTGATCTTTGGGAAAAACGGGACGTTCTGTTTGCTTATACCAATCTGATTGCATTTCTTTTTACCGCAATTAAGAACCGATGTATAAACTTGATAAAGAGAAGAGTTCTTGAACAAGAAGCCTCCGATCGTATGCAGGAAGAATATCGTATGACGCTGCGGATAAATTTGCAATCTCTTGAAACCATCAATACAGCTATTTTTGGTGATGAAGATATTCAAGGCTTAATCAATAAAGCTATTGAGTCTTTACCTCCTCAATGCCGGAAAATATTTGTAATGAGTAAAATCGATGGAAAAAAACAGAAAGAGATTGCTGCAGAATTGAATATTTCAATTCATGCAGTAGAAACACAGATGGGCATTGCCTACAAAAAACTCAGAGAAGACCTCAAAGGTATATATCCTTTATTTCTGTTCCTTTTTTATCTATGAAAAACAATTTTTATTCTGGTTTAAATTTCTGCATCTTAAACCCAAGAAGCTTCTTTAGCCATCCATGAAGCAATGCCAAAGGAAGAAAAAGAATACCTACAATTTGCATGCTTAATTCATAAAACAATGAACTATCCTTATATTTCTTTCCATTTAACCGGGACTTGAATGCACTTTGTGGTATTCCATAGACATTCCCCGCCATCATTAATTGTATGGCGGCAAGCATTATTCCGGCTTTTTCCTCTCCATATTCAACGACTATTGCGTCAAAGCTCGATTGATTAGGAAACCCTTCTGAATCTGCATAATGCTGGGCAAACAGGATTGCTTTTGCTTCTTGTGGCTTTACGAATTTATTATCTCCGTTAAGAAAACTAAAGATTTCGTCATTATTCATTCCTTCTTTCAATGCCAACTGGGCATGTACAAAGGAACAAACAGCGCACCCGTTAACTTCCGTTACGGCAAGTTGCAGACGTTCAATAAACTGTGGGTTCACCGTTTTCGCTTTTTTGTTTTTTATGAACTTACTTAATGCATCGGGAATCTTTATGAAGACACGATACATTTCTACCAAATTATATTTATGCTTATATCTTTCTCGTTGCGTAATGGTAGAAGGGATATTCTCATTTTCAGACATTTTATGCTTTGTCAATTATATGATTATTGTATATTCTTTCGGATTTTATTTCTTTTGGAAAATAAAGGTAGAAAGAATATTTCGTAAAAAGACTTTTTCTGAAAAAATGATGCGATATTAGGACTTGTTTAAATTTTCTTTTTTTTTGTTTTGGCGGATTTTCTGTTCTCATTTGTTTACTATATAAATGGAAAAAATGGAGAGACAACTGCATAAATATTTTCAGGGAGAATTAAGCCAGGAAGAAAGACTACGCTTACTTCAATCTGTAGAAACTGATAAAACATTAGAGAATCAGTTTGTCGAGCTGAAAAATCTTTATACACTGACGCTCTGTACAAAAGAAAATACGGAAGATGATTTTAAAGCGTCTAACGAAAGTTACCATCGTTTTATCCGTAATATAAAGCGTCGTCGTATTTTCTCTTCACTATGGAAAACTGCAAGTGTTGCTGCTGCGATAGCCTCTTTAGTGCTCCTTACCTATTTCTACACTGTTAATCACATACAAAACTCGGAGAGTCGAGAACTGCTATCATTGCACGTTCCAGCAGGTCAGAGATTACGTTTTACGTTGGAAGATGGAACATCTGTCTGGCTCAATTCACGCTCCACACTATATTATCCCACCACATTCAACAAAAAACAAAGACGGGTTACGGTAGAAGGAGAAGCATTCTTTGATGTTACACATGACGAAAACAGACCTTTTATTGTATCTTCCCATGGCGTAGAAATGAAGGTTTTGGGAACTACATTTAATATCTTTGGTTATCCCGATACAGATGTACTTAAAACCAGTCTGTTAGAAGGAAGCCTCATGGTTTATTATGAAAATAAAGAATCAAACAACATCATACTGAAACCGAATCAGGAAGTCGTTGTAAAAGGGGGAGAAATGACAGTAAACGCAATCTCAGATGTCGGTTACTTCCTGTGGACAGATGGAATATATAGCTTTTACAATGAACCGCTTAATAACATATTAAAAAAACTGGAACTCTACTTCGACATAGAAATCATCGTGAAAGACCCCACTATATATACCTGGGAATATACCGGAAAATTCCGTCAACGTGACGGAATCGACGAAATACTCCGCATAATTAACAAAATTCATAAATTCAAAATCGAAAAAGACGAAGAGAACAATCGGATCATACTAAGCCGCTAAAAAAATGTTGAACCTTTTAAATCTATAGAAGCCTATGATATAAACATCCAAAAAACGAAACGGCAGATGCTGGAACACCTGCCGTCGTATAAAAGCAAATACCACACTATAATTTTTAGTATTCACTTAATTCAGACAAAGATATGAAAATAAAAACTTTGTTATCAACCTTTATTGTGCAATCTAAGTACATAAAAAAAATTGCAAGACCTATGAAACTATCCGTAATACTATTATTCTCTTGTATAGTTAGTTCGTTGGCAATTAACACAAATGCACAGAGAACGATCATTCAGTTTAGTCAAAATACCATTACGGTCGGAGAGCTTATTAAAGAGATCGAAAAGCAAACAGACTATCTTATTGTTTTCCGAAACCGAGAAGTTGACACTGAACGCAAACTTCAGATCAAGGAAAAATCAGATGAAATACCTTCATTCTTGAGTCAGGCTTTTGAAGGCTCTGAAATTGGCTATGAATTTGAAAATAAGTATATTATCTTATCCAAGAAAGAACGTGTATCAAATCCTGTAATACTTCAAACAAATAAAAAGAAGATTACAGGAACAATCGTAGATCAAAGCAATGAACCTGTTATTGGGGCTAATGTTGTTGTGAAAGGTACTACGAATGGAACGGTTACGGATTTCGATGGAAAGTTCAACCTTGATGTTGAATCACAAAATATACTGCATGTTTCTTTTATCGGATATCTCTCACAAGAGATTCAGGTAGGAAATAATACGACATTTACCATTCAACTCCGAGAAGATACACAAGCGCTGGAGGAAGTGGTAGTTGTAGGCTATGGAACTCAGAAGAAAGGTGAAGTTGCCAGTGCGATTACTACAGTGAAATCTGAGAATTTTGTGAAAGTTCCGGCTCCTGATGCTGCGCAAATGATTCGTGGTCAAGTGCCCGGATTAGCAATTGTCTCGCCAGGAGGAGATCCAACATCTACTTCACAGTTGTTACTTCGCGGTGTTACTACGCTGAAGGCAAGTGCCAGTCCTTTGATTATCATAGATGGGATACCAGGTGAATTGAATACTATTTCACCGGAGGAAATAGAACAAATTGATGTTTTAAAAGATGGTTCTGCCGCTGCTATTTATGGTACACGTGGAACAAATGGTGTAATTATCATTACCACAAAGAGTACAAAGGGAGAAATGCCTACTACTGTTGAAGTCAACAGTTATATATCTACCCAACAGATTGCGAAGAAACTACCATTCATGACGTATGAGCAATACATGGATAAGGTGAAACAAGGTAAACCCGGTGCACAAGATAATGGCGGTCATGTTAATTGGTTGGACGAGGTAACCCGTACGCCTTTTTCTCAGGTTTACAATGTTAGCTTGAGAGGTGGTAGTAGAACGACAAACTATACGGCCAGCTTTGAATACAGAGGACTGGAAGGCATAATTAAACGTTCTGACAATCAGATGATTTATCCGCGCATTGAAGTAAATCACCGGATGTTTGACAATAAATTAAAGATCAATGCAAACTTGAGCGGATACGAACAAACTTATCGAACGGGTGGAGATGGTGATAGTTTTAATAGCGCTGTGTATCGGAATGCATTGAATTTTAGTCCGGCTGATCCCATTAAAGACGATGAGGGTAATTGGTACCAAAGTCCGTCAAAAACAGATTATTCTAATCCATTAGCTTTGTTATACGAAGCAGATGGGAAAAATCAGGCAACGAATCTGCGTATGTCAGGCTCAATAACCTATACCCCTATTGAAGGGTTGGACATCAAATACATGGCTGCAAGAAATATTTATAATCAGGTGCAAGGTTATTATGAAACAAAAAAGCACCTTTCAACAATAAAAGATAATAAAAACGGATTTGCTTCGCGAGGTACAGGACGATCTGCAGATGCTTTATATGAACTAACGGCTCAGTATCGGAAAACAATAGCTGAAGACAATGCAATTACTGTCTTGGGAGGTTATAGCTGGCAGAACAATAATTATCAATTTTATTGGATGCAAAACTGGGATTTTCCATCGGATGATTATTCTTACAACAATATGAGCTCTGGACAGGCGTTGCGCGATGGCAGAGCAAACGAAAGTTCATATCAGAGTGAAAATAAACTTGTCGGTTATTTCGGGCGGTTGAATTATAGTTACAAGGGAAAGTATATGTTATCGGCCAGTATTCGTCATGAGGGATCCTCAAAGTTTGGAGCTAATCATAAATGGGGTACTTTTCCCGGTATCTCAGGAGCATGGAATATAGCAGGAGAAGGTTTTATGGAAGATCAGCAGCTTTTTACTACTTTAAAACTGAGAGCAGGATTCGGAATCACCGGTACTGTTCCTGACGATCCATATATGTCTTTAAATACACTCAGTTTCGGAGACTATATTTATTATAATGGAGAGTGGATTAAATCCACTAAACCTGCTTCTAACGCAAATCCGGATTTACGTTGGGAGAAGAAAGAAGAAACAAACGTCGGTTTGGATTTTGGACTCTTCAACGATCGATTGACAGGAGGTATTGATTATTATTACCGCAAAACCAAAGACCTGTTATGGAGTTATGATGTGCCTTCTCCTCCTTATATCTATTCCAGCATGAATGCAAATGGTGGCTCTATCGAAAACAAAGGATTTGAAATATCATTGAAGGCTATTCCAGTCGAAACAAAAGATTTTTACTGGATAAGTGACCTGAATTTTTCAACGAATAAAAATAAAGTTCTATCGCTTTCAAATGATAAGTTTATTTCCAGTGGTTACTCAGATGAAGGAGGCACCGGAGAACCTATTCAACAAAGTACGCACCGCCTACAGGAAGGCGAGCCAATGGGTAATTTCTATGGCTTTAAAAGTATTGATATTGATGATGACGGACATTGGATTATTGAAGGAGCTGACGGTAATCCGAAACCTATTTCAGAGCAACAGCCTACGGATAAACAGATATTGGGGAATGGTCTTCCTAAGCATTATCTGAATTGGAATAATTCCATAAATTATAAGAATTTTGATTTGGGTATCACCATGCGTGGTGCTTTCGGATTCCAGATTCTAAATATGCCTGAATTACAATATGCAGCACCGGTAATGTTGTCTCGTGGAAATGTGATGCAAAAAGCTTTTGAAAACGTTTATGGGAAACGACCGTTGGCAGATAATCAGGAATTACAGTATGTAAGTTATTATATTGAAGATGGAGACTATTGGAAAATTGATAATGTTACTTTAGGATATACTTTTAATTTTAATAATAAGTGGATTCAGCGCCTCCGTATTTATGGAACAATTAATAATATAGCTACAATTACAGGCTATGGTGGGGTAGATCCGGAAGTGAATATTTTAGGACGTTCTCCCGGATGTGATGATAAAAACAGATATCCTGCAGTACGAACCTATACACTCGGACTTTCGTTTAAATTTTAAATTAACAGAATATGAAAACACATCTGAAATATATCATAACCATTGTTCTATCCGGCATCATAATTAGCTGTGATAATAGTCTGGATGAAAAAGTCTATTCATCTGTTACTCAACAGAGCTATAAATACACCACAGAAGATTTTCATCCGGCAATTGCAAATATATATTCCTACTTACGGTCATCATTAGACCAATGGGGCTTTTTTTGCGGACAGGAAGTAACGGGTAATGCCATCGTTCTGGCACCTAATGCGTCAGGATGGGATGATGGTGGCGTTTATCGCCGTATGCATTACCATACCTGGAATTCAGAACAAGCTCATGTGAGTAATATGTGGAACTGGTTTTATAGAGGGGTCCTTATATGCAATAATGTGTTAGATCAAATAGAAAGAGAGGAAATACCCTCACCTTCTGCTGCGGAGAAAGAGGCTGGTCTGGCGGAGATCAGAGCCATGCGGGCCTATTATTATTGGATGATTTGCGATAATTTTGGAGAAGCTCCTCTTGTAATAGAAAAGACAAGTGATCTGCCTGCTAAAAGCAGTCGTAAAGAAATCTATGAATTTATAGTGAAAGAATTAACAGAAGTAATTCCTAATCTAAACGAAGAACAGGGAGGTAACATGTATGGCCGTATGAGTAAATGGGCAGCAAAGGCAACTTTAGCTAATGTTTATCTGAATGCTGAAGTATATACCGGTGAAGCTCGTTGGAATGAATGTATTGAACAATGTAACGATATTATTAACAGCAATAAATGTGCATTGTCTGATAATTATAACGCTTCATTCCGTGCTACCGGAGTAGAGTCGTCTAAAGAAGTAATCTTTACCGTTCCGTTCGACAGAGATTATGGTGAAGGTAATTTTATTCATATGTATTCCTGGCATGGGGAACTGAAAAAGAAATTTGAGACAGAAGCAACGCCTTGGGGTAGTGGGGCGGCAATGGGACTTACCCAATTTATTGACACCTACGATGTGGATGACAGCCGTCTGGAAGATACCTGGCTGATGGGACCTCAATATGCTGCCGATGGAACACAGTTGACTGGAACATATGACAAGAAGGGTGAGCCGTTTGTCTATACAAAAGATATTCCGAGTGCTAATTATACTTCAGAGATGGAAGGGTATCGGATGAATAAATTTGAGGTCATTGCCGGAAGTACAAATAATAGCACAACTGACCTTCCTGTCTTCCGATATGCACAAGTTCTGATGATGAAAGCGGAATGTTTGTTGCGAACAGGACAGGGCGGTGCCGGAGCTTTAGTGAGTGAGGTACGTAAAAGAGCTTTTAAAGAACATCCAGATAAAGCTACTGTTACAGATGAACAGCTAAAAGAAAATTCGGTTTATCAATACGGTTATGTTGAGAACTATAAGATCATAGATCCGGGAAATCAAGAGTCGATTCAGTTTGGTCGTATGTTGGATGAATTGGGATGGGAATTTGCCTGGGAACTTCAATCTCGCAGAAATCTGATCCGATTTGGTGTATTCACCAAGAAGAGCTGGTTGTCACACAAACCTCAGGGAGATTACCGAAGTGTTTTCCCTATACCAGAAAAAGTGTTGACATCTAATCCTAACTTGGAACAAAATCCGAATTATGTACAATAGAAAAGCGTATTTGTAATAATGAGAAATAGACATGTAATTATTTTTATTTTATCCTGTGCAGCCTTTATTGGCTGCCAGGATTTAAAGGAGAAAAAGGAACAACCTTTTAAGATGATAGAACAGGTTGATTTCTCCCATGTGAAGATACAGGATGATTTCTGGACACCCAGATTGAAAAGCCATTCAATTGCAACATTGCCTGTTTGTATTGATCAGATAGAAAATCAGACCGGCAGAATTCAGAATTATGAAAATGCAGCACATAAAACAGGTAAGCATTCCGGCATTTATTTTGACGATTCTGACGTTTATAAAGCCTTAGAGGGTATTGCTTATTCACTTATTAATAATCCGGATCCGGCTTTAGAAGCAAAAGCGGATGAATGGATCGATAAAATTGCAGCTGCGCAAGAACCTGATGGATATATTAATACGTATTATACGCTTACGGGGCTTGATCAACGTTGGACAAATATGCATATGCATGAAATGTATTGTACCGGACATATGATCGAAGCTGCTGTGGCCTATTATCATGCAACGGGAAAACGCAAATTGCTGGATGTTTCGATAAAGATGACGGAACACATGATGTCTGTTTTCGGACCAGATAAACGGCATTGGGTTCCCGGGCATCAGGAAATAGAATTAGCTCTCGTAAAATTATATAATGAGACACAGGATGAACGTTATCTTGATTTTTCCAATTGGTTGATTGAAGAGCGTGGACACGGATATGGTATAGGATGGAATAATGAACCATGGGAGCCAGCTTACTGTCAGGATGATAAACCAGTACGTGAAATGACGGATATTGCCGGTCATGCTGTACGTGCGATGTATTTGTATTGTGGAATGGCTGATGTGGCAGCCCTCAAAAATGATACAGGATATATTGAGGCATTGCATCGCTTATGGGATGATGTTGTTTTAAGGAAGATGTACATTACCGGTGGAATCGGTTCTTCCCGGCATAATGAAGGATTTACCGAACCCTATGATCTGCCGAACTATGATGCCTATTGTGAAACCTGTGCTTCTGTCGGAATGGTTTATTGGAACTCACGCATGAATCAATTTACAGGTGATAGTAAATACATCGATGTACTTGAGCGTTCAATGTATAATGGTGCTTTAGCCGGAGTATCACTGAAAGGAGATCGTTTCTTTTATGTGAATCCTTTGGCTTCCAAAGGAGATCATCACCGGAAAGAATGGTATGGTTGTGCTTGTTGCCCAAGTCAGATATCCCGCTTTTTGCCTTCCGTAGGGAGCTATATTTACGGTGTATCAAATAACGCTGTTTGGGTGAATTTATATATTGGTAATGAAACTACGTTTAGTGTAGGTAAGAAAGACATAACTTTGAAATTGGAGACAAAATACCCTTGGGAAGGTAATGTTAAATTGACGGTGAAATCGTTATCCTCACCATTAAAAAGAGAGATAAGATTGCGCGTCCCTGGATGGTGTGATTCTTATAACGTTAAAATAAACGGTCAATCTGTGAATAAGCCTGTGACGGAAAAAGGTTATGTTGTTCTCAATAAGAAATGGAAAGAAGGAGATCTGATAGAATTAGCATTTGATATGTCGGTACAAGTAGTTGCTGCTGATCCTCGGGTTAAGGAAGACGAAGGAAAACGAGCTGTTCAACGTGGTCCGCTTGTTTATTGTGCAGAAGAGGTAGATAATACTGATTCTTTTGAAAAGATGACAATTTCTTCAAAAACATCTTTTACTTCAGCTTATATTCCTGCAATGCTTAATGGAATTGTCTCTATCAGTACTATAGAATCAGGGAAAAATATAACTTTGATTCCTTATTACGCCTGGGATAATAGAAGGCCAGGAGAAATGAAAGTCTGGATTGACTATGTAGAAAACTAACTTATATAATATCATGATTAAACAGCTCGCGACAATAGTCACTGTATCTTTTTCTATTTTGAGTATTCAGGCGCAGGAAATCCTGAATCCGGTTGTTTTTAATGAGGTTACTTTAGAGGATAATTTCTGGCTTCCGCGGTTGCAGGTTCAGAAGAGGGTGTTGGTGCCTTTTGCTTTGGAGAAGACGAAGCCGGCGGTAGAGAATCTGCAGAAGACGGCCAACTTCCTGAAAGGGATACCGGATGATCTTCCTTTTCCACATCGTTTTGTGTCTTCGGATCTTTATAAAGTGATGGAAGGGGCGGCTTATCTGTTGGAGTTGGAACGTGATCCGGCTTTGGAAAAGGAGATGGATCGTATTATTGATATTATTGCTGAGGCGCAACAGAAAGATGGCTATAATTATGAATCTCATATTACGGGAGTTTCAAAAGGTCATGAGAATGAAATGGGGGCTACTCCTTATTCTTTTGTGGTGCATAGTCATGAGTTGTATAATATGGGACATATGTATGAAGGGGCGATCGCTTATTATCAGGCTACCGGAAAAGATAAATGGCTGAAGGTGGCTGAGGCGAATGCACGTCATATTAATAAGGTTTTCTTTGAGGGGGATCCGAATTATAATAACGGGAGACCGGTGAATCAGGCACCGGGGCATGAGGAAATTGAGCTCGCGGTGGTGAAAATGTTTCGCGTGACGGGAGACAGCTTGTATCTGCAGATGTCTAAAAAGTTCTTGGATATACGTGGGGTGACTTATCGTCCGGAGGGAACGGGGGTGATGTCGCCTGAATATGCACAACAGCATCTGCCTGTTCGTGAGCAAACGAAAGCGGTGGGTCATGCTGTGCGTGCGACTTATCTTTATTCCGGCATGGCCGATGTGAGTGTGTATATGCACGATCCTTCGTTGCGTCCGGCATTGGATAGTATCTGGC
This sequence comes from Massilibacteroides sp., assembly GCF_028705895.1. Lineage (GTDB taxonomy): Bacteria > Bacteroidota > Bacteroidia > Bacteroidales > Tannerellaceae > Massilibacteroides. The sequence continues at coordinate 11,622 of NZ_JAQWCQ010000035.1, read as the reverse complement.
ATAATATTGTAGATACCCGTATGCATATAACCGGAGGATTGGGGGCTGTACATGGGATTGAAGGTTTTGGACCGGAATATGAACTTCCTAATCTGGAAGCGTTTGATGAAACCTGTGCTGCCGTTGGAAACGTGTTTTTTAATCATCGGATGTTTTTGATGGAACGGGATGGAAAGTATATGGACGTGGCGGAAGTGGCGTTGCTGAATAATGTATTGGCAGGTGTTAATCTGGAAGGGAATAAGTTCTTTTATCTGAATCCGTTGGAGGCAGACGGGATAAAGCCGTTCAATCACGGTTTGCGTGGTCGGTCTCCCTGGTTTGGAACGGCTTGTTGTCCGTCTAATCTGGCTCGTTTGATCCCTCAGGTACCGAGTTTGATGTATGCAACCATGCAAGACGAAATCTATTGTTCTTTTTATGCCGGAAGCAGTACGACTTTGGAACTTAAATCAGGAAAAGTTCAGTTGAAGCAAACGACCGAATATCCCTTTAGCGAACAGATCCATTGGGTAGTTACACCTGATCAAAACGGGCAAAAATTCGTAATGAAGTTCCGAATCCCTACATGGACGGGCAAGCAATTTGTGCCCGGTGAATTGTATTCTTATATTGATTCTCAACCATCCGGATGGAGCTTGTCAGTCAATGGAAAGAAGGTGAATGTTGATTTGACCAAAGGATTTGCTTCGATTGACCGGACATGGAAGAAAGGAGATGTGGTGGAATTGTATTTGCCGATGCCATTGAGATTTTCAAAAGCGATAGATCAGGTGGAGGCGGACAGAGGTCGAGTAAGTCTGACAAAAGGGCCCTTGGTTTATTGTGCGGAAGGAATAGATAATGCGGATCGTTTACCCAATGTGTTTATCAAAGGAACTCCTTCTGCGGAAAATAGTTTGAATAGTCAGTTGAATAATATACCACAGATTAAGATAGCAGCCTGGGAGAAAACAGCCGATGAAAACAAGGAAATCGGATTGACATTACTTCCGTATTATGCCTGGGATAATCGAGGGGATGGCAGTATGATGGTTTGGTTTCCGGAGTCTGATCAGGTACAGCCGTTTGTTGACAGAACGTTGACAATGCATGGTAAGTTTAAGAATTTGGAAGCATCTTATACAAACAAGGGTGATCATCTGGCAGCAGTTGCAGACAATCAGGTACCTACTCTTTCTGCCGACGGAAAGTTATATCGATGGACAAGCTGGGGAGAACAGGGAAAAAATCAGTGGATTGCCGTTACATTAGATAAGCCAACCGATATACAAAGTGTTTCTGTGTTTTGGACAGATGACAACCGTGGAGTCAGAATCCCTAAAGAATGGTCGCTCGAATACGATAATCAGGGACAATGGATTGCCTTTCCGTTGTATGTAACCGATGCCTACAACACCTTTAAAGACCAGTTCAATATGGTGCACCCCGGTAAACAAATTCTGACGACGAAAATTCGTTTGCTGATGAAACCACAGACAGAAAAAGCAGTCGGTGTTTTTGAAATAAATATTGATGAAGTAAAATAGACGTAATTTTATGAAATATACTACTTTAACTATTCTGTTGTTGATGTTAGCGTCAATAACGGAAGCCCAGATATTGTCTAAAGAAAGATACAAACAGTATATAGATCGGTTCAATTCAAATGACTACGAGTTATATCGGTTAGGAGAATTTCCAAATGAGAAAGCATGGGATTTTCTGGCGGAAAATATTCCGTTTTTGGATTGTCCGGATAAGCAGTTAGAAGAAACGTATTATTTCCGTTGGTGGACTTACCGTAAACATATTCGTAATACTCCCGAAGGATACATCATTACAGAGTTTCTTCCTGATGTCAGATGGGCAGGGCAGTATAATTCTATTTGCTGTCCCGCAGCACATCATTTCATGGAAGGGCGTTGGTTGAAAGATCCGCAATACCTGAAAAACTATGCCTGTTTCTGGTTTAATGGAAAATCCAGCCCTCGATCGTATTCGTTTTGGGCGGCAGACGCGATTGCGAATTTTTGTAAAGTACATCCGGATGATGCTCTACTGAAAGAGTTATTTCCTTTATTAGAACAAAACTATGCTTCCTGGGAGGCCGAACGACTCGATGAAAGCGGTCTGTTTTGGCAATATGACAATCGCGACGGTATGGAAGTGTCTGTTTCCGGCTCGTATGCTGATCCATATGGACATGGGTATCGTGCAACAATCAATAGCTATATGTATGCCGATGCGAATGCGTTGGAGAAAATAGCAAAGAAAATAGGGAATAAAGCGAAAGAAGTTCTGTATAAAGAAAAGGCAGAACAGATTAAACACTCGATTAATTCCCGTTTATGGGATGAAAAGGCCAAGTTTTTTAAAGTCATACCCAAAGGCCGGGATATGAGTTTCTCTGATGTAAGAGAAGAGCATGGTTATACGCCTTGGTATTTTAATATTCCACCGGAGAATTATTCTGTGGCATGGAAATATATAATGGATTCGAATCATTTTTTTGCGCCTTATGGTATAACGACAGCAGAACAATGTCATCCGTTGTTTACTGTTTCTTACGAAGGACATGAATGTCGTTGGGATGGACCCGCATGGCCTTTCTCTACTTCCGTCACCTTAACGGCAATGGCCAATCTTCTGAATAATTATTCACAGGATGTGGTATCAAAGGAAGATTATTGGATACTTTTATCTCAGTATAGCAGTTCTCAGCGAAGAGTTTTAGACGATGGAAAGGTGATACCTTGGATTGATGAGAATCTGAATCCTTATACGGGAGATTGGATCTCACGCACAAGACTGCTGAACTATAATGGTGTTCAATGGCCGAAAGACAAAGGAGGCGAGGAGCGAGGGAAGGACTATAACCATTCAACATTTAATGATTTGGTAATCTCCGGGTTGATAGGTATTCGTCCGTCGGAAGATGATATGCTGATAATAAATCCACTTGTTCCAGATAAGTCGTGGGAGTATTTCTGTCTGGATTATTTGTTTTATAAAGGGCGAACAATCACGGTTTGTTATGACAGGACAGGAGAGCGTTACCACAAAGAAAAAGGCTTTGCAGTCTATGTGGATGGCAAGCGAGTACACCAGTCGGAATGCCCTGAAAAAGTTACAATAAACTTATAAAAAACGTTAGGGGACTAAGCCCTTTAAGAAAATTCCCTGGTATGTTAATTCTAACAATGAGCCATTTTAAATAAAATAATATTATGAGAAATATGAGAAATTTTAAAGTCACTTCGTTTATTCTTTTAATGATAACTTTTACTATTCCGGCATATCTTACTGGGCAAGAAAAAGGTTCATGGAGAAAATATGAAAGTCCGGTTTTAGGAGGAGGTGATCTTGGAACTATCTTTGATATTTCAGTTTTAAAAGAAGATGGAATATATAAAATGTATTGTTCCTGGCGACCTAAAAAGAGTCTGGCTCTTTCAACCAGTACAGATGGTATAAATTGGAGTAGTCCTGAAATAATATTAGCTCCTAATTCTAAAACATATTGGGAAGAAGAAGTGAACCGTCCTATTGTTGTCAAAAAAGGAAACATATATCATATGTGGTACACAGGACAAGCGCAATCAAAATATTCCTGGATAGGATATGCAACCAGCATTGATGGTATAAACTTTAAACGGATGAGTGACAAGCCCGTTATATCCGCAGAAGAAGAGTGGGAAAAAGTTGCTGTTATGTGCCCTCATGTGATTTGGGACGAAAAAGAGAATCTGTTTAAAATGTGGTATTCAGGGGGTGACCAGTATGAGCCTGACGCGATTGGTTATGCTACCAGCCCTGACGGACTTAATTGGACAAAACAAAAAACTCCGGTGTTCGATGCTGACCCTGATAATGTTTGGGAGCAGCATAAAGTTACTGCATGCCAAGTCGTTAAAAGAGAGAATGATTATCTCATGTTCTATATCGGATTCCGTAATCTTCATTATGCTCAAATAGGTATGGCTCGTTCCAAAAATGGGATTGATAGATGGGAGAGGTATTCAGGGAATCCGATTATTGCACCAACACCCGGAAAATGGGATGCGGACGCTTGTTATAAACCTTATGCCATACAAGAAAAAGACAGATGGATATTATGGTATAATGGAAGAAATAAAACGTTGGAACAGATTGGTGTCGCTTTCTATAACAAACATACATTGGATTTTTGAAATTAAATATGAAAATGAAATTTAAAAACTTTCCAGCGCCAACATTTCTACTCGCGTCGCTACTTGTCTTTAGTTCTTGCTGTCAGCCTAAAGAACAAACAAAAGATGCGTTTATTAGTCATGCCATTATGAACGGGGTGTATGAAAAGGTGAAGACACCTTATAAGTATGGCTTGATAATGGTACCGGAGGATAAGGGTAAGATGGTCGATAGTCCGAGTGTTTTCAGGCAGGGTGATTTGTGGTACATGATCTATATCGTATTCGATGGAAAGGGCTATGAAACGATGTTGGCCACCAGTGCTGATCTTCTATCCTGGAAGACGAAAGGGAAGCTGCTTTCTTTTACGGAAAATACCTGGGATGCCAATCAGAAGGCGGGCTATATTGCCTTGCAGGATTATGAATGGGGGGGCTCATACGAAGTAAATAAGTATGATAACAAATATTGGATGTCCTATCTGGGAGGTGCGACGGAAGGTTACGAAGTGGGAATGTTAGGCGTTGGCGTTGCATATACAACGAATTTGACTCTGCCGGTTGAATGGCAGAGACCTGAACGTCCGGTTATGTTACCTACGGATGAGGATGCTCGTTGGTATGAAACGGAAACGATCTATAAAAGTTCGGTTATTTATGACAAAGATAAAACATTAGGAGCCCCTTTTGTCATGTTTTACAATGCTAAGAACAACGATGCGGAAATTCCCGGACAGGCAAGAGCTGAGCGGATCGGTCTGGCTGTGTCGGATAATATGCTGAACTGGAAGAGATACCGTGACGAACCGGTTATTGATCATGGAAGTGGAATCAGCGGTGATGCCTATATTACGAAGATGGATGATCTCTGGGTGATGTTTTACTTTGGAGCGGGCTGGAGACCAAAAGCGTTTGATAGGTTTGCCTGTTCCTATGATCTGGTGAACTGGACACTTTGGGCGGGAGAAGATCTAATCACTCCCTCCGAATCGTATGATATGCAGTACGCTCATAAACCTTGTGTGATTAATTATAATGGGATTGTTTATCATTTCTACTGTGCGGTGAGCCGGGAGAATGGGGAAGAACAGCGGACTATTGCTTTGGCAACATCGAAAGATTTAGGTAAAAGTACATTGGAATTTCCGGGAGAGTAAGTATAAATTATCAAATAACATAAATATATCATGAAACGAATCACATTAGTATTTGTATCACTATTTGTAACAACTATGTTCGCTATGGCCATGCCTCCTTCTGAGGGAAACCTTAGTGGTAATTATCTGAACAATCGGGCTCCTTTGCTGACAAAGCCTTATGTTGAACTCCCTATTGGTGCGATTAAGCCCGAAGGATGGCTGGAGGAACAGCTTTTGCGTATGGCTACGGGAATGACCGGACATTTAGACTCGGTTTATGTAGCGGTGATGGGGCCGCGTAACGGATGGCTCGGTGGTGATGGTGATGTCTGGGAGAGAGGGCCTTATTGGATTGACGGATTATTGCCCTTGGCTTATATTCTGAATGACAAGGCACTTATTGATAAGGTGCAGCCATGGATTGAATGGGCATTAGCTTCGCAGAAACCAAATGGTTACTTCGGGCCTGATACGGATCGTCCGAATGAGCCGGGATTACAGCGCGGAAATTCATATGACTGGTGGCCCAAAATGGTGATGCTGAAAGTTATGCAACAATACTATTCGGCAACGGGTGACGAACGTGTAATTTCTTTCCTGACCAATTATTTTAAGTATCAGTTGCAGGAATTGCCTAAAACTCCACTTGGAAACTGGACTTTCTGGGGTGAACAGCGTGGTGGCGATAACTTGTTGGTGGTGTATTGGCTCTATAACATTACAGGGGAAGAATTTCTGCTGGAATTGGGAGAGTTGATTCATAAACAGACATTGAATTGGACGGATATTTTCCTGAATCAGGATCACCTGAAGCGTCAACATAGTCTTCATTGTGTGAATCTGGCGCAAGGTTTTAAAGAACCGGTGATCTATTATCAACAGAACAAAGACGCGAAGCAGATTCAGGCCGTGAAAAAGGCGGTTACCGATATGCGGAATACGATTGCATTTCCGACAGGTTTATGGGCGGGCGATGAATTGCTCCGCTTTGGAAACCCGAATCTCGGTTCGGAACTTTGTACGGCTGTTGAGATGATGTATTCATTAGAAAAAATGCTCGAAATCACCGGAGATGTACAATGGGCTGATCATCTGGAACGCATTGCTTATAACGTTCTGCCTACTCAAATAACAGACGATTTCTCGGCTCGCCAGTATTATCATCAGATCAATCAGATAGCGATAAGCCGGAGTTGGCGTGATTTCGTGACCCCTCACGAGGATACGGATAATTTACATGGGGTACTGACCGGATATCCCTGTTGTACGTCGAATATGCATCAAGGTTGGCCAAAATTAGTACAGAACCTTTGGTATGCTACGGCCGATAATGGAGTGGCAGCACTGGTTTATGCACCATCGAATGCTACAATAAAAGTCGCAAACGGAACAGAGGTTCAACTAAAAGAAGAAACAGCCTATCCTTTTGAAGAAACGATAAACTTCACGATCCGTTTTGTCGATAAAAAGGTCAAGAAGACGTTCTTTCCCTTTCATTTGCGTGTGCCGGCATGGTGTAAACAACCTGTTGTCCGTTTGAATGGAGAAGTAATACCCGCAGACGTATATCGGGGTGAAATCGTACGAATTAACCGCGAATGGCAGCAAGGAGATAAACTCACGCTCGAATTGCCTATGCATATAGAGGCGTCGTACTGGTTTGACCATGGGGCGGTCATAGAAAGAGGTCCGCTGATCTATTCGCTTAAGATGGAAGAAAAATGGGCGAAGAAGTCTATGGAAGCAGAGAAAATAAAAAATTACGGATCATGGTATTACGAAGTAACCTCCGGTTCTCCTTGGAATTATGCTCTTACCTCTCGTCAACTAAAACCGGAAGCAATAGACGAACATTTTAAGGTAGAGAAATCATCAATAATTTCGCGATATCCCTGGACATTAGAGGATGCTCCCATCAAGATTATCGGCAAAGGACGGCAGATACCTTCCTGGACAATGTACCGCGGATCGGCCGGTTCTGTTCCTTTCTTTACGCAACAAGGCCCGGATACTTTGCCTGAAGAAACTATTGAATTAATTCCATTTGGTTGTACTACTTTAAGAATAACAGAATTCCCGGTCAGGAATTAAGTTTTGCATGCCTACGATATTTAAATTTCTCTCCTATATTTTTTCCTATTGATGGCGGTCAAAAGAAAAAATATAGGAGACTTAACTAAAATTTATTAGAACTTCAGTAATACAAAGACTATACAGAACTGTTTATTAGATTATATGTATCTTTGCTGCTTATATTGTAAATACCATTCACTTAGATTCATATATAAGCATGAAGAAAACGATTCTATACTCATTATTATCTTCCGTTATTTTATTGAGTTGTGCTAAAAAAGAGCAGCACTTTATTACTGATAGTGCATTCAGGGCTAAGGTAGAGACAGACTTTAACGCTAAGAAGGCTGCTTTTTCCAACAATGATCTTTTTTCTGTTTTCCATACAGAAATGACTCCTCAGGAAAAGGAAGCGCTTACTTTTCTATACGCCTATATGCCGATAGGTGATGTGACCGACTATGACGGTGACTTATATTTACGAAGCGTACGTACTACTTTTATGGCAAAGCAGGAGATGCCTTGGGGAGATAGCATTCCTGAAGAGATATTCCGACATTTTGTATTGCCTGTACGCATAAATAATGAAAATCTGGATGAGAGCCGGATGGTTTTCTATGACGAGTTAAAAGATCGTGTAAAGGGACTGTCTTTATACGATGCTGTGCTTGAGGTAAATCATTGGTGTCATGAAAAAGTAATTTATACGCCTTCAGACGCGCGAACCAGTTCTCCGTTGGCTTCTGTGAAAACAGCTTACGGGCGTTGTGGGGAGGAATCTACTTTCACAACTGCTGCTTTACGCGCAGTCGGTATTCCTGCTCGTCAGGTTTATACTCCACGTTGGGCTCATACAGACGATAACCATGCTTGGGTAGAGGCTTGGGTAAATGGAAAATGGTATTTTTTAGGTGCTTGCGAGCCGGAGCCAATATTGAATCTGGGTTGGTTTAACGGTCCTGCTTATCGCGGTATGTTGATGCATACAAAAGTATTCGGTCATTACACCGGGCCGGAAGAAGTGATGCAGGTGACTGATGCCTATACCGAAGTGAATGTAATCAATAATTATGCTCCGACGGCAAAAACGATTGTGCGTGTTGTAGATAAGGACGACAGACCTGTAGCCGGTGCACTGGTTGAGTTTAAAATATATAATTATGCTGAGTTTAACAGTGTAGCGCGTAAAACCACAGATGCAGAAGGGAAAACTTTTCTTTCAGCAGGGAAAGGCGATATGCTTGCCTGGGCTTCAAAGGATGGACAGTTCGGATTTCATAAAATCTCTTTTGGGAAAGACGAACAGATCACGATTACTTTAGATAAAAAACCTGGCGATGCTGTCCCGACTATTGATTTGGACGTTGTGCCGCCTGTTGACGGAGCTATTCCGGCAGAGGTAACAGAAGAGCAAAAGGCCGAGAATGCAAAGCGTTTACTTGAAGAAGATGAAATCCGTAATGCCTATGTGGCAACATTCTATACAGAAGAGAAGGCCGAAGCGTTGGCAAAGGAATTAGGAATTGATGCGGAGAAAACAGAAAACTTCCTGATTGGCAGTCGCGGTAATTGGAAAGAAATAGAGACATTCCTTCGTGAGACTCCTGCTGAAGAGAGAAACAAGGCTTTGGATCTTTTGCGTGTAGTTTCCGCTAAAGACCTTCGTGATACACCCGCAAGTGTTTTGCGCGATCATTTACAACATAGTATTATGGATAATCAGGACTTGTTTGCTGATTATGTGCTGAATCCTCGTGTGGCGAATGAATTGATTACTGCCTACAAAGGCTTTTTCCAACAGGAAATAGATGCATCTTTAGCAAAAGAAGCTAAGGAAGATCCTATGGTGTTGGTGGATTGGGTGAAGAAAAATATTACAGTAAATGATGCGTTGAATCCGCAGAGCATTCCGGTTATGCCGATAGGGGTATGGAAAGGGCGCGTTGCAGATGTTCAATCCCGTACTATTTTCTTTATCTCGTTGGCGAGAAGTCTGGGCATTCCTGCCCGTATTGAACCGGTGGCACGAAAGATCCAATTTAACAAAGATGGCAACTGGGTGGATGTTGACTTTGATGCAGCCGAACAGGTAGTCGCTCTTCAGGGGAAAGTTGTAGCAACTTACAAACCCATTAAAGCGTTGGAAAATCCCAAATACTATAGTCATTTCACTATTTCTAAAATACGACCTGACGGAACATTGCAGACGCTTAATTTCCGGGGTAATGCGAATGTGGATATGGGACTTGGTAATACTTGGGCCGGCATTTTAAAGCAGCCGCTTTCCTTAGATGAAGGAAACTATGTGCTTGTATCGGGTACGCGAATGGCAAATGGCAGTGTGTTATCCCGAATGACTTTCTTTACGATAGAAGCGGGAAAGACAATACAGACGGAATTAGTGATGCGTGAAAGCGAAGATGAAGTGCAGGTGATCGGAAGTATGGATGCAGAAGGTAAATTTAAACGTGCTGATAATGGCGAAGAAGTAAGTATCCTTACAACAACAGGACGTGGCTATTTTATTGTCGGTATTTTAGGCGCTCGTCAGGAGCCGACCAATCATGCAATGCGAGATATTGCTCATCTCGCTAACGATTTCAACAAATGGGGGCGTAGCATGGTGCTTCTTTTCAAAGATGAACAAGGATGGAAGAACTTCGACACAAAAGAGTTTGGCACATTGCCTGAAACGATTACTTACGGCATTGATTCCAACCAAACAATCACCAATATGTTAATGAAAGGAGCAAACCTACCGAATAGCAATACTCTGCCTGTATTTGTTATTGCCGATACATTCGGACGTATCGTGTTCGTATCACAGGGATATACGATTGGACTTGGAGAACAGATGATGAAAGTGATACATAAGCTATAAGTATAAACCTATGAGTTATTCAAGCTATGTGCTGTCCAACGGACTGCGCATTGTGCATTTGCCTACAGACTCGCCCGTATCTTATTGTGGTTATGCTATAAATGCAGGAACACGCGATGAAGCGGAAAATGAATTCGGACTGGCGCATTTTGTAGAACATATGCTGTTTAAAGGAACAGGAAAGAGAAAATCCTGGCATATCCTTAACCGGATGGAGAACGTAGGTGGCGAACTAAACGCCTACACTACAAAAGAAGAGACATTTGTCTATTCTGTTTTTATGGAAGAACATTATAACAGGGCATTCGAGTTGTTGACCGATCTGGTCTTCAACTCTCAGTTCCCTATGTCAGAGATAGAAAAAGAGGTGGACGTTATCTTGGATGAAATAAACTCCTATAAGGATAGTCCTTCGGAGTTGATCTACGATGAATTCGAGAATTTCCTGTTTAATGGACATACACTTGGGCATAATATATTAGGAGACGAAACATCGCTGCTTTCTTTCAACTCAGAATCCGGAAAATCATTTATTCGCAGATACTATGTGCCTTCCAATATGGTGTTTTTCTCCATGGGGCGTAAACCATTACATAAGATTATAAAAATGGCTGAATCCACCCTGTCTGAATTAACTTTTCCCGAGTTTACACACGAAAGAAAAGCTCCGGATTTAATAGTCCCCTTTACACGCAGAGAAGCTCAGGAGACCCATCAGACCCATGTTCTTATTGGAGGAAAAGCATATGATATGTACGATCCCAAACGTATCCCCCTGTTTTTGCTCAATAATATTATAGGAGGTCCCGGCATGAATAACCGTTTGAATGTCTCCCTGCGCGAAAAGAACGGATTAGCTTATACGGTTGATTCGAGCATCACAAACTATACGGATACAGGATTGGCTGCCATCTATTTTGGAACAGACCCTAAAAACGCAAAAAAAGCATCTTCATTAGTTTACAAAGAACTAAAGAAGATACGAGAAGTAAAACTGACAGACAATCAACTCACAGCCGCAAAAAAGCAAATTGTAGGTCAGCTAAGTGTTTCCGGAGACAACAAAGAAGGTCTCTTTCTCGGTCTCGGAAAAAGCTTCCTCCACTACAACCGCTACGACACCTTACAGGAAGCTATTACAAAGATAGAAAGCATAACAGCCTCACAACTTCTTGAAGTCGCAAACGAAGTTTTTACAGAGGAGAATCTTTCCACATTAATATATGAATAAAATTTATTCATATTAGTATGTATTTAAGTTTCGCAAGTTCAACTTGCCAGTTTTAATTTGTAAATATCAAAAACATGCTTGATCTCTTCAGACCTGTTTATAATAGCATCATAGATATCCTCGTCTGTCAATCCGAAGAGGTTGGCT